>JBNLAT010000009.1:0-77485 GCA_050302275.1 Thiohalomonadaceae bacterium | reverse complement strand
CGCTGCGGCTGGCCGAGTTCGGTTCCTGCCACCGCAACGAACCGTCCGGCACCCTGCACGGCATTATGCGGGTACGTAACTTTACCCAGGACGATGCGCACATCTTCTGTAGCGAAGATCAGATCCAGGATGAGGTCTCGGTGTTCATCGACCTGTTGTACAAGGTCTATGCGGACTTCGGCTTTAACGACATCATTATTAAGCTCTCCACCCGTCCCGAGCAGCGCGTCGGTTCCGACGAGGTGTGGGACAAGGCGGAGCACGCGCTGGAGCGGGCGCTCAATGCCAAGGGCCTGGATTGGGATCTGCAGCCGGGCGAGGGCGCCTTCTACGGACCGAAGATCGAGTTCTCGCTGAAGGACTGCCTCGGTCGGGTCTGGCAGTGCGGCACCATTCAGGTCGATTTCTCCATGCCGGGCCGTCTCGACGCCCACTATATTGCCGAGGATGGCAGCAAGCAGGTGCCGGTGATGTTGCACCGCGCAATCCTCGGTTCGATGGAGCGTTTTATCGGTATTCTCATCGAACATCACGCCGGTGCGTTCCCGTTGTGGATGGCGCCGACCCAGGCTGTGGTGATGAACATTACCGATAATCAGGCCGAGTTTGTCCGTGAAGTCGAAGATTCTTTGAAAAATCAGGGGATTCGGGTCAAATCCGACTTGAGAAATGAGAAGATCGGCTTTAAAATCCGCGAGCACACGTTACTCCGCGTCCCTTACCTGCTGGTAGTCGGTGATCGCGAAGTCGAAAATCGTTCCGTGGCCGTGCGCACGCGTAGTGGTGAAGACCTTGGCAGTATGCCCATTGAGGAGCTTGCCAACCTGCTCTCCACCGAGATCGCGAGCCGCGGCTTAACTGTTTAGAGGATTTAAGCAATCGCTGCCAAAGAGAAACAGACCCGCCTGAACGAAGAAATTCGGGTCCCGGAAGTACGGCTCATCGATCAGGATGGTGAGCAGGTAGGTGTGATTTCCACCGAAAAAGCACTGGAACTCGCTGAAGAAGCGGATATGGATCTGGTAGAGGTATCTCCGGATGCCGATCCGCCGGTCTGCCGCATCATGGACTACAACAAGTTCCAGTTCGAACAGCGGAAGAAACTTCAGGCAGCGAAAAAGAACCAGAAACAGGTTCATGTAAAAGAAGTTAAGTTTCGTCCAGGGACGGAAGAGGGAGACTATCAGGTCAAACTGCGCAACCTGACACGCTTCCTCAATGACGGGGACAGGGTCAAGGTAACCTTACGGTTCCGTGGCCGTGAAATGGCACACCAGGAACTCGGCCGCGATTTGTTGAAGCGGATCGAGGGAGACCTTGCAGAACTGGGAACAGTGGAACAGTTCCCGAAGATGGAAGGTCGGCAAATGGTGATGCTGCTTGCCCCGAAAAAGAAGAAGTAGGCTCTGCCTGCTTCGCGACGCGCTACTGTCCATCCATTAAGGTGCCCACAGTCGCAAACGCGCGTTTTAACTAAAATGCAATGCGTGGTTTTGGAGTAATAAGCAATGCCAAAGATGAAAACCAATCGTGGCGCGGCCAAGCGTTTTAAAAAGAGCGCTGGCGGTTTCAAGCGAAACCAGTCGTTCCGTCGTCACATCCTCACCAAGAAACCGACCAAGCGTAAGCGTCAGCTGCGTTCTGGTGAAATGGTTGCCGCCGTCGACGTACCAATGGTACGCCGCATGTTGCCCTATAGCTGAGGAGTAAGGAACGATGCCAAGAGTAAAACGTGGTGTTCAGGCTCGTGCCCGACACAAAAAGATTATGGCCCAGGCCAAGGGCTACTACGGTCGTCGCAAGAATGTTTTCCGCGTCGCCAAGCAAGCAGTTATCAAAGCCGGTCAATACGCCTATCGTGACCGTCGTCAGCGCAAGCGTCAGTTCCGTGCACTGTGGATCGCACGTATTAACGCTGCTTCCCGTGAATGCGGTCTCTCCTATAGCCGCATGATCGACGGCCTGAACAAGGCTGGCGTTGCTATCGACCGTAAGGTACTGGCTGATATCGCTGTGACCGACAAGGCAGGTTTTGCTGCCCTGGCGAACACCGCGAAAAACGCACTGGCCTGAGCAACGAATCGAAGCGGTACGGCATAGACCGCCGCTTCACACAGAAGGGGGAAAGGCCTGACAGTCTTTCCCCCTTTTGTTTTGGCAAAACAGGAAAATAATCGGAGTAGATGGCGTGGACGATTTAACGGCGCTGGTAAAAGAAGCCGAAGCGGCGATTGCCGCCACCACCGAGATGCAGGCACTGGAAGATATCCGGGTGCAGTATCTGGGCAAGAAGGGCGTACTCACCGAGCAGATGAAATCACTGGGAAAACTGCCCGCCGAGGAGCGACCCAAGGCAGGCCAGGTGATCAACCAGGCCAAGGCCGCTGTGCAGCAGGCGATTGAAGCGCGCAAGCAGTCGTTGCAGGAAGCGGTGTTGAATGCACGACTGGAAGGGGAGCGCATTGATGTGACCCTGCCGGGACGTGGCCAGCCGAGCGGTGGCCTGCATCCGATCACCCAGACCATGGAGCGTATCCAGTCACTGTTTGCGCAACTCGGTTTTACCGTTGCCGAAGGACCGGAGATCGAAGACGACTTCCACAACTTCGAAGCGCTGAATATTCCGGAAACCCATCCGGCTCGTGCGATGCACGATACTTTCTATTTCGATGCGCACACTCTGTTGCGCACGCATACTTCGCCGGTGCAGATCCGTGAGATGGAACAGCAGCAACCGCCGCTGCGTCTGATCGCCCCCGGGCGTGTCTATCGCTGCGATTCTGATCTCCGTCACTCGCCGATGTTCCACCAGATCGAAGGTCTGCTGGTCGATGAGCAGGTAAGCTTTGCCGATCTGAAAGGCATACTCGATGACTTTCTGCGCAACTTCTTTGAACAGGAGTTGGCGGTACGTTTTCGTCCCTCCTATTTCCCCTTTACCGAACCTTCTGCCGAAGCCGACATTCAGTGTGTGATGTGTGGTGGTGAAGGTTGTCGTGTCTGTAGTGGTACCGGCTGGATCGAGATCCTAGGTTGCGGCATGGTGCACCCGGAAGTCTTCCGTCATGTCGGTATCGACAGTGAAAAATATAGCGGTTTTGCCTTTGGTATCGGTGTCGAGCGGATGGCGATGCTACGTTACGGCGTGAACGATCTGCGACTGTTTTTTGAAAACGATTTGCGTTTTCTGCAGCAGTTTAATTAAGTCCGTTTGTTCTGGCGCGAATAAAAATTACTCAGGTTTAAGACGATATGAAATTCAGTGAAGCGTGGTTGCGCGAGTGGGTGAATCCTGCCAACTCTACCGATGAATTGAGCCACCAGCTGACCATGGCTGGTCTCGAGGTGGATGCCATCGAGCCGGTGGCCGGTGAGTTTAGTGGCGTGTTGATCGGTGAAGTTGTTAAAGTTGAACCGCATCCGGATGCAGACAAGTTGCGTGTCACCGAAGTCACGGTTGGCGATAAGGAAAATCTCGGTATTGTTTGCGGTGCGGCCAATGTGCGCGAAGGCTTGAAAGTGCCTGTTGCGGTGGTCGGTGCAGTGCTGCCCGGTAACTTCAAGATCAAAAAAGCCAAGCTGCGCGGCGTGCCTTCTGCGGGCATGCTCTGTTCTGCTTCAGAGCTCGGCCTTGCCGAGAGCGCCAGTGGGCTGCTGGAACTGCCTGCCGATGCGCCGGTGGGTGAGGACATTCGCAATTATCTAAAGCTCGATGATGTCACTATCGAACTGGGTCTGACACCGAATCGTGGTGATTGCCTGAGCGTTTCGGGTGTTGCCCGTGAAGTTGGGGTACTGAATCAGGCTGCAGTGAATGGACCGGAGATCAAAAGTGTTCCCGCTGCCATCGACGATACCTTTGCCATCACCGTCGATGCCCCTGATGATTGCCCGCGTTACATCGGCCGTGTGATTCGCGGCGTTAATGTTAAAGCTGAAACACCGCTGTGGATGCAGGAGCGCCTACGTCGTAGCGGTATTCGCAGTCTCGGTCCGATCGTCGATGTGACCAACTACGTACTGCTTGAGTTGGGGCAACCAATGCACGCCTTTGACCTGGCGAAACTGGATAAGGGCATTATTGTTCGCCGGGCAAAACAGGGTGAAAAACTGCTGCTGCTGAATGAGCAGGAAGTGGAGCTCGATTCAGAAACGCTGGTGATTGCTGATCATAAAGGACCACTGGCGATGGCCGGTGTGATGGGTGGCGATGCCTCCGCGGTGAACGATGCAACCGTCGATATCTTCCTTGAGAGTGCTTTCTTTGCCCCGGATAGTATTGCCGGTCGTGCACGTCGTTACGGATTGCACACCGATTCTTCGCATCGTTTTGAGCGTGGTGTCGATCCTGAGCTTGCCGAGCGTGCAATGGAACGTGCAACCGCATTGTTGCTGGAGATTGTCGGCGGTAAAGCGGGACGTTTGGAAGAGGTGGTGAGCGCTGAGGCGTTACCTGTTCGTCATCCGATTCATCTACGCCTGCAGCGTACTGCACGCATTCTCGGTGCCGAGATCGCGGCGCCCGATATCGAGGATATTCTGAAGCGTCTCGGCATGAGCCTGAACAAAGTCGATGATGGCTGGCAGGTGACTGCGCCGTCGTTCCGTTTCGACATTACTATCGAAGTGGATCTGATCGAAGAGGTCGGACGGATCATCGGTTACGAGAATCTGCCCAGCAAACGTCCGCTGGGTTCATTGATGATGCAAGCGCAGCCTGAAGCGCGACTTGGACGCAGCGATTTTTCCCGTCTGCTGGTCAATCGCGGTTATCAGGAGGCAATTAGCTACAGCTTTGTCGATCCCTCAGTACTGAAGCAGCTCGATCCAGAAGGGCAGGGCATTACCCTGGCCAATCCTATTTCCAATGATCTGTCGGTGATGCGCACCACCCTGTGGGCGGGCATGTTGCCGCTGCTGCAACGCAATCTGAATCGACAGCAGAGTCGGGTACGTCTGTTCGAGTACGGTCTCAGTTTTGTTGGCCAGGGCGACGAGCTGCGTCAGGAAAACATGCTTGCCGGACTGATCTACGGCCCGGCCTTGCCGGAGCAGTGGGGCAGCGCCGAGCGTAAGGTCGATTTCTACGATGCCAAGGCGGATGTAGAGGCGCTGCTGGCGCTGACCAGAAAGGCGGATCACTTCCGTTTTGTGGCGGAAAATCACCCCGCATTGCACCCCGGTCAGAGCGCCAGAATCTACTTTGGTGATCAGCCCGCGGGGTGGCTGGGAGCACTCCATCCGGCCCTGGAAAAGTCCTTCGATCTGCGCGGACATTGCTATCTCTTTGAAATTAAAGCAGATATGCTGAGCGAGAAAAGTGTGCCGAAATTCGCCGAAATATCTAAATTTCCGGCTATTCGACGCGATCTTGCTGTTTTGGTGGATGAGGCGATCAGCGCTGATGAGGTGCTAAATTGCATCAAAAACGCCGCTCCAGAGGGTCTGCAAAACTTAAAGCTGTTTGACCTCTATGCTGGGGAACGCATTGATTCAGGTAGAAAAAGTCTTGCTTTGGGCTTGACCTTACAGGCACAATCGCGCACTCTTACTGACGAAGAAGTTGATGCTGCAATCGAGCGGGTGGTGAATTCCCTGGTTCGAGAACTGGGAGCGACTTTAAGAGAGTAAACATGGCATTGACCAAAGCTACCATTGCCGAAAAGCTCTTCGATGAGCTTGGACTGAACAAACGCGAGGCCAAGGAACTGGTTGAGCAGTTCTTCGAGGAAGTGCGTGTCGCACTGGAGAACGGCTATCAGGTGAAATTGTCCGGTTTCGGCAACTTTGACCTGCGCGATAAGAACGAAAGACCCGGAAGAAACCCCAAGACAGGTGAGGAAATACCGATCACCGCCCGTCGCGTGGTCACTTTCCGTCCAGGACAAAAACTCAAGGCACGAGTAGAGGCGTATGCTGGAACCCAGCAACAATAACGAATTACCTCCGATTCCCGGCAAGCGGTACTTCACCATTGGTGAGGTGAGCGAGCTTTGTGGCGTAAAACCTCACGTGTTGCGTTACTGGGAGCAGGAATTCCCTCAGCTCAAGCCGGTCAAGCGTCGTGGCAATCGCCGCTATTACCAGCGCCAGGACGTCATCATTATTCGTCAGATCCGCGCCCTGCTGTACGAACAGGGCTTCACCATTGGTGGTGCGCGCCAGCAACTGGAGAGCGATGATAACCGGACTGACGCCAACCAGAGCCAGCAGATCATCAAGCAATTGAGAGTCGAGCTGGAAGAGGTACTGGATATCCTGAAACGCTAGTTTTTACGGCGTTTTTCGGCGTTCAGCCTTTCTTTTACGAGTTACATCCCGCAAACCAACATTCGTGTTCTCAACCGGGGACAACTGGTGTATGATGCGCGGCTCATTCCCCGCAGGGGAGTCGAAATTTCGGGGCGTAGCGCAGCCTGGTAGCGCACCTGCATGGGGTGCAGGTGGTCGGAGGTTCAAATCCTCTCGCCCCGACCAATAAAGAGAAGCCGACTATCTAGTCGGCTTTTTTGTGCCCGTCATTCCGACAAAATTGCCAAAACCGTACCAATTCTGTTGTTATAGGGATTGTAAACAATGTTAATCTGTGGTCAGAGTCCTTTCTCCAGAGGCGCTGATCAGTCAGAATGGCGTCGAAATTCCACATTATAAGTAAGTTAATGACACAGTATGTGTCACTGATATTTGCCCGGGGGTATGTATTGGTCGGCGGAGTGGATTGCGCTCCTGAGGCCGTTTAGGGGGTTGGGATGTCAATTGTATGGTCCGACGAACTGGACACAGGGATAGCGGAAATCGACAATCAGCATCGACGTATTGTCGAATTTATTAATGATCTTGAGACAGCTCGTTTACAGCAGGATAAAGCCTTAGTAGCGAAAGTTGTCGATGACTGTGTCGACTATACCTGCACACACTTCACCTATGAAGAACAGCTGCAGCAGCAGGCGGGATACGAATTTCTTGATGTTCACCGCAAGGTGCATGCGCTGTTTACGCAACGAATTTCGGAATATCAGCGGCGCCTCAGGGCCGATGAAGATGTCGCCACTGAACTATACGATATGCTGGCACGTTGGTTGGTTAATCACATTAAGCTGGATGATGCCGACTACGTCGGCGCAGTGAAGCTGCATCAGGCGACACTGCGCAAGCAGAAAAGGGGCGGCAAGGGATTTATCCGCAAACTGTTGGGGTAAGCGCACCTGGGATGATGCGGTGTAAGAGATAGAACCACTCTATAGCGTGCGTAAATGTGAATAAATTTATTTCATTAGTAATTCCCCACCAATTTAGTCGTTATTGTGACATAATCGTCACATGGCAGGTCATGCCATTTATGCGCAGTGCATAGCTCATGGAATAACGACTTTAATAAAGAAGAGCGGAACTGGAGGTTTTGTCTATGCCTATTACCTGGACAAAAGACCTGAATACAGGTATCGAGCTTATCGACGAGCAACATCGACAAATCGTCGAGTTTATTAATCAATTGGAAAAAGCTAAAGAGACACAGCGACCCGATGCAGTACGTCAGGTGGTTGAAGAGTGTGTGCAATACACGATGTCGCACTTTGCCTTTGAAGAAGAGATTCAGGAAGAAGCGGGTTACGAATATTGTCGCCCGCACAAAAAGGTCCATGAACTTTTCACCCGCCGCGTAGGTGAATACCGCAAGCGTATGGACGACGGAGAAGATGTGGCGGTGGAGTTGCACGGTATGCTCGCCAACTGGCTGGTGAACCACATCAAGCATGATGATGCGGACTACGTATCGGCGGTTAAGGCTAATATCGATACGATTATTCAGAGCAGTGAAGCGCGTAAAGGCGGTGGATGGCTAAAGCGCTTTTTCTATCTCGACTAGAACAGATTCAACTCACCCACAACACCTGCACCGATGATGCTGGTGTTGTGGGAAAACTTTGTTAGCGCTAGGCAGATTGTTTGGCGCTTTTTACTTTCTTCAATACCTTGGATTTCAGGTATTCAAGAAATTCCTCGTTATTGTCGTAATCCATTCCCAACGCAAAATCAGTGACCTGATTGACCAGGCTACGTAGTGCGTTGATCTCTTCATGGCTTCTGCCACAGGCACGACAATGTGTGCCATCCTCGGTGCAGGCGATACGACTGACACAGGGTTTGAAGTGGTGCGCCATCTTTATGCCTCGACCGTTTCCGGTACTTCGACACCAAAGGCCTGCATGAATTCTGCCAGTGGCATATCGATCACTTCCATATTCAGTTTGGTTTTGCAGAAACGTTTTTCTTTTTCCGTTGCGTTCGGAATGATTGCCCAACCGGATTCTTTGGCACGATCAAGACTGATATCGTGCAGCACCATGCGTTCGGTATCCCGGTTCAGGCTTAAGCCGATTAACAGATAGCGTTTCTCTTTACGGTATTCCTTGAAGAATTTTGGTACGCCAAAGCCACCCATTAACTCGGTAATGTAATCCACATAGTCCGCATCGGAGGCAATGTAGTTGGCCTCAGGTTGCGGCGAGCCCATGGGTTTTATCAGCAGCGGCAGAGAGGCGTCTGCCTCTTCATTGGTGATCTCTTTGTACTGACTACCGTCGTAGTAATAGAGTTTGTAACGGAAGTCGGTACCACCGATACGGGCAATGCCGATCATCAGATTGTGCGGTGTATCGTTGTAGCTCTGCTGCAGCTGTATGTCGCGGTTAATGTCGATCACGCAGGCGGGTTTTGTCGCCTTGAGCCAGTCGTGAATCGGTGCGCGACTCCATTCGGTATCGCCGTAAAGTTTATTCAGGAAGCGGGTAATGAACGAGCGGCCGCGCTTCAATTCCAGGTTCATCGCGGCGCGGGGAAATTCGTACATCAGTTTCGGTGCCATCGGGCGGCCGTTATTCATCGCCAGGATCAGGCTGTCGCTGTCTGCCGGAATCGGGTCACCTGCTGCATTCACGGAGCCGCTCAATGCCTGTGGCCCCAGATAGGGGATGATGCTGCCGTCCTTAAGGCCGGTCTTGATGGTATCGATGAGTTGCTGTTCCATGAGTGATCCCACTAGTGTCTGATGGATTTACTTGGTTACAGCAATTATCGGGCCGCTTCCTAAGGTGTTGTTTTTATAGGTAGGACGTGGTGTGTGGTAAGGACTTTGTCGCAAAGCCAACAAACCTGTCGACCTACATTACCTGTTCCGCCTGATAGACGCCGCCGATGACAATGTACTCGTTTTCTCCCTTTAAATAGCTGGGGATGAGCTCTGAATAGAAGACGATTTTGCTCAACGGTACCTCAATACGGAACACCCGATCGCCAAATTCCGAGGCGCGTTCGATATCGCTACTAAAGGAGTTCAGGTTATTGAGAAGCAGCAGGGGCTTTTTATTGTTGTCGGTTTGCGGGTGGCGCATCTGCTCGACATCGTTACTGCCGCGGTAGAGTGCAATAAGTGTCTGCTCAGGAAATTGCCGCTGTAGTTCGTATTGGCAATAGGTGTAGAGCAGATCCAGCTGCGCCTCCAGGGAGTTGGTGTTGTAGAGTCCCTGGGCGTAGGCGTGCTGATATTGTTGGTAGGCCTCGTCATCGCTGCTGCGGATCGGTTGCTGGTGAAAGCGGGGTAGCAGACCAAAACGCGTTTCCACCCAACCCTTCATCACCGCAGCGTCACGACTGTCGGAGTCGAAGGACCAGCCACGCAGCAGGCGTCGATAGTCGGCCTTACTTCGATCCAGTCGGCTCTCTTCATCCAGTCCCGCTTCATCGAGTGCATTCAATAGAAAGTGCACCGTCATGTAATCGATAAACTGTTGTGCGCGGTTGCCCGGGTCTTTGATCCCGTCCAGCCGACGCATCAGATCCCGGTGTAGTACCTCCACACCATCGATAGAGAGCGCGGTGGGATGCTGCTGGAAGGTCAGGCTGCCGAGGATGACCGCGGGCAGATTGCAGCGGTTAATCGGGAGGCAGGCCTGGCGGGGCAGGGTCTGTGCGGCGGCTTCGCGGGGCTTTGAGGTTTTGTCGGTATCCATACAGCAGTCGTGGCTTTGTCGTAGATCAAACCTTACAAAATCTTTGTTTGTTAAAAAATATATCCATAAATAACAGTGACTTAAGTGGTGTTTTCTGCGTTGGTACGCTCCTTGCTCAACAACACTCGACATCGGTCCAACTTATCGCAACGCAAGGAGAAAATACCATGGCTTTACGTCAATGCGCGATTTACGGCAAAGGTGGCATCGGCAAGTCCACCACCACCCAGAACCTTGTCGCGGCTCTCGCCGAGGCAGGAAAGAAGGTCATGATTGTGGGCTGTGACCCCAAGGCTGACTCAACCCGTCTGATCCTGCACTCCAAGGCACAGACTACTGTAATGCACCTGGCGGCGGAAGCCGGTTCCGTAGAAGACCTGGAACTGGAAGATGTACTGTCTGTCGGTTACGGCGACGTTAAATGCGTCGAGTCCGGCGGTCCTGAGCCGGGTGTAGGCTGCGCCGGTCGCGGTGTAATCACCGCCATCAACTTCCTCGAAGAGGAAGGTGCCTACGACGAAGACCTCGACTTCGTATTCTACGACGTACTGGGTGACGTTGTATGCGGTGGCTTCGCTATGCCTATCCGTGAAAACAAAGCTCAGGAAATCTACATCGTTGTATCTGGTGAGATGATGGCTATGTACGCTGCCAACAACATCGCCAAAGGTATCGTTAAATATGCCAGCTCAGGTGGTGTTCGCCTGGCCGGTCTGATCTGCAACAGCCGCAACACTGCCCGTGAAGACGAACTGATCATGGAACTGGCTCGCCAGCTTGGTACCCAGATGATCCACTTCGTTCCTCGCGACAACGAAGTACAGCGTGCGGAGATTCGCCGTATGACTGTTATCGAGTACAACCCGAAAGCCAAGCAGGCTGACGAGTACCGCGCTCTGGCTCAAAAGGTTATCGACAACACCATGTTTGTTGTTCCGACCCCGCTGAGCATGGACGAACTCGAAGACGTAATGATGAGCTTCGGTATCCTCGAAGAGGAAGACGAGTCCATCGTTGGTAAGACTGCTGAAGAGCTGGCGGCTGAAGCAACTGCCTAAGCTATTTGGTTGTTCAGGGGCGCGGAATGGCCGCGTCCCGTCCCTCAACTTCAACGTCCACCGGATTAGGTGGCGATGATAGGAGTTAAACAATGGCAACGATGACTCGTGAAGAGACAGAAGCGCTTATTCAGGAAGTGCTCGAAGTCTATCCTGAGGACGCGAAGAAAGATCGCGCCAAGCACTTGACTGCAAACGACCAGAGCGTTGAACAGTCTAAGAAGTGCATTACTTCCAACCGTAAATCCCTGCCGGGTGTAATGACCATTCGTGGTTGTGCCTATGCCGGTTCCAAGGGTGTGGTATGGGGTCCGATTAAGGACATGATCCATATCTCCCACGGTCCGGTGGGTTGTGGTCAGTACTCCCGTGCTGGTCGCCGCAACTACTACGTTGGTGCTACCGGCGTTAACACCTTCGGTACCATGAACTTCACCTCTGATTTCCAGGAGAAGGACATTGTATTCGGTGGTGACAAGAAACTGGCCAAACTGATCGATGAAGTCGAAACCCTGTTCCCGCTGAACAAAGGTATCTCTGTTCAGTCCGAGTGTCCTATCGGTCTTATCGGTGACGACATCGAAGCGGTTTCCAAAAAGGCTTCAGCCGACTTGAGTAAGCCGGTTGTTCCTGTACGTTGCGAAGGTTTCCGCGGCGTGTCCCAATCACTGGGTCACCACATCGCTAACGACGCTATCCGCGATCACATGCTGGATAAAGCTGAAGGCGAAGCGGGTCCTTACGATGTAGCCATCCTTGGTGACTACAACATCGGTGGTGATGCCTGGGCCTCACGTACCATTCTTGAAGAGATGGGCCTCAATGTTGTTGCCCAGTGGTCCGGTGACGGCACCGTTGCAGAGATGGAAAACACCCCTAAGGTGAAACTGAATCTGCTGCACTGCTACCGCTCTATGAACTACATCTCTCGTCACATGGAAGAGAAGTTCGGTATTCCGTGGATGGAGTACAACTTCTTCGGCCCGACCAAAATCGAAGAGTCTCTTCGTGCGATTGCGGCCAAATTCGACGAAACCATCCAGGCCAATGCCGAGAAAGTTATCGCCAAGTACAAGCCGCTGATGCAAGCCATCATCGACAAGTACAAGCCGCGCCTGGAAGGCAAAAAAGTCATGCTCTATGTCGGTGGTCTGCGTCCGCGTCACGTTATCGGCGCTTACGAAGATCTCGGCATGGAAGTTGTTGGTACCGGTTACGAGTTCGCGCACAACGACGACTATGACCGCACCATCAAGGATATGGGTAACGCTACGCTGATCTATGACGACGTCACCGGCTACGAATTCGAAGAGTTCGTTAAGAAGGTCAAGCCTGACATGGTCGGTTCCGGCATCAAAGAGAAGTACATCTTCCAGAAGATGGGCATTCCTTTCCGTCAAATGCACAGCTGGGACTATTCCGGTCCTTACCATGGTTATGACGGCTTTGCCATCTTTGCCCGCGATATGGATATGACCCTCAACAACCCCTGCTGGGGCAAGTTGCAGGCGCCGTGGAAGAAGAGTGAAGCCAGCGACGCGGATAGCGCCGCAGCCTAAACGGTTGCCGCGGGTCCACGTGGCCCGCGGTACTGAAACAATCCATTACGCCGTTGTTCACAGATTAGTGGCGCGGTAGGAGAAATGTCATGCCTCAGTCAGCTGAAAAAGTAATGCCGTGTTATCCGCTGTTCCGAGAGGAGGAGTACAAAACCACTCTCAAGAACAAGGAGCAATACGAAAATAAGGTGCCCCAGGAGAAGATCGACGAGACTTTCAACTGGACCACCACCATGGAATATCAGGAGCTGAACTTTAACCGTGAAGCTCTGACCATCAACCCCGCCAAGGCTTGCCAGCCTCTGGGTGCGGTACTGTGTTCACTGGGTTTCGAAAAAACCCTGCCTTATGTACACGGTTCCCAGGGTTGTGTTGCCTACTTCCGTACCTACTTCAACCGTCATTTCAAAGAGCCGGTCGCCTGTGTTTCCGACTCTATGACTGAAGATGCAGCGGTATTCGGTGGGCAGAAAAACATGTTTGCCGGTCTGGAAAATGCCAAAGCCCTGTACAAGCCGGCGATGATTGCCGTTTCCACCACCTGTATGGCCGAGGTTATCGGTGACGACCTGAATGCCTTTATCGGTAATGCGAAAAAAGGCGGCAGCGTGCCGGAAGAGTTCCCGACTCCGTTCGCACATACCCCGAGCTTTGTTGGCTCCCACACCACCGGTTGGGACAACATGTTCGAAGGGATTGCCCGCTACTTCACCCTGAATGACATGGAAGGTAAAGAAGTTGGTAGCAACGGTAAGATCAACCTCGTGCCGGGCTTCGAAACCTATCTGGGTAACTACCGTGTCATGAAGCGGATGATGGACGAAATGGGCGTTGGTTACAGCCTGCTTTCCGACCCGTCTGAAGTGCTGGATACCCCGGCGGACGGTACCTTCCGTATGTATGAAGGTGGTACCACCATCGACGAGATCAAAGACGCGCCGAATGCCAAGGACACCCTGTTCCTGCAACAGTGGCAGTCAGACAAGTCGATGAAGTTTGCCAAAGGCACCTGGAAGCATGAAGCACCGAAGATCGATATCCCGATGGGTCTGGAAGCAACCGACGCCTTCCTGATGAAGGTCTCCGAAATCACTGGCCAGCCGATCCCGGCCAGCCTGGAGAAGGAGCGTGGCCGCCTGGTGGACATGATGACCGACAGCCACACCTGGCTGCATGGTAAGAAGTTCGCTCTCTATGGTGACCCGGACTTCGTCATGGGCATGACCCGCTTCCTGCTGGAACTGGGTGCCGAGCCGACCGACGTACTGGCGAACAACGGTAACAAGCGTTGGATGAAGGCGATGAACAAGATGCTGGAAACCTCACCGTACGGTCAGGAGACCAAAGTTCACGTCGGTAAGGACCTGTGGCACTTCCGTTCGCTGATGTTTACCAACAAGCCGGACTTCATGATCGGTAACAGCTACGGTAAGTTCATCCAGCGTGACACTCTGTACAAGGGTAAAGAGTTCGAGGTGCCGCTCATCCGTATCGGTTTCCCGATCTTTGATCGTCACCACCTGCACCGTTCAACCACCCTGGGTTACGAGGGCGCCATGCAGGTGCTCACCACCCTGGTGAACGCGGTACTGGAGCGTCTGGACGAAGAGACCCGCGGTATGGGAACCACCGACTACAACTACGACCTGGTTCGCTAAGTTGTGGGCCCCGGAGCCGTGGCGTGTGTTGCGCGGTTCCGGGGTTTTAAAAGAGAGGTGACTACCAATGCCTAGTGTAATGATTCGTCAGACCGAGAGCGGTCAACTCTCTTTCTACGTCGCGAAAAAAGACATGGAAGAGACCGTAGCTTCTCTCGAATTCGATAGCCCGGAAAAGTGGGGTGGCGAAGTGGAGCTCTCTGATGGTTCAAAGTTCTATCTTGAACCCATGGAGCCAGCACCGAAACTGCCTATCACACTCAGAGCTAAACGCCTGTAACCTGCATAGACGATTGAGGAGTAAAGATCATGGCTATGACTATTGTTGCGGAAGAGTGCACCTCCTGTGGTGACTGCATGCCGGTCTGCCCGATGGGTGCGATTCTGAAAAAGAAGGGTACCTATATCATTGATGTCGACGCCTGCACTGAGTGTGAAGGTGAGTTCGACATGCCGCAGTGCGAAGAAGTTTGCGCTGTTCCTGATTGCATTATTCCGGCCTAGCAGTCATGAACGGAACTTCCATATCACGTGATGTGGCGCTCCGTATCGGCCTGGCGGCCAGGGCACTGCCTGACATTGAATCGACCCAATTGATGCAGGTGTTGGTCAAGGCCCTGAAGCTGCCACTTACTGAGGAAAAGCTGACCCGCCTCACGGTACGCGAGTTGCAAGAAGCGGCTGACGATCTGTTTAACCAGACGCCATTGCCTTCCATCAAACTGGCGCTCGACTATCTGTGGGGCAAAGCATCCGTAGAAGTCAGCGATCAGGCTCTGCCAGCAACCAAACCTTATCGCGATGGTGATATGCCCGGCTCAATCCGTGTCGCCATTGCTTCCAATAACGGCGAAATGCTGGATGGCCATTTCGGTTCCTGTGCACGCTTCCTTATCTATCAGGTGTCACCTGAAGAAGCGCGTTTGATCGAAATCGCCTCCATGGCTTCGTCGCCAAGTAACAGCGAAGATAAAAACGCCTATCGTGCTGAGCAGATCAAGGATTGCGATGTGCTTTATGTCGTGTCGATAGGTGGCCCTGCTGCAGCCAAGGTGATTAAGCAGGATATCCATCCTGTGAAGATCCCTAACGGTGGTAGTGCTATTGATATTCTTGACGAGCTACGTTCGGTACTGGATAAAAATCCGCCACCGTGGCTGGCCAAGATCATGGGCAAGGCCGCTGAAGAGCGTGTGCGTTTCGAGCGCGAAGAAGAGGAGGCGTTGTAGTGGTTATTGATGAGGCCATGGTCTCCAGGGTTGCTGCCCTGGTGAATGGTCGTGTTATCGATAGCGTACTGCACGATTCGCTCAAGCAGGATTTCCCTGGGATTCGCTTCACCCTTTGTACCGAAGACGACATCCATGCGGGGAAGCCTGTGCTCGAGCAACAGGGCTTTGATATCTATCTGGTTGGGAGCAGTGAGCACTGCCTGACCCTGACCAATGATTATGCTCTGGCAACTGGGGTTGTAATAGCAGAGAAGTATCCCGAAGAAGAATAAAAAGCGAGATTAACAATGGTTCCATTCGAGATGTCGATCGATGCCCGCATGATGCTGGCAAAGATGAGTATGGTCTACGAAAGGGAGCGCGGCGCAAGGATTCGCATGTCACGTGACGAAGATATCGTCATGTTGATTAATTATGCCGTAGACAGCATTAATGAAGAGATATCGAAACAGTATGAACTGTTTCGCCGACTATTGACTCCGCTGGAGATTAAAGCGCTGGCAGCACAGGGCGCTAACATCTACCGTGGTGCGGTGGTCAATCCTGTAGCGGAAGAACCACCTGCCCAGGGCGTCACCCCTGGTACGCGCATGTACCGTGGACAGGCCATCGAAAGTCAGAAAACTACGCCCGTTAAAGCCAAAACGGAATCGGTACAGCAGAGTTCGCCCAGTAAGGGGAAACGGGTCTATCGTGGACGTGTGATCGAGGACTGATATGCGAGAGCTGGAGCGGTATTGGCGCATCCTGCAGTGGAATCGTTTGGACACCAGTTCATTCGACGAAGACTCTGAAACTGCCGCGCAGTGTCGTAATGCCTGGCAGCAGATATGTGCCGTGTTGCCAAAACAGTCGGTCCTGCCCAACGAGTTTCGTAATACCTTCCGCGCCTATAATGACGGTAATCGTAACGTACACGAAATGTTCGCCGATGACCGCAGACTGATCCTCTGTATCAGCGATCTGCGAGACTATTTACTGCTGCTGCATAAGCTTTCGCAGCGGCCGGGCCGAGCAGATGGCTGAGCTACTTAAACCCTTCTCCGTTGTGGTGCTCGACTATTCGCCGCTGGATGAAACCCATCGGCATCTGGCCGAGTTCGCCCAGCATTTAAATACGGCCAACGAGGAAGAGTTTCCGCCACGCTTTCTCTCCCTGCTAGGGCAGATGGAGGAGCATTTCGCTGATGAAGAACGCTTAATGGAGCAGGTCGATTTTCGGCACACCGCGGAACACAAGGAAGATCACCGGCAACTGTTGACCGAAATTCGCCAGCTACTTCTGCGCCGTCAGCCCTTTGCCCGCGCCTATGTGCGTGAGCGACTCCCAGAACGTTTGAATCTTCATATTAGCCGTATGGACAGTATGCTTGCGGCGGCACTCAAAACCTCCGATTGAATTGAAGGTCGGGCCGGATCGTTTGGCACATTGATTGCAACTAGCGTTATATCCTGATGGAAATAACGCTAAAATCGATAGTTTGTAAGTTTTATAGCGACACAACCCAACAGGATGTCGTACAGGCAACAAAGGCAGGTTTCTGGCATGCGTTATAGCCAAGAGGATATAACGCATTGGAGATAGCGATGGCGGTAACGAAACGGAAAAAGCGCACGACTAATACCGTCGACGGACGGGTCTGGCTCGATAAGGCGGGTGAAGCCTTTCTCGGTAGCGGTCGGGTACGCCTGCTCTCGGCAATTGATGAAACCGGCTCGATCTCTGCCGCAGCGCGTAGCCTCGGCATGAGTTACAAGGCGGCCTGGCAGGCGGTCGAGGCGATGAATAATCTCGCCGACCAGCCCTTGGTTGAACGGATGACCGGCGGTAAGCACGGTGGCGGTACCCAGCTGACCGACGAAGGTCGGCGTACGGTGGAGATGTTCCATCAGGTAGAAGACGAGTATCGGCGATTTATGTTGCGGCTTAGTGACGGTCTGGTCGACTTCGACCGCTTCAATCAGTTGATGAGGAGATTTTCCATGCGTAGCAGTGCCCGTAACCAATATCTCGGCAAGGTAACCAAAGTCACCAGGGGCGCGGTCAACGGTGAAGTGGAACTGGATATCGGCAATGGCCTGCGCATCGTTTCGGTGATAACCAACGAAAGCATCGAGGATCTGAAGTTAAAGAAAGGACGTGAAGCCTATGCCCTGATCAAGGCGTCGGTACCGATCTTAACAACCGGAGAGGATGGCGTACTGAGCAGTGCGCGTAATCGACTCTGCGGCACAGTGACGACCTGCTTCGAGGGGGCGGTGAATGGTGAGGTGGGGATTGCCTTACCGGACAACAAAATCCTTACCGCGATCATCACTAACGACAGTATTCACTCTATGGGTTTGAAGGAGGGGGTGGATGTGTGTGCACTGGTGAAGGCATCCAGTGTCATTTTGGCGGTACACGATTGAATCGTGACTACCGGGTTTGTTTTATTTTATGAGGTATGCAAGATGAAAAAACTCCCCCTGATTGGTTTGTTGATTACAATGTTTTCTATGCCTGCGATAGCGCAGGAGATCAGTGTCGCGGTGGCGGCCAACTTTACCGATGCCACTCGCGATATCGTGCCACTGTTTGAGCAGGCAACCGGACATAAGGTCAAGGTGAGCTTCGGTTCTACCGGCAAGCTCTATTCGCAAATTGAAAATGGTGCGCCGTTCGAAGTCTTCCTTGCTGCCGATAGCAAGCGACCGAAAAAGGCGGAAGCAGAAGGGCTTGCGGTAAAAAATAGCCGCTTTACTTATGCCATGGGCAAGCTGGCATTATGGAGCCCCACTGCAGAGCGTTTTGACAACGCCGAGGCCTATTTGAAAAAGGGTGACTTCGCTCATGTATCGATTGCCAATCCCAAAACCGCTCCCTATGGTTTGGCAGCGCAGCAGGTGATGCAGCATCTGGGTGTATGGGACACGCAGCAGGGTAAAATTGTGCGTGGCGATTCCATTGCTCAGACCTTTCAGTTTGCTGCCAGTGGCAATGCACAGATTGGTTTTGTCGCGATGTCGCAGGTAAAGGCCTGGAAAAAGAGCGAGGGTAGCGTCTGGGACATTCCGCAGGAATATTACGCGCCTATCGAACAGCAGGCCGTGTTGCTGAAAAAGGGCGAGGCCAGTGTAGCGGCGCAGGCATTTCTCGAATTCCTCAAAAGCAGTGAGGCACGTAAGGTGATCACCGCTTACGGTTACGGAGTGAAATAATGGCTTTCGATTGGCAGCCGGTGTGGTTGACCCTGAAACTGGCTTCGTTGACGACGATGCTCTTGCTTGTCGTCGGCACGCCCATCGCCTGGTGGTTATCGCAAACCCGTTCGCGACTGAAACATCCGGTCAGTGCCGTGGTGGCGCTGCCTCTGGTGCTGCCACCGACGGTACTGGGTTTTTACCTGCTGGTGTTTCTCGGGCCGAATGGCCCGGGAGGCCAACTAACCCAGGCGCTGGGGATCGGAACCCTGCCGTTCACCTTTAGCGGGCTGGTGTTTGCCTCGGTGCTCTATTCACTGCCGTTTGTGGTACAGCCACTACAGAATGCCTTTGAGGCATTGGGTAAGCGTCCCCTCGAGGTAGCTGCAACCTTACGTGCCTCCGCCTGGGACCGTTTCTTTCATATCGCGGTGCCACTGGCACGACCCGGTTTCCTCACGGCGATGGTACTTGGCTTCGCCCATACGGTGGGCGAGTTTGGCGTAGTGCTGATGATCGGCGGCAATATCCCTGGTCAAACCAAAGTGCTGTCGGTGGCGATCTATGATCACGTCGAAACCCTGGAATACGATCAGGCGCATCTCCTCTCTGCAGGCATGGTCGGCTTTGCCTTCCTGGTATTGCTGGCGCTCTATCTGGTTAACGGGCGTATCGTTCGGGAGCAGGGCGCATGAACGGGATCGCAGCAAAATTTAACGCCTCGCTGGGCAGCTTCTCCCTCAATGTGGATCTGCAACTGCCGGGGCGTGGTGTTATTGCGTTGTTCGGTCATTCCGGTTCGGGCAAGACGACCCTGCTCAGGGCGATCGCCGGGCTGGAGCGTTTTGCTGGAGAGTTACAGGTGAATGGCGAGGTGTGGCAGGCGGACAAACAGTTCCTGCCGGTGCATCAACGTCCCATCGGTTATGTCTTTCAGGAAGCGAGCCTGTTTCCTCATCTGAGTGTTGAGGAGAATCTCGATTTCGGTCTGCGTCGTATCCCGCCCAGTGCGCAACAGATTAAACGAGAACAGGTGATCGAATGGTTGGGGATTGGGCACCTGTTGTCACGGGGTGTGCAGCGCCTTTCTGGTGGTGAGCGTCAGCGGGTCGCTATAGGCAGGGCGTTGCTGACCAGTCCGAAACTGCTGCTGATGGACGAGCCGTTGTCGGCACTGGATGAGGCGAGTAAGCAGGATATTCTGCCCTATCTGGAGCGACTGCACGATGAACTGGCGATTCCCGTGCTCTACGTTAGCCACTCCATTGCTGAGGTATCGCGCCTTGCCGACTACATCGTGCAGATGGAAGGGGGAAGGGTGGTGGATCAGGGGACGGCGGTGGAACTACTTTCCAGCCTGCACCAGCATTTTGTCCCCGGTGAAGAGCCTGGCGCGATCATCGAAGCGGAGATCGCCGAACATGATGAACACCATCACCTCACCACGCTCGGTCTGCCCGGTGGATTAAAGATCCTGGCGCCGCGTCTGGCGGCGGCCATCGGTAGCCGGGCGCGGGTACGTATTCCGGCGCGGGAGGTGAGCATTGCCCTGAGCGTGCCGCAGGGGACATCGATCCTCAATATCCTGCCGGCGAAGGTCATCGACCACACCGAAGGTGATCCGGGTAGGGTATTGGTACAGCTCTGTCTGGAAGGGAGCGAGACCCGTCTGCTCTCACGAATATCGCGTTACTCCTGGGAGCGACTGGGATTGCATGAGGGGATGGCAGTGCAGGCGCAGATCAAGAGTATGAGTTTGGCGCAAACTCCGGGCTGAAATTCTACTCAGACGACACGATGCGGCGTTGAAATCTCCCTCAGAATGCTCATTTACTGAATGTAAACTCCGCTTCTTCGCTCGATTTCGCCTTGCCTCATGTTCGCCTGAGCGAATTTCACGAGTTAGTCAGGCCACGCAACAAATACTCCGTGGCACTCATCATCAGGTTATCGATATTGTCGGGATTCGACAGCCATGACTGAATGAATATGCCGTCCATACCGCCGACCAGCAGATAGGCGACGGCCTGCGAATCGACATCTTTTCGAAAGCTCCCTTTGCTTTTGCCCTGCTCAATAATACCGATGATCATATTACGGTACTCTTCGTACATCGCTTCCAGATCTTCAGCGTAGTCGTTGCGCATTCCCTTCATACTGGCAGCGGCCCAGAAGTCCAGGAATAGAGGAACGAAGTCCCGATGGTGGAGGGCAACCTCCGCCCAGGTGGCGGCGATGCAGCGAATCTGCTCCGCCTCATCGTCGACACCCGCTACGGCCTCAAGCATCATTTCCCCGGTCATCTTGCCGAACCAGCGGAACACGGCACCAAACAGTGCCTCTTTGTTCTTGAAGTAGATGTAGAGCATCCCTTTGCTGACACCGGCGCGCTCGGCGATTTCATCCATCGTGGTCGCCTGATAGCCGCGCTCGGCAAAGACTTCTATTGCCTTTTCCAGCAGTTCCGCCTGTCTCTGTTCTTTATCGACGTGTTTTGCCATTTCGATTCCGATTTTATATTTGACTGACCAGTCAGTCATTGCTAGGGTAAACCACATTCACGGATTCGTACAGTTTTTGCTGCTACGGTTGTGGTACTAGCACAAGGGAGGCGAAATGTTTGCGCATAAAGCCTGGGGACGAAAGTTACTCCTGATTTTCTTACTGGCCGGTGCAACTCCAGCGCAGGCTATCCAGGTGGACGAGCTGATACGCCACATCGACGAGCTGTGGCGTGGCGAAACCTCGCAGGCGGTCATGACCATGACGGTCAAGACCCGCCGCTACCAACGCAGCATGACCATGGAGGCATGGTCCCGCGGTAAGGATTATTCCCTTATCGTGATCCGCCAGCCGGTCAAGGACCGCGGCATTGCCACCCTTAAAGTCAAAGAGAACATCTGGAACTACCTTCCCAAGATCAATCGCGTCACCAAGGTGCCGTCGAGCATGATGTCCGGCTCCTGGATGGGCAGCCACTTTACCAATGACGATCTGGTGAAGGAGAGCACCTACGAAGATGATTACGATTCGAGTATCAGTTTCGAAGGTGAGCGTGATGGTAAGGCCATCTACGAGGTGACTTCGCTACCCAAGCCGAATGCGGCGGTGGTCTGGGGTAAGGTGGTGATGGAGATTGAGCAGAAAACCCTCGCCCCGTACCGTGCGCTTTATTATGACGAGGAGGGGGTGTTAATTCGTACCCTGACCTTCGATCAGCTGCAAAAGATCGATGGACGTGAGGTACCGATGCGTATGAGTCTGCAGCCCGAGGACAAACCCGAAGAGTCGACGGTAATTACCTACCAGTCCATCGACTTCGGTGTCCCACTCGAGCCTTCCTTCTTCTCCCTGCAAAGCCTGCAGCAGCGACGCTAGATGCAAAATATCCAGAACAGTTCGCCATTCAGTTGGTTGCCGATGCTGTTGTTCGTTGCCTGGCGCAATATCTGGCGCAACCCCGTGCGTAGTGTGCTGACCATTTCCGCCCTGGTCGGTGGGCTGGTGATGGTGATCCTTTATGCGGCGTTGCTGGAAGGGATGTCGCGGCAGATGGTGCAGTATGCAACCGAAGTCACAACAGGGCATCTGCAGGTTCATCGGCAGGCTTTTATTGACGATCAGGATATCTATGCCACCATGCCGTGGGATTATCTTGAACAACTGGAACAGAAGTTCCCGCAGTTACATATTGCACCACGCCTCTATGCCGCTGGTCTCGCCAGTTCTCGCAATACATCTACCGGCGTTTTGATTAAGGCGGTCGACCCCAAGCGGGAGGCGACCACAACCTCCATGCTCAGCCATGTGCGCCGTGGCGAGGCTCGCCTGGATGCGGCGGATAGCGCCGCAAATCTATCTGGCCTGACACGCTACAACGTAGTGGTCGGGGCGCAGTTGGCGAAGAACATGAAGTTAAATCCCGGTGACGAACTGGTGCTGGTGACGCAGGCGGCGGACGGCAGTATTGGTAACGCGCTCTACCGTGTCGCCGCGATACTCAAACCACTGGATCCCAGTTTTGATCGCATGGGCGTGTTGATGTCGATCGAAGCCTATCAGGCGCTGATGTATCTCGATAACGGTTTTCATGAGCTGGCGATCAAGCTGGACGATATCGACACTCTGCCATCGGTGCAGAGTGCGCTGAATAGCGAACTTGAAACGCTGCAACAGCTGGAACCATTGGACGAACTGGGTGGTGCTGCGGTGGTGCGAAACTGGCGGCAACTCAATCCCGCTATTTCCGACATGCTTCAGTTAAGCAAATCCTTTTTGTGGTTGATGGGGCTGATTGTTGTCGGTCTGGCCTCGCTGGGAATGCTTAACACCATGTTGATGGCGGTGCATGAGCGCAGTCATGAGTTTGGCATCCTGCTTTCTATCGGTATGAAACGGCGTTGGCTGTTATTGATGGTACTGATGGAATCCTTCTTTCTTGCCCTGGTGTCGGCACTGCTCGGCTCGCTGCTGGGAACGTTGGCTGCCCGCTACCTTGAAACCCACGGTATCGATTTCAGCGCCAGCATGCCGGATGGTTACGACTGGGGCGGTATTGTTTTCGAACCGATCATGCGCGCCTATTTCGAACCCGGCCAACTGATCGAAGCTTCGACACTGATGCTGGTGGTCAGTCTGCTGGCCTCGCTGATTCCCTCCTGGCGCACGGTGCGGCTAAAGCCTGCGGAGGTGTTGCGATGATAGTGCAACACAGTCGTATGCCATTAGGCATGTTGGCCAAACTGGCCTGGCGTAATCTCTGGCGTCACCGTCGACGGACCATTATCACTCTGAGTTCCATCGGTATCGGTTTTGGTCTGGCGGTTTTCTCCATCGGCATTGGCGACGGTAGTCATAACTCGATGATCCGCAATGCGATCAAACTGGGTGAGGGGCATCTTACGGTACAACCGAAAGGTTATCTGGATGCGCCCGCCAACCATAAGTACCTTGGCGATGGGCAGGCACTCAAGGCGATACTGGATAGTCTGACCATTCCCGGTAATGTCGCGCCGCGCATCTCCCTGCAGGTGTTATCCAGCAGCGCCAATAACTCTGTCGGTGCGGCAATGGAGGGTATGGATGTTGCCACGGACCCAAGGGTCGAGATGCTTAAGCCGAAACTGGTGGACGGCAACTGGATTGAACCAGGCGATCATCGAGGGGTTTTAATCGGCGACGGTATGGCACGCAAGCTCAAGGTCAAAATCGGCGGCAAGATCGTCCTGATGGCGGGTACTCAGGGCGGAGATACTCAGGCACAGCTCGGCAGGGTGCGCGGTATCTTTAACTCCCATGTCGATGAACTCGACGACTATCTGGTACTTAGTGACATCACCTTTGCGCGACGTTTTCTCGAAGGCGAGGGAGCTGACCTAAAGCAGTTGCCTGTCACTCGCTTTGCGATCTTTCTCGATGACCCAGACAGCATGGGGCAATGGCAGCAGACGATTAAATCGGCCATTGGCGATGACAGTGTAGCGGTATTGAACTGGCATGAAATGATGCCCGATCTGGTGCAGTTCATCGTTATTGATGATGCGGGTAACTATGTCTTCCTGATACTGATCCTGACCATGGTGGTTTTCGGTATCCTCAATACGGTCTTGATGAGTGTGCTGGAACGAACCCGTGAGTTCGGTCTGCTGCGCGCACTCGGACTGGGCCGCTATCACCTGTTGATGCTGGTGTTCTGTGAGTCGATGCTACTCAGTTGTCTGGCGGTGGTCATCGGCTGGATCGTCGGTGGTGGAACCCATTGGTGGTTCTCGACCCATGGCCTCGATTTCTCTGCGATGATGGGGGGCGATACGTCGATTATGGGAACCTTTATGGACCCGGTGATCTACACCGAACTGTCGCAGGACCGGGTGATACAGCTGACACTGATTGTTTTTCTTGCCACGCTCGCTTCCGGCATCTATCCGGCGATCAAGGCGGCACGAGTAACGCCCGTCGAAGCACTGCGTACCTGAGATGAATCTGGAGAACTAATATGGCACTTCTTAAATTGGAAGGGATCGATAAACGCTACCGCCAGGGAGAGGTGGAGGTGCAGGCTCTGCAGAGTATCGATCTGGAAGTGGCAGAGGGGGAGTTTGCTGCTCTGGTAGGTCCGTCAGGCTCGGGTAAGACTACGCTGCTGAATATTATCGGTGGTCTCGACTCACCCAGTAGTGGCCATGTCCATCTCAACAGTACCGACCTGACCAATTTGAGCGAAGCCGCGCTTTCCGATTTTCGCCTGTTTCAACTCGGTTTTATCTTCCAGGCTTATAATCTGGTGCCGGTGCTAAGTGCACTGGAAAATGTCGAACTGGTGATGGTATTGCAGGGGCGTGCACTGCACGAGCAGCGTGAGCGTGCCGAACACTATCTGGAATTAGTTGGATTGAAGAATATGATGCACCGTAGGCCTGCCGCCCTCTCCGGGGGACAGCAGCAACGGGTGGCGGTAGCCCGTGCGCTGGCAGCTGGACCACGTCTGGTGCTGGCCGACGAACCGACCGCCAATCTCGATTCCGAGAATGCTGGCGCATTGCTGGATATCATGCACCGCCTTTCCCATGAAGAGAAAACCACTTTTATCTTTTCGACCCACGATCCACGGGTAATGGAGCGGGCCGAGCGCATTATTACCCTGCGTGATGGTCGCATTGATAGCGATGAAAGGGTGGAACGCCACGCCCATGCGTCCTTCTAGTTTCCCCATTGCCACTATCCTGTTGCTGTTTTGCACATCAGCATACTCTGTCGAACTGACTGGCCGTTTTTCCATGTTGGGTACCACCGCCCTGGCACAGCCGGGAGACTTCGGTTATGTCGATGCAAACGATCAGGTGCTGAATGCAGATCAGCAAAGCGTGCGCCTGATGTTGGACGATAGCAGTGACAGTAGCGAATGGTCGGTGCATCTAAAAACTAGCCGACTGCATCTCGATGGATATCCTTCACTGGCCAATTCCACCGCGCTGTTTCGGTACGATGATCTCGCAGAGAACTGGCTGGATGAGGTTAACGGCAATAATCTCACCCGTATCGGTTATGAAATCGACCGTGCAGTCTATAAACATCGCTTCGATAACATGACGCTGGCGCTCGGTCGTCAACCCATCGATTGGGGTAGCGGCCGGTTCTGGCAGCCGTTGAATATTTTCGGCGCTTTCTCGCCCACTGATCTCGATACCGATTTTAAACCCGGGATCGATGCGGCAGTTTTCGACTGGTATCCCTCCGCATTTTCTTCACTGACCGCGGCCTATGTGCTGAAGCCAAAAGATAACGATGCGCTGGAGAATAGTGGCGGACTCTACTATCGCCGACAGGTCGGCGAACTCTCCGAGTTATCCCTGCTGGGTGGTAGTGTACTGGGTAACAGTGTCTACGGTGCGGCGTTCGAAAGTGCCTGGGGTGGTATGGGCTGGCGAGTGGAGGGGGCTCATTACAACCTCAAGGAGACCGACGAGCAGTTCCTTTTCTGGATTGCAGGGATCGATTATCAGTTTTCCGACGGTACGCTGATCGCTGCCGAGTGGTATGACAATAGTCACGGCGCCAGTTCGGAGTCCACCCTTGCCGGGCAGGCGCTCGATCCGCTTGTTACCTCCGGACTACAACAGCAACTGGGCAGGCAGGTGTTCGGCCTGATGGTCGATCGTGACCTTACACCGCTACTGCATGGTAGTTACAGTCTGTTTGCGGCGGCGGTCGATGATGAGCGAGGCAAGCTAGCGACGTCACTCCTGCATCAACTCACCCTGACCTATTCGGTGAGTAACGAATCCGATCTACTGTTTTCTCTATTGCTGGCTGATGGGCGAGGGATGAATGGTATCGGCGGGGTGCAATCGGAATTTGGCCATCTGCCCGCGGCGATGACGGTTCGTCTACGTTTTTACTTCTAGGTGTATCGCTTAGCGAACGAGTTTTGGCTTTGTCGGTGCTGCACTGGCGATTGCCGTGTCATCTTTGAACTGTTGCAGGTAGTTAGTGAAATCTTCCAGCGACATCGGTCGAGCAAACAGATAGCCCTGAATCGAGTCGACCCCTGAACCGACCAGGAAGCGGTACTGATCTTCCCGCTCCACACCCTCGCTCACTACATTCAGGCCCAGGCTACGGGCCATAGCGATGATGCCACGGACCAGTGAGGCATCGTCCTCGCTCTCGGGTACATTGTCGATGAAGCTCTTGTCGATCTTCAGGGTGTGGAAGGGGAAATACTTCAGATAGTTGAGCGACGAAAAGCCGGTGCCGAAATCATCGAGTACCAGTTTCACGCCTAGCTCGTTAAGTCGACGTAGCATATCCGGTAGCTCACCGTGGCGTTCCATCAGCGCGCTTTCGGTGACCTCCATACGCAAGCGGCTGGGTGGCAGGTTGGCGTTATCCAGTGCCCGCTGTACCAGCGCTTCAAAATCCCGTGTCAGTTGTACCCGCGAAACATTCACCGTGGTGAAGCCAGGATTAAGGCCCTGCTCCAGCAGATGTCGTGAGGTCTGTAGCGCATGGTTGAGTGCCCATTGTCCGATATGCACGATTCGGCCCGTTGATTCGGCCAGCGGAATAAATGTGAGCGGATGGATAAGGCCGCGTTCCGGGTGATGCCAGCGTAACAGGGCCTCAGCACCGACAGGGCGCTGTGTGCGGGCATCGATGATGGGTTGGTAGTAGAGGGTGAACTGTTCGCGTTCCAGAGCCAGGTGGAGATCGTGTTCCAGCTCCAGCCGCTCCTTCATCGCCTTATTCATTTCGGGCTCGAAGAAACTGATATCTTCGGTGCGGGAGAGTTTGGATTGATACATGGCGTTATCGGCATTGGCCATCAGCTCTTCCGCACTCTTACCATCGTTGGGATAGATCGCAATTCCCATGCTGCAGCGTATGAAGACCTCGCGATCATTGATAAGAATTGCGTCGGTCAGGCTGGTGATTAGTCGTTGTGCAACCTCTTTTGTTTCCGTTGGACGTGTGGCGGTGGGCAAAATAACCAGAAACTCATCGCCACCCAGGCGCGCCAATACGTCGGATTCACGCAATACCGAACGAAAACGCTGGCCCAGTGCGGAGAGGAGCTTGTCGCCGGCCATGTGTCCCATACTGTCGTTAACGTATTTGAAGTTATTCAGGTCGATGAAAACAACGCTAAAGCTATGGTCGCTGCGCTGTGCACGGGCGATTTCACTGCCGAGTCTTTCAATCGCCTGAACCCGGTTAGGCAGGCCGGTCAGCGCATCGTAATTGGCCTGAAAATTGAGGAGTTCGCGGTCTTTGCGGACTTCACTCATCATACTGTTAAAAGCGGTAGTCAGGCTGCCCATTTCGTCGTCGGAAACCAGTTTAACCGGTTCATCATAGCGACCATCGGCGACGCGATTTGCACCGCTGATCAGATGACGTATCGGATGCAGAACGTTGAAACGGAATACCAGATAGATGGCCGTACTGAGAAACAGAATGATCGCGCTGTAGATCACCAGCTGGGTGTAGAAGTAGTCCAGTACTTCGCGTTCCATACGTTCCTTGCTGATGCCAAGGATCGCATGCCCCAATAGTTTGTCCTGATTTTTGATCGGGAAGCGGGCGACGGTAATGGAATGCGATTGCAGCGCTGCCTGCAGCAGGTCACGCACATCAGTGAATCCGTTGCCGCCGGCAAGTGAGCGTACCTGCGGATTATCGTTATTGATGTAACTGGTCAGCGGCACTTCATTGACATCAAGAATCACACCGAACACGATGTCCTGACGCCGATTTGCGTCTTTGACATAGCTTTCGAGGGAGACAAAATCATAGGCCAGAATTGCCTCGATACTGACATGGGAGAGGAAGTGGCCGATGATTCTGCCGCGTTCCAGCAACTGAGCCTGTAGTTGCTGCTGCTGTTGCTGCATAAACCATGAGGCGCTAACAACCAGCGTCAGCGAAAGAATGCCAACGATCAGGACTACGAATTTAACGCCTAGCCTGGAACTTGCGCGCATTGTTCCCGTTATTCTCCGCGCTCCTGCATCACATCCCTGATGATTCTTCGCGAACTGTCATAGTCGCTGTCACTTGCCGGGCTGAAGCCATTCACGTGCGCCGCCTTGAGAATGGCTTTACCACGTTCAGTTTCGCCCAACCCCGTCATTAAATTCTGTATTTTCTGCCGCAGTTCTTCCGGCAGATCCCTGCGTATGGTCCACGGCAGGTGTTTAATTGGTTCACTTACAGCAAGATAACGCAGTTCGTTATTATTGGCGATCTTGGTGACAACGGGCAGGTTCATCACCACATCACCGGCACCACCCGCATCGGCCTGTTTGAAGAAGACCGCCAGTACCGCGTTGGGTGGATTGGTGGCAAAGGTGGTGGTGAAATCATCCTTGCCCAGCCCTCCCTGCAGTAACAGATAGCGGGGCACGATGTAGCTCATCATTGCGTCGGTACCGCCGCCAAAGATGATGTTTTTGCCCCGCAACTGTTCGATATTTTCGATTCCGCTATCGTTGCGAACGTAGATCGCACCCGCGATTACGTCCCGTCCCTGTTCCTGATTACAGGCAACCACCTGATAGTCCTGTGAGGATTCGATGTAGTGATACTGGTTGTAGTGCACGATGTCGTAGCGTTTTTTCGTCACACCTTCCCAGAAAGTGGGGAAGTCTTTGGCAGTTACCAGTTTGACCGGTCTTCCGAGGCTTTCACTAAGGTATTCAGCCAGGGGCGAGAAGAATTGTGAGGTGAGGGTGGCGCTGCGGCGCGGAAAAACCCCCATCAACAGGCTCTCTTCACTCATTCCCAGCGTCGGGACGAGCAAAACCGCCAGTAGCAGCAGGGACTGGAATTTTTTATTCATGAGATTGGCCGTCGGTTATGGTTTTATTTGGCTACCCATGCCTTGCACCAGCCTTCGGCAACCACCTGTTTGGCGCCAAACAGCGGGCATCCACCGGTCGGGGCAGCACCACCGGTGTAGAGTTTGCAGTTGGAGCAGGTTTGTCCGGCAACAGTGCTTTTTTCCACATACTGGAAGTTTTTGGCGATGGGATCGTCGACACTGAGCATCTCCGCCTCGGCGCGACCGGAATGGCCGAACAGGGTGACGACGGGTATCGCGGCAAGTCCCTGCAGCAGTTTACGACGATTGAGACGGATGTGGCTTTTCTTCATTTATTGCCTCCAGAAGCACAGGTTTGACCCGAAACAGCCGGGTGTCGACTGAGGACCGCGCCAACTGACGGAAAACCGCGGAACTCATCTGTAAAAATTAGGTAATAAATGGCCCCGGAGCAAGTGTTTATGCGCCTGAATGTATTAATGAACGTGCAGGCTCAGGTATTCCAGGTAGGTTTGCATGATGTGGTTGGCTCGTTGATAGAGTTGGGTGTCCTGCAACATCTCCTCGCCCTGCTGGATATATTCGCCCGGGACCAGTTCATCGCCGCTATGCAGGATTAGCTCTTCCGCCCCGAGCAGGGTCATCTCCAGGTGGAATTGCAGAGCGATAATGTGGCCGCCGTAGATGAAGCCCTGATTCTCACAGGCGGCACTGGAGGCGATGCGCATGGCCCCCTTGGGCAGAGAGAAGGTTTCGCCGTGCCAGTGGAATGCCTCTGCCTGGCGCGGTAGACGGCGGCCCGGTTCCACATCGGCGAAGGCATCGGTCAGGGTGATGGGGAACCAGCCAATCTCCTTGTGGCGATTTTTGGTCACGCTGGCGCCAAGCACCTCTGCCAGCAGCTGCGCCCCGAGGCAGATCCCCAGGGTGGGTTTCTTCGCCTCAACCACCTGTCGCACAAACCACTTTTCCGCCTTGAGCCAGACGTAGTCCGCTTCGTCATGTACGCTCATTGGCCCACCGAGGATCACCAGCAGGTCAAAACGGTCCAGAGTGGGCAATTGCTCGCCGGCATAGAGGCGGGTGGCGGTGAGGGTGTGGCCATGGTTCAAGGCCCAGCTTTCAATGCTGCCGAGTCCCTCAAAGGGGACATGTTGTAGATAGTGAATGCGCATGACAGAGACTATTGGACCATCGCTGAAGGGCCGCTGCAACGAGATTCGGCCTGACTACCACGGTTTATGTCTGATCCCGTCGTCCCGGGTCTGATTTGTCGTAATTGCGACAATACAAAAACATGACAATTATATATAAATCAATCTGATAGATGGTGGCACGGGGGTTGCAGAGGGATAGGCAACAGAATCTATCGAGAGTGGTGTCGCTATGCAGCCTAAAGATATTGCCGCCCTGCTGGATGAACCGGCCTGCGCCCACAACAAGAAATCGAAGTCCGGCTGTGCCAAGCCCAAGCCGGGCGCTACTGCCGGGGGCTGTGCCTTCGACGGTGCGCAGATCGCGCTGCTGCCTATCGCCGATGTAGCGCACATCGTCCACGGCCCGATCGCCTGTGCCGGCTCCTCCTGGGATAACCGCGGCACCCGTTCCTCAGGCCCGACCCTCTACAAAATCGGCATGACCACCGACCTGACCGAACAGGACGTGATCATGGGGCGCGGCGAGAAGCGCCTGTTCCACTCTATCAAGCAAGCCATCGACAGCTATTCCCCGGCGGCGATCTTCGTCTACAACACCTGTGTTCCGGCGCTGATCGGCGACGACGTCGATGCGGTATGCAAGGCGGCGACCGAGAAGTGGGGCGTACCGGTAGTCCCTGTCGACGGCGCCGGTTTCTACGGCACCAAGAACCTCGGCAATCGCATTGCCGGTGAGGCGATGGTCAAGCACGTCATCGGCACCCGCGAGCCCGACCCGCTGCCGCCTGAAGCGCTGCAGCGTGGCATTACCATTCACGACATTGCCATGGTCGGTGAGTACAACATCGCCGGTGAGTTGTGGAACGTGACCCCGCTATTCGATGAGCTGGGTCTGCGTGTGCTGGGCACCCTGTCCGGTGACTCACGCTTCCGCGAGATCCAGACCATGCACCGCAGCAAGGCCAACATGATGGTCTGCTCCAAGGCGATGGTGAACGTCGCGCGTAAGCTGGAAGACAAGTACGGCACCCCCTGGTTCGAAGGTAGCTTCTACGGTATTCGCGATACTTCCGATGCCCTGCGCCAGTTTGCCAAGCTGCTCGGTGATGCGGATCTGACGGCCCGCACTGAGGCACTGATTCAACACCAGGAGGCACGGATCGACGTGCTGCTGGAGCCGTGGCGCGAGCGTCTACGTGGCAAGCGGGCACTGCTCTATACCGGCGGGGTGAAATCCTGGTCGGTGATCTCGGCGCTGCAGGATCTCGGCATGGAGGTGGTTGCCACCGGCACCAAGAAATCCACCGAGGAAGACAAGGCGCGTATCCGCGAACTGATGGGCGAAGAGGCGTTGATGCTCGACGACGGCAGCCCGCGTGCGTTGCTCGACACGGTTTATCACTACAAGGCCGACCTGCTGATCGCCGGTGGCCGCAATATGTACACCGCGCTCAAGGCGCGCATTCCATTCCTTGATATTAACCAGGAGCGTGAATTCGGCTACGCCGGTTACGACGGCATGCTGGAACTGGCGCGGCAGCTGGCGCAGGCCATTGAGAACCCGATCTGGGAGGCACTACGCCGCCCGGCGCCGTGGGAGAACAGTCATGGCTGAGATTATCAAACGTAAAAAGGCGCTCAGCGTTAGTCCGTTGAAAACTTCCCAGCCGCTCGGTGCATCGCTGGCGATCCTAGGCCTCAACCGTGCCATCCCGATGATGCACGGTTCGCAGGGCTGCACCGCCTTCGCCAAGGTGATGTTTGTACGTCACTTCCGTGAGCCGATCCCGTTGCAGACCACCGCGATGGAGCAGGTGAGTACGGTGATGGGGGCCGATGAAAATATCATCGAAGGTTTGAAAACCATTTGTGAAAAGAACTCTCCGGAAGTGATCGGCCTGGTCACCACCGGACTTTCCGAAACCCAGGGCACCGACATCCTGCGTGCGATTAAAGAGTTTCGTGCCAAGTATCCCCAGTTTGAAAAAACCGCCGTGGTGCCGGTGAATGCTCCCGATTATGTCTCCAGCCTGGAGGGTGGTTTTGCCGCCGCAGTGGAGTCGATGGTCAAGGTGCTGGTGCCGAGCGCGGAAGAGGCGGGCACCGTAACGGGTCGCCGCCAGCGCCAGGTTAATGTGCTGGCCAGTTCGGCACTGACGCCGGGCGATCTGGAAGCCCTTAAAGAGTTACTCGAAGCGTTCGAACTGCGTCCGCTGCTGCTGCCCGATATTTCCGATTCCCTCGATGGCCATCTCACCGATAGCGACAGCAATCCGCTGACCATCGGCGGCACACCGCTAAGTGAAATCGCATTGATGGGGGATTCCATTGCCACGCTGGCCATTGGCCCTTCCGTCTATAAAGCCGCAGAGATGCTGCAGGAGAAAACCGGAGTGCCGGTCCACTGTTTTGACTCGCTGCTGGGACTTGAGGCGGTGGATGAATTTATCTACGCCCTGAGCAAACTGGCCGAGCGTCCCGTTCCGGCAAAGCTGAACCGTCACCGCTCCCAGTTACAGGATGCGATGCTCGACTGTCACTTTATGCTCGGTCTGCGCCGCGTCGGACTCGCCGGAGAACCGGATGAATTGTTGGCCTGGACCAAACTGGTTCAGGGAATCGGTATGGAAGTGGTCGGGGCCGTGACCAGTACCCGTGGTCCCGCACTGGAACCGCTACCGCTGGCAGAGGTGAAGATCGGCGATCTGGAAGAGCTGGAAAAACAGGCTCGTGAGAATCAGGCCGAGATGTTGATCGGTAACTCTCACTGCGCCGCTGTTGCAGCACGCTTGCATCTGCCGCTACAGCGCGCCGGATTCCCGCAATACGATCTGGTCGGTGGTTATCAGCGCACCTGGATCGGTTATCGCGGCACCCGCCAGGCGCTGTATGACCTGGCCAACCTGATGCTGCAACACCATGCCGAGCATGAGATTAAACCGCATCGCTCGCCGCTGTCGCAAAAACGTGATGAGTGGCAAGGAGGCAATGATGGCAATACAGCGCCAGTTGAAGCTACTACGCACTGAACAGGTAGGAGGAACGACGATGGATAAATCGGGTTTCAAGGTTGCCTTTGCCAGTTCAGATCTGAAGAAGGTCGACCAGCATTTCGGTTCAGCCGAACGTTTTGCTATCTATCAGGTGACCCCTGAAGAGAGCACCCTGCTGGAAGTTTCCGAATTCGGCTCGCTGGAGCAGGACGGTAACGAAAGCAAGCTGCTGGAAAAGTTCGTGGTACTGGATGGTTGTGTCGCGGTCTACTGTCTGGCGGTCGGGCCGTCGGCAGTGCGCCAGTTGATGTCGCTGAAGATTCAACCGATGAAGGTGGCGCACGGTACGCAGATCAACGCCACGCTTAAGGAATTACAACAGGAGCTAACGGAAGGTCCTGGCGGCTGGTTGGCTCGCGCATTGAGTGCGCGTGAAGAGAAAAGTGAGAAACGCTTCGACGTTATGGAAGACGAAGAGTGGTGCGAATGAAGCGGCCTCAAAACTGTCTTCATGCCCCGGTACGGCGTTGCAAAGCCTTCTCCGGTGCTCATTTACTACCGGTAAACTGCGCTCCTCGAAGACTCTGCGCCTTGTCTCAGGAAACGAATCCTAATTTTGAGACCACTTCATAGTAGTTGGAAAAATGTACCGACAAATTTTTGAAAAGAGGGTAGAACGATGAACGATATGGTAGTAGCACAGGACGATCCGGTACTGGAAACAGTTTTTATGCAGGAAATGGTCAAGCAGATGCGTGCCATCGATACCTATGACACCTTTGATGGAATGGGTGCTGCGGAGATACTCGACCCTTTCGTCTTGACCAAGGAACGCAAGCGTGAACTACCGGTAATCGGTGACCCTGATGAAATCGTGATCGCACGCATGAAGGCTTACTACAATGCCATCTCTATCCTTATTGAAAGCGAATGCGGCAAGATGGCAGTGCCGCTTTTGCATCTGACCCACGAAGGTTTCGGACGTGTCATTATCACCGTTGGCAAATTGGTGGTACATGACCGCTCCCTACGCGATGTACATCGATTCGGTTTTGCCAGCCTGTCGAAAATGAAGGACGAGGCAGACAAGATTCTTTCCATTGCTCTCGAACTGGTGGGCGAGCACTCAACTGTAGCAGGACTTTAATCATGACAGACGAAGAGATTCAGGCCCTGGAAAAAGAGGTTAAGAAACTGAAGCGCATCGCTACCGAGTGGGCCGGGCAGGTGCACGATCTGGTGGAAGAGCGTATTCCGGCTGGATATCACGAACTACCTGAACTGGCACAGAGTACGGTCGATGCATGTAAAGCCTGGGAAGAGGCCAATAAGCGCCTCAAGGCAGCAAAAGGTTAAAGCGTTTTTTCTTTTTAATTGAGGATGTAAGCATGAGCGAAATGATAACTGGCGTAACTCGTGGCGGTACTAGTTGGACACCGCAATTCATTATCGAAGTGAAGCAGGCAAACTGTATCGGTTGTGGACGCTGCTTCAAAGTCTGCCCGCGTACCGTTTTCGATCTGGTTGAACGCGAACTTGATGATGATATGGACGACGATGACGATTTTGACGATGACGTAGCAATGGTAATGACCGTTGCTGATGCCATGGACTGTATCGGTTGCATGGCCTGTTCAAAAGTCTGTCCGAAAAACTGCCACGTTCACGAACCTGCGGCAGCTTAAGGAGATTTTGATGGCTAAACCCGAAAAACACGTTTTTGTATGCACTCAGGGACGTCCGCCCGGTCACCCGCGCGGCTCATGCAGCGAGAAAGGTTGTGCTGCAGTTGGAGAGACCTTCTGGGGTGAAATGGAAAAGCGCAATCTGTTCGGCAAGATCGCCGTAACCAGTAGTGGTTGTCTTGGCCCCTGTGATCTGGGACCGAATCTGCTGGTTTATCCGGAAGGTGTGATGTACACGGGCGTGAAAAAGGAAGACGTCAATGAAATCATCGAAAAACATCTGCTTGGCGGTGAGCCTGTAGAACGCCTGCTGGCACCCGCTGATATCTGGAGTTAGGAGATATCCCTATGAACCGCCACGAGGAGCTGTACGATCTGTTGCTTGATTACTCCAAGCTGGAAACGGAGGTCGAGCAGCTTCTTGTTGGTTGGAACTGGACAGTTTGCCGCGCCGGATCGGTTGGCATGGCCGTTACCCGACCGCAGAGCGAAGCGGGGGAAGGCCTACCGCTGAAAGGGCGCTCACTGGCCGAACTGGCATTGTGGCTGCGCAAATGGGATCACCATCAGGCCTCTATCGGTCTGGCCGCCGTTAACAGCGCCATCAACCGTGAGGCGGACATGGTCTACCGTGAAGGTGGGCTGTTCAAGGGACGTCAGGCACTACAGGCTGGCTTCGAATGGTTCCGTCCATTAGTTAAGGGTAAGCGTGTCGTCGTAGCCGGAAATGGCGCAGGTTATTTCAAGGAAGGTTCAGTCGCTTCCCTGGAGCTTCCGGCGGCGATTCCCCCTCACGCACCGCATCTGCTGCGTAAGGCGGAATGGGTTTTCCTGCCCGCTGAAACCGTGGCCGATAAAACTCTACCCAGGCTGCTCGAGCTTTCCGAAGAAGCTACAGTAGTACTCTACGGTGCTGAAACACCCTGGCTCGACGAGTGGCGGGATTTCGGTGTCGACTATCTCATCGGCAGCCAGATCGACGATGCCGATATGCTCACCACCCTCATCGCCGAGGGCAATGGTGCTCAAAGTCTGAGTGAGGCGCTTTCCTGGCGTGTCATCGATCTCACTCGTGCGGAAGCGACTGCACAACCCAAGGGTAGAAAAAACCTAAAGCTGGCGTAAAAGCTGCCGAATTAGTTATACCCTTGCAGGTCACGTAAACTCTGGATTCTGAACCGTTACAGGCGTGTGCCTGAATGTCAGATGGCGTATCATGGGTTTAGACAATCCTGCTGCACCGCATACGGAACCGCCATGCCAAGAATCAAACTGTTTACCCTGTTACTCCTCTTTTCCCTGAGTGCCTGTAATGCGCCACCACAAAGCGCGCAATATCAGATCTTTGTCTTCGGTACCCTGGTGGATGTCACCCTGTTCGGTGCTGACAAGGAGAAACAGCAAAAAGCGGTTGCGACCATTACCCAGGATTTCCAGCAGATGCACCACGACTGGCACGCCTGGAATCCTGGTCCGCTGGTTGATATCAACAAGGCCATTGCCGCGGGTAAACCGGCCAAGGTCATTCCTTCTCTAATTCCTATCATCGAGCAGTCCACTCAGCTTTCCGATCAGAGCGATGGTCTGTTCGATCCGGCGATCGGTGGCCTGCTGAATTTATGGGGATTCCAGAGCGATGGTCGTCCCAACGGTCCGCCACCGCCAAAAGCTGCGATTGAAAAGTGGGTCAAGGCAGCGCCGCGTATGGATGACATTACCCTTAACGGCGATATTCTCACCAGCAGCAACAAAGCGGTACAGCTCGACTTCGGCGCCTTCGCTAAAGGCTATGCGATCGATCTCGCTATCCAGCGACTACGGGAGTTCGGTATCAACAACGCCATCGTTAATGCCGGTGGGGATCTCCGTGCCATTGGCAGTAAAAGCGGCAAACCGTGGCGTGTCGGTATTCGTCATCCGCAGGGACAGGGTGTATTGGCCTCACTGGAAGTGAGCGGTGATGAATCGGTCTTCACCTCAGGCAACTACGAACGCTACCGTGAATACGAAGGTGTCCATTACGCACATATTCTCGATCCTCGAACCGGTATGCCTGTCGATGGTGTCACTTCGGTCACTGTGATCCACGACAATGGCGCGGTGGCAGATGCCGCCGCCACAGCGCTGGTGGTCGCCGGACCGAAAGAGTGGCATCGCATCGCCAAACAGATGGGGATTAAATATGTGATGCTGGTAGATGATGCCGGTGTGGTCTATATGAACCCGGCGATGCAGAAACGAGTACAGTTCCAGGAACCCCCACCGTCCGATATTCGAATTAGCGATCCGTTGTAATGCTGAATATCGAACCTGCCACAACCAGCGATATTCCCACGCTAGGTAAACTGCTTCAGCAACTCTTCGATATCGAAGCAGACTTCCATTTCGATGCGGCAAAAACCGAGCGTGCCCTGCAACAGCTTATCGATGATGATCGCTCCTGTATACTGGTTGCCAGAGATAAGAATAAGGCTATCGGTATGTGTAGCGCGCAACTGGTGATCTCTACTGCCGAAGGGACCTATTCAGCCTGGATTGAAGACGTGGTGATTGACCGCCAATACCGTAATAAAGGAATCGGTAAACAGTTGCTTAATACGATCGAGATATGGGCCAGGGAGCAGGGGGCCACGCGGCTACAATTGCTGGCCGACATGCAAAACCAACCCGCATTGGATTTCTACCGCCGCAATGGCTGGCAGCAGCTGCTGTTACAGGCCTGGCGAAAAAAAAGTTAGTTCCTTCCTAACCCGCTACGAAAGGGACAGCTACCTTACATGTCATAAAAGTGTCTGTAATGTGACACTAATAACGTTTACATGGCAGCATGAGTGGCATAAACCATCCTATGGTCGTTATCCATCAGACGACCTCATCCTTAATTAATAGCTATCTATGACACGTTATAGGAGAGGGTGATGAGAATCATGGCGAAGGATGTGGAGCCGTTCCTGTTTCTTGCTGGTATATTAAGTGCACTGGCTGCCTTGCTGCATGTTGCTGTAATCGTCGGCGGACCCGCATGGTACCGTTTTTTTGGTGCAGGAGATGAGATGGTGGCAATGGCAGAAAGTGGGTCGCCAATCCCTTCCATCGTGACCTTTTGCATCACACTGGTACTTGCGAGTTGGGCGTTTTACGCCTTTTCCGGTGCTGGCCTGGTGCGTCGATTGCCTCTACTCCGTGCTGTGTTGGTGGGTATTTCTGTCATCTATTTGGTGCGTGGGCTAGGCATTATCCCTTTCTATCTTATCAATCCTGAAGTTGTTGATAGTTTTCTGGTTTGGAGTTCGATGATTGTAACAGGGTATGGTTTGGTACATTTAGCAGGAATAATCCGGCGCTGGAATGAGCTGGGGGAACGCCGGAAAATTGGTGAGAGAAGAGTCCATGAACGCTAAGAAGGCTGTTAACTCACTTGCTAGCGTTGGATATTTTCGTTGTGCTGTTATATTTCTGCGGTAGCACGGGATCAAAAAGATCACCGAATAGACTATGCAATTCTAGCTTGTGCTCATCCTGTTTACTGTGTTTGATATCTTTCCAGGGTACAACGTAGAGAATCTTGGGTAACTCTTTGTTGCCCTTAATGGTCGTTGTTCTTAGTTCGATTCTGTCGTCAGCTGAGCCTTTGACTGGCATGCAGAGAGTAACCAGAGCTACAGCGATAAACAGTGTGGCGTTTTTAACCATGTTTGAGTGAACCCTTCAGGTGGTTAATCCAGTCGGCCGTTGTTTTGTCGGGACGATCCAGGAGCGACATGTATTTTTCGTAGTGCTGAATCGCTTTTTGGATATCCTGATAGTAGATATCGTATAGCAGGGCGATATTATAGTGCGCGTTTGCGTAGTTCGGATCAAGTTCCAGGGATTTCAGGTAGTCGGTTTCGGCTTCCTTGATCTTGCCGTTATGAATGTATAGCTGGGCGCGCAAATTGTATGCTTGGGGGATATTTCTGCTCAGGGTAATAGCCTTTTCGATGGTTTTGAGAGACTCATCGTATTGGCTTCGTTTGAGCTGGATCAAGGCCAGGTTGCAATAGGGCCCTGCCATATACGGCTGGCTTCGGGTGAGATCCTGAAAGACGCTTTCTGCCTTGTCTATATTACCGTTTTCCATGGCCGTCAGGGCAGTTTGGTACTGTTCCTTATCGTCTGCGCCGATGACTACAGTGGGTATTTTCTCTGCAGGTTGTGATTCATCTGTCGTAGTTTTGACGCTTTCCTGTGTGCAGGCTGAGATAGCCAGCAATGCCAGAATAGTAGCACCCGTAGATAAGTGGCGACGTAGCGACATGTTAATTGATAGCGCTGATATAGACATCTTGCTTCGGCTCCCTTTTGTAGCGGGTGGGGAACAGCTGTATGAGCCTTTCGTGGCTCTTTGTGATCCAGTCGTTATAGTATCCATCCTTGATCCGCGACAGATTGATTTCGTAGAACTCAATGGCTTTATCCTCAAAAGGAAAGGCTTGGTCTTCGAGCAGTATTTCGTACTGATTGAGTTCTTCCTCATTGAGGTTTTTTGGTCGTTCGGAATCGAGTAATGCTTTACTAAAGGATTTGTAGATGCTCGCGATTTTATGTGTCGATTCTGTAACCATTTCGAACACTTTGTATTTTGAGGCTTTGGCATAAAGCTTTACAGCATTTTGCATAGCATTTTTCTTTCGTTTGAGACTTTTGTTTAGCGGAAGTGTGAGTTGAGCATTATCAAAAATTTGCTTTTCAGCATCCGCAAGCTCAAGGCATGCTGCTGATACAACAAACTTGGTTCTGTCTGTTTTGGCGTTATTGAGCGCCTTACGATCAGCATTTATGATGTTCTTTTGCCACTTTGTTACTTCGCGGTATGAATTGACCTGCTTGTTTAGCTCCGTAAGCTTATACATTGCCTCGATATACTGTGGGAATGGTTTTTTAAACTTGGCAGTATATTTTTCAAAGGCACTTATGGCGTCTTTGGGTTGCTCTTTCTTGATATATATTTCTGCGGCTTGCCAAAGAGCCGCTGCTTTTACTTCACTATTTTCACCAATACCAGAGAGTTTTTCGAACTCTTTTGCGGCCATGATTCCCTGATTTGACGCCAGGTAGGCGGCTGATAGTTTCTTGGCAACATCGACTTTTAACTTGTGGCTAGGATAGAGCGCCTGGAAGCGCTTGATATGTGTAATGGCGGTTTTCCATTGTTGATGTTGCATGGCAAGTGCAATTGCATCGTATAAGCCTGTAGATGCTATTTCTGAGTGTGGTGCAATATCAGCAATGCGTGAATAGTCATGCATTGCTTTAATGATGTCGTTTGCATTGTTGGCTTTTTCCCCCTGTTTATAAATCGACAGGGCAAGTTTGTCTGTATACTTCTTGTGTGTATCAGTGGATGTGGTCGAGTCAGATAAGCCACTATATATGGATTCTGCTTCTTCATATTCGCCGAGGTTAAAGTATGACTCAGCTTTTAAACCGGTGATGTAAATACTTTTTTTTGCCAGGCCTGAATTCAGGTATATATCTGACAGTTCAATGGTTGTTTTATATTCCTTCGCTTTGAATGCCAACTCAATCGCATGGGTGATTAATTTTTTTGTGTTCTTATCGTCCGGATAGGATTGTGAATACTTTAATGCATATGCGATATGTTTGGTTAGGTATTCTTTTTTGTCGGGGTGTGATGAATAGAGCATGTCGCTGGTGGTGATTGAGGCATAGGCTGCCTCCTTATTAACGATCAGTTCGTTCTGATACGCCGCCAGTTCATAGTATTTTAGAGCTTGTTCATTACGTTTACGCTGTGACAGTAGCTCAGCATAGAGGAAATATATATTGTCGTTTTGTGCATAGGTATTGTAGTACTGCAAATAACGTTTGTACCATGTTTCAGCCTTTATAAAATCTTGTTTGGCAGAGGATTTTTGATAGCGGTTGTGATAGTAACCGGAAATAAGGATTACGTACTTCTTTAGTGACCGTCTAATGACCCGGTTAATATTTGAGTTCTCGTTTTGGTTAACCCAGTACTTGCTGTCTGGGTTGTAAGTCTGATAAAAATCATCAATCGCATCATAAACCTTTGAGTCAAAACCACTTTTTTGCCAGGCCTCGATGATTTTTAGCTTGGAGTAAGGAATATTCTCCGATTTGGGATACTGTTTAATAAATTGCTGATGGATATGCGCCGTGTCTGAATAGCGCTCCTGCTTTAAGTAGATATCCCCCATGGTTGAGTAGATATAGTATGTGTATCTAAATTCTGGCCTGTTTACGAAGTACGTGTAAATTTCTTCTGGCCCCCCCATGTAGGAGAAGGTGAGGGCAAGAGCGCGAAAGTACTCATTGAATTGCTCAAGTTCGGATTTCCCCAGCTTTTCATGTGCGTCAAAGTCATGACGCTCAACTGCATTTAGAAAGTCATCTGCAGCATCTTTATAATATCGTTCTTTAAATCGTGACCAGCCACGCTTGAAAAGTGATTTTTCATAAAAAATACTATTCTCAGGTGAGACAATGACCTCTGTATAGGCATACTCAGCCAATCTGTAATCTCTTTGCGAGAAAGCATCTTCAGCAATTCTGAATTGTGACTCGGCATAGTATTTACTGTTCGGGTATTTTTGGGTGAGTATTTCTAATTGGTGCATCGAACTCTGATGATCGCCTTTCTGGTCATATACTTTGGCGAGTTGATATAGCAGGGTGTCGTTATTTTTTGCCCCTGGATAATCTCGTAGAGATGTTTCAAGGAGTCCGATTGTTCGGTCAAGTTTTAGTTCGTAGGCCGCGTCAGATGCTGTGTTGTCGGCAGTGTTATCAGGCTGTAGTGTCGATGATTTCTGGGAAGCATTGATCTCAAGCTCTGCTAGCCTGGACAAGGCACTGAACCTGGAAAGGTCATCGATGCCTGCGCTATTCAGGTAGTCTGTATATGCCTTTCTTACCTCGGCATCCGTTTTTGGTTTGACGAATACGGCACTTTTTTTCTCTTTTCCTCCTACGACATCAATATCACCAAGACTGGTTGGTTCTTCCTGCGCTGTATGTATGCACGCTGTGAGAGTAGTAACGCTCACAAACAAAAGTATTAATATTATTGGGGTTGGTCGATTATTCATGGTTCGTCTCACCAACCACTGAGTCACTGTTCCTGTTTTCTGAGTCAGTATCGTTTAAGCTCGTACTATTGCTTTCATCGCTAGGAGAGGCAACAGTATCATCAGTAGGCTGGTTGATTTCTGTAGTTTCTTGATCGCTACCGATATTGGCCGATGTATCTTGATTGGGTGACTTATCTTCTCGATTACTATCAAAGAACTTGGCCAACCCATAACGTGACTGATTTAGATAGCTCTTTAGATATCCGATACGTTGTTCAATCAAGTCCGACACAATTTTCTGATAGGTACGGTCATAACTTTTTAGCAGGTTGTTAATTTGATTGGTCAAGCTGAGTGTGGCTGTGCTGTTTCCGAATTTCAGGAGTAGGCGGTAATTCTTTATAAATGAATCGGGATATTTCTGCCCGTAGTCAAGGTTGTTGTCGGAGATAAGTAAAGTTGATGTGTTGTCGTTATATTGGTTTGCGGTAAATGAAACATGCCTGGAGATAATGTTATTCAGTGAATTGATGCGATTATTATAGTGAGTCATCGCCTCTGTATAACTCGTACTTACAGTCGTAGACTGTTTGAGTTTGTCGTACACGTAGGGAAGTAATAGATAGGACTCGTCAACAGACAGATCATAGGTGTTTTTGTTTTTTAAAATGGATAGCGCATTCAATCCACCCACAAAGTCTTCCTGGTTTGCGGCTGTCAAACCAATACCCAACAGTGCGCGATTAGCATATCTGCTATCGAGTGTTATTTTTCTGAATTCGTCACGGGCATTACGGTAATACTCACGCTGAAGTAGGGCATAACCAAGTACCAAATGAAGTCGGTTAATGGTTTCATTCTGGCTGATGCCTTTAGGCGTGTCAGCGGTAACCTTTTTTATAATGAGATTTGCATCTGTCCACCATCCCTGTCGAATACTGGCCACAGCAATATTTAGCTGTGCTTCGCGATAGTAGCGAGACGATGCTGGTATTTTTTTATAAAAGACGATTGCTTTACGATGTTGCTTCAGATTTTGAAGAGCAACACCCTTTAGCAAGTACGCATAAGCGGCATCCTCAACAGGAAGTTCGGAGAAGATCCCGTTTAGTAATGCGTCGGCGTTTTTCCATTCATGCCTGTCGGTGTAGTATCTGGCAAACAGGAAGTTTGCTGTTGACAGTAGCGAACGGTCGCCTTCATCTTTTATGGCGGAAAAAAGTTCTTCAGCCATATGCCACTCATTGTTTCTCAACAAAAGTTCAATGAATGTAAATACAGCTCTGTCATCAATATTATTGAGTACCAGCCCTTTGTTTTGATAGAGCAGCTGTATCGCTGATATGTCGTCAGCGTGGACTGTTAACTCTTTTACTCTGGCGTGCAATTTAGAAATGCGGCTAAATCGGGAGCGTTTATCAGTTGATGCGTTGGCAGAGGATTTATAATAGCTGGCAGAGACTTTCCTGAATTCACTGTCGAGTTGGTTGATATCGTCCAACAGGTGATCTTCAGCGAAACTGGGGGAGGGGTGTGCAAGAACAAGCACGCAACCAAAGATAAGCAGCGCACGCTTTGCTACGACCTGAAAGCATACGTCTATGTATAAAAAGTCCATGTAGCTGGCCGTAGAAGTAACCGACAATCCATAGGGTTATGTTATGCGCCAGAAGGCGCGCCAAGGAGAGCATTTATATCATTTTTATCGATACTAATCAATTAGTTATAATTCTATGTACCGTGCAGTGTAGATTCTTGACTAGCTATTCCTTATTGTTTTTCTAGGTATATCTGGATACCAGGATCTTCGTCGATTTTGACGGCCATCGGCGTAGTATTGCGCAGATTTTCCTCTACTTTGCTGAGCACCTTATGCCGGTCTAAAGCGACCATAATTGTCGCCACATATACTGGCCGGGAGAATCCTTCAGAAAAGGTAAAATTCACTAGCGATCACCACTGTCCACCCACTCGTACTCACTTGAGCAGCTGGATAAAGACTTCTTTTGCCGTATCATTTGGGGGTTTATTTCGTTGGGTATGCCACGGATCACTGACCTGATTTTATGGTGTACGAGAGTGCTTCAATTCGCGTACTAAGTTCCCTCACTCCCATTCTTTGGGCAACGTACTCGATAGTGAAATACGTTTTGATATGATGAGTAATTAATGGTGGTACTTTCCACGTTATCCACATGCAAGATTACTGTTATTAATATAAAAGTAAATCAAATCATCAAGGATGCGTTTATTTCACTCATCATATACATTACCACTCACCTTGAACGGTAGCGCATTTTCGACTTTGGGATTATCGTATTAGTATCCATTTGCCATTTTTAAGATACCACATAAACTGATATTTATATATTTGTCCGGTATCGTAATTTCCATATAATATTGGCTGAAAATGGGCGCCACTGAAAATGCGCGCTAATTTCCCATTCCCAATAATCTCGAACTTTGTGTAATCCAGATAAAGTTGTTCATATAGTGAAGCTGTATCGGAATACATATCTTTGCCAAGTGCTGAATATTCAAAGCCAGCATCTTCGCTACCTAGATAGTATGCAGTTGCAAGTTCTTTTGATCTATTAGAAGAAATGCTTTTTACTAGATTTAGATCCTTGTCTGACAGTGCCTTATGTAGCGCTTCATACGCGTGTAGGAGGGTGTTATAGTGACTTTCATCATTTTTGATGATGTCACCATCCTGCCATTGCCAACGAGGTAACTTTGTTTCTATATTATCGATGTGCCATGTTGTTGCTACCTGCTTCTTATATACTCCATATCCTGGATAATCCAATACTGATGCATCTTTGGTAACTGATATTGGTGTGCCGGTTGATTGATTGGTGTACTTTGCAACCTCATGTTCCCCAATGGTATATGCATTGCCGGGTGTGATTTCTACACGACTTATTAATTTCCTTGTATTTGAATTATCCTCATCCTCTCTGACGTATAACCCTACATTCAGGGTTGAACCGTCGATGTACTCATTTGTTTGCTCATCCTCATCATCAAATAATGGATAGGTGATGACAGTTAATTCGTTTTTTCCATTTATCATGTATTCGTTGGCAGGAAGTTCAAGCGTCATAAACCCGCTATTGTCAACATCATAAACAGGGATATCATTGAGCCTTATATTCACTCCCATTCTTTGGGCAGTGAATTCAATAGTGAAATACGGTTTTTGATACAATGAGTAATTGATAGTGCCACTTTCCGCAGTGTTCACGTTTAAAGCTCCCATGGTCAGTATGATGGTGAATATCAGATACAAGGCTACGATAGATTTATCCATTGCTTACAATATATTCCTTACTAAACTCGATTTCGTCTTTTTCTATCCATGTCCATTTATTGTTGAATTCTTTTCGTGCCCCAGTCGAGCCACTATTTTTGCGTGTTAGACTTTGACCAAATGGATTGTTCCCATATTTTTTCTCTTGTCCACTGGCCTCTCTTTTTCCTTCTATATAGGCTTTAATTTCAAATACCAGGCCGTGAAAGTGTAAAATGCTGCTTCTGTATATGCCTGTCGAATCGGCGCCCATTAACATTTCATATGCGAAGCCAGAATTGAGTTCGGCTGATACACCAAGTTCGGCTGATAATATTAGAAGGTGTCCTTTACCCTTGAGTTTGCCTTTGCATTTGAATGGAACGTCAAATTTCAGTGAGCGCAAATCGGTTTTTTCATCATGGACAAATGTGGAATCAGTAAAAGAAAGATCGAATTCAACTTTTCCTTCAATAGAGAGTATTACACTAGCTTCTAACTGAATTCCTGCCTTTCCACCAGGGGTAGCATAACCCTCTTTTAACTCACTCAGTAATGGCAGAAAAAGCTTGCCCCATTGACTACTTCTGAGAAGCATAGGTAATACATCGACTTCAGCTTTTATACCAATTAGTGGGTCTGCTTTGATGTTGTAGTCCCATTTAATATCGACATCAGGGCTTCCACTTTTTTCTGCTATAGAACTTGTCCCATTAAATGCCATTTTAGGAAGGTCGATCGTTACACTATGATTATCACCTTCCTGGAATTTCCCAAAGACCTTAGAAAGAAGCGCGTTCTGATTTGTTATTTCCTGTTCTAAAGTGCCAAATTTATTTTTAAAGTCGGCTACATAGTCAATGGTGTTTGAGCCATTGGTGCACTTGGCTTTCCCTGTAATGGAAAACACTTCCTGATCGATCTTTCTTTCGATGACGTTATTCTTGGAAGCCGTGTTATCTGATGGCGATTCGTCTGCTGCCGTAATCTGGCCAAAGCCTATTTCAAGTCCGATATCCCATGAGATTTCAGGATATACATCGACACGGGTACTCTGTGCTTTTCCATCAAATTTCGACATGTCACAAAATGTTGGGGGGTAGACTTTATAGCTTATAGGCTTAATTGATGGAAGCCAGATATATTTGTAGAACTTTGTTGCCAAATCAAGTTCTTCACCCGGACTATAGAACTTGATGATGTCACCGAAGTTTTCGCCGACCAGGCTAATCGTATCACTGCTGATGCTATATGGTGCTTGTGTGTGGCTTGGACACTTATCATCAACAGTGATTTTTGCAGTAATTAACTCCTGCGATGCTCGATCTGAACTTTGTGGGGCAGAGGTAACTGCGAGATAGGGGACTTTTGCTACGCCAGTTTTTTTATCAAGCGGCGCTGCCGGGTCAAGGATAGCTTCACGACCATGTTTGCACGATAGGGTCATTTTACTCAGGGAGCATACATGTTCTTTTTTCTCTACTGGAGTAGCATTACTGCTTGCCGCTGCTGCGGGGCCAAGACCTACAGATTTCACAGCTGTACTTTGTGATGGCTCGATGGATGTTTCTGATGGGGCGGGTGGAGATGAAAAGTTATCGACTGTAATGACAACATCACCACTGGCCATGCCTGTAGCAATAATTTCCATCAGCTCATTATGGTCATCTTTATTCTTGGGACTGGGTAACTTGAGTTCATGAACCATAGTCTGTAGCGAAGCTTTATCTGGTGAAAGTGCTGCCAGATACTTGTGAGCTTCTGTTTTGCTGTTGAATGTGATGACGTCACTAGATTTGCTTATCAGTAAAGCACTTGCAGGCAGGAAAATATGCCGGTTCTTTTTCCCATCAGTGATAGTACGCTTTGATGGTGGATGATCGGTATGTGAGGAGATATCAACCTTGTAGGCTTTGATTTTGCCGCTGATGAATAGTGTAGCGATATGTGCCGTAATTTCCGAATCGTTACGAGCAGGCTTCTCTGAAAGGGCTGTGGAGTAATAGAGGTTCTTCCAGAAACCAACGGGAACAACCAAATTCCCGATGAAACGACTTGCCTGGATCTCACTATAAAATTGCTCTGGTTTTACGCGATCGTGCACAGAAGTATCTGTGCGAGTCTGGATTTTATATTGTTGTCCAAAGTGATCTTTAACTAACTGACGAATGAGCATCGAATTCCTGCCTACTGGTGTCTTCCATGTTAATCGATTACGTCACCATTCTACTCTAATGGTAACGGAATTTCATGATTTGCTTATGTTGTTAATATTGTCGAACAAAACCTACATCAAATATATAACTTATTGATATCTATGAATAATTAATTCTATTTCCTGGCTCGTTGTACGCGATTCGCATCTCAGTTAAGCCCATTAGGGGGAATGGCACGTCCCTGTGCCAAATCGTTAGCTAATTTGATAGCTGAACTGTCCTTCCTCATCAACGCCAACATGAATCTTGGTTATTGTTTCATTTGCCGCCATACGGGATAGGCACTCTGATGCCATTTCAGGAAGCATGGTGCGGGTGAGTATGTTCTCGATATTCCGAGCACCCGTATCGACTTCCTGGCTTCGTGCAACAATATGCAACATGACATCATCATCATAGCTAAAGTCAGCATTGTAATGTTCCATAACCCGTTTGTTGATGCGACTCATGTTGATCTTGCAAATTTTCATGAGATCTTCATCGCCAAGTGGGTAGTAAGGGATTACGGTACTGCGTCCCAGGAATGCTGGCTTGAAGTATTTCAGTAGTTGAGGACGGAAGTTGTCGAGAAGAATATCAGGTTCCGGTAATTCTTCACTGCTGGCGCACATGGCACGTATATGTTCCTCACCTGCATTCGAAGTCATAATAATTACAGTATTTCTGAAATCTATATCCCGTCCTTCGCCGTCTCTGATGGTACCTTTGTCGAACAGATTGTAGAAAATATCCTGTACGCCAGGATGCGCTTTTTCCATCTCGTCCAGTAACACTACACTATAGGGTTTGCGACGCACGGCTTCTGTAAGAACACCGCCTTCACCATACCCAACATACCCGGGAGGTGAACCGAGCAACATGGAAACTTTATGTTCTTCCTTGAATTCCGACATATTGATTACGGTGATGTTTTGCTCACCACCATAGAGGAGATCCGACAGGGCGAGAGCTGTTTCGGTCTTACCAACACCGCTCGGGCCGACCATAAAGAAAACCCCAATAGGTTTACGTGGGTCAGTCAGACCTGCCCGTGATGTACGGATTGCCTGGGCGACTGCATCAAGGGCATGCTGTTGGCCGATGACTCGATCACCCAGAACATCTTTCAGGTTGAGTACGGTGTTAATTTCATCAGACACCATTTTACCCACAGGGATACCTGTCCAGTTCGCGACAACCTCGGCAATGGCCTGACTATCTACATTGACCTCTATCATGGGATTTTCACCCTGCAATTGGGTCAATTCACTCATTAATTTATGGATTTCAGCCTTTATTTTGTCTCGTTCCTTGTCCGATAGAAGCTGCGGCGCATCTTCCTTCTTGGCTTCTTCATCAGGTATTTTCTGGGCATTAAAATCATCTTCTATTTTTTTCTGCAGAGCATGTATCTGTTCAACTTTTTCTTTTTCCTTATCCCACTGTTCTTGCTGCTTTTTCAATTCGGTTTCCAGTTGTGACTGTTCCGCCTTGAGTTCCTCAATACGTGCTTCACAGTTACCGAGGGTTGCATTTTCACGTTCCAATGATGAAATGTTAGCTTCACATTGTGTGATACGACGGCGTGTATCTTCAATTGCAGATGGGGTGGCGCTTTGGCTTAAGGCGACACGAGCACATGCGGTATCGAGTAAGCTAACAGACTTGTCTGGTAATTGGCGTGCTGTGATATAACGGCTAGATAACTTAACAGAGTCAACGATTGCTTCGTCCATAATTCGTACGCCATGATGATTGGCAAGCATCACTGAAATTGAGCGCATCATATCGATAGCTTTACTGATATCCGGTTCTTCTATTTTAACAACCTGAAAACGACGGGTGAGGGCAGGATCACGCTCAAAATACTTTTTGTACTCAGCCCATGTCGTGGCAGCAATTGTGCGTAGTTCACCTCTGGCAAGAGCGGGTTTGAGCAGATTAGCTGCATCGCCCTGTCCCTCTTTACCACCTGCGCCTATCATTGTATGCGCCTCATCGATAAACATGATGATTGGGACAGGCGATGCCTTGACTTCAGCAATAACAGATTTCAATCGATTCTCAAACTCGCCCTTAACGCTAGCGCCAGCCTGGAGTAGTCCGAGATCCAGGCTGCGTACTATGACGCCCTTGAGTGGTTCTGGTACATCACCAGAAGCGATTCGTAAAGCAAATCCTTCGACAACAGCAGTTTTGCCAACACCAGCCTCACCAGTGAGAATAGGGTTATTCTGTCGGCGGCGAATGAGGATATCAATAATTTGTCTGACTTCTTCATCACGCCCAAGTACGGGATCAATCTTTCCCTGCTTCGCAGCTTCTGTAAGATTAATTGTGAACTGATCAAGTGATGGTGTGTTGCTGGGATGTGCAGAGGCTGTGCCTTCAGTACTATAGGTGTTACCAATTCCGGCACTTATAGACTCACTTGTACTTCCGACAATGCTGGGGAGTAGGGCGCGTAATGACTCAGGGACGATTTTCTTCAGTTCACCTGAAGAGGCTTCAGTCGAACGTCTCAGACTTTCGTCCATCATTAATGCACCCAGGATATGTGCAGATGTGGCCTGTGGGTGACTGTATTCGACAGATGCAAGTATCCAGGCATTCTTAGCCAGATCGACCACAGTAGGTGACAAGGCAGGTGCCCGAGTATTACCAGATTTAATTTTATCAAGTTCTTTATTAAGATCAGCGACGAGTTGACCAGGATTGATATCGAACTTTTCCAGGATAGCAGTTATGTCGTTATCCGAGCTCTCCAGAAGCTTGAGTAACCAGTGTTCTACCTCAACATTGTAGTGTGTGCGAGCCATACAGAGCCCTGCGGCACCTTCAAGAGATGTACGGCATGAGTCGTTAAGTTTTCCTACCAATGACTTCAGGTCAATGTTGATCATTCTATGTGCATCCTTTTCTATTAATATTGAACTGCTATACCAATCTTCTAGATGAGACCGAGATATCTAGTGTGTCATCCTCGCTCGTTACCTGGTTTGATCTGGAAGGTAATCTTGTATCCCAGCCTACGACAGGTGAGTTTGTTTTGCTTAGTGCCAACTTCTCAGGGAAGTCACATTTCCTGACACGTATAAGGAGTTCGTAGTCATTTTCCAATCCAACATATAAACGTGTTAACTCATGGAGTGCTTTTAATGACGATGTCCCTGGTGAAAATTCGCGCAATTGTTGTTTGTTTAGCGGGCCAAGAATGATACGAATCTTTCCCTGAGCGAACCAACCAGATTTGCCTATCATGGCGGAACGGCCAAGGCAAACATTTCTACCCTGCGGGTTATATTTGTCAGGTAGCTTGCTTCTGACGTCATCAATTAGATCCTGCCACTGCCCAACAAACTGCACGATTTCAATAGGGATATTAAAATGTGAGCTTAATAGTTGCTTTAAGCCTGACGCAGTTCTAACTCGTTGGCTGAGTAAGCCGCTGTAGAATAAAAGTGATTCGTCTTTTGTGAATAGACGATTTTCTAGTCCCTTTGTGCCAAGGCCAATTAAGGCTAAAAGAGAGTTTGTGTGGTGATTGTTATGTTCATTATTCCTGGTGTGTAAACGACTGCGCTCATATTGGATTGGGAGTTGGTATTTGTTCGACGCCTGGGAAAACAATGAGATTGTTCTATGATTAAATAAATCAAAAAACTTACGTATTGTGTTGTCCTTTTGTTTGGCGCGCTTTAATAATAGTTCAGTATAGTGGTAAGGCAGTACTCCCATTGCGCCTGTGAGGCCTAGCGCATTAACCTTTATACTCCATTGTGATGCTCGCTTGCTGCCCTCAGTGCGCTCAATGCCTGAAATGTCAGAGGCAGGAAAAGCGAGTGTTGTATTAGTCGCTAATCGTATGCACTCACTAGATGGAGGAGTGAATCTCGCTAAAGGGTTTGTCGCGAAAGACCCTTTATCATCTAACTGTGCATAATGTGCAGCTCTCTCCAGTATGCGAATCGCCTGCTGGAGTCTGTACTTTTCTGGTGCTTCCAGTAACTGTTGCGTTACAGAAGGGTTTTTTCGCCTGATCTCGGAGGACATTTCTTTAGGTAACCTTCTTTACTTTTTAATTTTACCAGAACACGTGTGAATGAGTTTAATGGGCAATATAGTGCAAAGAAGTGCTCAAGCACTGTCGCGAAAAGGAAACTGCTACTCCCAGATAATTGTGTGTCATCGAGCTCTACTTCGATTTCTATCCCTCTACATAGCGTTGCTCTTCCATCGATTGATAATGGAGCGCTGATTGCACGAGTGCTAATTTTGGATATGGACTCAATTTGAGCACGATTAATAGCGGTCTCTTTGAAATCGTAAAGACGCAGTATTTCTTTTAGAGCGGTTGTTGCGTCGTCACGGCCTGTTATAGATAAATGATTGAGATTTAAGTGTGACAATAAGCGCCAACGAGCACTATTTCTCAGTGATGGTCTGATGGTGTTCGTTGGTTGTGTTAGGCATTTTATACGCTTACATGGGGGAGCAATATCAACACCCATCAGCTTCGGTTGGTCTGCCGAAAAAGGTAGCTTCGAGGGTTGATCTCGATTTGAACATGTCGTTTCTATATTTAGCGTCCTGTCATCAGGATTATTGGGGTTGAAATGTAGATCAACCAGGCTGAGAAACACATCAGTACCATCGTCGCGTTGATATGTACCCAACTTCGCGCTACGTCGCCTTGGGAACCAATAGGCATGTGTGTCACTTTCTTGATGCTTGTGATCGATGCCATATAGAGGCAGGTATTTCTCTTTGAGGCCAGCTGAGTTTGACGCAATGACCTTGTCGACTGAATAGACTTCATAACCAACAGGGCGTCTGGCATCAGGAATGATTTGATACTCAGTCTGAGTGTGCTCAAGTTTTATAGGATCGGCACGATGTGAAAAAAGATTTATAACTGGTGTGCAGCCAAGCTGGAAAGTGTTTTCGGATATATTATGCTCAAGCTCCACATCAGAACTACTGAGATAGATGTAAAATTCCAGATTTCTCTCGGCTGTTTCCGGAATTTTTCCAGCGAACCCAGCTAAATCAATAAACATGAATTTTTCTGGAAATGCAAAATACTCTGTAAGTAGCCTGTAGCCTTTAAAAGATGCTGCTGGATATGGTAGCAGCCCCTCGTTTTCTGCAAAGCCCACAGATTTGATACAAGTTGGAGCTAAATATATCGGATGCGGGTCATCTTCAGATGTTACCATAACGAGTCCATGACATTCGTTGAGTAGCATCTTGTATAGAGGATTTATATGTTGTGGTTGGCCCTTGAGGTATAGACGAATTCTGTCAGGTCGGACGTCGCTGACTAATATTTCTTCGTTGAAGGTCTCAAATGACAGTCTTAGAACACCTCCTGCACCTTTTTGCGATTTCGAACCAGGGGTATTAAATGGTCTGCCGAGCAGCGTGGCCTTGCTTAATTTTAATGGTAGTAAATCTGTGTCATAGATAGTGGAAAACCGACATGTCTCGCCCTGAAACTGTTCGGTTTCGAGCAAGGTGCCTTTGTCAACATGGTATTCGCTATCGAGCTTTTCACGATCAGCTTCGAATTGCACAATACTCATTGAAGGTATTGGGCGCTGATAATGAGGGAAGATGACTTCCAGAAGTGCATCACTTAATTCCGGGAAATCATCGTCGAGTTTGTGCTGTATGCGTGCATTCAAGTAGGCAAAGCTTTCTATTAACCGAGAAACATGAGGGTCTTCGATAGTTTCAGAGTTAATACCCAGTCTTCCAGCTATTTTTGGATGTTCGTTAGCAAATTCAGCACCCATTTGCCTGATGAATGCCAGTTCTTTTTCGTAGTAAGGGAGTAATTCGTCAGCCATAATTTGTGTCTTCTACGTTAACGGTTCTGGTAACTGGCTCTAGCGTTGAGTCAAACACGACGACCTCGGGTGAAGGATCAGCGTATAAGACAGCATCAATTTTGAATCTAAGTGTTTTGTCCGCAGTGTTTTTGTTTTCCATGAAGCTTATTTTCACGGACTTGAATCTTGGTTCGAACTCAGTCAACAGTGTTTCAAGGTGATCTATAAATTCCTGGCGTCTTATCTTGTCGAAAATATTTATTGTGGCAAGATCAGGTAACCCATAATTTAGCAGTGACTTTTTAAGTTCCGGATACTCTTTCGAAGGTTCAACCATACGAAATCGTGTGTTCAGCATGTTTTCCAGATCGCGACGTACACTATCTCGTAGTTGTTTAAGTTTGTGATGTTGATCGGGGTCTCTATCCATTGCGCTTCCAGGCTCATTATCCAGGAGCCGGTCAAGAATAGATGGTCGAAGCTTCTTTGATTTATCAACTCTGGCCATAACTGTCTACTAGGTCGTTTGTGCAAGCTCGGTTGCGAGTTCGATTTCTGAGACCATATGGTCGAGTTGATAATGCGGACGCAGATAAATGGTAGCAAAGAATTCACCGGGTTTTCCCGGGTGTTCTTTTACTTCAACTTTTGCTTCACGCAATGGATACCTTGCTTGCTCTTCCCAATCAAGGTCTTCTCTACCAGTTGTGTATTTGAATAGCCACTCACGCAAATAGTCCTCACACTCATCAGCTGTCATGAATGTGCCGATTCTGTCGCGGATGATAACTTTTATATAATGAGCGATACGTGATGCGCACAATACATGTTGTAACATGGCTGCCAACTTGGCGTTAATGCTATCTTCTCGCTTGGATAGGCGTGCTGGTTTGTGAACAGATTGATTTCCATAAAAAGCAGCAAATGGCGTGTCGTAACACTGGCAAAGCGGGATAAAACCGAGGTCGCTTAATTCGCGTTCTTTTATATCTGTAACGATGACATCAGTCACAGGTTTTTGCGCAATATTATCCGAGTCCGTATCAAAATAATCACAGGGGAGATTGGCGAGAAGACCGCCGCCAATTTGGTTTCTTGGTACACCTCTTATGTGACCAAACCAGCCGACGTTTGCAAATTCACGTATGAGAATTGCTGCGAATGCATATGCAGCATTACCCCAGCAGTAGTTGGTATGACTCTTTGTAACACCATGTTCATAAAAGAATACGCCTTTATAGCTTCCGGGTGTTTTTCGGTAGGGGAGGCGCATCAATATATGAGGAAGCGTTAGGCCGACAAAGCGCATATCGGCTTTATTGCGAATAGCTCGCCATTTAATATATTCAGTTTGTGAGAATATTTCATGAAGATTCAGTGGCTGCCCCAAGGTAGTAAAGTCGTCAATACCAAATAACTCGGGTGCTGCTGATGTAATAAATGGTGCAAATGCAGCTGCAGCGATCTGTGCCATGCCTTCTAGCGTGGCAATATCATCATATTTATGTGAGGCAGAGGGTTTGTGACTAACTTCATAATCACCGATCAAAATACCGTAAGGTTCGCCGCCAGGGGTACCGTATTCTTCGCTATAGATCTTATGAAAGAGTTGGCTGTGATCGAATTCAAGCGCCTTGCCTAGATCACGTGAAAGCTCAGCCCAACTGATATCAAGAAATTTAAGCTTAATATTCTTCGTGCCTTCAGCCTGAACTGCGAGGTACCACAAACCTCGCCATGAAGCTTCTAATGCCTGAAATCTCTTGTGATGAATAATTGCATTTATTTGATCATTGATCATGTGTTCGATATCAGCTATCGAACGTTGTATAGCGACGATTATGTCTTCAGGTGAGTTAAGATTTTCTTTGTTGCTATATTCGCGCAGCCAGAACGAGAGTGCTTTCTGGTAGTCTATCTCGCGTAGGAACTGTTGGATATTTGTTATATAAGAAGATCTGGAGCACAAGCTCTCAATATTCGTTTCATGATCCCTTATAGCTTCCATTTTACATTCAGTTCCTGACAGGAGTGTAGCTGCACAGTTCCTTGAAGTGATTTAGAATTGAGCGATTCTATCTCTAAGTGAACATATAAAAACAAAAACCGTATCTAAACGATACGGTTTTTGTATAAGTTGACGAGCGAGATCAACCGGATTTCGGAATGCTAGCAACGAGCCTCATTGATGCGCTCAGTTCTTCCATCTGCAACCATGGACGCATCCACGCTACTGCGCTGAATACGCCAGGCTGACCCGGTACTTCCTTAACCTGAACGCTTGCCTCAGCCAGTGGGAAGCGTGCCTTCATCTCTGCACTGGCGCCAGGGCTTGCATTGACATAGCCAGAAATCCAGCGATTGAGCCATTCTTCAGCATCGCCAGCTTCCATGAATGAACCGATCTTGTCGCGAGCCATGACTTTCAAGTAATGAGCAATACGTGAGGTTGCCATGATGTACGGAAGCCTTGCAGAAATTGCAGCATTTGCCGTTGCAGTTGGATCATCAAATTTCTTGGGTTTTTGTGTCGTCTGTGCACCAAAAAATACCGCGTAGTCGGTATTCTTATAATGACACAGCGGCAGGAATCCCAGCTTGCTCAGTTCTGCTTCACGGCGGTCAGTGATACCGATTTCTGTAGGACATTTCTGGTCTGCATCACCATCATCACTGATGAAGACATGACTTGGCAGGCCTTCTACTTTACCACCACCTTCTGCGCCGCGGATGCTAGTGCACCAACCATACTCGGCATAGGAACGGGTGAGTGTAGTGCCCATGGCATAGGCTGCGTTCATCCAGCAGTAATCATCGTGATCACACTCTACCTGGCGACCGTTTTCGTCAAGACCTGCTTCTTCAAAGTTGAATGCTTCGATAGGCTTAGTGTCCTGGCCATACGGTACACGCGCAAGTACACGAGGCATCGTCAGGGTTACGAAACGAGAGTCTTCACTGTCGCGGAAGCTTCTCCACTTAATGTATTCAGCAGAATCGAAGATTTTCTCAAGGTCACGCGGTTTAGAGAGTTCAGTGAAGCTGTCAAAACCAAACATCTCTGGGCTTGCCGCAGAAATGAATGGGCAGAATCCTGCCGCAGCGACATTGGACATATTGGTCAGCATGCTCATGTCATCAGGGTGGCTGGTAAACTCGTAGTCACCGATGATTGCAGAGTAGGGCTCACCACCTGCTGTGCCAAACTCACTTTCATAGATTTTTTTGAAGATCTGGCTTTGGTCGAATTCAACAGCTTTTTCTAGGTCCTTGGTAAGCTCTTTTTTGCTGATGTTCAGCATACGGAGCTTAAGACCGGAGCTAGTTTCACTGTTCATGACAAGGTGGTTCAGGCCACGCCATGAGCCTTCCAGCTTCTGGAACTTGTCATGATGCATGATTGCAGATAGCTGTTTGGAAAGCGCTTTATCGATAGCGCCGATAGCGTTGTTGATGGTAACAGTCAAGTTGTTGTCCCACTTTACTGTACCGCTCATCGCTTCTCTGGTTAAGGTTTTAAGCAGTTCTTCCGTCTCATCACGGCTGGTCTGCTTTGTTGCGCTTATAGCCTGCTCAAGGAAACTGACTTTCTCCTGGGCTTCTGCTTCTTGCGCCTGACTTTTCTCGGATTTAGCCATTACTTGTCATCTCCCTTGTCTTCATCAGTACCAAGTTCTCCCTGAAGTTCGGCGAGGGCGTCGGTACTGCTCAACACTTCTTCCAACAGACTTTCAAGTTTGTCTGAACGATCTGCCTTGGTTAGAAGATCACGCAATTTGTTCCTGGTTTCCATGAGCTTCTTGAGTGGTTCTACGTTCTCGACAATCTTGTGCGGTTCGAAGTCTTCCATTGTCTTGAACTTGAGATCCACGCCCATTTCACTGCCATCCGCTTCCAGCGTGTTTTCTACTTTCATGCTGAGTTGCGGTGACACATTGCTCATAACTTCATTGAAGTTATCACGATCGATTTGTGAAAATTTACGATCTTTGAGGGCTTTCTTGTTGTCGACGTTATCGCCAGAGTAGTCGCCCATGATACCCATGACAAAAGGAATCTCCTTTTCCTGGATGGCACCATTTGTCTCAACATCGTATGTGATATGTACGCGCGGCTTTCTAACGCGCTTAAGTTTGTCGTGAATGCTATCGGCCATGACTTGTCCTCTTCATGAAATCGTTAATCATCATCGGATATAGCAACCCCCGTCAGGGAACCATAGAAGTCCCTGGCGGAAGAGTCTGGTATCAGTTCTCTAATTAGATCATCAAGGGGTAGCGAGCCCCACTTAACTGTGCGTTGGATCATGTAAGAGATAGGCGAGTGAGGCTCCGTTTTGCGGAAAAACTCTGATATTTCAATAAGTTTCTTGAAGGCGTCTTCACGACTTTTGATAGGCCCGCTCGCGGCAGAAGTACCTGTGTTACTCCCTGTCTCTTCTGATGCTCCCTCCTCACTAACTTCTTCATCAACAGGGAACTTGTGCTGTGCGATATGACTGATGGCACCGACACATTCGTTGAGGATGTTGATGATGTTGCTAGTAGGCGGTGAGTCATTTGTCCCGCAGTGTTCATCAAGAAGCGCACTTATTTGACGGTAAGTGTCTATCGATTCAGTTATGTCGTCACGTAGATTAACGAAAAACTCGGTACTGGAATTCGAGACTGCGGATTCAATATCGTCGTTGCCATAACCAAGCTTGGCGCCTTTTTCCATTCTGGCATCAGGGTCAGCAATTTTTTCGAGTTCAAGAACCTGCTGGTATTGCCAGTAAGTGAATGGACCGGGCTCATGTCCTTCTGTGATTTCGACGTTACGAATAGGGGCTATTAAAACTCCTTCAGCCCCTTCACCGTTAAGTCCAGTCAGGGATGCAACTCTGGTCTCTATTCCGTCCTCATCAGGCATTGGGTACAAATCATCCCAATACTGCTCAATGAGACCATGAATTAGCTTGAAGCCATCACGAAGCCCCTGGAATCCATACCTTCTTACTAGGGATTCGGTGAGCCAGCTCGCTACTTCCAAATCCTTGGCTTGATTCTGAATGATGTCAGGTGCCAACTCAGCAATTTTTCGCCAATGATCGGCTGCTTCACTGTTGTCCTTATCGAAAAGGTTTTGGCGTTCTGCAGAGCGTGCTGCACTGCGTGCATCTTTAATCTGAGAATAGGGGGAGGTCGCTGACGGGTCTTCCCTGATATCGCTGCCTGCTGGAGATTCTTCAGAGATCGGCTGCAGAAGCTCTTCGATTTGGAGAATATGTGTCGACGCCATTTAAATGGTAGTCCTTGTCTTTTAAAGCATTTACGCGCTCGTGCTGCGCATGTCTCATCCGCGTGACGGTTCGCGTATTTATAAGCGATTGAATTGATGCTGTAAAGCGATTTAGTTTTATCGCATAGATAATGAGTCCCAGTTTTTGAGCTAACTCAGATAAATGACACAAAATTCACAAATTCAATTTTTACACTTGGAACATCTAGCGTAGACAGGTAATATCCTGCATCATTGTCGCTTGGTGCTAACCGTCAAACGGAAGCAGATTCTGAGTTCAGTGCATCAGTTAAACGAGTAGACAGGGAAGATTCTGTCATTTTACTAAAGGACTGTATTGGAAAGCGTTTTGTCAGGAAGATAGATTAATGTCACTAATGCTCACCATATGCTCGGCCCCCGCATCCAGCTCTGTCCCCGAGTCAAACAAAACATTCGATGCTGCTGGCGGAACACTGGGTCGCGGTAAGGAGAACACGTGGGTTCTCGATGATCCTGAGCGCTATTTATCCTCACTTCATTGCCAAATATCAAGTGAAGGTGGTCAATACTACCTCACCGATCTAAGTACAAACGGTACATTCTTCAATGGGTCCTCTGAGCCTATGGGGAAAGGCCGAAAGCTGCCACTCAATGACGGCGACAAATTCTCGATGGGGGATTATGAATTTTCTGTGAATTTGTGGGGGGCAGCATCAAATCAACCATCTTCCATGGCTGAACCGATGCAATCTGTCACAGATGGTGGGAGTCAGTTTGACGACTTTCTCGGGCAGGACCCTTTCTCTTCAAATAATGATTTTGATCAATCCTTTGGTGGGGGCGCAAATCCATTCGAAACGGGTTATGTTCCTCAATCGGATTCGTTGTTTAGCGTAGATCAGGAAGAGACTGACCCATTAGCGGCGCTAGATAAGGTAAGTGGTACACCATCATCAAGCCCATCAGGATTTGATAGCCCGTTCTCTGACACTAGCTACTCAGATCAAGCCGATCCAATGAATCAACAGATCAGCTGGCCAGAGTCCTCACTGGATACTGCTGGAGGAATCATTCCTGATGATTGGGATGATGATTTGGGTCCAAATCGACCTGTACCAGCCCCAGTGCCGAAAATAGAGCAATCAACGGCATCTGCACCGATTCCAGAAAGTATGCCCCCCCCTCCTGAGCTGCCGACACCTGGAAAGAAGAGTGCTGATTCACAGGCTCCAGCACCAGTGTCGATACCGAACGAGGGTGAAGTAACCCCGAAAGTACCTGAAAACACCATTTCAAAGAGTCAGTTAGCTGAGATCCAGAAAAAAGCACTGGAGAAGGCGAACGCGAAAGTCGCTGCTGAAGTTAAAAAGCTTAAGCAGCAACTACAACAACGCAAGGCTAATAGTGATAGTTCAATTGATACAACGCTGGTCGAATCGTTAGGTTTTCAGGTTGATAGCCTTAGTGATGAGCAAATTGCCGAAATTAATAAAAAAGCAGGCGAAGTAATCCGAGAAAGCGTGAAGGGACTTATGCAGGTTTTAAGTTCTCGTAGCGCTATCAAGAATGAATTCAGGATGAATGTCACTACGATTCAACCGATTGAGAATAACCCACTAAAATTTTCTGCCAATGTCGACGATGCGTTAGAGAACATGTTCCTCAAGCAGGGGAATGCATACAAAAAACCTATTGATGCAGTTCAGGAAGGTTTTTCCGGTATAGCAGAACATCAGGTGGCGATAATTGCAGGAATAAGAGCTGCATTTAAAAGTGTCATTACACGTTTTGATCCTATTGGTCTGGAAGAAAGATTTTCAAAGGGAAGTAGTAAAGTTGCGCTAATACCCGGTGTTCAAAAAGCGAAAAACTGGGATCTGTATAGTGATTACTACACAGATCTTGTAGGTGATCTGGACAACTCTTTTCAGTATTTGTTTGGTGATGAATTCGTGCAAGCTTACGAGGATCAGTTGAGGAAGCTTGCGTTGGCGAAAAAGGAACAGGCAAAAGGTTGATGTTTATGTCTATTCGTTACGGTTTATTAGTATTGAAAGTATCCGCTTTTTTGATGCTTGGTGGAACATTGGTGTCTTGCACATCGCTTAATAGTGCGGTTGGTTCGTATTTTGGTATGGATACAGATCTGCAGGTTGAGTTTGTGGTTGACTCAGATATCAACCCTGATGAATCAGGAAGAGCTTCCCCCTTATTTATTCGTATGTATGAATTAAAAGCGCCTAAAGCCATGCGGCAGGCAGATTTTATCGATATCTATGAACGAGATAAAGAGTTGCTTGGCGAAGATATGGTGGCGGTTCACAAGTTAAAACGATTCAAGCCTGGTGAAAGTCGTACTGAACATTATGTTCTAAACAAAGATGCAAATTATGTTGCGTATTATGCTGAGTTTCTTAATTTTAAGGACTCTAAATACAAGGTTATCGTACCTGTGGTAGCCAATAACGTCTTTCAGAGTACGGCTACTGTGCGTGTATCAAAAAACGAGATTGTTGTGATTACTGCTAACTCAACAGATAGCTATCAGTCAGGTGAAGGTGATGACTTGAAAGGTCGTGTTGAGGGCGCTCAGGATGCAGCAGGTAAGGCGCAAGGTTTATATGATGATGTCAGCGGTATGTATTGACAAAAGGTGAACGGATCCAGTCTGGATGGGTATTTCCCTAATCACATTAAATTGGCGAAAAAATGTCACTAGATAGTAGAGTTATATGGTCTGAGGGTATGTTCCTCAATCCGCAACATTTTCAGCAGCAAGAGCGCTACTTTGAACGTCTCGTTGATGGCAAGTTTTCAGCCTATGGGGCGTATGGGTGGGGATTGCATGAGTTTGAAATTGATCGCCAGTTGCTGACATTAGGCAAGATATCCCTTATTAAGGGGAGAGGGGTATTTCCTGATGGCACACCCTTCAGTTTTCCTGACGTGGATGAGCCACCACCTGTATTCGAGGTTCCTGAGAACACACATAATTGCGTACTTTATCTGTGTGTTCCGGTTAAACGTCCCGGCGCAGTTGATGTGCTGACTGATATGGACGCTCAGGGTATGGCACGCTATTTCAGTGTTGAGCAGCAAACACGTGATGTGTCGAATGAGTCTGGCGATAGTGTTCCTGTTAACGTTGGTAAGTTGCGTTTTCGCTTGATGCTCGATACTGATGATTTAAGTGGCTACTCATGCATTGGATTGGTTCGGATCGCCGAATCCAGAGACGATAAAAATGTTTTGCTGGATGATGAATATATAGCAACTAGTCTCGATTCAAATAAGTCTACAAAACTATCTGGATATCTTGCTGAAGTTTCTGGTTTGCTACATCACCGTGGCGAAGCTATTGCGGGGCGTCTTGCTGATGCGAACCGCGGTGGTACTGCTGAGGTAGCAGATTATATGATGCTACAACTTATCAACAGACTAGAGCCAATGGTTAATCATATGGCCAATGTTAATGGTCTGCACCCTCTGGATTTGTTCGGCGAGTCCGTACAAATGGTTGGTGAATTGTCAACATTTGTCGCAAAAAATAAACGCACGCCTGAGTTTCCACAATACTTGCACCACGATCTTCAATCTACATTTACACCTGTAATGTCCGAGCTCAGAAATTGCCTGAGTATGGTTTATGAACAGACGGCAACTTCGATGAAACTTGTAGAGAAGAAATATGGCATACGCGTTGCTGAAATAACTGATCGTTCTCTGATTGGTAGCGCAATGTTTGTTCTTTCTGCACGAGCTGATGTGCGTGAAGATACGTTACGTACTCATTTGCCTGCACAGATAAAAATTGGTCCAGTAGAACGTATTAGGCAGTTGGTTAATGCTGCAATGCCAGGTATTGCGATAAAGCCGCTCCCAGTAGCTCCCAGGCAGATCCCCTATCATTCCGGGTACACCTACTTCCAGCTGGATTCTCATAGTAATTTCTGGAATGAACTGAAAAATTCAGGTGGTTTTGCACTGCATGTTGGTGGCGATTTCCCCGGTCTTGAACTGGAGTTTTGGGCAATTCGCCAATAAAGGCCGCAGAACAAAATTCACTCTCACTGATTATTTGTACTGGAGATGGCAATGTCATCAGACAATTCTGATAAGACGGTATTCAGACAATCGCAGCCTGACAGTGACAGGACGATAATCCGTCCTATGCCTGGTGGCAGGGGGGGCAATGCTGGACAGCAAGCTCCTGCACAACCGCGTGTCGAACAAAATTCAATCCCGCCAGCTGCAAGGACAGAAACACCATCAAGTCAGGCAGGTTACTCCACCTACAACGATACAAATAACTACTTCAGTACCAGTAGAGGGCTGAATCCTCTGGTAAATGCTGCATCTTCGTTGATTGCTGTTTTTGCCAAGATACGACAATCCATGTCTCACCCGAATGTTGGAGGCTTGTACCAAAGCCTGATTGGCGAATTAAAAACATTCGAGACTGTAGCTAAAGAGTCCGGCATCAAGCCGGAGATTGTTCTGGCTTCACGTTATGCTCTTTGTGCAGCGCTTGATGAAGCTGTGCTCAATACCCCTTGGGGATCTGAAAGTGCGTGGCCTCAACGTACTCTACTAAGTGTGTTCCATAATGAGACATCTGGTGGTGAAAAGTTTTTCATGTTGCTTGAACGTATGAAGGAGCAGCCGGCAGAAAATCTTTATATGCTTGAACTGATGTATGTGCTTCTAAGTCTTGGTTTTGAAGGCAAGTACCGCGTAATACACAGGGGACGTGACGCAATCGAAAAGATTCGTGACGACCTGTTTAGCGCCATTAGGCGTCAAAGAGGCGAATACGAACGTGGGCTCTCACCTTCATGGCACGGGCTAGGTAAAGTCAGGAACTCGCTAGCCCAATACCTGCCGATGTGGGTTATAGCAAGTGTAGTGGGTGCGATATTACTTGTGAGCTACTCAGGGTTCCGAATTTGGCTCTATAACATTTCTTCACCGGTCGTGGAAAAGTTAGATCAGGTGGCCGAGATGCGCACAATTGAACGTGGTGTAGGTGAATCTGGGTCCCGTAACTAAGTAGGTATCGGGATATTGATCGGCAGACCTTATAAAACATGAGTTTGTAATGAAGAAAGTTCTCGAGTTTTTCAAAAACAGAATTGTTATTTCAATAATAGGTCTTCTCGCCTTGTCGATACTCATTTGGTTCATTGGGCCAATGATTAAGTTTGGTGAGGATAATACAGCGCCACTCGGCAGCACTGTTGCTCGCCTGATTGCCATCATTCTCATACTTGTTTTGTGGGGTTTGAACAACCTTCGTATTCAACTGCTCAATAAAAAACACAATGAAGAGCTGGTGGATGATCTTGAGGAAAACCAGGAAGAAAGTACGAACGATATCCTGTCAGAACAATCCGCTGATGAAATAAACCAAATTAATTCACGCTTTTCAGAAGCGCTTTCTACGTTAAAGAAATTAAAATTTAGCGGAAAAGGTAAGGCGCAGGCACTGTATGAATTGCCCTGGTACATTATTATTGGTCCTCCTGGTTCAGGTAAAACAACTGCATTGGTAAATTCAAGTCTTGAATTTCCGTTGGCAGAACAGTTCGGAAAAGGGGCTGTGCAAGGTATTGGTGGCACAAGAAACTGTGACTGGTGGTTTACCAATGATGCGGTACTTATCGATACTGCTGGACGCTATACAACACAGGACAGTCATCGCGTTGTAGACAGTAAAGCCTGGGAAGGCTTTCTTAAACTACTGAAGAAAAACCGTCGCAGAAGGCCAATCAATGGCGCAATTGTTGCAATAAGCATACATGATCTTCTTCTGCAAACAGAAGAAGAGCGAATGCAGCATGCAAAAACAATACGAATGCGTATTGATGAACTGATGGAGAAACTCGAAATACGTTTCCCTATCTACCTCATGTTTACCAAGGTTGATTTGGTTTCTGGTTTTATGGAGTTCTTTGAGGACCTGAGCAAAGAAGACAGAGAGCAAGTTTGGGGGATTTCATTACCAAATGCGCCTGGTCCGTCGCAAACTCCAGATTACGAATACATTGAAGATGAGTTTCAGAAGCTTCTTGATCGTCTTTATTCAAGGGAATTGTCTCGTGTACATTCCGAACGTGATGTAAGGCGCCGTGCCGCGATACAAGGTTTTCCGCAACAATTTGAGAATCTGAAGTCTATCGTTACTAGCTTTATTAGTCAGGCATTTGTAAAGAATCGTTACCAATATCAGCCATATTTGCGTGGTATTTACTTCACAAGTGGTACACAAGATGGCACGCCAATAGATCGTTTAATGACTTCTGTCTCATCAAACTTTGGTTTTACACGTGAGAATGTGCAACTGCAGCAGTCTCAAGGGAAAAGCTTTTTTCTGGGCAGTTTATTTAAACAGGTAATGTTTCCCGAGTCTGAACTGGTTGGCTCAAACAGAAAGTACGAAATATTCATCAAATGGGCTCAACGTGGTGCATATGCTGGCATAGCTTTCTTCAGTGTCCTAATACTGTCGATCTGGGCTGGTAGTGTGACCAGGCATAGTTCCTATATGTCAGACGTCGAAGGCTATATTGGTGAATTTAATGCGGAGAAGAAGCGTTATACACCATGGAATAAAGATCTTAGAGTAGTACTTCCAACATTGAATGCACTGGCTAAGGCTAGTGTTGTATATGACCAGAATGCACATCCATGGCTATCAGGTATGGGGCTATATGATGGTGCAGTTGACTCCTCTGCTGATGAGGCATACAACGCGCAATTAACAGAATTGCTCCTCCCGAGAGTAATCGATTATCTGGAAAAGACGATTAGTAAAGGGCATCGTGGCGGCGATCTTTACGATACATTCCGTGTCTATCTAATGTTCAATAAACTAGAACATATGGACAAGCCAATGATAGTTAACTGGTTTGTTCGTGATTGGGATGCGCACATGCAGGGCGAAGCAACTCGTCGTAAGGAACTCGAGGCGCATTTGGTTGCTTTACTCAATACTGATCTGCAGCCGTACCAATTAGATAAGCGTCTTGTGAGTTCAACTCGGGAATTGCTACTTAGAGTCCCTGTGCAACAACGTATTTATAGTCGTGTCCGGAATAATCCTGAGTACGCATATGATGTCGATATGCTGAATCAATTTGGTGAGGCAGTAAGGGATGTCTTTGAGGTGTCACCGGAAGCAGTATCAGCAACCCAAATGCCGTTTATGTTTACAAAGGCGGGGTATGAGGCTATAGACCTCTCAACAGAATCACCTGTTATTGAAGATGTCATCAATGAGAGTTGGGTATTGTCTGACTCAAATGACAATCGTGTTGATTTCGTGAAAGACGATTTAGATGAGATTAGCGAAAAAGTAAAAGAGCTATACTTTGCGGATTACGTGGCCCATTGGGATGCGTTGTTCAACGCGCTTTCGATCAAAAAGTTCCAATCCATCAGAGAAGCCAGGGATGTCCTTTCCAAGTTGACTGATCCTGTGTATTCGCCATTGCTATCAATACTCCAGGTATCGGCCGAGAATACAACGCTATCCAGTCAAGTGATGCAGAATATCAATGATGACTATGGTGAGGGTCGGGCAGGGACAGTTACTAATGTTCTCTCGGATAAGTTTTCTGGTACGAGAGTAGACCGCACCTATCGCGAACTTAATGTACTATTGCGAGAAAGTAGCAAAAAGCCCGCACCTGTAACTTCTATTGTGAATAAGATTCGTGAATTGCAGGCATTCATGGGCGATGTTGCGGTATCGCCTGATCCCGCCAAAAAGTCATTCGAAGTAGCAAAAGCCAGGTATATGAGTGGGGCTGGGAACGCAATAACCTCCTTGCGTGGGCACTCTAATATTGCACCGCAACCTGTACAACGCTGGCTACTAGAACTTAGTAATGAGTCATGGAGAGCGGTTCTGTCCTCTGCTAAAGGCTACGTTAACTCTGAGTGGCGTGCGCGTGTATATGATACTTACTCACGTGCACTTGCCGGACGTTACCCATTGACTCGTTCTGCAAAAGATGAGTTGGCTCTGTTCGACTTTAGTGAGTTCTTTAAGCCAAAGGGTGTTATGGATGGCTTTTACGAGGAATTTATACATCCATTTATTAATACGCGGAATGGCTGGGAGAACAGAGTTGTAGACGGTTACTCACTTGGCTTTTCGAGAACGACTCTTAAGCAAATTCAACGCTCACAGAAAATCAAGAGCATTTTCTTCAGGGGTAATCCAGAGCTGCCTAGCATATCGTTCCAGTTGAAGCCCTATAAAATGGAAAAATATGATGCCAGATTCTTCCTGGAAGTGGGTGACCAACGCATTACTTATAATCATGGTCCGAAATTCTGGAAGCCTCTAAACTGGTCTGGAGATGATGCAAACAGGCGTGTGCGGGTTGTGTTTGAGGATCTTTCAGAATTGCGCCATGAAAAAACCTATAGTGGCCCATGGGCATGGTTCCGCCTGCAAGATCAATCACGACTGACCAAAACGAGTCAGTCGAATGTGTATAAAGTTACGTACGATGTCGATAGGCAGGCAAGCCGGAGTAATTATCACCACATCGAGTATCTCATTAAAGCTAAAAGCGTTGATAACCCATTCAATGAGAATTTGTTGGGCAATTTCAGTTGCCCGGAGACTATCTAATGAGTGCCAACCACCCTGCAGGTATATATGGGAAATTGCCAGGGTATGGTGACTTCATTTTCAGAAATCTTAAGGCTGGGTTTATTAACTCATGGGATGAATGGTTACAACACTTTATTTCAGCTTCTAAAGAGCAAATCGGTGGTGACTGGTTAAATGTATATTTGACTAGTCCAATATGGCGGTTTGTTTTCTCTCCGGGAGTAATTGATGGCAATGTGTACGCAGGTATCATGTTGCCCAGCGTGGACCGAGTTGGGCGCTATTTTCCACTAACGGTGGTTAAGCAGTTTCCCTGTGATGTCAATCCAGTCGATATCATTTTGAATGAGGCGGACTGGTATCAGTTGGTTGAAGAAAACTGTCTCGCTGCACTTAATGGGGATATGGATGCTGATGAGTTATCAGAGGCAATCTCGCTCAATACAAGCGCTATCAATAGCAATTATACACCCACAGCAGATTTAGGTGAGTCGGGACCAATGGTTATCGATTTGCCGGGAAGTGAAACGGCATATCTGAGAACACTTTTGCCAAGTATGGTTAATGCTTCATTGTCATCAGCTTTAAAGAGCTTCAGTGTTTGGATGACTGACGGTTCTGAATATATAAAGCCGATGCTATTTAGCTGTAAAGGATTACCTCCAGTGGGCGGTGCTGCATCGATGCTAGATGGCCGCTGGCAAGAACGAAATTGGAAGTCGCCCTATAAACTACAGTTGATTCCTGAAAGTTAATGAGTGATATGACAATAAGGCGTCCGATCCGCTGGGAATCGGCGTTGGATACAAATGTTGGTGTCGTGCGTGAGATCAACGAGGATTCCGTGCTGGCTTCACAAGCAACATCTTTGTGGGTCGTTGCAGACGGAATGGGTGGATATGAAGCAGGTAATGTCGCGAGCAATATGATCGTGACAATGCTGGAACAGGTTCCCGCCCAGTCATCACTATGTGAATTCGTTGATGTGGTCGAGGACTGTATTCTAGACGCGAATACACGCATCCTTGAGTATGCGGACATCATGCTTGATGGGCGTACTCTGGGAAGCACGGTTGTTACCTTGTTTGTGAAAGGCAGGGTTGGTGTGTGTCTCTGGGCAGGTGATTCACGGCTCTACAGACTAAGAAACGGTGAACTGTTACAAGTTACTCGTGATCACAGCCAGGTAGAGGAACTCATCGAGCAAGGTTTTCTGTTGAGAGAAGATGCGGCCGAACACCCAGAGTCGAATGTGATTACGCGCGCAGTAGGGGTGGCGCAAGAGCTGTGTGTTGATATCACAGTCTTCGATGTCCAGGTCGGAGACACTTTTCTTTTGTGCAGCGATGGGCTGTATAACATGATTGCTTTTGATGAAATATGCAATGTGATGAAAAGTAATACGATCGAACAGGCTGTTGAAAAACTTATAGAGATGGCGCTGGAGAATGGAGCAAATGACAACGTCTCTGTGATTATTGTAAAGGGAGAGCAGGGCGATGAGAGCAAAAAGGTTGATAGTTAATATCTTGTCATGAGTGATAAAGATACAGATAAAACCAGAGTAGGTATATCTTCTTCAGCCTCCAAGAAGAATGAGCAAAATGTGCCTAAAACTGATGATGTTACTGAGCCACTTGCAAGGGTTTCCAGTGATAAAACTCGTGTGCGTCTGGCGCAAAAGGCCAATGCAAATGATAATACGCGTGTGAAATTTCCTGCTGACAAAGCAGGTGGTGAATTTAACAATAAAACCAATGAGTTGCCCGACAAAACCAGAGTCAGGAATAATCCTGATGTTTCGGTGAAACGTAATCCTGATGACATTACGAGATACAAACCTGATGTAGAAATACCTCAGGACAAAACGCGAATCAAGCAGGTTGATTCTGGTGATTCACCCGCGATGCAGGTCGGCATCGAATCGATTGCTGCAAGCGAGAATGTGTCACAACAGGATCTGCTCAAAGGTCGCTTCGTCCTTGAGGATGTGCTTGGGGCTGGAGGCATGGGGGTCGTTTATAAAGCCAAAGATCTTCTTAAAGTTGAGGCAAAGGACAGGGACCCATATGTCGCGATAAAAGTTTTGAGTGATGAGTTCAAGTCTCATCCTGAAGCTTTTATAGCTCTGCAGCGAGAGTCTCGAAAATCACAACGCATTGCTCATCCTAATATTGTAAATGTCCATGACTTTGACCGGGATGGTGAGACAGTATTCATGACTATGGAGTATATGGATGGTACTCCACTGGATAAATTGATTAAACAATATAAGTCTACTGGTCTTCCACCAGATGATGCGTGGATGATAATCGATGGTATTAGCGCTGCGTTAGCTCATGCGCATGCTGAGAATATTATCCACTCAGATTTTAAGCCGGGTAACATTTTTGTAACCAGTAAGGGCCTTGCAAAGGTATTTGATTTCGGTATTTCTCGTGCTGTCGCTATTGCTGAACGTACTGGGGACACCCAGGAAGATAAAACGGTATTTGATGCAGGTACCCTTGGTGCTCTGACACCTGCATACGCAAGTCTGGAAATGCTGAAGGGGCTGAAGCCAGATGTGCGAGATGATGTTTATGCCTTAGGCTGTGTAGCATATGAAACACTTACCGGTGAGCATCCTTATAACCGTGTGCCGGCTGACGAGGCTGCAAATCAAGGCTTAAAGCCAAAGCGTATTCAGGGTATTAAAAAATACCAGTGGAAGGCTATAGAAAATGCACTCAGGTTGCATAGACAAGACAGGACAGAGACTGTAGCTAAATTTATCCACGATTTGTCACCAAAAATAAGAACAATGAATCGGGCACTGTCACTGACGATTCTTCTGATTTCTGTCAGCGTTACAATCTATTTTGCATTTTTTCAGGAAAAAACGTACGACCCATACGAAGAATTCAACATCCGAAACGAACTGGAGCTTAAGGTTAAGGTCGATTTCTATAAAAAACATCTTGTCTCATTGCTCGAGCAGCCTGAGTTTAGTGATGGTTGGCAGGAAGATGTTTGGAAGGATGTATCTGACTTGCTGAAACTTACACTGGGAGAGGATCAGTGGGTTTATGAGAAACGTGCGCAAATTTATGCGATGTACCTCGAGCAAATAGATGCTGCTTTAAAAGAATTCAAATTAAAGTTTGCATCAAACCTGATCGCAAATGCGAGACGCTTTACTGATATCCAGGATGCGCTAGATGAACGTTCCGACATGCTGGCAGCTGCCTCAGCAAAAGCAAAAGAAAGAAATGCGCGGCAAACTGAGGTGGCAGAGCGTGAAAAGGCTGTTGCACGTGAAAGTAAGAAGAAAGTAGAGCTTTTTGATTTGGCGCTCTCAAATGTGAACTTGCAATTGAAATGTCAAGGCCGACTTAATATGACAGATTTTGAATCTGCCATTCTTAAATTGCGTGATGTAGACCGTGCACGATATGAGAAGCTGGAAGACCGACTTATCAGGTCGTTAGGTACATGTATCGAGCAAGTTGGTAAAGCATTTCCTGAGCGAGCTGCTGAAGCAAAGAAGTTTGCACTGCGAATCTTTCCTTCAAATAGTTATCTGGCAGGGATTGAAATTAAACCCCGCGATGCTTGCGATGTCTCTCTTGCTGGTCTTGGAGCGAGAGGTAGTCGTGCCGTATGTAATGATGTGTTGCCTAACAAAAAGGCAGGCCCTGATCTGGTCGTTATTCCTGGTGCGGGTACAATGAAGCCTTTTGCCATAGGTAAATATGAAACCTCAATTAGCGAGATGAATTTGTTTTGCAAAGATAGTAGAAAGTGTCGAGCTATTGCAGGACGTGACGATGGGTTGCCGGTATCGAATATATCATTTGATCTGGTTAAAGATTATCTAAGATGGCTAAGTAAGAAAACCGGAAAGAAATATCGTTTGCCTACGCGAAATGAATGGGTTTATGCGGCAAAGGCCAAACGTCAAAAGCTGGATGCGAATCGTAATTGTAAATTGTCAACCAGGGGTATTCAGAAAGGCGAAGAATTGGTAGGGGCAGGCATTGGGGCGCAAAATGACTGGGGCGTTGTGAATTATGTCGGCAATGTTCAGGAGTGGGTTTACGATAAAGGTAGAAAGCTGGTGGCCGTAGGAGGTTCATACGACCAGTCTATGGATAATTGTAATATTAATACAATAAATACACATGCAGGCAAGCCAGATCTGTTTACGGGCTTCCGTGTCTTGAGAGAAATAGGATCATAAAGTGAGTGAATCTAATTTTTCAGAATCGCTGCGTTCTTTGGCCAGGGAGTATTGCCAGGGGCATGTTGAGTTTGCGGACTACAGGCAACGGAGAAAGATTATACTGGACGAACTTGAGCTTGAATATAATGGCGTACAAGAAAGTGTTGTTGCGTATGATAAGATCGATGAATCTCCTGCAGATGAAACCAACGAAGGGACATTGTTGGGGAAAGTATTAAACTTGTTTAAACAGGATGTGGATCCAGATTGAATTGAGCGCGCAATACAATTGTATAATCAGTTTGAGGAACGCAGTTTTAAGATATCGTATGCCTATAATAAGCAGCGCCATGTCGTGAAACTGAATCTATTTATATATTACATTTAGTATCGTTAGGGTGGAGTATTATGGAAATAGTTAAATTCTTCCAATCAGGTGGTGCATTCATGTACCCGATCTTGATGGTTCTAGCGTTAGGTTTGGCAATTGCTGTTGAACGATTGATGTATATTCTGAAAACGCAAGGCACAACCAATAAGATGTGGAAGCAGTTGGTACCAATGTTGAAGGCGCAAGACTTTGAAAGGGCGGTCAAGTTAACACAAAGTGTGCGAACACCTTTGGCAACAGTGCTCAACTACGGATTTGCACGTACTTCTGCAAACTCCGAAAGAGAAAAAGTAGAGGCCGCCATGGAAGAAGGCATGATGGAAGTTATGCCCGAACTGCAGCAAAGAACACACTATCTTGCTACATTTGCCAATATTGCAACACTGCTTGGTTTGTTGGGTACGATTATCGGTCTCATTCAGGCATTTACCGCGGTTGCTAATGCGGATCCAGCCGACAAGGCTGAATTATTATCAGCAAGTATCTCGGTTGCAATGAATACGACAGCATTCGGCTTGATTGCAGCTATCCCGCTAATCCTTATTCATTCATACCTGGCATCAAAAACATCACGTCTCGTTGATAATCTTGAGATGGCGGCCGTTAAGTGCCTGAATCTGATCGCAAAAGACTGATACATAGGCATACACTATTATGAAGCTTGTCAAGCGGGGCATCCTGCAGGAAACAGTCGAGCTCAATATCACCGCGTTCATGAATTTAATGGTAATTCTTGTACCATTTCTGCTCATAACAGCAGTTTTCTCACGTATCACGGTGCTTGAACTAAATCTTCCTCCGAAGGATGCTGTTACCAAAGAGCAAGAAAAAGTCAAACTACAGCTCGAGTTAGTTTTGAGATCTGATGGCTTTGAAATTACTGATGCCACTTTAGGCAGGATCAAGTATTTCCCACGCACTGATGCCGATACGAACTGGAAATACTTTTCGGATGTGTTGCTGGAAATTAAGCGTCGATTTCCTGATGAGGACAGCATCACCCTTCTACTAGAACCAAGTATCGACTACAAAACACTGATTCAGGTGATGGATAGAGTTCGTTATATCGATATAGTAAATATTGATCAGGTAGAAACATTTGAGCTTTTTCCCAACATCTCCATAGGTGATGCACCCTTGCTGCCTGGCGAAGCGCCTGCAGTTAGTAACGCAGGAGGTGCAAACTAATGAAGATGTCACGTCGAGCAAAGCGCATGGAGCGACACCATGCACAACAGAAGCAACCAGGCTTGAATCTTGTCTCTTTGATGGATATTTTCACAATACTTGTTTTTTTTCTGTTGGTAACATCGTCTAACGTTCAGCAGTTGCCAAAGAAAAAGGATATCCGTCTTCCAACTTCTATTGCCAAAAAAGCGCCAGAAGAAACTCTCGTGATATCAGTTTCACCTAAAAGTATTCTGGTACAAGGACATGAGGTCGCAACAATTGATGAGGTCTTGCAGGACACGTCACCGCGAATTCCAGGTCTGGAAAAAGAGCTGGCTTTTCAGGCATCCAAGACAAGACTGGTTAAGTCAGAGGATGGAAAGATCAAAGGTAAATCTGTCACGATAATGGGAGATGAAACAATCTCTTATGATCTGCTCAGAAAGATTCTGGCCACATGCCGTGAAGCCAATTACACAAACATAGCCTTTGCTGCAATGCAAAAATCGAATGCAGGAGAGGGGGCGTCGTGACAACGGCTTATTACAATTATCTCGCATTAAGCTGGACGCCAGAAAGTAAGAGTGACCGCCAGTTTAACCTGATTGCTGCAATTGCGGTTGTCATCTTACTAACGATGGGTCTGGTACTTTCGAGCATAAATCTGCCGAAAGAAGACCGCCAGGTACGTACGGCAGTGCCAGAACGAATTGCCAACTTTATAATGGAGAAGGAAAAGCCGAAACCAAAACCAAAGAAACCAAAGCCACCACCGGTAAAGCCACCTTCAGTAAAGAAGACACAGAAGAAGCCTTCTGAGCTGAATAAGCCGATCACTAAAGAGCAGAAGAAAGCGCGCGAAAAAGCCGCTGACAGTGGTTTGCTCGCGCTGAGCAGTGAATTGGCTGATCTTATGGATACATCGGATGTTTCTCGCCAGATGGGTGGTAAAGTCAACACCAACGCAGGTGCGGCTAAAGTGGCCAGCCAAAACACATCAATGTTGTCTGATAATGTGGACAAAGGTAGTGGTGGGGTAAATTCAGACAAATATGCAACGACAGTCGTTGCAAAAAGTAATTTGTCTCAGCGTGAAATTACACAGGTTAAGCAATCCTTGCTTGCTTCTAATGCAAAAGGAGGGGGAGCTGGTTCACGTAGCGGTGGTGGTTATCGAGCAGAAGAAGACATAACTATTATTTTCGACCAAAACAAAAGTGTTTTGTACTCACTCTACGAGCGTGAGCGACGTAAAAACCCAGGTCTGAAAGGCAAAATTGTGCTTGAAATTACCATTGCCCCGAATGGTAAGGTTACAGCAGTGAAGGTTGTTTCAAGTGAATTGAATTCACCTAGACTGGAGAGTCGGTTGGTAAGCCGGATAAAGACATTTAATTTTGGCGAACAGCCAGTTAAATCGATAACCGTGACATATCCAATTGAGTTTCTACCTTCGTAAAATAACTGTCATTTGAGTTAGCCTATCGTGTGACGTCGATGCATAATCTCTAGCTATCATACTCCCGGGAGATACCTCCCGGATTTTTCACTATGTTACTGTTTTTATATGCTTATTCGTGCCTGGCGTTATAGCTATTGGCGTGGATTTTAGGTATTATACCTGCCACCGATTTTATCCTTATAGGAATGCTCTGACATTACAGGGAAGTGCAAAATGACGCATGGTTTTATTGGTCTGGCAAGAGCTGGTCGCATACCAGCAACTAGCTATTCACAAAAATCTAAAAGCGCTTCATCTGTATCGCGCAAAAATTTTCTGGAACCAAACCGCACCCAGAATGCGTCAATGGTAGACGAGGGATTTCGGTTTCGCCACGACAAAGACCAATTGTCAGAAAAATCTTACATTTCGCTCCGTTGCACCCAAAACAGGGAAGTGCCGACTAATCGTCAAGGAAGATTTAAATATGAAATCAATCTGTAATGCTAAGTTGTTTGCTCGCGCATCTTTTGCTGCTCTGAGCATGATTGCCGTTGTCCTGCTGCAAGGTTGTGGCGGTGGTGGCGGCAGTTCAACTAATCCTCCTTCTGCGCCAACGCTGAGTTGGTCGGTACAGCAGACCAAAACCTTTCACTTCTCCTGGGCGGATGTTTCCGGTGAAACTGAGTATCGATTACTGGAAAACCCAGATGGAGTTTCTGGCTATACCCGTGTCGCCACCATTGCGGCAAACAGTACCAGTTATGACTTGATTGTCTCACTGCCTAAACGCATCGCTGCCAGTTACATGCTGCAAAGTTGTAACAGTGCTGGTTGCACCGATTCGAACGTAGAGTCCGTCAGTGGCAATCTGGCTGAAGGTGTTGGCTATTTTAAGGCATCGAATCTTGTCGGATGGTTTGGTATTAGTATTGCGTTCTCGGCTGATGGTTCCACCATGGCGGTGGGTTCGGATGAGGATGTGAGTGGGGCAGGCGGTGTTTATCTGTTTCACAACAACGCTGGTACCTGGACACAGGCGGGGTATGTCACCGCGTCAAACGCACAATTGGACGACTTGTTTGGTACTAGCGTTGCATTATCAGCCGATGGTTCAATCCTGGCGGTGGGGGCGTATGGAGAGGATGGCGATTCGGCCAGCGTCGTGGGAACGTATAACGAAAACGCTTCCGCTAGTGGTGCGGTCTATCTGTTCAAAAACATCAACGACAACTGGACTCAAACAAAATACCTTAAGGCTTCCGATGCCGCGTCGGCTGACTTTTTTGGTTACAGCGTTGCGCTCTCAACTGATGGCGCCACTCTTGCAGTTGGTGCCTATGGGCGTAGTGGTGGTATTGGCGCCGTCTACGTGTATAACAATGTCGCCGGGAGCTGGATTGAAGCCCCTGTGATTAACCACGTCGCTAATGGAAATGCTCTAACTACTGATAACTTTGGCCGGAGTATTGCGCTTTCCTCTGACGGCAGTGCGCTAGCTGTGGGGGTTCCTGGTGAGTGTAGTAATGCCACGGGGGTTAATAGTGGGATCTACAATACATCCGCCATATACAGTGGCGCGGTGTATCTGTACAGCTATAGCGGAGGCTGGAATCAGCAGGCCTATATAAAACCACTGATCACAACCAGTAGTGACTATTTCGGTCGTAGTGTGGCCCTCTCCGCGGATGGTACTACTCTGGCCGTTGGTGCCTATTTGGAAGATACCACTGTCACCGACAGTGGTGCTGCTTATGTATTTAGTAACGGTAGCAGTGGCTGGGCGCAAACCGCACTCCTCAAGGCATCGAATCCTGGCAATGGTGATTGGTTTGGCGAGCATCTCGCCCTCTCCGCAGACGGGAATGTTTTAGCGATAGGAGCATACTGGGAAGATAGCGGTGCCACGGGTATTAACGGGGATCAGGGAGACGACCCTACAAATACCGATTTTGGTGCGGCCTATCTCTTTAGCCATGACAACGGTAGCTGGTCTCAGAAGGCCTATATCAAAGCATCGAATAGCGATGCGAGTGACTGGTTTGGTAGAGGGATTGCTCTGTCGCCTGATGGTAATACCCTGGCAGTAGGGGCACCCGGGGAGGGAGGTGGCGTTACGGGTATCAATGGAGTTCAGACCGATAACTCACGTCAATTCACCGGTGCCGTGTATCTCTATTAAATATCGCTATTGGGTATGGGGTACGTGATAAATAAAAAAGCAGGGAACAATAATGAATAATAAAAAAGCACTTATAAAAAAACAGGGGGAATACAGCGGAGCGCTACTGCCGCATGTGAAGCGTATGGTGGTGGGTTTACGTTTGCGCGAGCTGCGCCAAAAATCCCTAACCGCCATTCACGTTGTCGGCTACACCCTGCTGCTCAGTCACGTCACCTTCATACCGTACGCCTACGCCAACCCCACCGGCGGCACCGTCGTGGGGGGCACCGGCACCATCACCCAATCCGGTGTAGTGACCGACATCTACCAACAAAGCTCCTCCCTCGCCATCGACTGGAACACCTACAACCTCAATAGCGACGAAATCGTCAACTACTACCAGCCCGGTAGCGACTCCCTGGCCCTCAACCGCGTCCTCAGCAACGACCCCTCAC
>JBNLAT010000008.1:0-81981 GCA_050302275.1 Thiohalomonadaceae bacterium | reverse complement strand
CAACTACTCTGCACTCGCTGGGAGAATGAAGGCAAACAACCGTTCACTCTGCGTGCGGGTCTCGCCTCGGGTGAGGTGGTGGCGGGTAATATCGGCTCGCGCAGCAAGAAGATGGAGTACACCATCATCGGCGACACAGTAAACATGGCGGCGCGACTGGAGGGCGCGGCCAAATTTTACGGTGTCGAATTTCTGCTCGGTGAGACAACCTGGCAGCATTGTCGTGACATTTATCATTTTCGTGAAATCGATAAAATCAGGGTGCTGGGCAAGGAGATCCCGACTACGGTTTATGAACTGCTCTGTTCTGCCGAAGAACCACTGCCTCCGTTGGCGATTCGCTTTGCAGCGGCGCTGGAGATGTACCGCGAACGGCGCTGGGAAGAGGCGGCGGAAGCCTTTCAGGCGATCATGCAGGAGTTCCCCGGCGACAGGCCGAGTGCCATCTATCTGGAGCGTTGCCACTACTTTGCCGAGAATCCGCCAGCGGAAGGTTGGGATGGGGTGTTCAACCGAGTAGACAAATAGAAGCAGCCTCAAAACGGTGGCACTCGCTCTTTTTGAGACTACTTCCAGATAGTTTCAGTATTGCTGAACGGTCAGTATGATTACAGGTCACAATAACGGCATCGACAAAGTGCGATGCACGGGGAAGAGAACGATTATGCGTAAACTCACAGCCATATCACTTGCACTGTTGCTGGCCGCCTGTGCCAGTACGCCTGAGCTGCCGCCACCCGCGGCGGGTTTTGCCAGGATCGATTTTGTTGCCGAGATCGCCACCCCCGGAGCGCAACGTTTACTTGCCTGGCATGACGGTCACTATTTCTATGCGACCAAGAATGGCGCGGTCAAAGTAGTGGATGAGAGTGGCAAGGCCATCTACACATTGCAGTCCAAAGATGCACGCGGCGATGCGGTATTGAAACAACCGGCTGCCGCTGCGGTGGGCAACGATCTGGTCTTTATCAGTGACAGCGCGAATAACCGCGTCGCCATGTTTAGCCTCGATGGCAAATACCGCGGTAGCTTCGGTGCCAGTGGCAGTGGTCCGGGTGAGTTACGTGAACCCCAGGGCGTAGCTTTCTATGATGGCGTCGTTTATGTCGCCGATAACGGTAACGATCGTATTCAGCTCTATGGCGATAACGGTGTCTTTATTGCCACCCTGGAGATCAACAGTGCACCTGAAAACGAAGCGGCGAAAAAGAAAGAACTTCCCTACCAACTGAAAAGACCGCGCGGCATCGGTATCGACCATGCGGGACATATTCATGTCTTCGACGCCGAGTCGTCGATGATCAAGGTCTATAACCAGCATGGTGGTTTCCTGCGTCAGTTGACCCTGAAAGGGAAACCGGCAGGTTTTGTTGTTGCCGCAGACGGCACCTATGTCATCGATCTCAATAGCTACACCATCCAGAAATTCGATAGCGACGGTAAGCTGCGCTACTACTTTGGTTCCAAGGGTAAGGGGCGTTCCCAGTTCCAGGAGATCGCCGGTCTGGCGCTGCATGATAATAACCGCATTGCCGTTGGTGATCCGATCAAGGGCGTGGCCAATCTGTTCCAGCTGGAGGCAAGCGAAGCGCCTGCGGTAGTGGAGCGGGAACTGGCGCGTACGTCTGTACGTTCGCTGTTGCGGGAAAAACTGAATACAAAGCAGATCGCCTACCATCAGGGCGCACTCTATGGCGTGGATGAAGAGAAAAAGTCCATCGTGCGTCTGAAGAAAGGCGAGGCGGCGGAACGTATTGCTTTGGATAAGGATATCTTGCCTGGTGCACTGGTTGCGGATAGCGACGGTTCTCTCTGGTTGGTGGACAAAAACAAATCTCGCATCCTTCATCTCGATGCCAGCGGCAAGCAACTGGCCGCCTTCGGCAGCGCTGGTAGCGGCGCAGGACAGCTGGACGATCCGACCGATATCGCCATCTCATCCAGTGGAGTGCTGTTTGTGGCCGACCCCGGTAATCGGTGGGTGCAGGCATTCAGCCGTGAAGGGGTCTTTCTTAATGTTCTGCGTAACGGCAAGAGCGAACCGTTTAATAAACCTGCGGCCATTGCCCTTGATGCGCAGGACAATCTCTATGTGCTGGATCGCGGTCGTACCACCATTACCACTCTCTCACCGCGGGGTGAGGTGCTGGCCGAATTCGGTCGGGATGCCAAACAACCTGTACATCTGAGCAGTCCCATCGACCTGATGGTTAGCGGCGATGAACTGGTGGTACTGGAAGAAGACGGGGTGAGGTATTTCAGCCGTGACGGTAAATACTTGCGTCGTTTCGGTGCCAAGGGCCAGAGTATCGGCGATGTCTATCGTCCCACCGAGATCATCGCTGCGGGCGACACGGCCTACGCCATCGCCGACAGCGGCAACAAACGTATTCAGCTGCAGGCGACGCTGCACAAGCCTGCCGCCCCCGCCGATGTTGCAGCAACGGGACGCTCCCATGGTGCCGAGATTAAGTGGCAGAAAAGCACCTTGCCCTACATCGCCGAGTACACCATTTATCGCGCCAACGAAACAGCGGGACCGTTTCTCCGTGTGGGCAGCGCCAGCGGTGACAGTTTCATCGACGGCGGTCTGACTCCGGAACAGACTTACTACTATCGTGTCGCGGCGCAGGACCCTTACGGTTACGAAGGCAAGCCGAGTACCGTAGTGGAAGCAGCGGCGCAGAAGTATGCCCCGGCGATCATGGAAAATGTGCTGGTGGTGCCTGACGTGTGGAGCCTGAAATTGATCTGGGCGCCGCTGGAGACGGCCTACGTGGAGAACTACCTGATCTATGAAAAACTCGGTGATGAGTTGGTCAAGGTCGGGGAGACCAAAGAGCATGAATATATCTATCGTGGTCTTGAGCCAGAGAAAAATTACTCCCTCTATATCTCCACCCTCAGTGTCGATGGTATCGAATCGGACAAGCTGAAGGTGCATGGCACCACCCGCGCCAACAATCGCGCACCGTTGGTGCTGGAGACCGTGGACCTCGACGGTATTTTCTCCAACTCTTATAAGCTCTATGAGCGCGATGGTCTGGGCAAACTTCGTTTGACCAACAACACCGGTAAGCCGATGGAGAACGTCAAGGTCGCTTTCACCATCAAGAATTACATGGACTTCCCCAGCGAGCTGAAGATCAAACAGCTCAATCCGGGAGAGAGCCAGGAGTTTCCGCTAAAGGCGGTATTTAACAACAACATTCTTACCGTCACCGAAGATACCCCGGTGCAGACCAAACTGGTCGCCACCTATTTCGAGGATGGTAAGGAGAAGACCATCGGCCAGAATCAGTCGATCAATCTCTATGAGAAGCACCGGCTACTCTGGTCGGAGCGCGGTCGTTTTGCCGCCTTTGTCACACCCAAGGATCCGGTGGTGCTTAACTATGCACGTAGCATCACCAACCAGTATCCCAGCAGCCGTGACCCGGTACAGTGGGCGGCTGCGGTGTTCGGTGCACTCGGGATCAGCGGCGTGACCTATGTGCAGGATCCGAATAACCCCTATCAGGTGACCTCGGGGAATGTGGATACGGTGGACTATGTGCAGTATCCGCGTGAGACCATGGAGCGAAAATCGGGCGACTGCGACGATCTGGTGGCGCTCTACTCCACCGCACTGGAGAGTATGGGCATTTCCACCCGTGTGATTGAAGTGCCGGAACACATGCTGATGATGTTCTCCACCGGCATCCCCGCCGACAGCGATAACTACACCATGGATAACATGTATGTGGTCGAAGATGGTGTGCTGTGGGTGCCGATCGAGGTAACCCTGGTAGGAAAATCATTTACCAGTGCCTGGGAGAAAGGCAGCGAGACCTACTACAAGTGGAAGGACAAGGGACTTACCCTGCTCAACGTCCATGACTCCTGGAATACCTACAAACCCGCCAGCCTGCCGCAATATGACTGGAAACCGCCGGCAGTCAAACGCGAGGAGATCGAAAAACGTTTCCCGGATCAGAACGCCACACTCAAGCGGATCGCCGCACGTACCCGTATGCGCCCGTTTTTGAAGGCGATCGAGGAGAACCCGAACGATCTCGATGCACAGATCCAGGCCGGTATCATCGCTGCCCGTGCAGGGGATTACGAAACCGCGGAAGGTTATTTCAGTGCGGTGCTGGCACAACAACCGGATAACGCCAAGGTGCTTAACAATCGCGGCAATCTGCGCTACATCCAGGACAAGTATCAGGATGCAATCACCGATTATGAAGCTGCGGCGGCGGTCGATCCTTCCGACGCGCTGATTCATATCAACCTGGCGAAAAGTTACATGGCATTGAAAGACCTGCCGAGTGCCGCTGCGGCATTCAGGAAAGCGGTAGCAATTGACCCGGCAGTGAAGCAACAGTACAGGACGATGGCGATCGATTTGAGCGATCAATAACGTGCCATTTGAAGACAACGGATAAAGATTGAGGAACCGATTATGAAAAAGACCATGATTCTGTTACTGGGAATGGTGCTGGCAGGTAACGCCCTGGCGGAAGAGGAAAAGAAGGCCGAAGAGGGGCTGCTGGAAAGCCTGCGCAAGAAGATCGAGATCCTGATGCCGAAGAAAAAACTGCAAACTACCACTGCAGTGGGTGGTGTACGTGGCAGCAAGGCGGACGCCAACGAACTCTACTGGAAAGGAGAGAAGGGCGAAGAGGGTATCGACGCGGATGAACTGGCAGCCTTCGATGAAGCCCTGGCACTGGCCGAGGCGGGTGAGATGGCAAAGGCCGAGGAGCAGCTTGGCGCGTTCATTAAAAATTATCCGAAGAGCCAGTTGCGCGAAGACGCGGAGCAGGCACTGGTTTATGTGAAGGAGCGGGCGCCGTTGCCGCCGGCAAAACCGGCGAAAAAGTAACCGTTCACTTCGTGCGCTGATTGCGTAATTTGGTTACAGTGAACCCATACTCCGTATAACAGAAAGGAACAACATCATGTCTGCAGGCTGGATTACCCTCGGTGTCGTCGTTGTACTCGTGATTTATCTTATCGCCATCTACAACGGTCTGGTGGCGTTGCGTAATCGGGTCAAAAACGCCTTTTCGCAGATCGATGTGCAACTGCAACGGCGTTACGATCTGATCCCCAATCTGGTGGAGACCGCCAAAGGTTATATCAAGCATGAGCGGGAGACCCTGGAGGCGGTGATTGCTGCACGCAATCAGGCACAGGCAGCGGCAGGTAAAGCAGGAGAAGACCCGACCGATGGCGCCGCCATCCAGGCGTTGGCCGGTGCAGAGAATCTGCTCGGTGCGGCGATGGGACGTTTCTTCGCCCTGGCCGAGGCCTATCCCGATCTCAAGGCCAACCAGAACATGATGCAGCTCAGCGAAGAGCTGAGCAGTACCGAAAATCGTATTGCTTTCGCTCGTCAGGCGTATAACGATGCGGTGATGACCTACAACACCAAATGCGAGTCTTTCCCCGATAATCTGGTCGCGGGCAAGTTCGGCTTCAAGCAGTCAGAACTACTGGAGCTGGAAGATAAAGAGGCGCGCAAGGCGGTCAAGGTATCGTTTTAAGCCTGTAGCGTAGGAACGATTTGTGGATTTTTTCGCTGCGCAGGATGATGCGCGCAAGAACACCAAATGGCTGGTGCTGCTATTTACCCTGGCGGTGGTCTCGATCATCGTGCTGGTCTATCTGGCCGTGGTGCTTCTGTTCTCCTATTCCAACACTGCGCAGATGGCCGAGCCGTTGCAGCTGTGGCGTCCCGATCTCTTCTACAAAATCGCCGCTGCGGTCGCGGCCCTGATCATTCTCGGTAGCCTTTATCGTATTGCTACGCTTGCCGCGGGTGGCGGTGCCGCCGTGGCCGAATCCCTAGGCGGTCGACTGGTTAGCCGCGATACCCGAGATCCACTGGAGCAGCGTCTGCTAAACGTCGTCGACGAAATGGCGATTGCCTCGGGCGTACCGGTGCCCGAGGTGTACCTGCTCGAACAGGAGACGTCGATTAATGCCTTTGCCGCCGGATACGACGTACAGAATGCGGTGGTGGCAGTAACTCGTGGCTCTCTCGAACAGCTGAAGCGGGACGAATTGCAGGGAGTGATCGCCCACGAATTCAGTCATGTCTTTAACGGCGACATGCGCATGAATATCCGTCTGATGGGTTTTCTACACGGCATTCTGCTGCTGGCGATCATCGGTCGAATTATTTTGCGCAGCGGCAGCCATAGCCGCTCAAAAAACAGCGGTGGTATCGCCCTGTTGGGGCTGGCACTGCTGCTGGTCGGTTATCTGGGGCTCTTTTTCGGTCGCCTGATCAAGGCGGCGGTGTCGCGGCAGCGGGAGTTTCTTGCCGATGCCTCGGCGGTGCAGTTTACCCGTAATCCGAGCGGTCTGGCCGGGGCGTTGAAGCGCATCGGTGGATTGACGGAACACACTATCGCCCATCCCAATGCGGAAGAGGCGAGCCACATGTTCTTCGATACCGGGGTGGTGATGCATCTCAACCTGCTGGCGACCCATCCGCCGCTGGAAGAGCGTATCCGCCGTCTGGAGCCGATGTTCCGTGGTGAGGTGGCCGAGGCTACCGCGCAGGATAATGCCGCCCTCTACAGCGGTGTAGCGGGCGGTCAGTCCATCCCAGTATCCCCGCAGGCGGTGCGCCAGAGTGTCGGCAATTACGATGAACGCCATCTCGGTTACGCCCATGCCTTACTGGAAGCGGTGCCGCAAACTGTACTGGCGGATCTCCATGATCCACGCCGGGCGAGTATCGTGGTCTATGCGATGCTTGCCGCTTCCCTGCCACAACCGTCAAAGCAGTTACCACAGTTATTGCAGGACGAAGACGCGCCCATGGTGGAGAGTGTGATCGGCTATGACCTTAGTGGCGTTGACCGTGCTGCGCAGCTGCCCCTGATTGAACTGGCCATTCCGGCGCTGCGTGAGATCGACGGTCGTCCGGCAGAGCGCCTGTTACAGAATTGCCGCGGTCTGATCGATGCCGATTCACGGGTGACGGTGTTCGAGTTTGCGGTGCTCTCCCTGCTGGAACATGCCCTGACCGGTGTTGGTAAAGCCTCGGCGCGTGGTAGCCTGAAGCAGATCAATGAAGACTGCGCCCTGGTTTTCTCGGTACTGGTACATGCGGGGCATAGTGATGAGCAGCTGATGCAGCAGGCATTTGATGCAGCATGGCAGCACGCAGCATTGGATGGGGAGGGAAGTCTGGCAGAACGACAGGCGATCTCGCTGGTGAAATTCAGTGAGGCGTTGTCACGGCTTAACGGTCTGAAATTCCGCTTCAAGGCGCGCCTGATAGAAGGCTGTACCGCAGCGATAGCCGCTGATGATAAGGTCACTATTACCGAAGCGGAACTACTGCGTGCCATTGGCGCACGTCTCGATACACCGATTCCACCCTTGCTGCCCGGCAGAGCATGAGTCTGTGTAGAACAGGGTAGGAAAAGTATCGGCTCAGCTTTCTAATGTACATTGTGTATCAGGATGGAGTTGGCCAGGAAATGCCACAGAACTATCAAATAGAACATATCAGACAGGGTAATTATCTGCGCGTGCGACCTCTGGCACCTCTTACCCGTGAACTGATAAGTGACTACAGCATGGCCGCGCATACTCAATGTCGTAGTGAAGGTTGCAACGGCTATCTTTTCGATCTGCGCGGGATCGAAAATGCCTGCAATCCCGTCGATAATTACGATTTTGTCTATCGGGACATGGAGGAGATGAAGCTTCTCCATAGCATTAAATCAGCGGTACTGATTGATGAAAACGACGACAGCCACAGCTTCCCTGAATTGCTGATGCAAAATGCGGGTTATAACATCCGTTTTTTCTCCGACGAACAGGAAGCCATCGAATGGTTGGTACAAACTGGCTGATTATTCGATTTGCAGGAACAGTTGAATAATGGACGCTATTAAAACAAGTCAGAATGATCACCTGCATGTGATAAGGCAGCATGCGCTTGCGTTGCTTTATGACAATATGGGGCATTCCGCAGTGGCGTTGACACTGTTCCCGCTGTTGGTGCTTTACAGCCTGTGGGATGAGGTGGCGCACTCCATGCTGTTTATCTGGTTTGCTTCAGCCTCTATGGTCGCGATACTTCGCTGGGGACTTTATGGTAGTCGCACTCGGGTGGGTATCTATCCCGAGCAGGACAGAATGTGGCGCATTCTTGCCGTTACTCTGTCACTGACCACCGGTCTGGTCTGGGGCGCGACCGCGCCACTCTTTTTTCCTTATGCCAGTTCAGACTCGATCATCATCCTGACGGTGATTGGTGTCGGTCTGTCGGCCGGTTCAGCAGTGGCCTTCAGTTACTGGTTACCCCACTTCTATGCCTTCTCTGTTCCCGAATTGTTGCTTTACGGAATATATTTTCTGTTGCATGACGGTACGACCGAAATGCTACTGGGGATGCTGACTTTTATCTATCTCTACATGCTGGCTGCGCTGGCACAGAAAATGAATCACTCGTTTTATGAGAGTACGAAATTGCGCCTGAAGAATGAGGCTTTGGTGGATGAATTGAAACTGGAAAAGGATCTGGCCGAGGCCGCTTCCCGCTCAAAAACCCGTTTCCTTGCCTCTGCCAGCCATGACCTGCGCCAGCCGGTGCATTCGCTGTCACTGTTGCGTGAAGCGATGGAACAGGAGAAGGATGCTGCGCGACGCAAGGAATTGTTGAGGATGATGGGCAATTCACTGGATGCACTGGATCAATTGCTCGGTTCATTGCTTGATATATCCAAGCTGGATGCGGGAGTGGTGGAGAACAAAAGCGAGCCAATGCCGCTGAAACCGATGCTGGACAGTTTGTTAACGGAGATACGCCCACTGGCCTGGGACAAAGGACTAAAGTTGCGCCAGTGTCGATGCAACTACAACGTGGTATCCGATCCTAATTTGCTGGTGAATATTTTGCGTAACCTGATCAGCAATGCTGTTCGTTACACTGAGCGAGGCGGTGTACTGGTGGCCTGTCGGCGTCGCGGCGATCGACTGTTGATACAGGTATGGGATACCGGGGTCGGGATCAGTACGGTGGAGCTGGAGAGTATCTTCCATGAATTTATCCAACTGCATAATCCGGAGCGGGATCGTAATAAGGGGTTAGGGCTCGGTCTGGCCATTTGTCGCCGCATGGCCTACCTGCTTGGACATGAGCTAAGCGTCCAATCTCGTCCAGGAAAGGGATCGGTGTTTACCCTTTCTATGCCCCTTTACGAAGGTAGTCCCGCCGCCTCGCAGAAGCCAAGCACCACCTATTCCCATTGGGATCTCTATAACAAGCGTGTGTTGGTTTTGGATGATGACGACACGGTGCGCGAAGGCATGCTGGCGCTATTGCAACGCTGGGGCTGTGTCACGATTCCTGCTGCGACAGGCGAAGAGGCGCTGCAGCGGGCACGGGAGGCAGAGTACCATTTCGATGTGATAGTTTCCGACTATCGCCTGCCTAACAACATGACCGGGGTGGACGTGGTTAACCAGATATTAGCGGAAGCGCCATTGCCGATCCCGGTGGTACTGGTGACCGGCGATACCGAACCAGAGCGGATCAAGGGAATCAAGGAGAGCGGACATCTCTTGCTACACAAGCCGGTGAAGCCTGCGTTTTTACGTAATGCCCTGGGTAAGGTGCTCGCACCGCAGGGTGCCGGTATGAAGCTGGAAAACACCAGTGAGAGCTGAGCTCAGGACTGAGAGTATTGGCTCAGGATTGTAGCAACCCCATATCGTTGGCCGCTTTGACGCAGGCAGTGCGGTTCGTAACCTTCAGAGTTTTGAACACCTCACGCAGATGCACTTTGACAGTGGCCTCAGATAATCCCAGTTCGTAGGCGATCATCTTATTGGCATAGCCCTGCGCCAACAGATGTAAAATTTCCAACTGTCTTCCAGTGATGCCTGCGCGTCGAGCAATGCTGGAACTACTCTCTTCCTTACCGCCCGCCAGGGTTTCGCGCCACTCTTTCGGCAGGAAGGGGTCCCCTGCCAGTACGGTGTCGATAGCTTCGAGGAGTTCTTCGCTGGAGCTCGCCTTGGAAACGAAGCCCATGGCGCCGTTTTCAACTGCGGAGCGGGCATCGTGGATCGACTGGGAGGCAGAGACCACCAGAACCGGTGACATCAGTCCGCGTTGCTGCAAGATGCGCAGCAGCGAAAAACCGCCCATACCCGGCAGGTTTAGGTCTAGCAAAATCAGATCGGGTTCGAAGCCTTCATCAAGTAGCGCCAGGGTATCGTTGGCATTATTGGTGACCCGAACCGAAGAAGCACGTCCGTGCTGCTGGAGTAACATTTTCAAACCATCCACGAACAGCGGATGATCATCAATAGCGAGTATCTGAATTTCCGGTCGCATGATACAGGCTGTGTCCCTATCTCGTTTTAGTGATATCCCACTTTAGCAGAAAAATTCCGTGGCACGTAGAACTGAGGTGTAACTATTAGCACCTGCTAAAACAATGTCCACAAAGTTAAGTAGGAAAAAGATTAGCTGGTTCCAGACAGGGTGTGACGGGAATATGGACGGAGCCACGCCTGTATCAAGACAGGCGCGGCTTCTGAGAAGGGTTTATCTCATTTGTAATGTATGGGGAGTATTGGCGGGTGTGCGTCCCATACGAGTAAAGAACTCTCGGCGCGAGATCTCTTCCTGACAGCGGCACTCGGCCTGACGCTTGCGAATATTTTCGTTGCGCGTTTCGATCACCGTGTTCCATTCCTGGTAGACCTCATCCGCATTGGCATAGCCTTCCATATGCAGCATCAGCGGTTGCATCAGGTAATGGCCCAGTTCCGGATGATAATTCAGATGGGCCAGCTGCTCGTGTTCCAGCAGACAGAAGCCAACCTGTGGCCCGACCACCAGATAGGGCTCACCGATACGGTTCTCCACCTGCCACGCTTCGGGAACAGTGATGGATGCCTCGTCGCTGCGTAGATAGATGCGTGACAGCATCCACGGTGTCAGCAGCAGGAAAACTCGCCAATCCTCGATATCGCGCAGGGCACGGATCTCGATCGGCAGACGGTGATTAATCAGGGGGTCGTCGGCAAAACAGCGCTCGTAAATATCACCAAAGGCGTTGCTGACCAGTGTGTGTAATGCTTCGTCCTGGTTCAGACATTGGGGGCCGGGGATCCAATTTGAATCGTACATAGTAGCGAACCTCCATATTAGAAGGGGGCTCCAAATTAGGATTCGTGCCCGGAGACAAGGCGCAAAGTCTGTGAGGAGCGCAGTTTACAGTTAGTAAATGAGCACCGGAGCAGGCTTTGCAACACAGAATCAGGGTGCGAAAACAATTTCGAGACCTCTTCTAGGCAAGGGCCAACTCGGGTGCGTTATGCCAGTAGATTTGCGACAGTTGCCTGCCCATCTCCTGGTACAGCCGCAACCCCTGATGCTCGATCAGGCGGTTGGCAAAGTCGGGAATAACGGGATAGAGATAGTTGTTCCATAAATCGGCAAAGTCATTGCTTTGCTCTTCTTGCTGTAGCAGCCAGGCGGCGCATTCAAACAGGGTGCCCAGGTAGTCGGCGGGCATGCCGTCTGCCTCCAGCCCCAGACGATAATAAAACTCACGCATCGCCTCTTCTTCGCTGCCGCCCATTTGCCCGGACTGTAGTGCGGAGAGAAAAGGTGGCGCGACGGTGTGCGGATAACCGTTGATGAACAGGGCAGTATGTTCGCCCTGCCACTGCTGTAACGACAGATCTTGCAGCTCATTCAGCGGTGCAGAGAGCCACGTATGCTGCCTGCTGAGTGGTTCCAGTAGCGCCAGTGAATCCTCCTGCGGCGCACTGAGTAGCAGTGAGAAGAGTTGCAGCTGTTCCGGAGTGACATTCATGGTGTGCTCCTCCTACCAGGGATAGGCGTAGACGCCGGCGGCAAGGAAGTAGTGACGCAGCAGGTAACCGCCGAACAGCACCAGTACCGAGGCCAACATCACCGGAGCGTGACTGCGTGAGCCGCAGAGTACGCAGCGCAGCTCGAGGAAGAACGGCACAATCAGACCGAAGCCGATAAAACCGATCAGCCAGCCCATGTCATTCCACAGCAGTTTCGCCGACTCCATTGCCGATTCAGAACCGGCCGACATGTAGAAGAAGAAGGAGAACAGCAGCACCAGCTCTGCGGCGATCAACATGACGTCGGTGCGCTCATAGAAGACCCGGATCGGTCGATCCTCTTCACGCTTGATCACCGTGTTAAGTAACAGCAGCAGGAAGGCCATCGCGGTGGAGAAGGCGGAGATGGTGAACAGTAGCGGTACCCCGGGGTTGTGCCACAGCGCCACCGCGGGAAAGGATTGCAGCAGCAGGCCGGTATAGACCGCGACACCGATACCGTTGATTGTCGCCATCCAGCCGATGGCCTTGTGGAAGCGTTCACAACAGCGCTTCGACAGGCTCTTCACCAGCTTCAGATTGAGGATGGTACGTACCAGCGGAATGCGATTGATCAGCGGCGAATCGACCATGTAGGGCAGGGCGTAGAACACGCCCCACCACATCATCCAGATGATGAACTGGGTGCCCCAGGCGATCCAGGCGGTGGGGTGACGCAGCAGCACCAGCGGGTTGAGGATGTTGATCACCGCCATGTGGTCGAGCAGGTGAGCAAACAGCATCAACGAGCCGAGGCCGAGCATGGCGACGCCGGAGAAGGCGCCCCACAGAACAAGATCACGATGTTTCTTCAGGTACATGTCGGTAAGGAAGGTGACCACCAGGGTCGCCGCACCGAGGCCGCCAAGATAGAGGTAGATGGCGATCCACCAGGTCCAGATTTCTTGTGTGGCAAAAGTCGTCGTAATGTCCATCAACCCTTCCTCTTCAGATCGTTGATGTAATAGATATTCGGTTTGGTACCGAGGTGGGGGAGCAGCGGCCGCGCCAGACCGGAGGCGACCATCTGCGCCACCGGGTCCTCGGGATCGTGCAGGTCGCCGAACATCCGCGCCGAACCGACACAGGTTTCAACACAGGCCGGTTTGCGCCCTTCGGCAACGCGGTGGTCGCAGAAGGTGCACTTGTCCATGCTCGGGCGTTCACGGCGATAGTCGTTACCGTAGAACGATTGTCCTTCATGCACGTCGTCCCAGGTCACCTCGATGCGCGCATCGTAGGGACAGGCCATGGCGCAGGCACGGCAGCCCATGCAGAGATCCTCATCCACTTTGACGATGCCGCTCTCCAGTTGATAGGTCGCGCCGGTGGGGCAGACCGTGAGGCAGGGCGGGTTGTCGCAGTGGTTGCACAGCCGCGGGAAGAAGCGACGGTGCACGTCTTCACCAGTACCGATCTCCTGGTCGTGCACCTTGGTGCGCCAGGCGTTTTTCCAGACCGGGGTCTGGTTCTCCATCGCGCAGGCAGCCATGCAGGCGTTACAGCCGACGCAGGTGTTCAGGTCGATGACCATGGCGTAGCGGGTCATGCGGCACCTCCTTCATTCACTTTGGCCACTCGGAGGGTGAACTCCTGGGAGCGGAATCCGGCCACCACCGGTTCGACCTTGTAGGGGATTAGCTTGCTGGTGGGGGTGCCGATGCCGTAGGCGCGGGTCAGGTGTTTATTCTCCGAGCCGAAGGAGGAGTAGATGAACAGGGTGTCGCGCCGTACCAGACGGGTGACGTAGGCGGTGCCGCCGGCGGACTGCCCGGTGGCGTTGTTGGTCAGTTTTAGTTTGTCGCCGGTTTTGATCGCCAGCGCCTCAGCCCGATCCGGATGGATCCAGACCCCGGCGTAGATCGACTCCTTGAACTTGTTTATCGCCGCCAGCACCGGGTTGTTGCTGTTGGTGGAGGCGTAGGAGACGGTCGGCGTTTTGCCGTAGGTGAAGTAGAACTCGTCACCGGAGAGCGGCATATCCATCGGGGTATCGGGACGGCACTGGGCGACGATGCGTCCGGCCAGCGGGCTGAAGTTGGGCTGCTTGGCACCGCCGTCACGCAGCATCCGCATCAGCGGACTGAAGAACTCCACCCGGCCCGATTCGGAGGGGAGCGGCAGCTTCCACGGCATCCCGGCGTGGGCCAGGATATCTTCCCGTTGCTGCTCCATCATCACGCCCTTCTCCCGCAGTTCCTGATCGATATGCTCCGGGGTGGTGTGCAGCCGCTTGGCGACATGCTCAAAGGAGACATCGCGGCAGGCGGCGGCAAAAGCGCCGTGCTTCATCGTGCGTTGAGTCTCTGCATAACGTGTTTTCACTTTGTCCGCGGGCAGGCCGGTGAGCTTCTCCACCCATTCGAGGAACTTGTACTCGTTGCCACCGATGATGTGACTCATGCGCAGCAGGATGTCGGTGATCTCTTCGGTGTCGTAGAGCGGGTCGATGGCCGCATAACGGGTGGTCAGTGCCAGGTCGTGGTTGACGCCGTTACCGTAGAGGGTCGGTTCGTTGCGCTCTAGGTAGCTGGAGTTGGGCAGGATCACGTCGGCCCAGGCGGTGGTGTCGGCGGGCAGCACATCGACCGCGATCACCAGTTCCACATCTTTGTGGCCGAGGATGTCTTTCCAGCGCTGATCCGGGTAGTAGTGGCGTACCGGGTTGGCGGCGTTGATCAGGAAAGCGCGGGTCTTGTAGGGCTTGCCATCGAACTGCAGACCGCCCTCTACCGACTCTTTCAGACCGGTGTCGGCCATCACCGGCAGGGCGACATGTTCGCGCCCGGCGGCGGCCTCCTGAGCGCTAAAGGCCCAGGCCCAGCCGGGACGTCCATGGCTGAAGTTCTTGCCGTTGGAGACCGCGCCGATGACGAACTTGGCGAAGGGCATGCCGGCGAGATGGGCCATCGGTGCTTCGGGCATCTCCACACCTTTCGCTTTGGCCTTAATCATCGCGGCGGCCTTGTGGTGGAACTCGCCGCTCATGATCCAGCCGCCCTCCTTGTCGATACCACCGGTGAGCATCTGGATCATCGCCTGCACCCGACGCAGCATCATCATGTTCTGGAAGCGGGCGCCGTGCCAGCCCGGGTCGACGATGGCCGGACGGGTGGTGCCGAACTCGAAGGCGATGCGGCGGATGGTCTCGGCGTCGATGCCGGTGGTCTTCTCCGCCCACTCCGGGGTGTAACCGTCCAGTTCCGCCAGTTGCGCCTGGAACACGGTGACCAGTTTGTGGCCGTTCTGTTTAAGGCCTTTCGGTGCGATCAGTGCAGGGTCGACCGGTTTGCCGTTAACGTCGCTATCGTTGCTGTTGCTGTAGGCGGAGAGTGAGTGGATGGCGTTGCTGCCCTCTGCCACCGCCTGCGGACGACCCTGCTTGTCCAGCGCCAGGTGCCACTCGCCGTTTTTGTCCTGATAGGTGAGGAACGGCATATTGGAGTGGCGCTTGAGGAACAGGGCGTCGTAGTGGCCGTCCTCCATCATCACCTTGAGCATCGCCAGCATGAAGTCGAGGTCGGTGCCGGGTCGGATCGCCAGCCACTCGTCGGCCTTGGCCGCGGTCTCGGAGCGGCGCGGATCCAGGGCAACCACTTTGGCGCCACGCTTGCGCCCGGTGGCGAAGCGCACCATGCGGCAGGTGGAGACCGCGCCGATGGAGGCGTTGTTGGCGATGAAGAGGATGTACTTGGCGTTGTCGTAGTCGGGCAGGACTTCATCGTGGATATTGAAATTGCCGGTGACCATGTCGGTGCCGAGGTGGCCGGTGGTGACGCAGTGCTGCATCGGCGAAGCGACGATGTTGGGCACCTCGTTAGCCATGGCAAAGGGCACCGCCCAGTTCATGTAGAAAACGCAGGAGGTCCAGCCGCCGACCATGGTCCACTCATAGGGCTGGATTTCGGCCTTCTTTTGCTTGGCTTCGATGTATTGCCATGCCTCTTCCCAACTGGCCGAGCGGAAGGACCAGGTGCCGCGTTCGCTGCCCTCGACACGGATCAGCGGGGTTTTGATCCGGTCCGGGTCGTAGGTCTGGCGCAGGCCCGACTGGCCGCGGGCGCAGATCTTGCCGCGATTGAGAGTGGAGTTCGGATTGCCGTCCAGTTTGACGATACGTTTGACCCCGTTGCGGGTGCGGCTGGTAACACGCAGGTTGCACAGGGACGAGCAGAAATTACAGATGCTGTGGCTGATCTCTTCGCCGTCGGTGGTGGAATCGGGGCTCTGTCGGCCCATCAGGGATAGGGGTTTGAGCAGGGTCAGTCCTGCTCCGCCGTAACCGGTGGCCTTGAGGAAGGACCGACGGGTCAGGCTGGGGAAACGCCACGCCATAAACATGCTCCTTAGCTAAACCATACAGGTGCGTACGGATGAATAGCGCCGCACGCGGGTCAATAGATACCGCTGGTTTTTGCTGGAGCCCGTCGTGGTGTGACGGTGAAGCGTGGTTGTTTTGTTACTGCTTCGGGTCTGTGCCCGTTTTGTTTATGGCGGGGACGTTATCACAGAGTGACAAAAATCAAAGATGATCCAGATCAAGTAAATAAATCGAATAAAATCAATAACATATTAGAATATGCTGATGTTCTGACCTTGTTGCGCTGTTTTTGCCTTTGCCTGTGGAGAGGGCTAATCTGGTGCAGATTGTTGATCTGTATCAGGTAATTAATGTGGTATTGCAACAACTGTTAAGAGTTAGCGTATAGTGTCGGGGACGTGTTTCAGGGATACAGGGAATGAAATTTCTGCGGAAAATTTTCACCGCATTGGGTGAGTCTATAGGGATTTACACTGCGGATCAGTTTCGCGAACTACTCATTTCAACTGGCCACAGTGAACCTATCTGTCGTCACCGTGCGACGGTGATTCAAAGTCGGGTTTTCTTCTTCAGCGTTGTTTTTGCCGTACTGGTGCCCGCCTGGTCGCTGATCGATCTGCTGTTTCTGCCCCACTGGCTCTGGATCGATCTGCTGATGGGCCGACTGGTTTCCGGCTTCTTCTTCATCGTGATCGCCTGGCAGGCGCGTAAGGAACATGAACTACCTCGCGCTCGCCTGCTGCTGGCGGCGCTTTTGGCAATCACGCCGCTGTTTTACCTCACCGCGGATCAATGGATTCATGCCTATCCGCTGAGTGGCAGGGAGATGGTGGCGGCGGAGCTCTATGAACTGCTGCCGTTCATTATGATTGCGGGGATGACCCTGTTCCCGCTGACCCTGTTCGAATTTTTCCTCTATGCGGTACCGCTGTTTGCGGTGACCTTCTACAGCACCCACTTCGATACGGTGGAGGACATTCCACACGCGGTTTCCACCCTGTGGCTGTTTATCCTGATCCTGGGGGTAGCGCTGTTCGCCTCGCTTACCCAGCTGCGTTATATGCTCTCCCAGGCCAGCCGCCTGAGTTACGATGCCCTGACCGGCGTGCTTAGCCGCCGCGCGGGAATTGAGATGCTGGACTTGCAGTTTCGTATGGCCAGAATCAGTGGCAACTCGATGTCGATTCTGTTTTTCGATCTGGATCACTTCAAGGAGGTCAATGACCGATATGGTCATGAGGCTGGCGATCTGGTGTTAAAGACCGTAGCGAAACACCTTAACAAGGCGGTGCGACGGGGGGACAGTGTGATCCGTTGGGGCGGCGAAGAGTTCATCATTGTTTTACCGACCGCCGATCCACGTCAGGCCAATGAAGTAGTGGTAAGGATCATGAATTCCGGTATCGGCTGTAATCCGGATGGTACGCCGATCACCGCCAGTGTCGGTGTGGCGGAGTTACAGGAAGATCGGCCGCGGGACTGGAAGGCGATGGTGGAGTTGGCCGACCGGCGTATGTACCGTGCCAAAGATGCAGGCCGTGCGCGTAGTATCGGGATTAGTGGGCAACCATTATTGTGGGCCGATTTCGCCGGAAGCTAGCCACTGGGTATTTCCATTCCCCGGGCACGTAACAGTGCCAATATCCTTTTACGCAGATAATCGAGACCGAAGATCAGAAACGGTCCGCACCAGGCAACCGCGTAGATCGTGGTGTCGACCGGGCCGGTACCCAGTAGCTTCGCCAGCGGTGGAAAGTAGAGGATCGCCCAGGAGAAGATCACCTCGAACACCAGACCGAGGACGATCAAGGGATTTTGTAGAAAGTCGAGAGAGAGTCCGCTGCCGGTTCTTGAGCGGCGGCCAAACAGGTTGCCCATCTGCATCAGGATGATCGAGGAGAGGGTGATACCGGTGGCGGAGAGGTAGAGAGGATCGCGCACGGAGAGTGGGTCGCCGTATTGCCAGCCACCATCGAACAGCACCCAGAAGAAAAGCGTCAGGGCGAACACCGCTTCGATCAGGCCAAGGAAAAGATAACTGTGTGCCATCAACGGAAACGATAACAATCCCTGTTTGCTGTCCCGTGGCGGTTGCTTCATTACCTCCGGGTCAGGTTTCTCCTGGCCCAGTCCCATCGACGGGATGATGTCGGTACCGAGATCGATAGAGAGGATCTGGATCACGGTCAACGCCAGCGGCACCGGGAATAGCATGTAGAGAATGTAGGGCAGGATCTCCGGGCCGTTGCTCACCAGTACATAGTTGGTGAATTTACGGATGTTGTTGAAGATGGTGCGACCTTCTTCGATACCGTTAACGATAGAGGCGAAGTTATCGTCGAGCAGGATTACCTGCGCCGCTTCACGGGCCACGTCGGTACCGCTCTTACCCATGGCAATACCGACATCGGCGGCCTTGAGTGCCGGCGCATCATTAACCCCGTCACCGGTCATTGCTACCACTTTGTTCAGTTCATGAAAGGCGGAGACCACCTTCCACTTCTGTTCCGGCGTAGTCCGGGCAAACACGTGAACGCCGTTGCGTAAGCGTTCCACCAGCGCCCGTTTGCCGATACCCGCCAACTCTTCGCCGGTGAGGACGGTCGCCTGCGTGTTGGCGTCCTGTGGAATGATGCCTGCCTGACGGGCAATGGCTTCGGCAGTGGCGGGATGGTCACCGGTGATCATCACCACATCGATCCCGGCACTACGACACTGGGCCACCGCATGCGGAACCTCTTCGCGGATCGGGTCTTCGCTGCCGATAAAACCCTTGAGTACCAGCTGCTGTTCCAGTTGCGTCTGGGCCTCATCGCCTTCTGGCACTGTGTCGATAAAACGGTAGGCCAGGGCGATGACCCGTTGGCCACTTGAGGCCATCTGTTGCACCACCTTTTCCGCCTGTGCCAGGTGGGTCTCGTTCAGTTCCTCTATTGAATCCTGTGCCAGTTCCACATGGCTCAGCAGTGGTCGCAGACTCTCCCAGGCGCCTTTGACGCTATAGATGTAGTTGTCTTTGCAGTCCGCATCGTTGCCACATTCCAATACGCCACCAGCGCGTCGCTTCTCGTCGTCGAAGGAGAAGCGCACGACGGTTTTTTCCACAACGCTGTCGATGGAGCCCTGCTCTGCCAGCAGGGTCTCGGCCAGAGATACATCCAGTGGATCGCCACCCAGCCCCTTGTCGCTCTGGTGTACATCGGAGGCGGCTACGGCGAGGCGAAGCAGGTTCTCTCGGCGTGTGTCGCCGAGTTGTTGGGCGGTCGTAGGATCGCAGAGTGAGGTGATCGCCAGACGATTCTGGGTCAGGGTGCCGGTCTTGTCGGTGCAGATCACATGCACCGCCCCCAGTGCTTCGACCGAGTTGAGTCCTTTCACCAGCACATTGCGTTTGGCCATGCGCAGGCTGCCCATCGCCAGCGAGAGGGTGAAGGTGGGTAGCAGCCCTTCGGGCACGTTGGCGACGATGATGCCCATCATGAACACCAGATTGATCCACAACGATTGGCCGCTGAGGACGCCGTAGGTAAAGAACACCGCACCCATGCTGACGGCAATGATGGTTAGTACGCGCACCATGTGCGCAGTCTCACGCTCCAGTGGTGAAGGATTGCGTTTGACGTCGCGGGAGAGGGTGGCGATCTTGCCGAACTCGGTGCGCGGGCCGGTGGCGAAGACCACCGCCTTGCCGTGGCCTTTTTTCACCATGCATCCGGCGAACAAAACGTTGGTGCTATCGCTGAGTATCGATTCCTGTGCCTCGGCGCTGAGACGAACCGGGCGGGACTCGCCGGTGAGCGGCGCATTGTTGACCACCAGATCCTGAACTTCGACCAGACGGGCATCAGCGGGCACCTTATCGCCTTCGCCAAGCATCAGTACGTCACCCGGGACCAGTTGCTCGGCGAGCACCGCCTGTTCCCTGCCGTCACGAATAACGTTGACCTGTTGCGGCAGAAACTTGCGTAGCTCTTCCATCGCCTTTTCGGCGCGATACTCCTGCACAAAGCTGAACAAGGCATTGAGGATCGATACGCCTAACAGTGCCCAGCCGAGGATGTTCATCCCCTCGCCAGGCTGGATATAGTCGGCGACAAAACAGATCGCGGCGGAGATATCGAGCAGGATGGTGAAGAAGTTGGTGAACTGGCGTGCCAGACTTTTGAGCCAGACCAGGCGGCGAGTTTCTTCGATGGTGTTGGCGCCGATTTGCTCGAGGCGTTCGTCTACCTGTTGTGCATTGAGCCCGTTTTCCCTGCTGTGCAGAAAACGGTAGACCTGAGTCTTGTCGATATTCTGGATTTGTCTTTCGTGAACACTGACCGCCATCTGTTACACCCCGCGGAAGATGGCGACATCACAGGGGGCATCGCGCAGCACCACTTCGATGGGGTTGCCGTACTGGAAGGTGCGACGCAGGTTTTTCCATGCCGCCTCCATCAGAATGAGATGCGATTTGTGTCGGTTGGCGGCGATGATCACCTCATGAGCCCAGTCGTCGGAGACGACGACGTTACTGTCGATCAATGCTTGCTCAATACCGGTCAACTCGGCCAGTTGCCGATCCAGATCGGCCATGCCCTCCCAGCCCTTTTGTCGCAATTGCTCTGCCTGCTGGTGCTGCAGGCGTCGAAACAGCAGACGTTTGATCATCATGACGCGCAACATGTGCACACGCGACACCGAGGGAGAAAAGCGACGCAAAATTTCGGCGCTGGTCAGGAAGCCTTCTCGATCACCAGCAATGGGTAGCAGGAAACGTCGCGGAGCACCGAGGAGCCCCGGCTGGGCCACGCGTATCGCCATCACATCAAAGCTGCGATCGGAAAGGAGTCGCTCCGAGACGGTTCCCGCCAGGTGGCCGTGGGTACCACCATGCAGGCGTGCACCACAGACCAGCAGTGTGCCTGGCGTGGTTGGCATGTTGGCGAGCAGGTCGTGGAAAATGGCATTGGCGCCCGGGCCGGAGGAGCGGATGATCTCAAGCTTCAGGGTCACGCCACACTCGCTGCTGGCGCTCTCCATGGTCGCAACCTTGTTGTGGACCTCTTCGGCGGAGATTTCATCGGTATTGATGTAGAGAACCCTGAGGGTGCGATCGTTTTCCTGGCGAGCCAGATTTTGTGCATACCAGGCGACCCAGTCGCCATTGATCGAACCGTCGTACGCCAGATGAATCAACTTCGCTCTCCGCTGATTAGGGTGCAGATAGAGTGTAGACAGGGAAGTAGCGGCTGCCCACTGCACCGGGGTTTTCGCTGCGGGTCTGGCGGACTATGCTTAAACCAAAGCGGGCAGCAGGGATGGGGGCGGGGCGATGGATACGGAGTTCCACTACTGGATAACAGCAATCATCGCCGAGCGTGCCGGTTTCAACCAGGATGAGGCGACGGTGATTGCCACCTGTGCCGAGTATGTCGACGAAAATGACTGCGCCCTCAGGATCGCCTGGCCAGACAAGCGCAAAAAGCCCTATCGCAATTTCATCAGTCAGACGATGAATATCTTCCTGCCCGACAGGAAGCTGCTACGTATCTATCCTCTGTTCCATTTTGTCCCTGGCGATCCTGAGGCAGAATCGGCGCGTCGTGTCGACGGGCATATGCACATTCTCAACACCACACCGGATAGCGAGAACGCACGCTATCTGTTCGATGCGGCGTTTGCTGCCCCGGAACATCTTCGTCTCTATCGCATCGGTATCGCATCGCACATGTATGTGGACACCTGGGCACACCAGAACTTCGTCGGTTGGGAGGATAGCCACAACCAGATTGGTCTCGATCTGAAGTTCAATATCGGCCATGCGGATGCCGAGCACCATCCAGATTGGGTGGCGCATCGTTGGCAGGATAATCGTCTGCTGGAAAGTGATATCGACAATCGTCTACGTTTTCTGGCCGCGGCGGAGGCGTTGTACCGTCGTTACTGCCGTTATCTGAAGGAGCAGGGGCGGGGCGATCACAGTGATAGCTGGGAAGCGTTGCATCGGGATCTGGATGCGGCGATGGGCCGTTACTATACGGGTAGCGATAACTGGTTCGCGGAGGAACGCCACGCTGCTTACCGGAAACTGGCACCCTGGTTGGGGGAGTTTGACGAGCGCGAATGGTTCGATGCGGCAATTGATACCGAAGTCCACGGTATGCGCGATGCCAACACGGGCCTGCGAGCGTTGCTGACCCTGTTCCCCGATAGCTATACCTTTCGCGACGATGTGGATATCGAACAGTGTCACTGGTACTGTTTCCAGGAAGCGGTCAAAGATCATGAACGCCTGGGACTGAACCTGTTGGAGCCATTATTTAAACAGATGCAAATCGATATCAGACGACGTTAAAAATGTTGGTCACCTTTTCCTGTAAAGCCTATGCGGATATCACTATGTTTGGTGATGTGGCGCTATCGTTGCTAAAGATGATGGGGCATAGCGGTACGGTACCGGGTGCGTTGAGTGCCGAGGAGGTTCCCGGTGCGTTACAGCGCCTGCGTGAGGCATTGAACAGACTGGGGCGACAGGAGAACGACAACGACGATGACGAGGAGGAGCCGTCGGTCAGTCTTGCGCATCGGGCGCTTCCCCTGATACAGCTATTGGAGGCAGCGGCGCTGGCGCAAACCCATGTCATGTGGGACCACTAGACCCCCTCATACCTATTTTTAGAGACCACTTCTGGCCAGTTTGGCAGTCGCTGAGCTATTCCCTAAATAATTACCCTAGTTTTTAGCTGGTTTATTTTCTCGATACATTCCGCTAGATTGGCCTGAGCCGCAAGGCACCACACTATTCCAATCACAACAAAATAGAGAGTAAAAACAATGGATGCCGTAGCCCTCGCTTCAATTCTTTCAGTTGTTGGTTCAATCGTGGTTTTCATCGTATTGGGGATTCGTATCAACAAACTGATAAACAACACCCACTCGAAGGATTGATCGACGCGTCCATCAGGGCGTAATGGGATAGAGGGGGGCTCTGCCCCCCTTCTTGTTATTTGAGGGATTATTGCAGCAGGCTTAGCGCCGCTTCGTAGTCTTCCTGAGCGGCGGGCAGGATCGACTTTACCTGTTCGGCATCGATACCGGCGATTTGCCAGAGAGGGAGGTCAGTCGGTAGCAGGGCATCGACGATATCTTCGGCGAAACTTCCCTGATGACTGACGGTGGAGGCGATATGTACCAGTGCCGATTCGATGCGGTACTCCTCGGCATCCTGTGGATTGATGTGGGTCGCCAGTACAGTGCAGAGCATTTTCGGTAACTCCCACATTAACGCCAGCGCCGAACCGACCTCGGCATAATCGAAGCCCATAATCTCACGCTCTACCCGATGCAGCGGAATGCCGCGATGCCGATGTTCCAGCAGCGCCTTACGTCCCAGTTCCGGAGTGCGGGTGTAGATCACCAGATGGCCGATGTCGTGCAGCAGTCCAGCAAGAAACATCGACTCATCGCTGTAGTTCTCCGGCAGCAGGCCGGTTAGCTGGCGAACCAGAATGGCGCAGCGCAGACTGTTGCGCCAGTAGCCATAGATGTCGATTAACTCGCGCGGTATATCGTTGAAGCGCTGAATAACCTCTGTGGCGAGTACCAGATCCCGGGTGGCCTGGCGGCCGATCAGGGTGATCGCGTCGGCAACACTTTCCACCTCAACCGGCAGGGCAAAGAAGGCGCTATTGGCCAGACGCAGCAGGCGTGCCGCAATTGCCGGATCGCGTTCGATGATTTCGCCCAGCATGGCCGAGGTGCTGTCGGGCTCCTCAATAAGTTTGCACAGCCGGGCATAGATCTCCGGCGGTGAGGCGAGATTGACATCGCCCTGCAGCAGATCGCTCACTTTCAGATCGATCGCGTCGAACCGGATTATTGTCATTGTTCTTTCTCCCTGTCTTGCCAATTTTGACAAATCATCGGACTGCGTGTCGGTTTTCCAATGTAATAACCCTGTGCGTGATCCACGCCCATCTTGATTAGCAACCCAAGGGTTTCACTGTCTTCAATAAATTCTGCAACCACCTCTTTACCCAAACCGTGGGCAATATCGATCATGGATTGGACGATGGCCTTGTCCTGAGGATCGTTTTTCAGGTTGATAATAAAGGAACCATCTATTTTCAGGACGTCGATGGGAAACTGTTTCAGGTAGTGATAGGTACTGAAACCGGAACCAAAGTCATCCAGGGCAAAGCGACAACCGAGGTCGCGCAGGTTGCTGACCATGCGGCGGGTATCGGCGAAGCTGAGGATCGCCGAGGTTTCGGTGATCTCGAAGGTAAGTCGTTGGGGATCGATAAGCGTGCTTTGCAGTTTTTCTTCCAGCAGGGACATCATTGCCCCTTCCTGGAAGGCGTGGCTGGAGAGGTTCACGCCCAGCGATATGTCGCTGTTATCTGCGAGATAATCGATGGCGTTGCTGATTACCCAGAGATCGATCTGTTGTGCCAACCCCAGTCGTTCAGCGGCGAGCATGAAGCGCGCTGAGTTTTCGTCGCCACCGAGAGAAGAGGGAATACGTATCAGTGCCTCGAAATGGTTGATGCGTTTATGTCGCACATCCAGCACCGGCTGGAATGTCAGGAAGAGTTGATCGTTACCGAGCGCCAGACGGATCGGTTGTGCCCAGTGCATGTCTTCGCGCATGTTCTGCAGGATGTCGTCTTCCTGGCTGAAACGATGCACCGCGTTACCACCACGGGTCTTGGCGACGAAGCAGGCCTGTTCGGCACGGGCCAGTACCTGGCTGGCATTGTCCATCGCACCGGGATAGATCATGGCAAGACCGACACTGATACCAACGTGATAGATGATGGCATCGCCATCAGGTTCGATATTGGCAATGGTGCTGCGTAGAAGATCTGCTTCATTTGCTGCTTCTTCTTCATCAACGGCCTGGAGCAGTACGGCAAACTCATCTGAACCAAGGCGGGCAAGCAGATATTCGGGAGGTAATACTTCGCGTAGACGATTGGCAACGGTCTGCAGCAAGGCATCACCGCGATCATGTCCAGCAGCGTCGTTGTGCAGCTTGAAACGATCCAGATCGAGATAGAGCAGGGCGTGAGCGATCTGTTTGTTGGCACCGATAAGTATCGCCTCATCCAATGCCTTCTCAAAGGCTTCTCGATTGGCCAGGTCGGTGAGCTCATCGTGATGAGCCAGGTAGTGAAGACGTGCTTCGACGACCCGATTCTCGGCGAGACGAGTGTTGAAAAAACGTTCCTGACGTAGACGGATGCGCCGTTCCATCAATAATTTCATCGACAGGCGCAGGCGTTGCAACATTTCCGCATTAACCGGGCGCGCTTCATTGACCTGGATAACGTCGAAAAAACCTTTATCTAATGCATCCATGGTCGCCAGACCATCGGACTCTTCGTCGCATACAGCGAGCACGATGCCAAGCCAGCCTTTTTCACCCAGGCGCAAAAAGCGTCGACAGCGTTCGATGACTTCGGAATCAATTTTTGGTGTGACCACGAGGGCGAGAAAGGGGACCCCGTGCTCCTGAAAGATCAGTTCACGAGTGTAGAAGGCAAGCTCTTCTATAGTGGCGAGCTGGGTCGTATCCGGCAAACCTGAGCCGCGTAGCGCCTTGACTAACCAGTCCGTTGATTTGTCACGAGCATCGGCAACAAAGACAGGTATATCCGGATGTTGCTGGAGTCTGGCGTCGTCGTGATCGTGTTGCACGTCTGATCCACAGAATGAATAACCGCACTGAGTGTACCTTTATATCTGGCGCACTGCCAGAGGTAAGCACATTCGTTTCTGAGCACTAGTTTGCGGTTCATGATACGAGAACTTACTATGCCGACTTTACTGCAAAACGGTCAGCTTCGAGGTTGTATGCAACACATTTACGGTTGCCTGCGGGCCGCCTGTTACATACTGGCGGTCTATCTATTGATTATTCCGATCAGCAATGCTGGTGTCAGTGTCGATGGTAAACTCGAACTCTGGTTTGAGTACGACGGTCGTCAGGCGATGCTGGCTAATGCACCGACGATCAGCTGTATCCGGCAAGGTGATTCGACACCCGTTAAATGTGATCTCTATCGTAGCGATGATGGCCGTTACTGGATCGATCGTCTATCTCCTGGAAGTTACACCTTGCGTGTTTCCGCAGAAGAAGAAAGCGGTGAGTATTTTCGTGCCTACCCTTTCAAGGTGGAACATAACACGACCGGACCATTACTCGTCGCTCTGAATCGTGTGTTGCAGTTGCAGGAGCCTGCAACATCGGTAGTGCCCGGTCCGAGAAAGGGTAACTGCGATCCCTATGTCAACTACCATGTTCCGCTGCTGAGTCTTGCTTCCGCGGCACACCCCAATTTTCGTTGGTCTTCTCTTTCTGCTGCCGATGGGTACCGCTACAAGGTTTGGCGTGTCCGCTGCAGCGATGGCCGCCGTTTTGAACCGGTGTTAATGGGCAATACCCGCGAGCCAGTTCTTGATGTTGCTATCCCGCGTAACGAACCGGGTGAGTACTACCTGTTTGAGGTGTTTGCTCGGCATGGCAATCAGGATATCGCCCAGCTGTTACTAAAAGATGAGGTGGGTGAACAGATTGAGGCCTTTCCATTTGTCGTCACCGACCCGTTAGGGGATCGCAGCTGGTATCCCTACCTGTTGCTGATATTACTGCTGCCATTTTTATTGTGGCTGTTTTTACAGTTGTTGCGCGGTGTTGGTTCAGTGCGACCTGGCTGGGGAACGGTTGGCTTGTTGCTGGTTGCTTTGTCGGTGCTTGCCGGGTACTGGCAGCGGGAGACACTGCTTATCTGGATGGCGCAGGGGGAAACCTGGATCGATAAAGCGACCACACTTAACCAAAGGTGGTATCGCCAAGCGGATCAGGAAAAAGCATATTCAGAACATAAACCTTTTGCAGGTGGTGACTGGAGTGGTTATCTGGTCGCCCGCGGCAGCGAACCTTTCTATGGGGATGCGCGTCGTCAGGAGATTCGGATTCTTTTCCAGGCAAAGCATGCCACGGTTAGCCTGAAACAGGATGGGCGTTGGCAAGCGGTTACCCGTAGCGGCTTCTCGCTTAATCGGTCCGGTTCAGGCATGACCCTGCTGGGACATAAGCGTGATACCAACTCAAGGGAACTCTGGTCGATTAGCATTGCGGACATCAATGAATCGACGTTGCGTCTGGTGCTGGACCGGATGGTTACCCGGCTCGATGCGAAAGGTCATGTGGATAGGTCGATACGCAGGCAGGCAACAGGTGAACTCCATCACAATTTGCCGTAATAAAGTGTCGGCGATTTCCGACATAAATGCTTATTTAAATACGCTAACCTAGCGGTAATTAAAGTTAGTCAGGCGATGCGTTGACAAGGAGTGGTCGATGATTATCAAGAACATGGATGAGTACGCAGCAGAACTCGCGACCATCGAGAGATTATTGCTGAGTGATCCGCCCGAATTGGTCGCCAAATCCCTGCAGCACGACAGAGCGACCATTCTGAGTAACCTGCAACATAAGCGCGACGCCGCTTACCATCTGGACTTCTATTTTTCCGATACCCCCGACTGGGTTGTACTCCATGATCTGCGCCTGGAGATGGGTGACGTCACGGCAAGCTTTGATCATCTGCTGATCGGTCGCGAGATGAATATCTACGTCATCGATACCCGACACTATAATGCCAGGTTGCGGATCAACGAGGAAAAGGAATTTTCCTACTATATTGATAACCGACCGGTGGCCACTGATTCTCCTGTGGAACGAAATCAGCAACGCATCGATTTTCTTACCAATTATCTGGCAGGTAATGGTCTGTTGCCGACACGCTTTGGCCTGGCTATCCGTCCCAATTTCCACAACGTTGTGCTGGTGTCACCCGGTTCCAGTATCTATCTGCCTAGAGAAGATATGAAACTCGGTTGCAAAGTGGCTCGTTCGGATCACTTTCTTGAGAAATTCAGTAAAACGATACCACGCAGTGACGCGGTTCATGATTTTGTTGCGCTTGCCAGACAGGTTTCCGCAGAGAATTTGTCGGAAATGGCGGAGAAACTCGCTCGGCGACATATTCCCCGTAGGATAGATTTCAGTCAGCGCTATGGGCTGCAAAAGCAGGAATCCCTCATTAGAGCGAAAACAGACGACGATTCTGTGGAACAGTGCGCAGCTTGCCAGAAACGAATTACTGCCAGGGTAGTTCGATATTGTTATGATAACCGTGAACTGTTTGCGGGTAAGGCGTACTGCTTCGATTGCCAGAAGGGGATTGCCTTCAGGGCCGTGATGTAATCATTTGGCAGCTAGCCGCCCGCAGGGAATCAGGTGACACAACCTAGAGGGTGGGGAGGTTCAGGTGATTGCAGCGATGATGCGGTTAGTGGGGAGAGTGTTTTTTCTGCTGGCGCTGGTCTGGCCGGTACAATCCATTGCCGGGGTCGACGGTAAATATCAGGGAGAGTATAACGGGAGCAAAGTGACCGCAGTACTGGAGACGGTGAGTACCACTGTCACCGGTATCCTTGGGATCGGGGAAGATAGCTATTTGCTACGCGCTGAGATGGGGAAAGGAAGTCTCACGGGACAGCTCAATAGTATTAAAAGTGGTGCAGCACTGAAGCTGTTGATTAAGCCACACGGGGATTCCATCGACGTCGAAGTAACGCCAAAAGGTGTCGATATCATGCGATTTACCCTGCAAAGGGAAAAGTAGCCTCTATAATTCCAGCAACGTAATAAACTACTGGCCCCGGCGCGATTAGTCTCCCGTTGGGTGACGGAATACTGTTTGTTTGCGGGAACCTTTTACCTGTTTCCCGCGTTTAAGCTTTATGGCCAAAATAACCTCACTTTTTCGGCACGATGCCGCCGATGAGTTCGAGCGCCTGGTGGCGCCCCACATCGAGCGGCTATTTCGTCTCGCCTACCGTTATTGCGGCGAGGTGCAGCAGGCGGAAGATCTGGTACAGGATCTGTTACTCAAGCTCTATCCGAAGCGCAAGGAACTGCGCGATATCGAGTCATTGGGGCCCTGGCTGGCACGAAGCCTCTATAACCACTTCATTGATACCACCCGCAAGGGGCAGCGTAGCCCACTGTACAGCGCTGTTTCTGAGGATGTTCTGCACACCCTGCCTGGGGCTAATGATCAACCTGAAAGTGAGCTGGAGCGCAGCGATCTTCAACGCCAACTGGAGCAGGCAATGAACCGCCTGAGTCCGGAGCAGAGGGCACTGGTCAGCCTGCATGACATTGAAGGTTATACCCTGCAGGAACTGGAGGGCATGCTCGACACGCCGATCGGTACACTCAAGTCCCGTCTGCACCGGAGTCGACTGCAACTGCGAAAATCACTGCAGGTGGAACCATTGCCGCAGTCCGGGCGTGTTGATAGGCGGAGGACAGAAAATGAGTATTAACTGCGAACACTATCGTAACGCCATTGACGAGTTGCTGGATGGTACGCTTACCGAGGCGATGGAGGCAGAATTGAATCGCCATTTGCCATTGTGTGCGGAGTGTCAGCAGCGACTGGAGACAGAGCGTACCTTCCGTCGCGAACTGTCCCAGATGCCGGCACCGGTCATGCGCGCCGCGTTTCCCGCCGAGATTATGGCCAGGGTTCGCCAGACACAACAACCTCCGCAGCGTCACTGGGGATTCGCGGCCGGCTTCGGCTCGGCGGTTGCCGCGGGTCTCGCACTATGGTTTGCCGTCAGTCTGACAGTGGTACCGCCCGAAACAGGGCCAGTGTTGCAGACCGTTAGTCTCAGTCTGGGTAAAACAGAAAAGGTGAATCTGGTGTTCGATAGCCCAGTGGAGTTCGGTGAAACCACCTTTGCGTTGCTGTTGCCGGAAAATGCCGAGTTGCAGGGCTATCCAGGGAAGCGTGAGCTTACCTGGACCGCGTCGCTACGTAAGGGTAAGAATCGCCTTACCCTGCCGATACGTGTCGCTGCACCCGGTGATGGCGAAATTGTGGCGCGGATCAGCCAGAGCGGTGATGTAAAGGTATTTCGCCTCAAATTGAATGTGCGGCAGCAGAGTGGCAGCGGCGCGCCTTACTATACGCTGGGCTGATGACCAACATACACAACAGGATTGACTCGGAGAGCTCGAATGAATAACACCACGTTTGTCATGGGCATCGTGTTGACAATGCTGATACTCTTTCTCTCGCTGGGCGCACATGCGGTGGAAGCCGCGGATATGGGGGATGTGACGCTGCAGGTGCTGGAGAGCAACGATCCCTCTGATATAGTAAACGATATCGATTTACCCGATCTCACTGATAATGATACACATGAGAAGGCTCGTTCAGCATCACATGACTCTGCGCATGAGATCGAAGATCAGGTACGGGAAGCCCATGATGAAATTGAGGACGAGATCGACGATACCAGGGATGATATCGATGACAGCATTGATGAGGCTGAGGTGGACAACGAAGATCCACCCGAGACAGATAATTGATACCGCCGCGCTAAGCGCTGTGGTCGTGAAGACAATGTTACCCCTCGAGATGTTTTTACCACCCGTTCATGGGTGGTTTTTTCGTGAGAAACTGACCTCCCTGGTGAAGGTTTAATGAAGCGCATTCTCACGATTATCTTTCTGATGTTACTGGCAAGCGTTGGACAGCAGGCCTATGCCCTGGGTGAAGTGGAATTCACTCAGGGGGTGTCGTTGTATAAAAAGGCGCAATACCCGGAGGCGCTGAACAAATTTACAGCCGCCAGAAAGGCGGGAATGGACGAACCACGGCTGAATTTTAACCTCGCTTTGTGTTATCTCAAATTAAAGCAATACGATCAGGCGCGGGAAGAATTTCTCAACGCTGCGCAACACAAACCGCTGGCAGGGCTGGCATGGTTTAACGTTGGTCTACTGGAGCTGGAGCGTGGTGATCGTGAAGCTGCGATCAGCTGGTTTAACCTCGTGCGCGATAGCGCGCAGCAGACAAAATTGCGTACTCTGGCAAAACAGAGACTAACACAGTTGCAGCAGACGACAGACAGCGAGCTGAGCTCGGTCATCTGGGACAATGGCTATCGCCTGCATCTCGGTTATGACGATAACATCGAAGATCCCGCGTTGATCGGTACAACTGACAAGGGCGACAATTTTTCCAGTGCACTCGCCTACATCACCCGGACTTCAGATGGGGTAGACGGTTGGCGTGTTGGTGCGGTCGCCTTCTTGCAGCATTACAACAGTGTGAAAATCTATGACCTCGATCTGCTGCAACTCACCCTCGACAAGGGCTTTAGTAGCGGTGACTGGCGAAATCGTCTCGGTACCGAACTGGAGGCGACCACACTAGGTGGTAATGATTATCTGCAGACGGCTAAGTTTCACATCAGCGGTAAATTGCCGCTCTCGGCGATGGATGAGTTGCGACTTCGTTACCGTTATAGCAGCGTCTCTGCCATGTCACCGACCTATGATTATCTGGCCGGTGACCGCCACGAGCTGGAACTGCGTTGGCAACACCAACGCGATAATCTGCAGATACAGGCAGGTTATGAGTATGAAATGAATCATCGTAATGATTATTACGGTACAACAGTATTCAGCAGTTATTCTCCTAATCGACATACCATAGACCTGCGTGCCGATGTACTGTTTGCTGGTGGATGGCAACTGGATAGCCGTATCAATTGGCGTTCCAGCGTCTATCAGGAGTCGAACATCCTTGCCGACAGCAGCACGGTAAAGCGCTCTGATGAGAGATTGATGCTTTCTCTGGGAGCCACTTATGCCTTGAGTGATAGCCTGGATGTTGGTTTTGAGTATAAATTTACCGAAAACCATTCCAATATCGATATTTATCACTACACACGCCATATCTATACGCTTGGTATCAGCGGCACCTTCTAGGCAATTTCTTACCGGTGAAACTGTGGTGGAATCGGCATAATATGACGGCACAGGGATGATAACGGGGGTATACTCCTTGGTAGATAAGGAAGGTGTCTGCCGTCATGGGTTGTGATAGCAAAGATCTCGATTTGACCGAACTGCAACTATTCGAAGGAGAAAGTCCACAGGCCATCGAATGGGTGCGCGAGGTTGTCAAAAAGCGCCCGCTTAAGAAGGGCGAGGTGCTGCTTGAGTCTGGGCACGAGAATCGTTCTCTCTATTTTGTTCTTTGTGGTTCACTGCGCATCGAATTGGCGGCGGAAAATCGCGCCTTTGTTACTCACGTCAATGTGGGTGAATGTGTCGGGGAACTGTCGGTGCTTGATGGCAAGCCGACTACTGCCCGGGTGATTGCTGCCGAAGATAGCAATATCATGGTCCTGGACCGGGGCGACCTTTGGCTCCTGATCAACACCTCACATATTGTCGCCCGTAATCTGCTCTACATGCTCTCCCATCGTATCCGCAAGGATGACGAAGCACTGAGTGACTCTTTCATTCTGCAGCAACGTTATGCCCGTAGCGCTCGCATCGATACTCTGACCGGGCTCTACAATCGTTACTGGCTGGATGAAATGCTGCCGCGTCTGGTGGAGCGGGCGCACACCGACAGTGGTGATCTGGGATTGCTGATGCTTGATGTGGACCACTTCAAACGCTTTAACGATACTTACGGGCATCTTGCCGGAGATGAGGTGTTACGGATTCTCGGCGCAATACTGCTTTCCCATCTGCGTGTTGACGACTCGGCGGTTCGTTTCGGCGGCGAAGAGTTTGTGGTGATCCTGCCGGGCCTGAGTCGTGAAAAGGTGATTGAAGTGGCAGAGCGCCTCTGTGAGGTGGTGCGGGAGCAGACGGCAGAGCGTCTGGCCTACAAGGATCTTCCCGGGGTCACTATCTCTATCGGTGTTGCGTTGCTTGTCTCCGGGCGGAGTGGACGGGAGCTTATCGCGGAGGCGGATACGGCGCTTTACCAGGCGAAACGGGAAGGTCGTGACAGGGTGGTCATTGCTGCCGGGGAGAAAAAAGGCTCCGCTACGCTTCCATAAGCGTTTCAATGACTGCTAATATTCAGTCGGTTCCTTGTCCCCCCAAGGGTTCGCTTTACCGCTGTTTTTCAGGGAGCAGTCCCATGGTCTTTGATATCCCGCAAACCCAACTCAAGTCGGCCAGGGCGGCGCATGAGTTGTTCATGGTTAATCTTGGCGCCCTGTTGTTACTTGGCCCTCTCTCCATTTTCCTCGGTATTGGTCGTATTGCGATCCTGATCCCGTTGGCAATCTCAATCCTGTTCATGCTCTATATTCGTCAGCGCAGTCGGACGCTCGCCGCATCCGGGCCCTGGTTTGTCGCAGTGCACTGGCGAGCGGCGTTGAGTAATTTTCGTTGGTTGTTCATCGGCTTTGCTTTGACATTGGTGTTTCTGCTGATCAGCTGGGTACTGGAAATAACTATCGATCCGCACAGTCCCAGCCATTTTGTTGCCGTGGCGCTGACTCGTATCGGTGTGATGCCGACGTTGATTATGATCTTCGCCTGTTTTGTGATGGGCAATAATGCACTCAATCAGGTTATCCGTCATGAAGTCCCCGATAAACTGGCAGCGGCTTTCCCTCCGCCAGACGATTTGGCAATAAAAGGCTAAACACCAAGCCTTACTCGCTTCGACGAAAACTTTCGTCGCGGCTTTAACTGTGCCAATCTGCCAGCATTCTTGATTAGAGTGGTGAGCATAATCGTGCCGCCGCTAAAGGGAATGGGTAACGGTCATGTTTGAGCCCGATCTATCACAGGTACAAAATGCCTTTATCGCCAGTTTGCTGGCGGGCTCTGCCACGGCTATCGGCTCTCTTGCTGTGGTGGCAGTAAAGCGCCTGCCGCGGCGGGTTGAAGACGGTATGCTTAGTATGGCGGCAGGGATCATGCTCGCCGCTTCAGTCTTTTCCCTGCTATTGCCGGGTATCGAACAGGCTACCCTGATCACCGGTGGAGAGTTACAGGGAATGGCGCTGGTGATAACAGGGGTGCTGTCCGGTGCACTGTTGTTATGGCTGATGAACCGTTACATGCCGCACGAGCATCTGCACATGGGACGCGAAGGGCCGGAAGGAATTCGAATGAAACGGATTTGGCTCTTTGTCTTTGCCATCACCCTGCATAATCTACCTGAAGGCACGGCGGTGGGTGTGGCGATGATGCAGCAGGACCCGGCCGCAGGTGAGAGTCTGGCTATCGGTATCGGGGTGCAGAATATCCCGGAAGGTCTGGCAGTTTCGGTGGCCTTGATGTCCGTCGGTTATAGTCGCTGGGTTGCACTGCTGGTGGGAGCGGCGAGTGGCCTGGTTGAGCCCATCGGAGGTCTGTTCGGTGGCTTACTGGTGTGGATGGCAGCACCGATGCTGGCCTATTTCCTCGCCCTTGCTGCGGGTGCAATGCTCTATGTGATCTCCGATGAGGTGATTCCGGAGACCCACCGCCGCGATGAGAGCGGCACGATCACTTTCTCTCTGCTGGGCGGATTCTGCCTGATGATGCTACTGGACGTGGTGTTAGGCTAAAGTCCTAGGCGGCCTTGTGGGTTGGCGTTGCCCCGTGCAACGTCGCACATTCTTTTTCCCGCATCAGGCTCACGCTTTGCTCGGTCCAGTGCAGTAGTTCAAAGCTGCCGTCATGGTGTTCTGCCAGTGCAGTACAACTCTCCACCCAGTCGCCAGTATTTTTATATTCGATGCCATCGATCTCACGCATTACCGCATGATGGATATGACCGCAGATGATGCCGGTGACACCACGCCGTTCCGCTTCGTGACAGACCAGCTTTTCAAAGTCACCAATGAAGTTGACTGCGCTTTTGGTCTGCTGCTTGAGAAATGCAGAGAGCGACCAGTAACCGAGCCCCAGGCGGCGACGGGCTTTGTTGAACCAGTGGTTCAGCCACAGCAGGAAGTCGTAGGCACCGTCACCGATATGCGCCAGCCAACGGTTGTGGCGCATAATGCAGTCGAATTCATCACCATGAATGACCAGATAACTTCGGCCGTTGGCGCTGGTATGGATCGCTTCATTCTCGACAAACACGCCATTGAAGTTATTCCCCGTGTAGTCGCGGAACATCTCATCGTGATTGCCTGGAATATAGGTCACCCGCGTACCGTTGCGAGCCATACGGAAAACCAGACGCAGGATTTCGTTATTAAGTTGTGGCCAGTGCCAGCCCCTCTTCAGTTTCCACAGATCAAAAATATCGCCGACCAGATAGAGATGATCGCATTGACTCTGTTGCAGGAAATCTTTGAGGAAGGCGATTTTGGCGTCCCGGGTTCCAAGATGGACGTCTGAGATAAAGATGCTGCGATAGTGACGTTTGCTTGTCATGGGGTATCCCCTGTCTACCAGGTTTGGCCTATTGAACGGCAACAATATGACCGCTCGTTGACAGCAAGATGAAACTTCTACGGCAGCTTTCGTTTCTACACCGCTGCAATATCGATGTCTGCAATATGGCTGCAAGAAAAGTGTCATGGCGCCGTCATCTGTGCAGCCTATTCTCGTCGGCAACAGCTGCCACGATACCTGTCCATGCGCATTGCCATTATTTCCGATGTCTATTTCCCGAGAGTAAACGGGGTCTCGACCTCTATTCGAACCTTTCGCCGTGAATTGATGGCGTTAGGTCATGAGGTGTTTCTGATCGCCCCCGATTACGGTGAGCCGACCGATGATGAGAGCTGGATCCTGCGGGTGCCTTCACGTGTGGTCTACGTGGATCCGGAGGATCGGATGATGCGTTTCTCTGCCGTGATGAGACTGGAATCTGAACTGCGGCAACTAAATCTAGATTTGCTGCATATCCAGACGCCATTTGTCGCGCACTATGCAGGAGTAAAACTGGCAAAGCGGCTCCGTATTCCTGTAGTACTGACTTATCACACCTATTTTGAAGAGTATCTTTTTTATTACGTGCGCTTTCTGCCGCGCTTCTTTTTGCGCTGGATGGTGCGTCATCTGACTCGACAACAGTGCAGTCAGGTCGATTCGGTGGTGGTGCCGACTCAGGCGTTCAGCCAGGTGCTGCGAGAGTACGGCGTACGTAGCGAGCTCTATATCAACCCGACCGGTATTGATCTAAAGCGTTTCAGTCACGGTGACGGAATGCGGTTCCGTGAAGAAAACGGTATTCCTGTGGAGAGACCGGCACTGCTCTTTGTTGGGCGGATGGTGCACGAAAAAAATATCGATTTTCTGTTGCGGGTGGTACAGCGGGTCAAACAGCACGTTCCTGAGATCATGATGCTGATGGTCGGTGAGGGCCCGGCGGAAGCACACCTGCGCGAGCTGGGTCAGGAACTGGGGATCGAGGAAAACCTGCAGTGGATCGGTAACCTGAATTCGCTGGAAACGCTTTGTGACTGCTACTGTGCCGGTGACATCTTCATCTTTGCCTCGCGTACCGAAACCCAGGGGTTGGTGTTACTGGAAGCGATGGCGCTGGGTGTGCCGGTGGTCTCTACCGCACGGATGGGAACCGTGGATATTCTCAAGGATTGCGAGGGTGCACGGGTGGTGGATGAGGATGAAGCGGTCTTTACCGCCGCAATACTGGAACTGTTGGCAGACGGAACACTGCGCAAGCAACTCGGGCGGTTGGGACAGGAACACGCCAGAACCTGGTCTGCCCAGGCCCTGGCGTTACGTCTTGAAGAGGTTTATATGGAGACGGTCGAATCGACCTATCTCTTTGGACGCGAAATCGAGGGCGGTGAAACGCCCTGAGATTTAGACCACGTGTGCCATTGGGTAGCTGGCGAACTCAGGTACCCGGGTCATCATCGGTTCGGTGATGCCCTCCAGACCGGCGAATTCGTTCAATACGACCTTATCCAACAGACTTGATACGGTGGGGGTTGTCTCGAGGTCGACCTCCAGTCCATTGAAGACATCGGCGATCATCACCTTCAGCTCTTCACCGTGGGCCTGGTCCATGTGCAGGTCCTCAACCAGCCGCGCCTCTTCGCTGATCTCGTCCAGATCCGCTTCCAGCGCCTCGGCCACAACCGCCATCAGGCTCATGCCCATCAGATTTTTTACCGACTCCAGTTCATTGCTGCCGACCCGAATACACATATTGTGTCCTCCATAGTCTAATCTCCGTGGCCCCGACAGGCGGCGGAGATTCAAGTCAGATATCAGTAAATAAGAAGGTAGTAATAAACGACAAAATTTCTATTGATCTTGATCAAGAAAATGGCAAATCACCGTAAAAATGTGTGTCTTTTTGGTAACCGTTTCTCATTTCCCGCCCACAAGCCGAATGCTACCCTTGAAGCCCCTAAACGGCGCTGGAAGCCATGTCTGAGTCCAACACATCCCTGAAACAGTTCGTTGAACGCTTGCTTGATGCGGCGTCTTCAAGCCGTGTAAGGGCGGTGCTGGTAGTGAGCGGTCACTCAGCATGGTGTCGCCAGCAGGCTGAGACGCTGCTGCAGGCATCTGCAACAGGTGCAATCTGGTGGTTGGGTGCTAATCCTCCTGCACTTGCTGAGACGTTGAGCTGGGAGCGGGCACGTACCCGCCTGGGCCGAGAGGTGAGCTGGCTGGTTATCGATGCCCATGAGGGTTTCGATGCCGAGGGTTTCGGTGCCCTGACCGGCACTGTACAGGCGGGCGGTCTACTGCTGTTACTGACACCGCCGCTGCCGAAGTGGCCGAATCGACCCGATCTCCAGACACGGCGGATGGCGGGTTACCCCTACGCTATGGACGATGTGAGCGGTCACTTTCTTTCCCGCTTTACACGCTGTCTCGCAGAAACGCCGGGTATTGCCCTGTGGCAGGAAGGGCAGACCTCACCGCCACTGCCGGAATTGCCCAGTATTCAGCTGAGCTGGCGCGATCCGATCTACGCCAGTGCCGAACAGCAGCAGGCGGTCGAGGCGATTCATCAGCTCGTAAACAACAAACCCCAGCGACCACTGGTGTTGAGTGCGGATCGGGGACGGGGTAAATCGGCCGCCCTGGGGATTGCCGCTGCTCAGTTGTTGCAGCAAGGCATGGAACACATTCTGGTGAGCGCACCACGTATCGCGGCGACTGACGCTCTCTTCACTCACGCGGCAAGTTTGCTGCCTGGCTGTGAAACTCATCGTGGGCGCCTGTTGTGGCAAGGAAGAATGATTGAATTTGTCGCCCCGGATGCCCTGTTACTGGCGCCACGCCAGGCGCAGTTGCTGCTGGTGGATGAGGCGGCAGCGATCCCGGCCGCCATCCTCGCGGCTTTGCTTGAGCGTTATCCCCGTAGCGTCTTTTCCACCACCATCCATGGCTATGAGGGGACAGGTCGCGGCTTTGCCCTGCGCTTCCAGCAGACCCTGACGGAAAAAGCCCCCGATTGGCAGGCGCTGCAACTGAGCACTCCGGTTCGCTGGGCCGAGGGCGACCCACTGGAGCGTCTGAGCTTTTCTACATTGCTGCTGGATGCCGAACCAGCAACCGCAGAGATGGTCGCCGGTGCCGTGCCTGAATCCTGTCAGTTCGAAAAACTCGAAGCGCAGCAATTGGCTGAAAGCGAGGACGATCTTCGTGAGTTGTTTGGCCTGCTGGTGCTGGCCCACTATCGCACCAGCCCTAACGATCTACGGCAACTACTGGATGGGCCGGGACAATCGCTCTATGTGCTGCGTTACGCAGGGCACATCGTGGCCGTGGCGCTACTGGCCCATGAGGGAGGGCTGGATGCGGAACTGGCCGGCCAGGTCATGTTGGGTCGGCGTCGGGTACAGGGGCATCTGTTACCTCAGTCGCTGGCCAATCACGCTGGGCTGGCCGAGGCGGCACAACTACGCATTAACCGGATTATGCGTATCGCGGTCCACCCCGCGGTGCAACGACGTGGATTGGGCGGGATGCTGCTGCACGAACTACAGCAGGCAACCCGGGCGGCGAATAGCGATCTGCTCGGTGCCAGTTTTGGCGCCGATTTACCGTTGCTGCGTTTCTGGCTGGGGCGCGACTATCTTCCCGTCAGGTTGGGATTAAGCCGCGAGGCTTCCAGTGGTAGTCATGCGGTGATGGTTCTGCAGCCCCTTTCAGAACGGGGTGAGGCGCTATTCGCGCTGGCGCGACAACGTTTTGCCGAAAGCCTGCCCGAGCTATTGGCGGAGCCGCTGGCAGGATTGGAGACTGAACTGGCTGATGCCCTGCTGGCGGTGACTCCTCCACGGCAAGATCCTGAACTCGGTGAGTACGACTGGTCCGATCTAGAATCCTTTGCCTTCGGTTTACGCGGCTATGAAATCTGTATAGCGGCGATTCACAAGCTGGTGCAGCAAGCCTTGGCCGATGGCACGGCACAACGCATTCTCGATAAGGTGCAGCGTGCCTTACTGGAAGAGAAAGTCTTGCAGCGCCGCCCATGGTCGCAGCTCTGTCGTCACCATGGCTTTAGCGGGCGCAAGGCCGCTGTGGTGGCAATACGCCAGGTAATCGCCGTGCTCTATCGTCACTATTGCCCGGAATGATCCCCGCCGCTGCGACCGTTATACTCGAAAAGTACTTCAATACTGCGGCCAAGAATCGCAGGGACATAACAAGGGGGTAGCAATGTCTGAATGGGTGACGGTTTGTCCGTTGGCGGAGCTGAGCGAAGGAAAGGGATTTGAGGTACACCTGAACGGTCGGCCTCTGGCCCTGTTTCTCCATCAGGGGAAAGTGTTTGCCCTGGATGATCGCTGTCCACACCGTGAGGGACAACTCTCCCAGGGAACGGTCGAGAACGGCGATGCAGTCTGCCCGCTACACGGCTGGAATTTCGATCTGGAAACCGGCATCTCTCCTTACGATCCCCATGACCAGATCGCCACCTATCCCGCACGGATAAAAGACGAGACAGTCGAGGTGGATGCCGCTGCGGTACCGCCATTACCCAAAAGTACCTTCGACGGTTATCAGGGGCGCTGGCGTCGCTGGGCCCACGATGCCCGTGGCAAGGCGGAGATTAGACGCCTTGCGGCAGGTAAATTACCCCTTGTCGATGCCATGGGTGCCGAGGCGCCGCAACCTGGCGGAGTGGTCGATTTCGATCACTTCCATCTGCGCGCAGCACAACTGGCACGTCTGCCCAAGTTGAAGAGTGAACTGGTCAGTACCACGGTGTTACTCGGTCGCGGTGCCGGCAAACCGTTGCAGCTGGCCTTACCTGCATTTGTTTCCCATATGTCTTTCGGTGCGCTCTCCCGGGAGGCCAAGATAGCGTTGGCGGCAGGGTCGGCCAGGGCCGATACCCTGATCGGTTCCGGTGAAGGGGGGATGTTGCCCGAGGAACGCGCCGAGGCGAAACGCTACATACTGGAGATGGCCAGCGGCTACTTCGGCTGGAACATGGAGAATATGGCCAAGGCCGACGCCTTTGAGATCAAGATTGGCCAGTCGGCCAAACCGGGGCTGGGTGGTGAATTACCTGCCTCCAAGGTTACCGCAGAAATTGCAGCGGTACGCGGTATCGAGATGGGAGAGACGGCGGTTTCGCCCGCGCACTTTCCTGATCTGGCGCAGCCTGAACTACTGGCCGAGCGCATCGCTTCCATGCGCCGTCACTTTCCGGAAAAGCCGGTGGGGATCAAGATCGCTGCCAATCATGTTGAAGAGGATGTGAAGGCGGCGCTTTCCCTTAAACCCGACTTCATCACTATCGACGGTTTTGGTGGCGGTACCGGCGCCTCACCGACCCATGTACGGGATCATTTCGGTATGCCGTTGGTCATGGCACTACCCATCGCTCGCCGTTTGATCGAGCAATACAATCGCAACAGCAAGCGGCCTGTGTCGTTGATCGCCACGGGGGGTATTCGTACGCCGAGCGACATCATCAAGGCGCTGGCGTTGGGTGCCGATGCCTGTGCTCTGGCCACCGCGGCGCTGTTTGCCCTGGGTTGCGAGTACTACCGTGCCTGCAATACGGACAATTGCCCCACCGGCGTAGCAACTCAAAAAGAGACATTACGTCAGCGTATCGATCCACATATCGGTGCTGCGCGAGTCGCCGCCTTTTTTGACGGAACTCGCACGGTTCTGGAGGAGTATCTGCGGGCGATGGGCCATACTCACATGCGCGATATTACTCAGGATGATCTGCAACCGCTGACACCCGCTGCGCAGGAGGTTCTGGATACAGGCAAATAACCGGATTGTGACTGTTGTCATGGCACCATCGTGACCCTGGCGAGATGATGGCGCGACCCGGACAGGGAGGTTCCTGATCCAGTTGTTGTGCAATTTACCCAGAGGAGTAAGTCATGTTGAAGAAAATTTCCGTTGCACTGGTTTCCCTGATAGCGCTGCTTTCAGTTTCGGCTGCCAATGCAGAAGTTGCACGTGCCGTGATCACCACCGCCGTGGTGGATCGTGAACCGGTGAGCGATCTGACCACTATCCCCGCATCTGATGGCAGCGCGATCTTCTTCACCGAATTGCGCGACATGGAAGGCACTACCGTGACCCACCTGTGGAAATTTAACGGTGAGGTGATGGCTGAAGTGAAATTCAATGTTGGCGGTCCGCGCTGGCGTGTCTGGTCGAGCAAGAACCTGATGCCAGAGTGGTACGGGGAGTGGATTGTCGATGTGATCGACGATGCGGGCAACGTACTGACCGAGAAAAACTTCATCTATGAAGCTGCCGCTGCAGATAGTGGTGCGGAAGAGATGACCGGTGATGCGCCGATGGTCGAGCAGGCCGACACCACGGCAGAGCCGATGCAACAGCAGTAAATTCTTCGGGGGCCATAATGGCCCCCGATGCTTTCCACCCATCAGATAGTTTCCTCCCCGCGTCTCTGCTAACTTGAAGTGAGGAAAATGTCGTCAGAGGTGTGACACGATGTCCGCGCAGAGCAAACTGGAACTCCCCCTGCCTGAAGAGGCGTTACCGGGTCGGGATGAGGCAATCAATGTGCCCGAACTCCACCACGTCAATGGTCACCGTATCCTGCCACCGTTCCCCGATGGGATGCGGATGGCAGTTTTTGGTATGGGTTGTTTCTGGGGGGCAGAGAGGCGCTTCTGGGAAACCCCTGGCGTCTACTCCAGCATGGTCGGCTATGCCGGGGGCTATACGGAAAACCCCTCCTATGAAGAGGTGTGTAGCGGAAAGACCGGCCACAGTGAAGTCGTGCGGGTAATCTACGACCCGGGCAAGATCGACTACCTAAGTTTGTTAAGAATCTTCTGGGAGAGCCACGACCCAACCCAGGGAATGCGTCAGGGTAACGATATTGGTACACAGTACCGCTCCCTGCTGCACTACTTCAGCGAGGCTCAGGGGGATGCGGCACTTTCATCCAAGGCCCATTACCAGGCAATCCTCAGCGCGGCGGGAATGGGGCGGATAACAACCGAGGTTGTACCGGCTACAACGTTTTATTACGCCGAGACCTACCATCAGCAGTATCTGGCAAAGAACCCTGGCGGCTATTGCGGGCTCGGTGGAACCGGTATTCCCTATTTGGGCAAATAATCTGCCAAAGGATTACAGCCAGCTTTCGATCAATTTACGCTCGGGGATGCTGCCGCTGTGGACTACCTGTTCGTCGATCACCACACCGGGGGTCGACATCACCCCATAGCCCATGATCTGACCAATATCCTCGACCTTCTCCAACGTCACCTCTGCGCCCTTCTCCTTGGCCACTTCGGCAATCAATTCATAGGTGCTGACACAACTGCGGCAGCCACTGCCGAGAACCTTAATCGTTTTCATCGTTTGCTCCTTGATTAACAGCAGGACTGGCCGCTGGCGGTGGAACTGCAACAGGCGCCGCTCTCTTCGCGCACACCGATAGTGAGTGGTTTGCCTGCGGTATTGGCCTGACTCTTTTCAGCAAAGGCCGCGTCAAGTTTCTCTCCCGCTTCGTCACGGATATGACGGGCGATCTCGATTACCGTATCGATCTGCTCCTGCGGCACGCCCATCTGGCGCAGTCGGCCCAGTTGGCAGAGTCCCATATCGGGGTGTTTGGCAGCGATTCCCGCAGCGAGGGAGACCATCGCGACGATGGAAGAGTGAAGTTGTGGTACCTCGGTCATGTAACTACTCCGTTGAGTTAATCGTTCATGGGGTTAGCAGGTTGAAGCCCCAGCCGACCAGGGTGATAGCAATGGCGAGGACGCCGCTAAACAGCGCCAGTGCCTGCCATTTGATCACCTTGCGCAGGATTAACAGCTCCGGCAGGGATAGGGCGGCGATACTCATCATAAAGGCGAGGGTGGTGCCGATGGCGACCCCCTTGCCGAGCATGGCTTCGGCGACCGGGATCACGCCGGTGGCGTTGGCGTAAAGGGGGACGCCCAGCAATACCGCGCCGGGAACCGCCAGCCAATTGTCGGCGCCGCCCATGTGATCGGCGACCCACTGCTGCGGCACGAAACCGTGGAACAGGGCGCCGATGGCGATGGCGGCAATTACCCATTTCCAGATTCGGCCCACAATCGATTTCACCTCGGAAACCGCAAAGCGGTGACGTCCACGCAATGAGCGATCCGGCTCTGTTTGGCCGGCACTACCGACCTGAATTTTCCAGACATACTCCTCAACCCAGCGCTCAGGGCGGAAGCGTTCCATCACCACGCCACCGACATAGGCTACCGTCAGTCCGGCGGCGATGTAGAGTGCCGCCAGTTTCCAGCCGAGGATGCCGATCAGGATCACCGCCGCCACTTCGTTGATCATCGGGCTGGCGATAAGGAAGGAGAAGGTGACGCCCAGTGGTATGCCCGCTTCGACGAAACCGATAAACAGTGGCACCGAGGAGCAGGAACAGAAAGGTGTGACTGCGCCGAGCAGGATCGCCAGGGAGCGGGCCAGCCAGCGTGGCTTGCCGCGCACATAGTCGCGCACCTGTTCCGGCGAGAGCAGCGCACGCAACAGTCCCATGACATAGATAACGGCCGTGAGCATAAAGAAGATCAGTGCCGTATCCATGATGAAAAAGTGCAGCGCATCGGCCAGTGCCGTACCGCGTGGCAGGGCAAACAGTTGGTAGACCAGCAGGTTGGCCAGGGCTTCGAACATCGCTTTTCCTAATTACTCCAGCAACGCATCTTCACGCCGTACGCTTGGTCATCGCCGCGAGACGTTGCTGGTCGGTGGTGTAGGGGCTGGTGTTTTCCAGTGCGGTGCGAGTGGTGCGCAGTATCTCCGCCGCCCACTCGGGGAGTTGGGGATGGAGGCGATAGTGGATCCAGAGTCCTTCGCGTCGATCGGTGACGATACCCCATTCGCGCAGGTGGGCGAGGTGGCGGGAGATTTTCGGCTGGGGTTCGTTGAGGGCCTGGGTGAGCTCGCAAACACACAGTTCGCCTTTGTTCTCAAGCAACAGCAGGCAGCGTAGGCGGATGTCGTTTCCAAGGGCGGTGAAAAACTGGTCGGCGGATATATGCATGAGACGTAATATATCCTTGTCGTTATATTACGTCAAACGAATATATTGACTGCGAGGAATCGCAGATGTGGATCTGGATATCTCGTGGACGGGCTTTAGCCGAGGGTGGCGGTGACCATCTGGTGGTCGCCAAGCATGCTCTTCTTGGCGGTGTCGTACATGTCGTCGCTAAGCACGCCGGATTTGGCCAGACGGCGCAGCATACGCATCTCCCCGGCGAACAGGTCATCCTTGTTGTAGCGCTTCTGCTCGGTGGTCTCACGGATCGCCTGTTCCAGGCGCACGACAAACTCGGCGGCCTCGCGGCGACAGTGGCGGCTATAGGGGATATTGATCAGCGGATAGTGGGCGGCACGGGTTTCGAACACCCAGATTCTTTCTGACTTACGCAGGAACACCGCCGCGCAATAGCCGGACAGCAGGAGCAGCACGGCGATTGCACCACCGGCGATAAGCAGGTCGACTGCTTCCGGATGGGTGATAACGGTGATGGCAATAAACGCGGTAATGCCGAGGATCAGAATGGTCGATGCAAGCCAGAACCAGGCCGGACGTTCAACTCGCTTCGCTTCAGGCTGCAGGGTGGCCACCTCCATTTTGAACTCGGTGGGACGTAACCCGAGTTTGCTGCGAACACTCAAATAGTGTTCGTTGAACAGCTCGAAGCGGTGCTCGCCCTGAAAGCGGTTGCTAAAGCGATATTTGGCATTGCTGGTGATTTCCACGGTACTACCCCTGAATAGTGCTGTAGGGAGTAGTGACGATAGATCGGCGGTGGGGGTGATTCCGAGACTGGCCGCACAGATCGAACTCAGACCCGTCGATCGGCACTTTGCCCGATGCGCCTTGCCCACCAGCCAGCTAGCAGCGAACCGCTGAGGTTGTGCCAGATACTGAACAGCGCCCCCGGCAGGGCCGAGGTGGCGCTGAAGTATTTCACTGCCAGGGCAACGCTGAGACCGGAATTCTGCATCCCCACCTCTATCGCCAGAGTACGGCAGGTTACCGTATCGTGGCCTAGCAGACGTGCCAGGGCATAACCAGAACCCATCCCACCAAGATTGTGCAGCGCCACGGCCAGTAACAGCAGTGGACCCGTATGCGCCAGATTATCGTGATTAAGGGCGACGATAATCGCGATGATGATGACGATGGCCGACATGGAGAGCAGTGGAAAGAGGCGGTTCAGTGGACGTAGCTTCGTCCCCAGCAGGCTATTGATGGCGACCCCGAGTAGTACCGGTGCAATCACCAGTTGCAGCACGCTGAGCAACATCTTCTCCAGCGGTACAGGCACCAGTTGGCCGATATAGAGCCAGGTCAGGCCGGGCATCAGGATTGCGGCGAGCAGGGTGGAGACCATGGTCAGGGTAATGGAGAGTGCCACATCACCCCGCGCCAGATAGGTGATGACGTTGGAGGCGGTGCCACCGGAACTGGCGCCGACCAGCACCATGCCCACGGTCAGTTCGGGTCCCAGCTCCAGCAGGCGGGAGAGAAGCAGGGCGAGCAGCGGCATCACGCTGTATTGCAGCGCAACGCCAAGGGCTATCACTTTCGGCCGTTGTAACACCCTGCGGAAATCGGCGGCGGTCAGGGTCATGCCCATACCGAACATGATCACCACCAATAGCGGCAGGATCAGTCCCTTGCCTCGACTGAACGGCTCGGGCAGATACCAGGCAATGGAAGCGAGTAGCAGTGCCCAGAAAGGAAACAGACGAGTCAGTATGTTCAGCATGAGGGAGCCTTAAGCCGCAGTTAACCGTGGTTCAGTCTACTGCAGTAGGAAGAGCAACCCAATGTCGGGGCTTGGCGCGGTTTCAGGATTGTGGCAGCCTGCAGTTATCCCGTTGGGCGCTGTGAGTTTTGTTGCTGGCAGCGATAACGATAAAAGAAAAAATAAAACTACTACACAAAATAACGAGAACAGGAGTCACACGTGCAGCAATTTCTGTACGGTCATGCCTGTGGTGATAGCGCCGCAGGTATCGTACGCAGCTGTCTTGCGCAGATTGGGGAGATACCCGCGGAAGCATCATTGGGGTTTGTCTACGCAACGGATCATCTCGTCGCGGAGCTGCCGTTGGTTATCGAAAGTCTGCGCCAGGCGGTGCCCGGTGTGCAGTGGATCGGCAGCACCGGTATGGGGATCGCCGCTACCGCGCAGGAGTATTATGACGAACCGGCCCTGGCCATTCTGTTGACCGATATTCCTCCTGAGCAGTTTCGTTTTATTGCCAATACCGAAGAGATGTTTCCGCGTCTCGCACCTGGCTTATCACGTTGGTGTGCCAAAGAGGGTTACTGCTCCGGCATCCTGCATGCCGAACCGACCTATGTCGCTACCTCCTATTTCATTAACAGCATTATCGATCGCGCCCCTGCTGGAATGATTAACGGTGGTCTCTGTTCCGCCGATGGCGGCGCACGACAGATCGCCAATGATGTGTTCGATGACGGTATTTCCGGTGTGCTGTTTTCGCCCAGGGTGGATGTCGTCGTTGGGCATACCCAGGGGTGTAGTCCTATCGGGCCGCTACATAATATTGATCAGGCAGATCAGAACCTAGTGCTGGAGCTGGATGGGCAGCCGGCACTGGCGGTGTTGAAGTCGGATGTAGGTGAAATGCTTGCACGGGATCTGCGCAAACTCGGTGGTTATATCTTTGTGGGGTTGCCGATTGATGGGGCAAAGCGTGATGACTATCAGGTGCGCGCCCTGATGGGATTAGACCTTGAGCATCAGCTATTGTCCGTGGGCGACTATATGGAAGGTCGCGACAGGTTGCTCTTCTGCCGCCGTGATGGCAATACCGCTCGCGAGGATATGCAACGTATGTTGCAGCAGTTGAAGGAGCAGGTGGGCGATCAAACTATTCGCGGTGGGATCTACATCTCCTGTATTAACCGAGGGCGCAACCTGTTTGGTGACGATTCGGCCGAGCTGTACATGATTAGCGAAGCGTTGGGTGAATTCCCGCTGGCGGGATTTTTTGCCTATGGCGAGCTTTATCGCAATCGACTTTATAGTCAAACTGGTGTCCTGACCTTATTCCTCTAGGCTTGCGTGAAGCGAACAGCGGTGGCATGTTGAGCGCCACAGTTTTCTCTCGGTACGCAAGATGAATCACCACGATATCGATTTTCTGATCATCGGCCAGGGTCTGGCCGGTAGTCTGCTTGCCTGGGAACTGGCCCACCGTGGCCAGCGTATTCTGGTGCTCGACGACGAGCATGCCAGTGCCGCTTCCGTCGCCGCCGCCGGTTTGATCAACCCGGTTACCGGTCAACGTATCGTCAAAACCGTCGGGGTCGATGAATGTTTGCCCGCAGCGCATAAGCGCTATCGTGCGCTGGAACAGATGCTGGGACGTCAGTTACTGATTGAAGAGCCGATGTGGCGCCTGCTGCGTAACGAGAAAGAGCAACAGGTGTGGCAGACCCGTAAGCAGGATGCGCAGTACGATGACTATCTCGGTGACTGGCTGGAACCGTCACAACTGCAACCACCCTATGTCGCTCCACTGGGCGGCTTTACCCAACAGCAAACAGGCTATCTCGACACCATTGCGCTGCTCGAGGGGATTCGCGAATACCTGCTGGAGACCGGTCGTTACCGCACACAACAGATCGATTACCACGAGATCGTACCGGAAGAGGATTATGTTGGTTTCGATGGGATTAGTTGCGGTCAGGTGATCTTCTGTGAAGGTTATAAGGCGATGCATAATCCCTGGTTCAACTGGCTACCCTTTACCCCGGCCAAGGGTGAAATCCTCGCCTTGCAGATCGAACAAAAACTTCCCCAGGTGATGATTAACGCGGGTCGCTGGCTGATGCCGCGGGCCGACGGTAGCTATCGTCTCGGTGCGACCTACGAACATGAAGAACTGAACGAGACACCGACCGACGAAGCGCGTGAGATTTTACTCGGGGCCCTGCCGCAACTGCTGCAACAACCTGGCGCATATCGTCTGCTGGATCATCAGGCGGGCGTACGTCCTGCCACACAGGATCGCCAACCCTTTATCGGCTTGCATCCGCGTCTGTCGCAGTTGGGAATATTCAACGGTTTCGGTTCCAAGGGATCTTTACTTATCCCCTGGCATGCGGAGAGGTTTGCGGATGCACTATTGAGTGAATGCGCGTTACCGATCGATGTTGATATCCGACGACATCTGGAATTGTTTCATTGAACAAACCATCGCTATCACTGGTTCAGCAGGCTCACGTCGCACTAAGAGAAATCATCGACGAAGGTGACACGGTCATCGACGCGACGGTGGGTAACGGTCACGACACGCTGTTCCTTGCACAATGCGTCGGCGAAAACGGCAAGGTCTACGGTTTTGATATTCAGCAGACTGCACTGGATGAAACCTGTCGCCGCCTGGATGAGGCGGGTTTGTCACAACAGGTTTCCCTCTATCACGCCGGGCATGAGGCGATGCGGATTGCCTTGCCTGAGTCGTTAGTCGGCAGGGTAAAAGCGGTGATGTTCAATCTCGGTTATCTGCCAGGCGGTGATAAACAGCGCACGACGACACTTAACACCTCGCTGGCGGCACTGGAACAGTCGCAGCAATTATTGATGCCCGGAGGCGTGATCTCGGTACTGGCTTACACGGGACATCCGGGCGGGCGTGAAGAGGCGGAGGCCGTAAAGGCCTGGGCCGCGACACTGGCGGCAGACTACTTTGAGGTAAATGTACTCGTTCCACCTGCGGGAAACAGGTCTGCGCCAGAGTGGATTCTGATCAATCGCCGATAACCTGTCCGCGATAGACTCGTTTCGGATTACTCTGTGGCGTTACAGGTGTTAGGTCTTCTGCATCACCTGGAGTTTCTCTACTGGCGATGGCGGCGCCGCGGTAGTAGCGAACCTTCGTCCTGTTTTCTTCATCTACAACAGGTAACTGCTGTACAAATTCACGCAACTCCATACCCATTTCCTGCAGTACGTGATTACGGGAGCGCTCGGCAAAGTGTAGTAATTGCTCCGCGGCATCCTCATTAGAGATGCGAATATCCTGTGAAAATTCATCACGAATAAAACGGCGCATTACCTGTAGCAGGCGAATATAGTCCCTGTTGATGCGGGCAGGATGCTCTATGTTCGACACGGTTTCACTCCTTTGGGTTGGTACAACCGTGTCAGCAAGATGTGGGCCAGGAAAAATAGAAGGGATGGCCGATTATTGTGCGTGATATGACCAGTCGTGGTGCAACAGGGAATATTGACGAACTTAATTGGTGCTACAGGCAGGGTGTATGTCAGCGTAGCATCGGTCCGAGTTTCGGCCACACCGTCTCCAGTAGCAGCGGCTGGCCTTTGGCGTTGGGATGCAGGTTATCCCGCTGCATCAGCGAAGGGTCGAGGGCAACCTTCTCCAACAGGAACGGCACCAGCGGCAGTTGTTGTTCTTTCGCCAACTCCCCATAAATAGCAAAGAAGCGCTCGGTGTAGCGTGGGCCGTAATTGGGAGGCATCTGCATCCCCAGTAGTAGCACCCGGGTGCCTGCCACTTTGGCCTGACCAATGATGCTGCTAAGGTTACTTTTCATTGCCTTGAGTGGCAGGCCGCGCAGGCCGTCGTTGGCGCCCAGTTCGAGAACCAGAATATCGGGAGTATGTTTGCGCAGTTGGCTGGCGATACGTGACAGCCCACCTGCACTGGTCTCGCCGCTGATGCTGGCATTGATGATGTCGTAGGGAAGTTTTTTGTCGGCAATGCGTTTCGCCATCAGATCGACCCAGCCCTCGCCAGTCTCGATGCCGTAGCCTGCGCTGAGACTGTCGCCGAAAACCAGTATGGTTCCGCTCCAGGCGGACGATGTGAAGCACAACAACAGTGAAGCAAAAAGGATTCGCATGACCGATCTCCAGAAAACAGCTGCCATTGTCTCTGCTCATGAGGTGGGTAAGCAAGTTGCGACGGCAGCAGGAGAACTGACCATTCTCCACGATGTTAGTTTCGATATCGCCGCCGGTGAGAGTGTCGCGGTGGTCGGTGTTTCCGGCTCCGGTAAATCGACGCTGTTGGGATTGCTGGCCGGACTCGATCTTCCCAGTCATGGTTCGATTAATCTGGCGGGGGAGTGTCTTAACGATCTCGATGAGGATGGACGCAGCCGGGTACGGAGTAAGCATGCGGGATTCGTTTTTCAGAGCTTCCAGTTATTGCCCAGTCTGACTGCGTTGGAGAATGTGATGTTGCCGCTGGAGTTGGCAGCAGTCGGTGGCGCACTGCCGCAGGCAGAACAGTTGTTGGAGCGTGTGGGTCTGGCTTCCCGTGCCGATCACTATCCACGCCAGCTGTCCGGCGGTGAACAGCAGCGTGTTGCCATCGCCCGTGCCTTTGCCATGTCGCCGCCCGTGCTGTTCGCCGATGAACCGACCGGCAACCTTGATGCCGCTACCGGGCAGAAGGTGATCGATCTGCTGTTTACCCTCAATGCAGAACAGGGGACCACCCTGATCCTGGTGACCCACGACGAAAAACTGGCTGGGCGCTGTAAACGACGCATTCGCCTCGATGGCGGTCGGGTGGTGAGTAATGAACGCTCTGCTTGAACGATTGCCCCTGGCCTGGCGTCTGTTACGCCGCGACTGGCGTGCCGGTGAACTGCGTATTTTGTTGCTGGCACTGATCATCGCGGTGACTGCGACCAGCGCCATCAGTTTTTTCTCCGATCGTCTGCAACGGGCGATGGTTAATCAGTCGGCGGAACTGTTGGGTGGGGATCTACGCCTGAGTAGTCCGCGAGCATACCCAGCGGATTGGTTACAGCAGGCCGATGCATTGGGTATCGCGCATACCGAAACCCTGGAGTTTCCCTCGGTGGTAGTTGCCGGCGACAACTTTCAGCTTGCTGGTATCAAAGCGGTGCAGCAGGGTTTTCCGTTACGCGGTGAGGTGCGGGTAGCGAAGCAACCCTTCGGTGAAGAGTTCACTACCCAGGTTATTCCCGCAGCGGGTGAGGCCTGGGCCGAGGGCAGGTTATTACCGCTGCTGGGTATTAATGTCGGTGACACGTTGGAGCTGGGTAGCATCAGCTTACGGATCACGCGTGTGTTGGCCTATGAGCCGGGTGTCGCCGGTGGTTTTGCCGGGCTGGCACCACGTCTGTTGATTAACCGTGAAGATGTGGCGCGGGCAGCGATCCTGCGCCCGGGAAGCAGGGTCAGTTACAACCTCTTTTTTGCCGCTGACGATGCGGCGTTACAACGCTTCAAGAGCTGGCTTAAACCACGCCTGGAGCCGAGTCACAGCCTGACCGATATTCGTAGTGGTCGTCCCACCGTGGGCGCGGCGCTGGATCGGGCCGAGCAGTATCTGGGTCTGTCCAGTCTGATCGCAGTGTTGCTGGCGGGTGTGGCGATTGCCATGGGCGCACGACGTTACTCGGAGCGGCACTTCGATATGGCTGCGGTGATGCGTTGCTTCGGTGCCGGGCAACGGGATCTGCTGGCACTGTTTCTGCCGCAACTGTTGCTGCTGGCGTTATTGGGTTCTGCAATAGGGGTGATCGCGGGCTATCTGGTGCAGTTCGGTCTTTTCGTTCTGTTACGTGAGCTATTGCCTGCCGTGCTACCTGCACCGGGATGGATGCCAGTGGTTGTGGGGATGCTAACCGGTATCACCGTCCTGGCCGGATTCGCTCTGCCGCCGGTCATGCGTCTACGCCAGGTACCCGCGCTACGAGTACTACGCCGCGAGCTCGATCCGATGCCGCTGCGTGGCTGGCTGGTCTATGGTGCGGCTTTACTGGCCATGGGGGGCTTGATGTGGCGCTACACCGGTAGTGCGGCAATGACCCTCGGGGTGATTGGTGGCGCGGTGATCGCGCTGGCGTTATTGGGCGTGCTGGCGCTAGCCCTGCTTCGGACCAGCCGTCTGTTGCATCGTGGTGTGGGTGTGGCCTGGCGCTTCGGTTTGAATAATCTGTGGCGTCGGCCACTGCTCAGTGTGGGACAGATCCTCGCCTTCGGGCTCACCCTGATGGCGATGGCGTTGATCGCGCTGGTGCGTGGCGACCTGCTCAACACCTGGCAGACTTCATTACCTGCCAACGCGCCCAATCAATTTGTAGTTAATGTGTTGCCTGAACAGGTCGATGCTTTCCGTCAGTTCCTAGAGCAGAAGAATATTCACGATGCCGTGCTCTATCCGATGGTGCGTGGAAGGCTGGCGCAGATCAACGGTATCGAAAGCAAGGAGTTTGTCGGCGATGAAGAGCGTGGCCGTGGCGCGCTCAATCGTGAACTGAACCTGACCTGGGCCACCGATTTGCCGGCGGATAACAAAGTTACCGCAGGAAATTGGTTTAGCAGGGATGCGTCTGGCAAGGCGTTGGTCTCGATGGAGGAGAAGCTGGCGCAACGCATGGGTGTCAAGCTGGGCGATGAGTTGACCTTCGACTTTGGTGGCGAAGTATTAAAGGCAACTGTAGACAATTTGCGCAGTGTGCAGTGGGATTCGTTTCATCCCAACTTTTTCATGATCTTCCCCCCCGCTGTGCTGGACCGGTTTCCTGCTACCTATATCACCAGTTTCTATCTGCCGCAGGCACGTAAAGCTGAACTGGCGCAGATGCTGCGTGAGTTTCCTGCAGTGACGGTGATCGATATGGATCGAATCATGGAACAGGTGCGACGTATTCTGGCGCAGGTCACCCTGGCGGTGGAGTATGTGCTGGTGTTTGTTTTACTGGCAGGTTTTGCCGTGCTTTATGCTGCGTTGCAGGCTAGCCTTGATGAACGGCTGCACGAAGGGGCTTTGCTGCGGACATTGGGAGCAAGTCGTCGCCAATTGCGTTCCGGCCATCTGGCTGAGTATGCGGCGCTGGGTTTTCTGGCGGGGGTATTTGCCGCTGCAGGGGCGGAGTTGATCGCCTTTATTCTCTACTGGCAGGTATTCAATCTGGACTACAGTTTCAAGTGGTGGTTGTGGTTGGTGCTGCCACCGTTGGGAGCATTGTTGATTGGTGTCGCGGGATATCGTGGTACGCGCAGGGTGGTGCAGACCAGTCCCCTGCGCGTATTGAATGAGCTTTAAGCCGGGGAGCTATCCGCCTGTGGCTGTCCCTGTTTCAGGCCGGTCATTACTTTGCCCAATGCACGCTCCAGGATCGAAGCTTGTTGCAGCAGCTCAAGTTTGCCACGGAAAAGATCCACTGCCAGACCGTTTAAGGTTCGTTCTGCGACGACCTTGTGGCGCCAGTTGGTGAAGACATATTCCCCCAGCAAGTCGCTCTTCCAGGAGAGCTTGCAACGGACCGGTTGATCATCCATGTCATGCAGAATAACCATCTGCCCGATCTCCATGTTGCGTACGCTTTCAATGTACTCATCATCAGGTAGATCGTTGGGTGAAAGCGGCTCTTCGTGAGAAAGGGTTACGTCTTCCAGTAACTCAGCGGGAATCGGTGCCTCTTCACTGACATAGTCTGCGTCTAGCAGCGAACCGTCGAGACTCTCCAGCATCTGGTCCAGGTTGGACATCTCAGCTTCCATGGCATCCAGCGCCTTTTCCATTGCGTGGTGCTTACGCGCTTTTTCGGCGATAGCGTCACCGCTGTCCTTGTGAGTGATGATCGCCATATGCATCGGCTCGATCACCTTAAGTACCTGCTGGATCGCTTCTTCGCTAAAACCCGCCTCAAGCATGCCCTTGCGTAGTGTGCCGACCACTTGTGGAATGAGAAGCATCAGCTGACGCATCGCTTCCTTATCGTCACGTGGCTTGAGGGAATCGAGCAACTTGTCGATAAAGTCGTTACGTTGTAGCCACAGTTCGCTGTCGGTTCCGTGTTTGATGCCGGTATGTACCAGTACCTTCTGCCAGGTAGTTTCCAGTAGATTACGGATCGGTGCCGAGGCCTCAACGGTGGAGAGTCGCAGGCGCACGGAGTCTTCAATGCGCTTGTGTTCACGCAACTCCTCTTCCCGTTTTGCCTTAACGCTGGTTATGCGTTCGCTGACCTGTTCCTCTTCCTTATCCTGCTGTTCCAGTACCGTGGTGAGATACTGGAGTTGCTGTTCGAAGATCGACATATCGCTTTCGAACTGCTCGGTGATGGTGTCGACCACCTTAATGACCGCCTGCAGCAGCGGGGAGTCTTCACTACCCTTCTTTTCCAGTACGGCGCTCGCCTGTGCCAGACGGTTGAGGAGTTGCCGTGCGGGGTTGGCTTTTTTCGCCAGGAAGCTTTCGTCGATCAACGCTGCCTTGACCATAGGGATCTGCAGCCGTGATATCTGGTTCTTGGCCTCTTCGGGAATCGTCGTGTCTTCAAGAATAAATTCGAACAGCATGGCGATCATATCGATCAGCATGCTTTCCCGGTTCTGGAAGCCGACAGTACTGTTACTGTCGGTTTGTAACGTACCAGCGAGCATCTGCTTGAGTGACGCACTATCGATGGCAACGCCACTGGTTGGCTGCTGATGTTGCAGGCCGGTCAGGCCAGTGAGTAGTTGCGCCGGTTGAACCTGAGTGATCGCTGCACCGGGGGCCACGCTGGTGCCAGGCTGAATGGGAACGACGGCATTGTTGCCCTGGAAATTGAGCAGACTTTGCAGGTTATTCATCAAGCTGGTATCGATCTCTCCTGCGGTAGCCGAGTCACCTACACTGGTCGCGGTCGTTGGTATTCCGGCTTGCGTAGGTGTAGAGGCATTTCCCTGTGGGCCACCCGTACCACCGAGAATATCCCCGGCGCCGGTATTGCTGTGTGTCGTGGCCCCAGTGTTTACGCCTTGTGGGGAGGCGGATCCACCTGTACTTCCACCAATCCCTGCATCAGCACTACCAGGCGCAGTAGTTGCCTGTCCCGGCGCTGCCGCACGGGCGGGTGCACTTCGCTGGACAACCTGGTTACGCCAGGGCCGGTTGGTCTGCATCTCGGGCAGAATTCCACCTTCTGCTAGCAGGTTGTTGAGTTCTTCATAGAATCCGGCCAATTCATTGATGACATGGATCTCGAACAGCTTGAAGATGATCTGACGAACCTTGTGTTCCAGTTCGATATTGCTCACCGATTTGCTGAAGGCGTTGCATACTGTCTCGGGCGTAGCAGGAAAATCATGAGAGTGCCCGTTATGCGGTAAAAGCAAATGAGCAAGTCGTTTGTCGATGGTGTCGAACAGGTTCTGATCCCGGGATTTGAGGCGGTCTACCAATTTTTGAGCAGCGAGAGAACCCTCCAGATTTTCGTCCTCTACCAGTGACAGAGAATCAAAGTCGAAGTTGAATTCTGGTTCATCGTCTTTCTCCTTTGTAGCTCCACCTGAGGGAATTAGAGCCGTTTCAAAGGAGCGGGCGATCTCCTGATAAAATCCGGTTTCCATTTCTACCCGGTTATTACGCAGTTCACGCATGGTGACGAGATAGGGCGATTCCTTGGGATCGGTTTCCCCGGTTTTTTCCGCCATCTCAAACAGGGTGGTGTCCGCATGGTCGAACATGGTTCGCAGCAGCGGCGGGAGGGTTTTGTTGCTTAGTGCAGCGATCTGCGCCAGCAGAGATTCTGCTTTGGCTCTACTTGGGGCCGCAGTCTTATTTTCAGCTGTATCGTTGTTGTTATCTGCAGGCATAGATATGCCTCCGTCTGGTTACTATATCGAAAGCTAGGTCTGACCTAATAGTAGACCGCATGACGCGTCACGCAGCCGAGTCTGTACTCGACGAGTGTAACGAGGATGCCCCAGCGGGGCAACGGCGCGGGACCGGTGGCAGGGTATGCGGGATAGTCGGCTATTTGCCGAGCATCTCCCTTATTTGCGGGTAGAGTTGTTCCATGCATTCGAGCCATTCCTTGCCTCCTTCTTCTCCAAAGCGTTTCTTCATTTCCGCCAGGTGCGCCTCGCGGATCTTCTCCTGTTTCCAGTCGCGGTGCTGCTTCATGATCGCCACCACTTCCCTGGGGTCGTCGGTGAGGGTGATGAGATCGAAGTCTTCCATGGAGATGGTGCCATGTTCGATAAGCTTGCTGCGCATCCAACCAAGCAGGCCTTCCCAGTACTCAATGCCATACAGCACCAGCGGCATGCGATAGATCTTGTTGGTCTGCATCAGGGTCAGGGACTCGAAGAACTCATCCAGGGTGCCGAAGCCGCCAGGCATACAGACATAGCCCATGGAGTATTTGACGAACATGACCTTGCGGGCAAAAAAGTAGCGAAAGTCGAGGGAAAGGTTCTGGTATTCATTGGGCACCTGCTCGAAGGGCAGGTCGATATTGAGTCCTACCGACGTGGCCCCCCGCTCCGCACCACCTTTGTTGGCCGCTTCCATAATGCCCGGGCCGCCGCCGGAGATGATGGCGAAGCCCTCATCGGCCAGTAACGCGGCAATCTTTTCTGCTGCCTGATAATAGGGATCGGCCGGTTTGGTTCGGGCTGAACCGAAGATGGTGACGGCGAAACCGATGTCTGAAAGCTCCTCAAAACCCTCGGTGAACTCGCTGATAATCCTGAACAGGCGCCAGGATTCGTCCCCTTTAAGGTCTTCGATCATGAACTTATCTCTCTTTTTGTGGGTCGGTATGGTGAGAGCGGTTGGTTATTCCCACCGATATTGCATCAAATTAGCACGGGATATCACGAATGTTACAAGCGATTCGGGATTTTGTGGAGCGAAGGATCATCAATCCGGTAGGGATGGAGAATACCGATCCGCAACATGCCCTGCACCTGGCGACAGCTGCCTTGCTGGTAGAGATGTCACGCCAGGATGATGTGATCTATCAAACTGAGCGGGATGCCGCCGCCAAGGCGCTACGCGAACATTTCGGCCTCAGCGTAGACGAGGTGACCGCGCTCTACTCCCTGGCCGAGGCTGAGGTGGCCGATGCGGTCGATTACTACCAGTTCACTTCCCTGTTAAAAGATCAGCTCAGTCATGAGCAGAAGGAGCAGGTGATCGAGTTGCTTTGGCGGGTCGCCGCAGCCGATGGGCATGTGGATCGCTATGAAGAACACATGGTGCGACGTATCGCCGAGCTGCTCTATCTACCCCATAGTTCGTTTATTCGGGCAAAACATCGTGTCCTGAATGTGAACTCGGTTGCCAGCTGAAGAGCGCTATTCCTCCACCACGTATTCCCCTTGTTTTTAAGGATTCTCTGCTTTGTGAGCCAGCGTACGTCCACTTTGTGAGTTGGTTCTCAGGAACGTGAAAAACAGCCTGTTTTTGCTATTGAGCCTCATCCATCTTGGGTGCACATTCGTCTACAAGGATAAGACGTTGTGTCCGGATGTACGGAGGTATGCGATATGAAAGGCTCAATCGGTTTGATTAACAATGCACTACGCGGGGCCATTCTTGTCGGTGGACTTCTAACCCTTGGCGGTTGCCTGGATAGTAGTAGCGACAATACAGCAAGCACCGGCGGTAAATTCAAAGGCTTTAACGAAGAGGTGTTAGCCGTCGCCGATGCCGGTAACGGCCATCTCTACGTGGGTGGCTATTTCTCCGCCTTTAACCACCAGGCGGCACAGGGGCTGGCTCGTGTCAGTCGGGATGGCATCCTGGATAAGCGTTTTAACGCCGGCAAGGGGTTCGATAACGCAGTCTACACCATAGCCCCCGCGCTGGATGGCAGCGATGCGCTCTATGTCGGCGGCGATTTCAGCCGCTACGATAAGGGTGCAGTTAACAACATTGTTCGTCTTAATTACGACGGTTCCCGCGATACAACCTTCAACATTGGCAACGGCTTCGACAGTCGGGTGGAAGTGATCGCCCCCGCCCGTGACGGTAGTGGTGATATCTATGTAGGTGGCCGTTTTACCCACTATAACGGTGTCGAAACCAATCACCTTGTACGCCTGAATTCTGACGGCTCTGTGGACAAGGCTTTCAACATCGGTAAGGGCACCAACGACATCGTCCGTGCCATCGTCCCGACCAATGATGGTAGCGGAGATGTTTATGTCGCAGGGGACTTTACTGCCTATGACGATATCGCCCTGCAGCATATTGCCCGCCTCAATACAGACGGTACCGCGGAGGTTTCCTTCAATCCCGGAAAGGGTTTTGACCGTGAGGTCTTCGCCCTGGCCCTGGCCAACGATAATAGCCGCGATATCTACGTTGGCGGCTGGTTCCATAGCTACGACGATGAATCTGTCGATCATCTTGCCCGTCTTACTGAAACGGGTGAACTGAACAGCCGGTTTGCACCGCTACGTTTTGCTGGTGAAGGTGAGCAGTATGTGAACAGCCTGGTGACCGTGGACAACTGTAGCGGCGCTATCTATGTGGGCGGTAGCTTCTCCAGCTACGGCAATCGCGAGGCCAACGGTCTGATCAAGCTTAACGGCAAGGGTGAGATCGACCGACGCTTCAGTGCTTCAGTCACTCCTGATGACGCCATGGTCAACAGCATGGTGGCAGATATCAGCGGCGATCTCTTCGTAGGTGGCTGGTTAACGACTGATCCGGGTAAGAAGCCGAATGTCATTATCCATCTGCGGGAAGACGGTAGCCGCGATTTGGCTTACAACATGCGTGAGGAGCCGTGGTACATCCAGCTCGCTACCGTTGCGGTTAAACGGATTACTACCGCGCAGAATGAAACGAAAAAGGTGCTGATGTAATACTGAGCAGGTTCAGGTCAGTGAAGTCTTGAACATCGCACCGACCGCCTCGGCCAGTGCTGTTGAGCGCTCCGGATTTCGCAACTGCGCCAGCAGCGGGGTCCGCAGGCCGGGGAGGTAGAGTAGGTCGGCCATGATCTGGATAAAGGCATCATGCCCCAGATTATTCTCCGCCAGTGCTTCACAGAACGATTTGGCTAACGCTTCGTTATGCAGGCTTTCCCAGTTACGTGCGGCAATGGCGGCCAGGATTTCGACATGACGGCTATACCGGCTTTGCAGCGCTTCGCCTACCGCTGTTTCACGTAGTGATGGATCGCTGCTGCAGGAGAAGCTGCGTAGTAACGCCACCACGGTGTTGAGGTCGGGCTCCTCGTTCTGTAGTTCCTGCTGCAGCCGCTGCAGCAAAATCTCGACGGTAGCGCCATCCAGCGCGACATTTTCCAGAAACCCACAAAAGGCAACCAGGGCAGGCGGCGGCAATTGTGGCAATGCCTGTTGCACCAATTGCCGATTTGCTTCCTCATCCAGTCGCGCAGCGACATCAGCCATGCCCTGAACACCGACAAAGGCCCACTGGTCGTAACCCGGCTCACCACGCAGGTAGCTGCGGGCATGGTCGTAAAAACGGCTCGGTGACTGTGCCATGGCTCGGGTGGCGATGGCATGGAAGGCAGCCATCACACTCTCCCTGGGTTTAAAGCCGTAGGGACTTTCCGGCGCTTCTTCGGCGTTCTGTTCGTGGTTTTGCAGCAGGCGACCGAGGAAGTCGTCGCGGGTGCCCTGTATCAGCAGACCCTGTTCATCCAGTGGAAATTTGAGGAACCAGATGAACTGTCCTTCTGCTTCTTCACCATGCTTGCCGAGGATCGCCAGCCAGGCGTGTTGCTGTAACGGATAGGGGTAAGGTTCCAGTGCCGCATCGAAGCGGCGGAACTGCTCCGGGTCGAGCGGACGAATGCCGCGGCCCATATCGAAAAACAGGGCCTGAGTGCCGCTTTGCTGCAGGAAGTCGCTAAGGGTGATGGTGTTGCTCATGCCATTATCTGAAAAGTAAAACGCCGCGGCACATCGACTGTACCGCGGCGTATTGTAGCGGGTTTATCGTTCAGCTGTCCTGCTGACTGCGCTCGACACCGGCGTTAACGCGCAGGGAGCGGCCCATGAACTCCTTGCCATCCAACCCTTTGATTGCCTTGGTGGCCTGTGCCTCGCCCATTTCGACAAAGGCGAAACCGCGTGGTCTACGGGTGGCGCGATCCTTCATGATACGCACCGAACGAACGTCGCCGTATGGTGCGAACAGTTCGCGCAGTTCTTCTGAGGAGGCCTTGAAGGAGAGGTTGCCGACAAAGACCGAAACACTCTCACCACCCTTGGCGGTTGCGCCAGTACTACTGAGATCGATTGCCGCGCCCAGACCACCGATAAACGCACCGATGGCGAGGATAAAGACATAGACCTTTACCGGCACGGTGGCATCAAGGCCCAGATGGGGGTAGAGCAGATAGCCGAGTACAGCCGTTACCACGGCGACAACGAGCGCCTTGAGAAGCTGTGGAAATGATAAAAATGTCATGAATCAAATACCTTGCATGTTTTTTTCTGTAATGAGGGCACTGGTTATTTTTCTATAGGCAGTGGTGCCCGGGATGGTGCCAAGCGCAAGTTTACATTAACTAGAACGTAGCCTGTACCCACCAGATCATGCAACCCCATGATTAGCATGGGCATGACTGGGTTGCCGTGCAGAAACTGCTAGCGTTGATAGGTGGGCGCAGACTGCGAGCTGTAATAACCTGGGGGCGGCGGGTAGTACGGCTGGGGCGTTTGCTCTACGGCATTCGCTGAGGGTTGCCATGGGTCCAGTCCGGGGTAGGCTTGTTGGCCCGGTTGCGGCGCATAGGGCTGTGGCGCCGCGAAATCGTTACCTTCCGGCAGCGGTGCTAGTTCCCACGGATGTGGCTGTGCCGACTCTTCCAGCGGCGCATCACTGGCCCAGGGTGAGGGTGCTATGCCTTTGTTTACGGTGATGCCATCGTCGTGGGCGGCCTGACGGATGTAACTGAAGACCAGTACCACCACACCGATCATGAGCGCGGCACGCCACCAGACCTGCGGGGTCGGCACTGCATTCTGTGGTGTTGGGCTGCCGGATGTCGCGGCGGCGGCAGATCCTTTCTCCAGGGTTACCCTGATTTCAGTCTCGCTGGTGGGTGTGGCGGATTTTTTCGCCACACGCTTTTTCGCTGCCCGTTTTTTCGGTGCGGCACGCTTTTTTGTGGAAGCCTTCTTTCTTGCTGCTTTTTTCGGCGCAGCTTTTTCAGCGGCTTCCGCTTGTGGCTTCTCTTCTTCAGCCATTGCTACATGCTCCTGTTGCCCGGGCATCGCGAGGATGTGGGCATATCGATTTCTGATGAGTGTGGTTACAAAAATTCCACACCCATTCCGTTTTCGGTAATGCGGACCACCTGTGCTCTAACCAGTGGTGGTTCTTCGCCATCGCCGAGGAGACCACCTTTGAGTTGCAGTGTGACCTCGTCACCCACGGGGGGGCACTGGCTGGGCTCCGCTTTGAGAAAGACGCCGTTATCGCAGATGTCTGCGGTGACCAGCTCTATGGTACCCAGTGCGTGATGGGTGACCAGTACTGGCATGGGGACCTCAATACGAACATGGCGTCGACGTTCTTCTGACATGCTCAATCCTGTTTCAGTTGTTGCACCATTTCAGATGGTATCTCCAGGCACGAACGATGCATTGTCGATATCTTAGCGTTATGTGCGGGACGCGGCTATTGGCTAGCGATCAGCTGCTGTTTCTGTACCACGCTGAGTTTACGTATCTGGTATTCGCGTTGCTGCGCCGTGGAGCGATCCACGGCGGTTTCCCTATAGACCAGTTCGACGGGGCGGCGGGCACGGGTATATTTGGCACCGGCGTTACCCTGATTATGCTGCTGGATACGTCGCTCCAGATCCTTCGCCACGCCAGTATAAAAAGTGCCGTCGCTGCAACGGACGATATAGACGCTCCAGTTATTTTGCATATCGGTCAGCTTTAGCGTCGTTCCAGTTCCCATTTATCCCGGATAGTGCCGCGCATACTGTTGATCATCAGGCCGGGAGTTTTGGATTTCTTCGTGGTGTAGGCGGTTTTCATTTCCCGCTCAACAAAAATGCCTTCCTCAAGATCAAAGGCGGCACTGCCCTCGCCCTGATAGGCCATAGTCAGGTTACCCATCGCCTGTCCCATGCCCTGCGGCATCCCTTCCTGCTGCTGGTAGAGTTTGCTGTAGTCGTGAACTACCACCGACTGACTCTCCACGGTGAAGTAGGCGACGTCCCCTGATATCTCGTCGAGAATATACTCGTCTTCCCCCTTCATCGTGATCATGCCACTCTGCATGGTGTAGTCATGAATGAAACTGTCGCCGACCTTGAGTGCTTTCTTCGGTAACTTAGGCATCCAGGCGAAACGGAAACGGTAGATGTTATCGACAATAGGGTCTTTGGCGGGTTTGGCGCTCAGTGCGACAAGGCCCTTCGTCGGATCGAATGTTGCTCGGGCCGAACTCTTGCCGTAGATATCCGCGCCGCTGCCCGAGGAGGGATCGCCCCAGCGCTCACCCCCTTCGGATTTGCCGTAGCTGGTGTCGAGCAGTATCTTGCCGCCCTCTCTTTTGGCTTTGACGCTCCAGATATTTTTGGTCACGTGGTTCAGCGGCGATTCCATGGTTCGCTCCTGTCCCATCATATTCATCGTTGTCACCGAGGTACCGACGTTGTGGTACTGCTGTTTGACTGTATAGGTGGCGCCGTCCTTGAAGCCGTAGCGCAGGGTAGCCGAGGCAGCCAGCGCAGCGTTGCTCGTCAGCAGGCAGGTGAGTGGCAACAGGATTAACCCGGCAAATTTCTTCATCGTCTATCTCCCTGCTTTGCGTTGCAGTTTGCGGATCTGTCGCTCGATACGGCTACGGTCCTTCGCCTTTGGCGCCACTTTGAGGTACTGGTTGTACATCGTCACACCCTCTTCGTAACGTTCCCATTCACCGTAGAGCTCACCCAACGCCTTGTAGGGCTCGGCCATTTTCTTATCCAGTTTGGTCGCCTTGAGCAGATACTCTTCGGCCAACTCCTTTTCCCGTTCGGTGGCGGCGAAGGCCATGCCCCCCAGTTGTGACTGTCCCAGGCGATAGGCGACTTCAGCCGATTGCATGCCCGAGTCCCAGGCACCCTGATAGAGATCGCGGGCGCGGCGCCAGTCACCTTCATCGTAAGCCCGACGAGCATCGCCGAGGAGAAAACCACTGACCGCCTTGTTGAATGATTCCTTGCCGACGGTGAGCTTATGTCCCTGCTTCAGTTTTTCGATCTCTTTCGAGCGCGACAGGGAGGCGAGCAGCTTGGGACGGTCCGGCGGTAACTGGCTGATGGTGCGGGTCAGGGCTTCAGCCTGGATCTGTCCCATCGGTCCCTCGACACCACTCATTAGTGAGCGCATCTGCGGTGGCAGAAAGCTCATGGCGAAGGCATTACTGTCGCTGCGTCGTGCCCGATCAGCGGCGGCCCGCATCAGGCGCCAGCCTTCTCCTGCCTCAGCCGGGTCATAGCCTGCGTGGACCATTAGTTTCAGCCCTTCCGCGTCGGCGACCATCTCCAGTGGCAGGCGTGGGTCGCCATTACCTGCTTTGGTTTCGGGCGGCAGGCTGTCGTAGACCTCAGAAAAACCGTCGATGAGACCCGCACCGGTATTGATCTCCAGTATCTTGCGGTTGGCCTCTTCGTAGCTCATGTTGCCGCGATCCACATCGGCGTAGACCTCGTTGGTGCGTGACTGCACGGTGAAGTCGATGGCAGAGTCCACCACTACCCCGGCCAGACCACCGATCAATGCCTGACTGCGTGCGGAGCGTTCCTTGTCCTTGAACGCCTGGTAGATGGCGGGATAGTGGGCGTAGAGCAGATGGGCCACTTCATGCGAGAGTACTCCGGCCAGCTGTGCCTCGTTCTGCAGTGCCAGTAGCGCTCCGCTGCTGATCAGGATGTGGCCGTTGGTGGTGGCGTAGATTTCGGGCATCTCCTTTTCCAGAATGGTGACATCCAGGCGGATGCCGCCGGGGAGCTTTTCACCTTTAGGTATCAGTTTGTTGGCGATGCGATTGAGGTAATCGTTGAGGGATTTGTTGCTGAGTACCGGGGTGTCGGCGACAATCTGTCGATACTCGTCTGCGGCGAGGCGAATCACCGCCTTGCCGTCCTGATTGACCTCGCTGGTGGCATTAACGCTGGAGCAGAGCAGCGTCCCCAGAAAAAGAGCGATGAGGCGTTTCATTGGATTCTCCCGATCCGGCGGAATATCGATTCCAACTTAGAGGAATGGGGGAAACGGTTCAAGCAGATGTCTGTCCGGGGAGTGCACAGCGGTAAGGCGCTTTTCGGCAATAGTTCACAAGTTTTTACCGACTTCGTCTGCCGAACGCTGCCAAAGCGGGTGAAGCTGTTACTATTAAGCGGTGCTTTTCACGATTCTGTATGGATGTAGTGTGATGAAACGAATTTTCCTGTTGCTCGCGGCACTCCTGATTGCTGCGCCTGTGCTGGCCGCCGATGTTGATATCGACGCGTTGCGTAAAAAGGCGGAGCAGGGCGATGCCTTGGCTCAGCTCAATCTTGGCGCCGCCTACGACAACGGTATGGGTGTGCCTCGCGATGTGGACAAGGCCATTGAATGGTATAAAAAATCGGCGGATCAGGGGCTGGCCGAGGCACAGTTCAATCTGGCGCATATTCTGGTTGCAGAGGATATCAGTGCCGTGGGCGCTGCCGAGTATATGCTCAAGGCCGCTGAGCAGGGTCTGCCCGATGCGCAGTTCCTGATGGGCGTAACCTATGCCGAGGGGCTGGGTGTGGAGCCGGACGAGGAAAAGGCGAAGATCTGGCTCAATCGGGCCATTGCCCAGGGGCAGAAAGATGCCGCCAAATTCCTCAAAAAGATGAACGAACCAGATAAGCAGTAGCTTATCGAACGCGCCCTGCATAGCAGGGCGCGCAAAATCCCATATCCCCCGCGGCCCGTTTCAGGTAGAATCGCCGCCATTTTCCGCACCACTATCCCGGTACCCCTTTGTGATTGAGAATCTGCGTAACATCGCCATTATCGCCCACGTCGACCATGGCAAGACCACCCTTGTGGACCAGCTGCTAAAGCAGTCCGATACCCTTGACGCACGCACCCAGCTGGAAGAGCGCGCTATGGACTCCAACGATCAGGAGCGTGAGCGCGGCATTACCATCCTTGCCAAGCCCACCGCGATCCGTTGGGGCGAGTATCGCATCAACATCGTTGATACTCCCGGACACGCCGACTTCGGCGGTGAGGTGGAGCGTGTGCTCTCCATGGTTGATTCGGTGCTGCTGCTGGTCGATGCGGTAGAAGGACCGATGCCGCAGACTCGCTTTGTTACCGAGAAGGCATTGCGTCGCGGTCTTAAGCCGATCGTTGTGGTGAACAAGATCGACCGTCCTGCCGCCCGTCCCGAATGGGCACTGGACCAGACCTTCGATCTGTTCGACCGTCTCGGCGCTACTGACGAGCAGCTCGATTTCCCTGTGGTTTACGCCTCTGGCCTGAGCGGTTTTGCTGGACTCGACTCCAGCGTGCGCGATGGCGACATGCAGCCGCTGCTGCAAACCATCGTCGACAAGGTGCACCCGCCACAGGTAGAGCCGGAAGATCCGTTCCAGTTGCAGGTCTCACAGCTCGACTACAACAGTTATGTCGGTGTTATTGGTATCGGTCGCATTACCCGTGGCCGGGTTAAAACCAATACCGCTGTGACCGTGATCGACAAGGATGGCAAACGGCGCAATGGTCGTGTGCTGCAACTATTCGGTTTCCTCGGTCTGGAACGCGTTGAAGTCGATGAGGCGCAGGCGGGTGATATCGTCTGTTTTACCGGTCTCGACCCGCTGAATATCTCCGATACCCTTTGCGATCCGGCGGCTGTCGAAGCGCTGGCGCCGCTTAGTGTCGACGAACCGACTGTGAGCATGACCTTCCAGGTTAACAACTCGCCCTTTGCCGGCAAGGACGGTAAGTTCGTTACCAGCCGCCAGATCAAGGAACGCCTGGAGCAGGAACTGGTGCACAACGTGGCACTGCGAGTGGAGCAGGGTTCCGACCCGGATAAATTTCGCGTCTCTGGTCGTGGCGAATTGCACCTCTCCGTGTTGATCGAGTCTATGCGTCGCGAGGGTTTCGAGCTGGGCGTTTCCCGTCCCGAGGTTATTATTCGCACCATCGACGGTGAACCGCAGGAGCCGTTTGAGCAGGTCACCGTGGATGTGGAAGAGCAGCATCAGGGCGCCGTGATGGAACGGCTTGGCTCCCGTGGTGGTGATCTGAAAAATATGGTGCCCGATGGTCGCGGCCGTGTGCGTCTCGACTACATCATGCCTGCCCGTGGCCTGATTGGTTTCCGTACTGAATTCCTCACCGCCACTCAGGGTTCGGGTTTGATCTACAGTGTGTTTGATCACTACGGCCCGTTCAAACGTGGTGACTACGGCAACCGCAAGAATGGTGTGATGATCGCCAACGCACCGGGCAAGGCTTTGACCAACGCCTTGTTCAACCTGCAGGAGCGCGGTCGTATGTTCATCGGTCACGGTACCGAGGTTTACGAAGGAATGATTATCGGGTTGCACTCGCGCGACAATGATCTGGTAGTGAATGCCCTCAAGGGTAAGCAACTGACCAACATCCGTGCTGCCGGTACCGACGAAGCACAGGTCCTCACGCCGCCCCTGACTCACACGCTGGAGCAGGCACTAGAGTTTATCGATGACGATGAACTGGTTGAGGTAACACCCAACCATATTCGTCTGCGTAAGAAACTGCTGGTCGAGCACGAGCGCAAGAAGGCGTCGCGCAGCAAGGAGTAACAAAAAGCCGGGCATTGCCCGGCTTTTTTATACGAAGGCTTAAAGTTTAACGCGGATTTTCGTCTTCTCCCAGGGCAGTTAGAATAGCAGGATAGTCAAAATTATCCGTGTGTTGCTGGAGTGTATCTGCCAGCGCCGTATCAACATCGCGGATTTTTTCAATGGCCAAAACGATAGCATTATGGTCAAGACTCTGTAGTGCCTGACGTAATTCATCGCGCAGACTTTCTGATAGCCCGGTCAGTTTTATCACCAACTCAGCGTTGGAAATTTTCTCTCTTGTGCTGTTGACATCGGTTTCATAGAGGAACTTCAATCCCAGCTGATCAGCCATGCTCTCGTAGATATCTTCTGGGCGATAGGGTTTTTGCACGACATGACTCGTACCTGCTGCGATGATTTCCTCGCGTTGCTCCTTGAACACCGAGGCGGTTACAGCGATGATCTTCACCTCGTTGCCGCCGGGTAGTTGGCGAATCTTTCGGGTTGCCTCCAGACCGTCCATTATCGGCATGCGCCGATCCATAAAGATGAGATCAGGATGCCACTCCTTGAAAACGCGAATGCATTCCTTGCCGTTTTCCACATATCTTGTCGGCATACCGACATTAACGACCAGCTGTTGAAGCAGCAGCCTGTTTTCGCGTTGATCTTCAGCGATCAATATGCGGTATGTGGGTTGATTGGGGGCGAGACCGACGATACTGCTTTGCGCTTTTGTTTGTACTTTGTCTACTTCCTCGGCATTGGCTGGTTCAAGTGGTAAATCGACACGGAAGAGTGAACCTTTTCCGACGACACTTTCCAGGATGATTTCGCCGCCCATCATATGAATAAACTCATGGGTGAGTGCAAGTCCTAAACCTGTTCCTTCACGTTGTTGTTTGCCATCTGTTGTTTCAAGTTGTACGAAAGGCTGGAAAAGTCTCGCCTGATCTTGTTCATTGATGCCGGGGCCCGAATCCTCGATCTCAATTATCAGGTGGTGATGCGTATTCTGGCGTGTGCCGAGGCGGATAGTGACACCGCCTTCCTGAGTGAATTTTACGGCATTACTTACCAGATTGAGTAATATCTGGCGCAGGCGCATCTCATCACCTTTGATATAGCGCGGAAAGTCAGAGGATTGATCGAGCAACAGTTGCAGGCCTTTCTTTTCGGCACGCAGGTGCATGATGTCCAGCACATCCAGCACCAGTGCACCAAGGTCAAAGACGGATATATCCAGTTGCTGGCGCCCTGCTTCAATCTTTGCCATTTCCAGGACATCATTGATGAGATTCAAAAGATGTTCACCGCTGTGATTGATGATATCGAGGCTTTCACGTTGGCTATCCGACAGGTCCGGATTACGGCGCATCAAACTGGAGAAACCGAGAATGGAGTTGAGCGGTGTGCGCAATTCATGGCTCATGTTTGCCAGGAAGACGCTCTTGGCTCGGTTTGCCTGTTCGGCAGCGTCTCGTGCAAATATCAGTTCGGAGGTCCGCTGGCCCAACTTGCGACGGTCGTCCTGAAATAGCCTGACCGCATGTGCCATCTCATCGATCTCATCAGGGAACAGCTTGCCGTTCTCATTCACTACCGCTTCGGATTTATTATTGCCAAGCCTGAGATTGTGGCTCACCTGTTGTAACCTGCCCAGTACGTGACGACCCAGAAAACGTTGTGCAATGACTGCTGCGACGATGAGACTGGCTGCCAGCAATAAAGCGATCCAGCGAGTATTACGTTGCGTCATTTCATCCAGTTGCTGGATGGCTTCACGGTAGAGCCGGGTAAAACGGTCTGACTGAAATCGTGCTGCTTCCATCAGTTTTTCCGACTGGTCGTGTAAATCGGTGAAGTAATGTTTAGTCGGTGAGTTGTTCGATGTGGTAGTGCGGTGTTGTAGCTCGCCCTCACGCAATTGTGCGGTGACGTTTACGGTGTTGCGGAACAGTTGGCTTGTCTGGTGCAGATCGAGCAGGGCACTGCCGCCGCTGTCAGCAGCAAGCTGGTCGATAAGCTCGTCGAACTCGCCCAGCAATTTGACGATGTCAGAGTAACTGTCCTGCATCTCAGGTACGGTTGACGCATCTGCCAGATGATAGGTCTCGCGTTCGATCAGTAGTGTCCGTTGCAGAAGGTCCTGGGCGAGTTGCATCTGTACCAGGCGATCCTCCGCCAGTTCGCGAGTGATTATCGAGGCACTTCGCAGTGCGTAGGCCGCAGTTATCCCGCCTGCGAGAATCAGCAGAGTCAGGCTCAGGATCGCAATTAGAAACTGCCATCGTAGCGAGTGTGGCAGCCATGGGACGCGTGTGAATAAAGGGGCCATGTCAGGAATTTCCTAACGTTGCCATATTTGTCGATAGGTTTCCCGATACCCATTATCGGGGTCGAACATCATTTGTGCACCACCATCAAAGGCAATGTTTTCCGGCGTTACCAGATGCACAGGCATGATATATCCGCTGACGGGTTTACCTGCCAGCAGACGGTTCAATTCATCCATGAGTTGCCAGCCTTGGAGATTTAGCGGTTCCGCCACTGTACCGTATTGAAAGGTACCTGCCTGTATGCGTAAAAAAGCGGCCGGACTGCCATCGCCTGCAGAAAACAGATGAATGTCCTGTCCCTCACTTGTGAATACAGGAGCTGCGTAGTCAAAATAGATATCGTTAATTGCCAGTGCATGAGTCCAGCGCTTGCCGTACCGTGCCAATAACTCGTGCGTCAACTTCGGCATTTGCTGTGCATTTTGCGAGATCGGTAAGTGGCGCATCTCAAGCAGTTCACATTCACTGCACGTCCGAATTACCTCTGCCATCACGTTCGCCTTGTGCATTGCAATCTCGAAGTTGGTGTCAGTGAAGATGATTACTCCGGCCTTTCCGTCACTCTCGATGAGGGCGGCCATTGCCGTTACGCGGGCCACTTCCAGCGGATCAGTGGATACATTCATCGCTATGCTTCCGCTGGAGAGCTTCCCTGCCACAGGGCCTACGTGCCAGCCGACCAGCGGTATACTGCGCTTTGCAAACAGGGAGAGATGAGGTTCGAGAATGTAGCTGTCGCTTCCCAGCAGGACTACCCCATCTGGTTTCATCGATAGCGCAGAATTAAGGGCGTCTCGTCGCCCTTGCGAAGTACCATGGGCGTCGAACATCCTGATTTTCCAGCCCATGATATTTGCGGCTTCGCCGATACCCCTGGCAACTCCCAACACACCACCGTTGCGCAGGTCCTCGCAAATCACTGCCACCCGTATCCCACTTTTCGCTATCGGGCCAGTGGTGGGGCCCTCCCAGCGGGAGGCCCGCTCGGTAGCCCGGACCACGATGGCTTTCATTTCCGCTTGTGACAGCGAAATCACATCGTCTGACTGTCCTGACGCAGGAAGGGGCACGCCAAGACAGAGATAAGCCACGACCGACATGAGGGTGAATCGACCGATATTTCTAAGCCTGCGCATGTGCGATTCCTGATTCTAAATGACGTAAATCATCTTCTAGATACGATAACCTGTCTGAGGAAGTGTAGACAGATACTGGGCTGTACGCACAGATATAGACGAAATGAAGCCGTGGGTAAATGAAAAAGAGCCGGGCGGAACCCGGCATCAAAGGGCGGTATGGCGGTGGTGATTACATCAATTGTACGTGACCAGTGACTCATGCATGGCTACGGCGGCAGATGGATCATCGGCAAAGTCCCCCATCTCCATAACAGCAAAGAATTCATGACAAACCGGGGAGGCCATTTCCTTGGCAATTACCTCTTCCGCATCGGCCTTGCTACGGAACTGGACAATATCCATATACTCCTTATCTCCAGTGCGGATAAGCTCACGGCGGAGTACTCCCGGTTCCTTGTCGACGAAGGCTTTCTGAAATTTATCTGATGCCGCAATCAGGTCCTCCTCTGTTTTGCCCCTGGCCAAGGTGATGGGGGCAAGAATGGTGATTCGGTTGGTCATAGTAGTGCTCCTTTATGGTTGTTGTTGGAGCCTACACGCTACTCCCCATATACTGACAGCGTAGTGTCAGTTAATCTGAACGCCCGCATAAAATTGAAGGTCCGGAAACGAAATGGATAAACCACGCAGACAGGATAGAACTATAAGCAAGGATGAAGCGCGTGAACTGCTCGAGCAGGCAGAGTACGGCATCCTCTCGACGGTAGGTGCTGACGGCCTACCGTACGGCATCCCGGTAAGTTACTGCGTGATCGGCGACAACCTCTATTTCCATTGCGCCGTAGAGGGGCGCAAGCTCGACAACATCAGCTACAACCCGCAGGTATCATTCTGTGTTGTCGGGAAAACTAATGTCTTGCCGGACAAGTTTTCTACGCAGTACGAAAGCACTGTTATCTCCGGTACAGCCAGCGAAGTCTTCAATGCTGAGAAACAGCAGGGACTGGAAGGTTTGCTGCACAAGTACTCAGTGGGTCACTACGAGATGGGGCTGAAATATATCGAGGCGCTGGATCACAAAACCAAAATGTTTCGTATAAGTATCGAGAGCCTTAGCGGTAAAGCACGACGATAAATCGTACGTAACACCTAATTATTGTGACTCTTTTCCTGCAGGTCCGAGTGATAAGTTTTTACACGATCTCGGCCATCTGTCTTGGCGTGGTACATGGCGGTATCTGCCAGGTCGAGAAGTTGTCGTGCATCGGTGGAGTGATGCGGATAGATTGCAACTCCAGTGCTGGAGGAGATTTCCAACGTCAGCCCCTCAATATAGAAAGGCCGGTTTAACTCGTGTCGGATGCTTTCCGCAATTTTTAGTGCATTCTCTTCATTCTTAATCATCGGCAGCAATACAACGAATTCATCACCGCCGACCCGTGCGGCGGAATCAGTTCTACGCAAACAGTCACGGATACGTTCTGCAACGGCTATTAGCAAAAGATCGCCAATGTGGTGCCCATACTGATCATTGACCGGTTTGAATTTATCCAGGTCGACAAATAATAGTGCCAGTTCACTCTGCTCACGCTGGGCAGTGGCGATGGCTTGTTCCAGACGGTCACTGAAAAGATATCGGTTGGGTAAACCCGTCAGAGTATCGTGGTATGCCATGTGTTCGACACGATCTTCCATAATCTTTCTATCGGTAATGTCATAAAACCAGCCTAGTACCGCCGGCCTGTTCTGATATTCCACGGCAAAGAATGAGGCCAGAGCCCATTTTGTCCAGCCACCTTCTTCAGGGCTGCGAAGCTCAACCAACTTGTTGGTGACATCTTCGCCCCGACGAACGTGAGCCATGGCCTCTGCATACTCTTCCTGATTGGCGTAGTAATTTGAAGGAATCAGACCGATCACCTGCTCCGGCGTCGATTCAATCAGCGAGACATAGCTTTTATTGGCAAACACTACTTTGTTGCTGGCGGCATCTGTAATGCGTGTGGCAATCGGGCTGCCTTCCAGCATCTGTCGCATGCGGGCTTCACTTTCAGTTGCTGTGTGCCGAAGGTGAATATTCTCCTCCAGACGTAACCGTAGTTGCCATGCACTGGCCAATAGAAAAAGCAAAAACAGCACCAGCATTGCACTCATGCCGTGAGTTATCGTGCTTTGTTCCAGGGCAAGATAAATAATTTGTGGTGACAGAACCGATAGTAAAAACATGTTAACCGAGATGCGGTCGACAGCCAGTGTCGTTGCGCCGCCTGCACCCAAACCTGCCAGGGCGAAAGTGACGTAGACGATGTGGCCAATATCACCTGACGGCGCAAGCAAGACACCGGCAGCACCCCAGACGATGCCTGCAAGCACCGTACCGAGACGAAACCAAATTAACCAGTGGTGTTGAACATCTGTATCGACAGACCGTTTCCAGGCGAAAAACATGACTATTCTGCCCAGCAGGACAATAAAGAGGGCGGCAAGCCAGCCAAGTAAACGACTCGGTGAAACTACCGGCCACTGAACATAGACCAGGATAAGCGCCAGCAATACGCTGATAATGATGGCCGAGGGTAAGTTGAAATAAAGATGGTAAATCCGTTCAGCCTGTAGCATGGACTGAAGCGCGCTGGATTGTTCCCCGGCATGGACATGCTTATGTATACGCGACAATTCGTCCATTGAAGTGGGACGGTCGTGTCGAGTATTTGCGGTATCGCCTGTCCCTTGTTCTGTCACGGTGGTTGCCTGTTGTGTTGCCCATACGGGGGAATCCCGCTAGTTATTCGAAGAAGCGGTGGGCAGTGCATCTCTCAATACTAGGAGAAATCTCGCCTCGCTGCCTTAAGGCAAGCAAGGCGGGCGTTCATGCTAGACTCGCGCACAGAGATTCAGCATTTCATCAGGATTGCCCCATGACGGTGCGCACAAGCCAGACACACCCTCTCCAGATCGCGGAAGTACAGGCGGACTCGTCCTATGGCCGGATTGGAATTACCTTCTGCCCGGGCAAGTGCGATCTCTATGCCCATACCGGCGCCTGGCAGCGTGACCTTGGTATCGATCTGGATACCATCGCCGCATGGGGGGCGAAACTGGTGCTGACGCTGATAGAACCAGCGGAACTTAAGGAACTCAAGGTACCGCTGCTTGGGCATGAAATCCGGCAACGGGGCATCGAATGGCGCCACCTGCCCATTGCCGACTACTCCGTGCCGACAAAGAAATTCGAAGAGGAATGGCTGACGCAGGGCCGCGAAATTCGCGAAATGTTGCGCAATGGGGACGATGTGCTGGTGCACTGCAAGGGTGGTCTGGGGCGGGCAGGCATGATCGCCGCACGATTGCTGGCAGAACTGGGCATGGACCCGGAAGAGGCGATCCGCGCCGTGCGTCACGTGCGTAAGGGCGCCATTGAAACCCCATCACAACTGGCGCTGGTGCGTCGCACTTTGCCTATTACCGATCAGGAACTGGTGATCGACATCGACACCATGGAACGGGTCGGCGGACAGTTGGGCACCAACCCCGCGGGTATCTATCAGGACGATAGTGGTCAGCGCTACTACGTCAAAACGCTGGAATCACATGAACATGCGCGTAATGAGTTCATCGCGGCAAAGCTTTACCAACTGGCCGGCGCTCCAACTCTGAGCTATGTGCGCAGCAAAGCGCCGGACCAGATCGCAACCGTGTGGGTAGAACTCGACAAGAAGTGTATCGCTCATCTCAGTGAAGATGAGCGCAAACAGGCGCAACAGTGGTTCGGGGTACATGCCTGGACTGCTAATTGGGACGCAGCCGGTTTCGATGGTGACAACCAGGGTGTTATTGCTGGCAAAGTACTGACACTGGATGTGGGGGGCGCACTGGCGTTTCGTGCCCAGGGCGATCCCAAAGGAAAAGCGTTCGGTGAACGAGTGACAGAACTCGACGTGTTACGAAGTGATAACGACAACCCTCACTCGGTCAAACTGTTCGGCGACATGAGTAGCGAAGAAATCGAACAGGCGATCAGAGTGGTGACGCGGATTCCCGACGAGCAGATTCGACGGGTTGTTATTGAAAGCGGTGGTAGCGAAAAACTGGCCGAAAAGATGCTTGCACGTAAGGCGGATATGGCGGCTAGTCAGGGTGGATATTAACTACATGTGCCCGATAAGTGCTGCCCTTATGCATTTTCAATACAAATAGGCAACCTTTGATGTGTCAGAATCCTGCAAACCACAATAGGTCACGCATTTCGAGTCAGCATCCCATGTGAACGGTTCATTGGTATAGGGATCACGGATGTCGCTTTTGGCTAGTGACTCTGCAATATGGTCGACATCAATGCCTTCTGCCCTGAGCATTGACGTAATAAGTGCAGCGCGTCTTTTGCCTTCAAGGTCATATGCAAGAGTCATTAGTGATGAATGGGTGGAAATAGTCATAGGTAACAAGAGGCGACCACTCAAGTTGTACCAGTGATACATGCCGAGTTGATTCTGTAATTTTTCTGCCGCTTTCAATGTTTCCGGGAAATTGTCATGTTGCACTGAAAACAGTTCTTCGACCCGTAGCAATAAGGTGGCAGTTTCGTTTAGCGTGGCTTGTGGTTGGAAGAACTGATCAAGGAAAGGATCGAAATATTCGCTATCAGAAGATGCGTCGCCCTCTTCACCCATATCAGGTTCGGTAGGTTTGTTTAATATACTGGCTGAGAAAGCAAACTCTCCAGTGGCGACATTTTTCATGGAAATTTCGTCTCCGGCAATGGGGGACTTCCATGAGTCAGGTATGGCAAGCAATGCCATGTTGCCATCAAGACGACGAAGGATCAGATTACCAAAGGTGAAATGCCTGCGTATTAAGTTGATGGCAACCGCTCTGTCAAGAAGGACGTCGGCTGAGGCTAATAGATTTCGCCAGAAATGAATGTCCACCTCAAGAAGCTGTTTGACATCAGTCGCTTTCCCCTGGCCAGCCAATACCCAGGCCTTGAAGAACAGCATGTCCTGCATATTTCTGATCGTTGAATAGCGGAAGAATGGCATGCGAAAATCAAGTGCCACCGTTGTTGTCCACTGTGGATATGCAAGTAACCGTTTGTAGCGGTCCAATTGCCAACTATTGGTTGTCAGCCACTTTTCTATCTCGTGTTCATTTTTTGTCAGGGTGTCCACACATGAATTGTCGGCGGATCGACATGATTTGCGAATACTGGCGATAATCTGTGTGTCTGTGTCGATTTCGCTACAGTCTGCTTGCCATAATTCATCTGGTAGCATTTTGCCGGGCTGAGCGAGAAAGTCATTGGCTTTTCTGATGCGCTCTGCTCCGAACTGAGAAGGATCTGCGCCTTGTGGAGCACATATTCCCATCATGTAAATGAAACCGTTCTCTGCATCAGGCGCTATTTGGCGGGTAGCCAAACGATTTGTCATCTCCAGATAAGCTGAGGAAGGATGCTCGTCACTCCAGTTGATGGCGAGCATCAGGAGATAGAGCACCAGCAAAAGTGAGGCAATGCTGCCAAACAGCCAAAGAGATGTTCTTATGAACCTATTCATGGTAGTTCATGACTTTACTCTTATGAGCCACAAAAGTGTGGAGCGCAACGTACTTTTTGTATTAAATTTACTTTCGATGCTAGCAAGTATTTCCTGCTTTGAGTGACGATTAAGGGCAACCAGTAGCCAGAGGTAACAAGCGGCCAATATCGCACCATAGATAACAATAAACAGGAATAAGCCAATTAGACCATAGAAAATGAAGTATTCCAGGTTAAGGTCACGGGGCAGTTTGGTTTCACTGTTAAGTGTTTCAATTCCAATAACGCTGAGTAGAATAATTGCCATAACAGCAGCTGCTACTAGAAAAAGACCAAATTTATTCCATGTGTGATTAAAATCCATTTCGTATTGACTGCATATTAGTTAATTGTTGATCTCTTCAGCGCGGCGATTTTTTCTTTGCAGTGTTCTTCGGTAAGTTGCAGCAGTGCTTCGACACGTTCCGCCAGGTAGGTGACGGTCGGTTCGTCGATGGTGTAGCGCTTGTCGTAGCGGGCGCCGATGTAGGCGTACTCCAGCGCGGTGAAGGCGTCGTGGGCGAATTCGATGTCGGATTGGAAGATCGCCCTAGTATCGAAGGCGGGATCGATCTGGGCTGCCTGGCCGCCGAGGATGAAGAGGTAGTGCTCGTCGGGGATGTAGCCAGTGAAGATGATGAGGGTGGCTTTGTAGGCGGCTTCTGCTGCCTGATGGAGATCGAATGCAGCTTGTTTGGGCCAACCTTCTGAGAGACTGTATTTGTGTTTCTTGAAGAATTGCTGCGCATTACCGAACCACTGGTCATAATCATCCTGCGCGATTTGCAGGCGCTCTTCGGGTGACAGCTCTTTTCGTTCCGCCAGTTCCATGGTTCCGGCGTCGTAGAGAAGTTTCCCTTCGTCGATGATATCCGAGAAGAAGTACTGCCCGATCTCCAGCTTGCGGTTGACGTAGTCGAGGTTGTGGTGGATGAAGCGCGGCGTCGCAGAGAGCTTCGCCTCGGTGCACTCCTCGGTGATCTTCTGCCACGCCAGGGAATCGCAATCCTCCTCATCCTCGATGATCGCCAGGATGTCGTAGTCCGACGGATGGCCCGATTTCCGGTCCGGCGCCAGATCCTTCAACTCCTTGTAGTCCCCACGGGCATAGGAGCCGTAGAGGATAATCATCCCTGCCTCCGGGCAGTGCTTGCGCACAATCGCCACGATCTTTTGCAGATCGCTCTGCTTGTTCTGGGGGAGGTGCGCGATGTCCGTATTCATTCGTCAGTACCAGTTGTGCGAAATATAATCACGATATTACCAGTAAAATCAATCGGTTTCCGAAGGAAATTACATGCTTCAAGAAAAGGGAACGATATGTATGCACACATTAACTTATGTCTTCCAGTGTTATGTGGTACTCATCGCCAGAATGCGTAACGATTAACTCCAGGAGGACGGTTACCTCTTGTGATATCGGGATGTAACACTCCACTAAGGCATAAAGATTCGATTCATTAGGCTTGAAGTAGTTAACGGTGATTGTCTGGTCTTTGCCAAGATTTAATTCTTGTGGCTCAGATAGAGCGCGATTGAAATCCTCTTCAATGGCGACTGCGAGTTCACGTCCATATGCGAGGGCGTAACCAAAGCGACTTGCCAGACCGTGGAAGTCGCGTTGGTTGAGCATTGCTACGGCTTCCTCACCGAAGCGAGAAAGGGAGGGTTTATCTATTTGGTGTTCAGAAAGGTTCATTGGGAATTAATGTTATAAGTCTCAGTAAAAACTGCATTGGGCCATAAATTTCTAAACGAGGATTGGTTTCTCGGAATTTTTCAAATATATTTTTATCGCTCCATCCTGTGAGACTTTTATGGCTATTCCGCATTTGGATAGCGCTCGTGCCGCTGATTCGCCGGTTCCAGTCATTCCAGCAATGTTAAGCACACTCATATCAACAACACACCCAAAATTCAGTAGCAGGCCAGAATTGGAGATTATTGTTGCACCATCGCTAGAGAGACATCTGAATATGTGGTTGGTGAACTTATTGTCCAAAATGGATATGGGTTCATAGAACAGTGTATTTAGTGTTTCCGGTTTAACATGAATGGGGATTTCTTCCTCATCAGAGGGAATCCATATAACTGTACTTGAATTGCTTTTGGCGCAATAAATCATGAAAAACAGTAGGCGATTAATTACATCATGGTTTTCAATAAGCTCATGGAGATAAGCGGCAATTAGGCTGTAATTTCTTATCTTCCATTGATTTTCCGTGTAAATGAATTCTATATTCTCAGAGCTTATAATCGAAAGATTTCCGTCTCCTTCAACTCTTAGTAAGATGTCTCCACCTTTTAATGTGTTTGATAGGATATTGCTATCCACATACCCTAGTTGTTTGTAGCTATCATCCAGTACGAATAAATGACTAATTGCCAAGTCTTTGTTGCCAATAAAATAGCACTGTTTTCCATCAGCTAGATACCAAAATCGCTTATCTATCTTGAATGTGTGTCTAAGGTAATGTTTGTCACGAATGGGGAGTATTTCTCCGCCTCTGTGTTCACCATTTTTACCACGAAATGCGTGGTGTGATTTTGTTAAGATAAGTCCAGTGCTGAAATTGTCCCCTTCAAAAGTTGTTGTCCTTAACTTCATGAATAATGAAGTGATATGGTAAAACCTCCTGTAATCGATAACGCCCCTTGAGCTGAAATTGCAGATAGCATGTAATATAAGCTCGTCGCCAAATATTAATGAGCAGTTTTCAAACCATTTTTTGTAGGACTTGCTCATGCCCCTTGTAAGAGCACCTTCAAAATGGTTCATGAACGTTCTATGTGACGATATGTCTTTGCCGCTGAGTATTACCCCGATTCCTGAAATTAGACTGTTCTGGTCAAGGACTCTTACATATATGAAAAAACAGTCATTGTTTATTGGGTAACATCCCCTTTTTGGATTGTCGTGAAGAGCCAAGCCAAAATGTTTTTTGGCTTGCTTTATGGGTTCAAATAAGAAGCTTGCTTTGCAGTTAAAGAAACTTTCTAGTGTTTCCTTTAGTAGACCTAAACCGTGTTCTTTCAGAATGTCAAATCCTTTAAAAGATTTTAGGTCCCTATAGTTTTCCGAGATAACGATCATTTTCTGTAGGCTATTATTTGATTTAATAATTGAAAAACGAAGTAAGAGAAGGATATTTCTTAACAGCACTCCCTCGCCCGGTGATTCCTTCTCTTTTTTACGCCTATCGTTTGTCGGTGGCAACCATGCTCACTGCGGCGCCGCCAATATCCCCCTCAGTAATTCCTTGGGCGACAGCGGGTAGCCGGGGTTACGCCGCAACAATCCGAAACTCAGTCGCCTTGGCAACCGGCCGCACACGTCGCTTGTCCCGCTTCATTTCGACAATGCCGTAATTGGACATGGTTTTCAGGGTGCGAGAGAGATTGCCCGGTTTGTGGTTCGTGGCCAACGCGCATCTTACAATATTATGCGTTATCTACTTCCGTATCCCACTCTTTCTCGTAGCCAGCCCTTTCCAGATAGCCTCCAATGGAATTGAGGAGCTTTCGGTCCAATATTCAGAACTTCCCTCGCATGGCAGGGTTACGTTTCCCCCCGCCGATTTGTCGACCATCTTCCAGAAGAACTTGCTCAGGTGTGTTGCCTCCTCGCTTGAGGATACCCCGCCTTTCTCCAGGATGGATACAGCCAGTGAATCGTCCAGTAGTGAGGCAAAATGGAGTGCAACAATTGCCTCTTCGTCATAGGCATATTCAATCATGGCGTGGTTTTTCGTCAGTTATTCCTCGGACCAAAGCTCAGAGTCATCACCTGAAAGTGTTCTTGTTTCATAGTCCGCCGACTCATCCCCCGGCCACTTGATATCAAGAGAGTTTTTTAGTTCTTGTATCGTTATGTACGCAATAACTTCGCTCTGAGTATCTGAAACCCAATGTGTGCCATCCCATTCGAGGAAGTCATATGTGCCAGCGGCTGGTCCCAGTTTAACTGCGACAAAATGCAATCCGGTTTCGTCGGGATTGCCCGCTTTCCAATTTAATTCTGTTGACATAATAAGCTCCTAGAACCGCTCTCTAAATCTGTCTGCAATGTCGGATAGTTCCAATAAATAGAGTGGCTTGGTCTTGTAAATTGTATGAGCATTTTCTATAAACCCGAGAATCAGAAAGCACTTCTTGTTAAAGAATCCTTCGCAATAGATCAACGCCGTATCGGATGTCTTGTGAAATGATATCGTTTTCAGGTGCCATCCCTTGGAAGTTTTGTCTTTTATGTGGATATGAGACATTCCTGCCTGTTTTACTTTGGAAGGGAAGTCGTAAGTGGTGTCCCTGCCAAACGTCTCATGTGGGACGCCAGTTCTTTTGTACTCCTTGAATCTATCCACTAGAAGATCAAGTTTATCCTTTTCGAGACTGTTTCTTAGTTCTGAACTGACAAAAACTTTAACGTCCATGCGAATTCATTTACTCCATTTCTATAAAAGTGACACTCTTTTTGGATTTTGAGTTATCTGTGATGGCTTTTTCAGTCTTTGATGAAGAACGCCTGATATCTTGCAAGGACAGTTCGGCGTTCATCGATTTTGGCTGGGTTTTTTCCTTCTTTGTGAACACAACTTTTGATGGTTTTGCCACAAGTATTCTCCTTGTATCAATTAACTGCTAATTCGTTGCCATGACTGATCTGATGAAAGGGCTGTCTAGCGAGGGATTAAGTAGCCAGTCCTTTGCTGTCGAGTGTCTTCCTACCTGTAATTCCCTGCTTTTTTACGCGTATCGAACGCTTTTGACAACCCGGTTACTGCGTCGCCGCCGATATCCCCCTCAGCAGTTCCTTGGGTGACGACGGACAGTTGGGGATTTTGACGTTAACCGGGATAACGTTTTCCACCGCGCCGCAACTGGCGTAGCTGACGCCGAATTCACAGCCGTTGCAGGCGCATTCTCCAGCGGCGATCACCCGTCGCGGGCCGGGTGGTGTGGATTTCCAGAACGGTGTGAACTGCATATGTTGCACTGATTGTAAGGTTTATTTTCGCTGTAGGGATACTATTACTTGAGCATCAAGGTCGGCTTTTGTTCTGTCGGCGGGAATCGGCCCGCCGTTTCGGCAAAGGAGGATGTCATGATAGGTAAGAAGAACGTGGTGTTCGGTTTTATCTTTCTGGTCTTCACGGCTTCGTTGGGTCCTTACATGCTTGCAGTACAGTACGGTGATTTTATGGCTGCCACCGGTGAGAAAAATCAGGTGATGGGACAAATTGCTCAGGCCCGTACCGATGGCTATGAGATGAATCTGGAGCCGATGAGTGCGGAGCAGATCGCTAAAATGAATAGCGATGGTTTGCTGGCGATGAACAAAGCGGATAATGCCCGTGTGCCTATCGATACCGTACGCAGCGGTCCTCATGTCCACGGCAACCTGGAATCACTGGTCAATATCGTGGTCGGAATTGCGCTGGGTTTCATCGCCGTAGCGGCCTGGTTGAAGCAAATCATTAGTTGGTTCTTCATCGTCGGTACCCTGCTGCATTCTGGGATGCTCTATCTCAACGCCTTCGGTGTCGCCTGGGCCTACAGTATTCTAGAGACGGGTATCGGTCCCTCTTTAGTTATACTCGGTTTCCTCGCTGCGGGAATTGCAGCGGCGATGGGGTGGCGCGGAGAGGTCGTCAGAGATTGATAGTCCGCTCCCGGCACCTTGCGTGCCGAGAGTGTGGGCATCACACTAACGCTTCACCGTGTTGCAATCCGAGAGCGTGAGATGCTGAGCCTGTTTCCCGAGATAAAACCCTATGTAAGCCATACCCTCGATGTGGAGCCTCCGCACCAGATTCATGTAGAAGAGTGCGGTAACCCGGACGGTATTCCGGTGCTGTTTGTCCACGGCGGACCGGGGGCAGGCTGTGAGGATTACCATCGGCGCTTTTTCGACCCC
>JBNLAT010000007.1:8223-96295 GCA_050302275.1 Thiohalomonadaceae bacterium | reverse complement strand
CGGCGGCAAACTGGATGAAGCGCTACTGGCGCAAATTGGCGGCGGCAACCACGGTCTGCAGGGTGACTTTGCCGCGCAGATGAGCGCCAACCGCAGCGGTCTGGCGCGGCTTGCCGAACTGGTGCAGGGGCTGGGTCGCGAATCGTACAGCGAGGCGTTGCTGGAACTGAACGACTATGCCGAGCGGCTGGCCCGCGCGGCACTGGCCGATATCCCCGACGGTACTTACCGCTTTAGCGATTACCTGGACGACGATGGACTGGGTAATGCCAATCTACTTATTAGTGCCTCGGTGCAGGTAAACAGTGGTGCGATCCATGTCGATTTCGACGGCACAGCGCCGCAGACCGAGGGTAACGTCAATTGCCCCCTGCCGGTCGCAGCGGCGGCTGTCTATTACGTCTTCCGCTGCCTGATGCCAGCGCAGACACCGGCCTGCGCCGGGGCCTTCCGTCCGATTACCCTCGATGCGCCGTTGGGCTGTCTGCTCAATGCGGAGCGTCCGGCGGCGGTGGCGGCGGGCAATGTGGAGACCTCGACCCGGGTGGTGGATGTGATCTGCGGTGCCCTGGCTCAGGCGCTCCCGGCGGCGATCCCGGCGGCTAGCCATGGTTCGATGAACAATCTGGCGATGGGCGCACGTGGCGAGGGCAAGTGGGACTATTATGAAACCATGGGTGGCGGTATGGGCGCGGGACAACACGGCGGTGGATTGTCGGCGTTGCAGACCCATATGACCAATACACTCAACACGCCCATCGAGGTGTTGGAGATGAATTACCCGCTGCGCCTGCGACGCTACGCAGTACGTCGCGGTTCCGGCGGTGAAGGCGAGCGGCGTGGCGGCGACGGCCTGCTGCGAGAGTTTGAGTTTCTCGCCCCGGCGGAGGTCACTTTGCTGACCGAGCGGCGAAACCATACCCCCTGGGGACTGGCCGGTGGGGCAGCAGGACAGCCCGGCGAAAATCGCCTCAACGGCGAATTGGTGCCGGGTAAAACCAGTTTGACGGTGCAGGCCGGTGATCGATTGAGCGTCGCCACTCCCGGCGGCGGAGCATGGGGAAACAGCGAATGAAACAGTTATGGATGGCGGTATTGCTGGTAGGGCTTTACGGTTGTGCCTCGGCGATCAGCAGTGGCTATGGCCAGGGCGGTCAGGATGCCAGCGGGCGCAGCTACGAAGCGGCACGCATGGACAACCTGATCAGTGCGGCGGTGACCGAACTGCTGGTGCAGGACCCTGCGGTCAGGGCGATGGACATCGACGTTTCGACGGTCGATGGTGTGGTTACCCTGACTGGATCGGTGGATAACAAGGCGATGGCCACCCGTGCCAGCCAGTTGACCGCACGGGTCAACGGAGTGGCGCAGGTGGTGAATAATCTGCGCATCATTAATCCCTGATAGGAAAAGGTAATGTGCGGTATTTGCGGTGAGTTGCGTTTAGACGGTCAGACGCCTGATCTGGGCCAACTGGGGCGCATGCTCAAGTTTCTCGAACGGCGCGGCCCGGACCATGAAGGCAGTTACTCCGATGGTCCGCTGGCGTTGGGTCACCGTCGGCTGTCGATCATCGATCTCTCCGAACGCAGCAACCAGCCGATGGTGGACAGTGAATCGGGACTGGCCATCGTCTTCAACGGCACTATCTACAACTACCCGCAGCTGCGCGAGGAGCTGAAGGCCAAAGGCCACCACTTTGTCTCCGGCGGCGATACCGAGGTCATCCTCAAGGCCTATGCTGCCTGGGGTGATCAGTGCGTGGAACGGCTCATCGGCATGTTCGCCTTCGCCATCTGGGACATGCGTAACCGTCGCCTGTTTCTGGCCCGTGACCGACTCGGCATCAAACCGCTCTACTACAGCCAGAGCGGCGACCGTTTCCTGTTTGCCTCCAATGTGCAGTCGCTGCTGGCTGCGGGCGGAGTCGATTCCTCCGTTGATCCGGTCTCACTGCATCATCAATTCACCCTGCATGGAGTGGTCCCGGCGCCACGCACGATCCTCAGCGGTGTACGCAAACTGCAACCCGGTCACAGCCTGCGTATCGACCTCAATGGCCAGACGGAACTGCAACCGTTCTGGAAACTGTATGCCTGCCGTCCCGCCGAACCGAAGAGTGAAGGGGAATGGATCGAGGCGATCCACGAGGCGCTGAAAACCTCGGTGCGACGACGGTTGGAGATCGCCGATGTGCCGGTGGGGGTGCTGCTCTCCGGCGGACTCGATTCGTCGCTGCTGGTGGGACTGCTGGCGGAACAGGGCGTAAAGGACATCCTCACCTTCTCCATCGGTTTCGAAGACCAGCCGGAGGAGCAGGGTAGCGAGTTCGAGTTCTCGGATCAGGTGGTGGCGATGTACAACACCCGTCACCACAAGTACCACATTCCCAACGAGCAGGTGCTGACACGCCTGCCCGAGGCGGTGACGCAGATGGCGGAACCGATGGTGGGACAGGATGCGGTGGCGTTTTACCTCCTCTCCGAGCGGGTGTCGCAGGAGGTGAAGGTAGTGCAGAGCGGCCAGGGGGCCGACGAGGTCTTTGCCGGTTACTTCTGGTACCCGCAGATGGCGGCGGAGAAGGGTAGCGATCTGGAGCGTTTTGCCCGCCACTATTTCGACCGGCCGCACAGTGAATTCCTTGAAACAGTGAGCGCCGACTATCGCGGTGGAGATTACACCTCCTCACTGGTTAGCGAATTGCTGGCCGAACCGGGTGCCGATGAGTATCTGGACAAGGTGCTGCGCATGGATGCCACCACCCTGATCGTCGATGACCCGGTGAAGCGGGTCGACAACATGACCATGGCCTGGGGGCTGGAGGCGCGGGTGCCGTTCCTGGATCACGAGTTGGTGGAGCTGGCGATGTCGATGCCAGCGTCGATGAAGCTCGGTCCCGACGGTAAGGACCACAAATATGCCCTGAAACAGATCGCCCGTGGCCTGATCCCCGATGCGGTGATCGACCGACCCAAGGGGTACTTCCCCATGCCCGCACTTAAATATGTGCGCGGTGAATTCCTCGAGTTCATGCGCGACATTCTCGACTCCCAGGCCTGTCGCAATCGCGGGGTCTTCAATCGCAAATATGTCGACCGGCTACTGTCCGATCCGGACAACGATGCCCACTTCACCAAACTGCGCGGTTCCAAGCTGTGGCACCTGGCACTGCTGGAGCTGTGGCTACAACGTAACGTCGACGGGGGTTGATATCCCGAGTCCCGCCTCCATTCAGGAGTTACACGCCCGCGAGGCGATAGATTAACTCTGGAGAGGATAATGGACGTATTGCAGCGTATCGACGGGATGGTGAAGAATAATCCCATCGTCATTTTTATGAAGGGCACCCCGCAGATGCCCATGTGCGGCTTTTCCAGCCGTACCGCCCAGGCGATGCAGGCCTGTGGTGTGGAGTTCGCCTACGTTAACGTACTGGCTGACCCTGAGATTTTCGAAAACCTGCCGCGCTACCAGGACTGGCCGACCTTTCCTCAGGTCTACGTCAACGGCGAGTTGATCGGTGGCCACGATATCGTGGTAGAGATGTACCAGAAGGGCGAGTTGCAGCCGATGTTGCAGGAGGCTGCAGGCAAGGTGGCAGAGTAGATCGGAAAACATGAACCCCGTCACACAAGACCGGCCGAATGGCCGGTTTTTTATAATTTCCACAATAACTTAGTGTGTTCTTAAGCCTCGATTCAGACTCCCCTTATATAACTGTCCGCCATTCTTTCCATGATCGTGGAGGACACGATGTCGTCAAACAACGAAATCAAGGTATGGGACCCGCTGGTAAGACTGTTCCACTGGTCGCTGGTCGTCGCATTCGTTACCGCCTATGTCACCGGAGATGAGCTCGAAGATGTTCATGTCGTGGCTGGTTATGTCATCGTGGGCTTGGTACTCTTCCGTCTTATCTGGGGCTTTGTTGGAACACAGCACGCACGGTTTAGCGATTTTGTTTTCGCTCCCTCCACCGTGATCGCCTATCTCAAGGACATGATTGCCTTCCGGGCCAAGCGTTATATCGGCCATAACCCGGCAGGTGGCGCGATGGTTGTTGCGCTGCTGATTTCTCTCTCGATGGCTACGCTGTCCGGGATGAAATTACTTGCTGTGGAAGAGAACGAAGGCCCCTTTGCGAATATTCAAATTGAGAATATCAGTCCCATTGCCACTGCGATGGCCGATGAGGACGAAGACGAAGAACACGAGCATGACGGGGGTAAGGAGGAGTCGGTCTGGGAGGAAGTTCACGAGTTTTTCGTTAACTTCACTCTGTTGCTGGTTCTGTTACACCTCGCCGGAGTTGCGGTAAGTAGTTTTGCTCACGGTGAAAACCTTCCCCGAGCCATGGTTACTGGCAAAAAGCAGCAGGAGTGAGGGGGAGTAAAGCATGACCAAAGTGCGCATCTGGGATATTCCCACCCGGGTTTTCCACTGGATCTTTGCCACGGCCTGTATCGTGGCCTGGATGACCGGCGACGATGCGCGCTATACCGATATCCACCTCTACGCCGGTTACCTCGCCCTGGCGCTGCTGCTATTCCGCCTGGTGTGGGGCTTTGTCGGTGGGCGGTATGCCCGTTTTACCCAGTTCATTACCGGCCCGCGTAAAATCATCGAACATTTGCGCCATCTGGCCGATCACCACTATGACCACGGACGCGGCCATAATCCGGCTGGGGCGATCGCTGTCGTTCTTCTATTGGGCCTGGTATTGGCACTTAGCGTGACCGGTATGATCGTGCTGGGTGGCGAAGAGGGCTTCGGTCCTCTGGCAGGTATGTTTACCATCGCCCAGGGCGTTGCGGTGCATGAGTGGCATGAGTGGCTTGCCTGGCTCTGGCTGGGTGTGGTGGTGTTGCATCTCGGTGGCGTGGTGTTGATGGGCACTATGCAGCGGGAGAGCCTGATCCTGGCGATGTTTACCGGCGCCAAGGAAGGAGGGATCGCCGAAGCCGAGCCGAACAATTATGCGCGCGTCGCCAAGGTGATGGTGGCATTGATCGCAGTCTACAGCGCCGTATGGTTTTTCCCCTATGTCACGGCCACGGAAGATGAGCCCTATCTGCCCTTTGTCGATGCCTCGCTGAAACAGAATCAGGAGTGGCACGATAACTGTGATTCCTGCCATGTTCCCTACCATCCCAGCCTGTTGCCGACCCACTCCTGGCAGCGGTTGTTCGATGAAGAGATGCACCACTTTGGCGAAGGTCTCTACCTCGATATCGAGACCATGGTGATTTTGCGTGAATATGCCGTGAATAACAGTGCCGAACACACCAATCGAGAGGTGAGCTGGCGTACGCTTCACTCCCTCGGTGCCGAGGAGCACCCTAACCGCATCACCGAGACCCCTTACTGGAAATCGGTGCACTCTAAATTGGACCACGATATTTGGGAAGGGCATGGGGTATATGGAAAGGCGGACTGTAGTGGTTGTCACAAGGATGCGAATTCAGGTGGATTTATGAATGGCGGGATGAGAATCCCTGATTAGTAGCAGGAGTATGAGAATGAATACGCATAATGCTTTGTTGGCTATGGGGTTGTTGTATATGACGGCTTCACCTGCGTTTGCCGCTGATGCCGTGGCAGAACGTCTGGTCGCCTATCAAAGTGAAGGCGCCAGCGATTTCAACGCTGAGCGTGGTCGCGAGATGTGGCTGGAAGAGTTTTCTCAGCCCAATGGCAAGCGATCGCGTAGTTGCGCCAGTTGCCATACCGAGGATCCTGTACAAAAGGGCAAACATGTCCGCACAGGAAAATCGATCGAACCGTTGGCACCCTCGGTAAATGCAGAGCGCCTGACCAGTGGTAAGGATATTGAAAAGTGGCTTAAACGTAATTGCAAATGGACTGTTGGCCGGGCGTGTACAGCTCAGGAGAAGGGCGACATTCTTACTTACCTGCGTGGTCTGTAGGCAGGTTTGTTCAGGAGTTTTTGTGAATGAAATGGATGCTTAGCCCGGTTGTGGCAGTGCTTCTATGGATGACGAGTGGTGCGGCGTTTGCAGATGACATGTGGAAGGTCTATCGGCATGGGCCGACCTTCCCGCCTGTAGAAAACACCCTTTATGCAGATGAGTGTGGTAGCTGTCATTTCGCTTACCAGCCTGCGTTGTTGCCCGCCGCTTCCTGGCGCAAGGTGTTGTCGCGCCTGGAGAACCACTTTGGTGAAAATGCGGAGCTGTCGCAGGAAACGTTGAATGAGTTAATTCTTTATCTTGATGCCAATGCGGCCGATAAGGTTAGCCGTGATTATCGTCGCGCCGAGAAGATCATGCGTTCCCTGGGTGATATGGCACCGCTGCGCATTACTGACATTCCGTATATTCATCGCCAGCACCACGAGATTCCGTCACGCCTGATCGTCAAAAACCCGGATATTCGTAGTTTGAGTAATTGCAGCAGCTGCCATGCCCGGGCCACGACCGGCTCTTACGCCGAGCGAGAGATTCGTATTCCGGGAATCGGCCACTGGGAAGACGACTGAATCGCGGGCAATCCGCTCAGGTAGATACGTTACTCGTCTTCTTCCAGACAGGTTTCAATAGGGCAGCCGCCCATCTTGCGCCACAGGTTGATGATGGCGCAGAACAGATCGGCGGTACGCTCGGCATCGTAGATCGCCGAGTGGGCCTGGGAATCGTCCCACTCCAGTCCAGCCGCCCGCGCCGCACGCGCCAGTACCGTCTGACCATAGGCCAACCCGCCCAGGGTGGCGGTATCGAAGGTACTGAAACTGTGGAACGGACTTTTCTTGTTACCGGTGCGTTCGATCGCCGCCTTGATAAATCCCAGATCAAAAAACGGATTGTGTCCCACCAGAATCGCACGGGTGCAGTTTTGTACCTTTACTTCTTCACGGATGGGGGCAAAGATGTGTTCCAGTGCCTTCTCTTCCGGCTTGGCCAGACGAAAAGGATTAAAAGGATCGATACCGGTAAAATCCAGTGCACGTTTGTCCAGGTTGGCGTTGGGAAACGGCTCCACGTGACAGGCGTGAGTGGTGTGGCGGTAGAGGAAGCCTTCGGCGTCCATCCGTACCGTTACCGCGGCGATCTCCAATAACGCATCGGTTTCCGCGTTGAATCCGGCGGTTTCTACATCGACCACAACGGGGAGAAAGCCGCGGAAACGATCAGCAATTTGATAAGTGTATGAATCCTGCATGGGGGCCAAGCTTACCGGATCGGGCGAACTTTTACTAAGGCGCAAAATGGAATCGAAGGTGCGCCGAGCTATCGGGAGTTTTCGATGAAGCTGTTACGTCATGGATTAGTGTTGTTGTTATTGCTCTGCTCGCCAGCGTTATGGGCGGAGCAGGCGCTACTTTGGAAAATCGAGTCGCCGCGTGGCGCGGTCAGTTTTCTCTTTGGCACCATCCACTCCGATGACCCACGGGTACTGGACCTGCCAGAACCAATAACCCTCGCCTTCAAAGGGGCAAAAACGGTAGCGCTGGAGCTGGACCTCGGTGCCGCATCGCAGGCGCAGATGGGGGATGCATTACATTTACCCAAGGGTAAGAGCCTTGCCGATCTGCTTCCCACACCGCTCTACAGGGAGACGATCAACGTGATGTCTTCACTGGGCTATCCCGAAGAGGTCACCCGGCAACTGGCACCCTGGGCGGTGCAGTTAACCCTGAGTATGCCGCCGCCTGTAACCGGGATGTTCCTCGATGCGGTGCTGTATGAGCAGGCCATCGCAACGAATAAGAGGGTGGTCGGTCTGGAAACCATGGAAGAGCAACTCTCGCTATTTCGCGATCTGCCATTGTCCGACCAGATCGTTTTGTTGCAGCAGGCGGTGAAGGATTACCCGGAACTGGCCGGATTGATGGAACAGCTTCTACAGGCATGGCTGGATAGGGATCTGGACAGAATGGCGACGATGAGCGCCGAGAACATGGCTGATCTGCCAGAATCGATAAAGAAAGATTTTTCCCGCAATCTGGTCGAAGCACGTAATCACCGTATGGCGGAACGCTCAATGCCGCTGCTGCAAAAGGGCGGCGCCTTTGTTGCTGTGGGTACCCTGCACCTGGTTGGCGATGAAGGATTGGTGTCACTGTTTCGCCAACAGGGGATGAAGGTCTCACCAGTCTATTGATGCCAATTCTGCGCGTATGCTGGATGAAATGATGGCAGCGGTCCGTCATAATGCGCAGCCCGAACAAGCTGTGGATCATCCTCATGTGGTTTAAAAATCTCATCCTCTATCGCCTAACCCGCCCCTTCGAGCTGGATCACGACGCCTTGAACGAGGCGCTACAGGGCGCGGCCTTCCGCCCCTGCGGCAAGAGTGTTCCCTTCAGCTATGGCTGGGATGCGCCGCTCGGACGCCATGGCGAGCAACTGGTCCACACCATCGGCCACTACTCGATGATCTGCGCCCGCAAGGAAGAGCGTCTGCTCCCTGCTGCGGTGATTAACGAGCAACTGGTCGAGAAGGTCGAACAGATTGAACAGGCCGAAGCGCGTCCGGTTGGCCGCAAGGAGCGCCAGCAACTCAAAGAAGAGCTGACCCTCACCCTGCTGCCGCAGGCCTTCACCCGTAGCCGCAGCACCTACGCTTATATCGACCGCACCAATCGCTGGCTGGTGGTCGACGCCGCCAGCACCAACCGCGCCGATGAACTGGTCAGCCTGCTGCGTCAGTCGCTGGACGGCCTGAGCGCCCGCTTGCCGCAGACCAACGAATCGCCACGGGTGATCATGAGCCAGTGGCTGCGCGGGGAGAACATTCCCGCTGGTTTCGAACTGGGCGACGAATACGAACTACAGGATGGCGACAAGGAAGGGGCGATCGTTCGTTGCCGTCGTCAGGACCCCCACGCCGAAGAGATCCAGGGGCATCTGGAAGCGGGTAAACAGGTCGCCAAGCTGGCACTGACCTGGCAGGAGCGTATCGAGTTCGTCGTCCCCGACGACCTCAGCATTAAACGTCTGCGTTTCACCGATACCGTTAAGGCCGAGCAGGACGAGAACATCGACGATCCGGCGCAACAGTTCGATAGCGACTTCGCCCTGATGAGTTTGGAGTTGTCGAAGTTTATCGAAGCGGTGATTAAAGCGTTTGGTGGTGAGAGTGAGATTGAACCAGTTTAGATGGTGTCGCTTCGCGATAATTGATTGGGTTTGAGTCGCTACGCGACGAATAACGGCATTTGAAAGCGGGGGCTGCCCCGCGAGCAGGTCACTTTCTCTTGCGCGGCCAAGAGAAAGTAACCAAAGAGAAGGCCGCCCGGAGACTTGCCGCTAACGCGGTTTCCTGTGCGCTTCGCCCGTTGAAGGGGGATGGCAAAAGGAACATGCTGTCCCTGTTGCCACCGCGCGCCGTCCATGGCGCGCCCCTTCGGGCTATTTCTTTCAGTGACTCCAGTGCTCGGCTGCGTCTACGGGACCCAAAACCGCTTCGTTTGAGTAAGTCGATGTCTTCACTTCGGTTATTTCGGTGGGGATTTAATTCAGAAGCCAACAACGACAGTGCCGGAGTCGCAAGCGACTCCGGCACTGTTGTGTTCACTTAAATTCTAATAACTAACTGCCTAGTCTTTTCTCACGCTGGATAAACTCCCACATTTTCCGGCTGGTGAACTGAGCGCTCTCAATCAGCTCCTCGATGACAACGGCAGTCAGCGGTATGGCGTCGTCTGCCTGCGTGTCAGCGGTTTTCAGCAGATGGATCAGGGCTCGGGCGCGGTCGAGCCGTTCATGGATGCGGTTGTGCATATCAGACAGGGAAGTGGTTCGGACGTTGCTCTTATCGTCTTTGCCGTAGTCGTCACCGTCCTCACGGACCTGCCAGACGGCAGTACGGTCGGTGGATTGGGGATAGATGATATTGGTGTTTGCATGTGACATTGCTTTTGCTCCTTGTCGTTCCGGCGTTATTGCCGATTTGATGGAAGCTCAACGCAAAGCGGCCCCGATGTCGTTGAGACAGAAGGGCCGCTTGTCACACAACGGACGATAATGATCATCGCCGGGTATGTTGTATACTCCGATGCAGCCCTAAGGTCTGTTCATACCAGTCTTAGGGTTAGCCGGGTGGTGGATGCTCCAACATCTATCACTCGGCGCTTTGTTTTGAGCGGTGTTGCACTGTCCAAACTAAGGAGAAAGGGAGGGGGAGTCAAGGGGAAAATGCGCGCGAAATGAAAACAAATATTAAATAAAAATTTCGGAAAAACTCCTGTTTTTTAGGCGCTGAATATTTTTACACAGACCCTAAATGTCCTTTATTTGCGCTTAATTAAACTTTTAATCCAAGACATGCACGATTCTATAGCCCAAGCGCGTTGTTGGTTGTGCGTTTCCGGCCTCTGTGCACTTCCTGCTCCATGACTTCGTGGATTCCGCAAGGCAGTGAAAAGATGCTTCATTGCATCAGCCTCCCATACCTCCACAAAGCGGCCATTATTTTCACTTACCAAGTTGTCTATATAATTGGATGCCCCTTTTTCTCGTCCAGTAGTCCAGCCATTTTCTTCCGATATGATTTTGATAGTGCTTTCGAGTGCCTGTAGGGCATATGTGATCGCATCTTCTTTTCCAGCATCACGCCTATCAATAGCCTCTTTCATTTCGAAATCAACATTTTTCCATTTGGTTTCAGACACGAGTTCCCAGAACGGCTGCTCCACTTCTTTTTGAGTCAATTCATCCTCTACAAGCTGGATATATCCATTGTGATATGTGAATGGTACTTTGGCTTCTCGAAATCGCACATTAAGCTCATTAACAGATTCCATATAGCTTTCTAAAGCCTTTTCTGAGCCATTTTTACTTTTTGGATTAGTCCTTTTTGAGAGTATGGATGCGAGTATCCCAAGATCGCTTTCCTTGTGTTCAGCACTTAAATATTCTTCTGCGCCTCGAAACAACAGCTCTATGAGTCCAATGCGCATTTTAAAAAAATAGTCTTGATCTCCATGGTGGTCGTTCCACAAATCATAGTTCTCGAAAATAAGCCTTAAGCAGATTTCTTCATATGTTAGACCTTCGCCAAGCACACCAATACCATATTCTCTCGATAATTTTTCATGAGCTTCTTGATATAACTTGTCCTTTATCGGGATTTGTGTAAATAAATCTTGCGCAATAATTTGGCCTGCCTGACTTAACAGCCTGCGAATCTCGTTCGGAAATCCTTCGCCGTAGAAAAATCGATCAGGATATCTTTTGTGGAAAGCATCAGTAAGCATATGTAATCAAGGTATAACGTTTAAGTTCAGCCAAGAGGAACTGCAACGGAGACGAATCGGCTGAAGCGCCTGGTTAGTCGCTAACATTTTCTAGAACCTGCTTGATTTCACCCTTCAAATAATCTGGATCAGGAAATAGTGACTTTGAATATAGCCAGCCTCTTCTTGGGCCAATATTAATAGTTCCTACCGTAGCCTTAACTCCAGGGTTTACTGAATATAACTGCTGCTTCAAGATGTTTGTTACTTCATGTTTAGTCAGCGTCCACTGATGGCCACCCTTTCCCTTTCGAGAATCTTCTATATGACACTCTAAACCTTGATTAGTAATTTTAAGTGTTGTTTTCTGTTTGGATGTTTTAAATATCAATATCTGAGACACCTTGTCTTCGGCGACAACCTCAGTTGTGACTTTTTCTTCTTCCGACTCTTGCTCCGGCGTCATAAGGTAGGTTCTATAAGCCAGCACAGCCATAACTACAGCTGTAACTGCCGTAACTATTTCTGTAATAACCTGAACCCATTCAACAATAGTCAAGCACATATTCCTTATCTCATGCAGCTAACAGTGCGTTAGATTGATGCTGGTAATATTTTGTTAGACGGATTCCGCATAGCACGATATCTCCGGTTATGGGGGCGGGTTCGGTTGATCATTGTTCTACCTCCATGTTTTTTTCGGTTATAGCACGTGAATGATGAGGGCTCAATTGTGGGGATTTGTCACAGGATTACAGCGAAGCGGTTTTGGGCCCGTCAATTCCGCCGAGTAGCGGAGTGTGGGGAGGAATAGCCCGACAGGGTTGCGCACAGGAGGTGCGCAACGTTGCAGTCAGGCCATGGACGGCCTGTCTGCAATGCCCGACCGAAGCGAGCAACGAGGGAACCCCGAAGGGGCGAGAATTTCGGGAGCGTTTCTTTGGGTACTTTCTTATCGCCATAAGAAAGTACCTCGCCCGCGGGGGCGAGTCCCCGTTTTCAAATGCAGTTATCCGTCGCGCAGCGACACCAACTCAAACCAACTTCCAACCAACCACTTCCCCCGCCCTCATCGGCACCAACTCCTCCCCACCAAACTTATAACTCCCCGGCACTTCCCACTCTTCACGCTTCAGCGTGATCGTGTCGGTGTTACGCGGCAGTCCGTAGAAGTCGGCACCATGGAAACTGGCAAACCCTTCCAGCTTATCCAGCGCACCGGCGCGGTCAAATGCTTCGGCGTAGAGTTCGATGGCGGCGTGGGCGGAGTAGATCCCGGCACAACCACAGGCGCACTCTTTGGCGCTCTTCGCGTGCGGCGCGCTGTCGGTGCCGAGGAAGAATTTTGGATTGCCGGAGGTTGCCATTTCCATCAGCACTTCGCGGTGCGATTCACGCTTGAGTACCGGCAGGCAGTAGTTGTGCGGGCGAATATCGCCAGCGAGTAGTGCATTGCGGTTGAGCAGCAGATGTTGCGGGGTGATGGTGGCGCCAACATTCTCACCAGCAGCGAGAACGAAGCGCGCCATCTCCGCGGTGGTGATGTGTTCCGCCACGACTTTCAGATCCGGGATGCGTTCCAGTAACGGCGCCAGCACGGTTTCCAGGAATACCCGCTCGCGGTCGAAGATGTCGACGCTGTTATCGGTGACCTCACCATGGACCAGCAGCGGCATGCCGCATTCGGCCATGGCACGCAGGGTGGCTTCGGCCTTGTGGATGTCGGTGAGGCCGGAGTCGGAGTTGGTAGTCGCTCCGGCAGGGTAGAGTTTCACCGCCTGGATAGCACCGCTTTCTTTGGCGCGGGCGATCTCTTCCGGCGGGGTGTTGTCGGTGAGGTAGATGGTCATCAGCGGCTGGAACTGGCTGCCCTCTGGCAGCGCCGCCAGAATGCGCTCGCGGTAGGCCAGCGCCTGTTCGGTGGTGGTCACCGGCGGGCGCAGATTGGGCATCACAATGGCGCGGCCGAAGCGCTCGGCGCTATGGGCTACAACCGCCTTCAGCGCGTCGCCATCGCGCAGGTGAAGGTGCCAGTCATCGGGGCGGGTGAGGGTAATGGTATCCACGGTCTTTACCAATAAGTGTGATGCGGCATTATGCCACAGGCGCTTACGGAGCACAGCGAGGGCGGGATTTGCGCCAATGCACGTTGTTTACCCGCGTGGATGGTTTACCATGGGGCTATTCCGCATAGCGATTGGCAGATGAGTATGGCAAAAGCGAACCAGACAACAAAAGGGATGCCGGGGCACGAACTGGGACTGCAGGAGGTGCTCGACTGGTTGATTGAGGATGGCCGGATTAGCACCGATGAAGCGGCACAACTGGTGACCTTGCAAAAGTTTGCTTTGAGCAAGCGTCATCCCTTTAAGGTGATCGAGGAGTTCTACCGCGACGGCACCAAGTCTTCCGCCAAGGAGATGACCCAGGAGGCGCTGACTCGCTGGCTGGGTGAGAGACTCAACCTGGAAGTAGTGATCATCAATCCGCTTAAGGTCAATGTGGCTCAGGTGACCGCTCTGATGTCGATGGCCTACGCCAGAAACTTTTCCATCCTGCCCCTCGAAGTAAATGGCGATGTGGTGACCATTGCCACCAGTCAGCCCCTGCGCACCGACTGGGAAGATGAACTGGACCGTCTGCTGCACAAGCAATTCAAGCGAGTCCTTGCCACGCCCGATGAGATCGAGCGCTACACCCTGGAGTTCTTCAGTATCTCCAAGTCGGTGTTCGAGGCCCGTGAAGAGAAGGGCGGGCGCAGCGGTAGCGGAATCCAGAATCTGGAACAGCTGATGGAGATGGGCAAGAGCGGCAAGCTCGATGCCAACGACCACCATGTGGTCTCCATCGTTGACTGGTTGCTGCAATACGCCTTCGAACAGCGCGCCAGTGATATCCATGTCGAACCGCGTCGTGATACCGGTTATATCCGTTTTCGTATCGATGGGGTGATGCATCAGGTTTACGAATTGCCGCCGGGCGTGATGGCCGCGGTGACCAGTCGGATCAAGATCCTCGGTCGGATGGACGTGGCAGAAAAGCGCCGTCCCCAGGACGGGCGGATGAAGACCCGCACCCCCGACGGGGTGGAGCTGGAACTGCGTCTCTCCACCATGCCCACCGCCTTCGGCGAAAAGATGGTGATGCGTATCTTCGACCCGGAGGTATTGGTCAAAGGCTTTGCCGAGATGGGTTTTTCCCCCTCGGACGAGCAGTTCTGGAGCGAACTGGTGCGTCAGCCCAACGGCATTATCCTGCTGACCGGTCCGACCGGTTCCGGTAAGACCACCACCCTCTATTCGACCCTGAAGATGCTGGCCAAGCCGGAGGTCAATATCTGCACTGTGGAAGACCCCATCGAGATGGTCGACCCGGCACTCAATCAGATGCAGGTACAGCACGGCATCGGCGTCGATTTCGCCGCGGGGATTCGTACCCTGTTGCGCCAGGACCCGGACATCATCATGGTCGGCGAGATCCGCGATAGCGAGACCGCCGAGATGGCGGTGCAGGCGGCGCTGACCGGCCATCTGGTCTTCTCTACCCTGCACACCAACGATGCGCCCTCGGCGATTAGCCGCCTGATGGATATCGGCGTGCAACCCTACATGATCAACTCGGTGTTGCTGGCAGTGGTGGCGCAGCGCCTGGTGCGCAAGCTCTGTCCCCACTGTAAGGAGGCGGTCGATTTCCCCGACGAGGAGTGGAAGCAGTTGATCCAGCCGTTCAAGTCGGACAAGCCGAAAAAGGTTTACCGCGCAGTTGGCTGTACCGAATGCCGTCACACCGGCTATAGCGGTCGCACCGGGATCTACGAAATGATGGATTACTCCCCCACCATTCAGGGGATGGTGACCCGCGGCGCCAATATGCACGAGCTGCGCAAGCAGGCCCTGAAAGAGGGAATGAAGGCACTGCGTCTTGCCGGGTTGCAGAAGGTGGCCGATGGCGTGACCTCCATTGAGGAGGTGGTGCGAGTGACCCCGGTGGCGTTGGAGGAGTGATGGTGCAACGTCGGTCCGGGCGGAGTTAAGCCGTGGAGTGGATATTGCTGGCCCTGGGATTGATCGCCTGGGGCTGGTTCAGCGGAACGGTGGCCAAGGAAGCGGCAGTACGAGCGGCGCGGCGCCTGTGCGAGAGCCACGGGCAGCAGTTGCTCGACGAGACGGTGGCCTTGCAGGGGATGAAACCGCAACGGGATGTGACCGGTCGAGTGGGCTTCCTGCGTCGCTATGGTTTCGAATTCAGCGGTGACGGCGAGCAGCGCCGTTTTGGTCAGATCGCCCTGATGGGACCGCGGGTAGTGGCTTCTCACCTGGATCTGGGCGATCACGTCGTGCATGAACAGCCCGCCGAGGAGTCCCGCGACACCCTGCATTGATTTGGAAACGTTGTCCCCGCTCACCGATATAAAGTATGCTTGTCCTCCATAAAATTTGTTGACACTATTATCTCAGGGTTGGAGGCAGGTATGGCGGATCGTCGACTGCAGGTGTTTCACACCGTGGCACGGTTGCTCAGTTTTACCAAGGCGGCCGAGTCGCTACACATGACTCAGCCGGCGGTTACCTTTCAGGTGCGCCAGCTTGAGGAATACTTCAATACCCGGTTGTTCGACCGGACCCACAACCGCATTAGTCTGACCGACGCGGGACAGCGTGTTTACGAATACGCCGACCGAATCTTCTCCCTCTACTCGGAAATGGAAAACGCGGTACGCGACCTGACCGGCGAGGTGAGTGGCGTATTGCTGCTGGGCGCGAGTACCACCATCGCCGAGTACATGCTCCCGGCGCTGCTCGGCGACTTCAAGGCCAAATACCCCGAGGTTTCCATCCGTCTGCAGGTGGCCAATACCGATGGCATCGTCTCCATGGTGGAGAACAACATTATCGACCTCGGTGTGGTCGAGGCGCCCGTAGGCAACAAAAATCTGGTGGTGGAGACCTGCCGTATGGACCAGATGGTGCTGATCGTGCCGCCGGGTCATGAACTGGCGAAGATGAAGAAAGTGCCGATTCTTGAGTTGACCCGTCACCCCTACATCTGTCGTGAAGAGGGTTCCGGTACCCGCGAGGTAATGCTGGAGGCGGTAACCGATGCCGGCGGCAATCCGCAGGATCTTGATATCGTGATGGAGCTGGGCAGCCCCGAGGCGGTCAAGGGTGCGGTGGAGGCAGGTATGGGGATCTCGATTCTTTCCCGTGCCACTATCGAAAAGGAGTTGAAGCTCGGTTCGCTGGTAGCGATTAATCTGGAAATGCCTCTGGAAAGACCTTTCTCCTTTGTTCATCAAAAACAGAAGTTCCGGCTGCGGGCGATGGAGAAACTGCTCGATTTTGCCCGTCAGTATTGCCAGGAGCATCAGGCCTGATCCTGCATGTTGGTTCCTGAGAGCAAGAACAAAGCGGAGAAACGGCTGGCGCAGATCTACGCGCAACTGCCTGAAGCGGAGCGCAAAACCCTGCTCGACTTCGCCGAGTTTCTTGCTGCGCGTAGCACCCCCGTCAAACCCGCATCTCTGGAGCCGAAGCCGATTCCGCGTCCCGCCGAGGAGAACGTGGTGGCGGCCTTGAAGCGCTTGCGCGAAACTTACCACATGCTCGATCACTCCAAGATGCTGAATGAGGCCAGTGCGCTGATGGCGCAGCACCTGATGCAGGGGCGTCCGGCGGAAGAGGTGATCGACGAGTTGGAAGCGATCTTTCGCCGTGATTTCGACAAGTTTCTGGAGCAATTTGACGGCTAATGGAGATTATCAGGCAGTGGTTCCAGCGTTACTTTACCGACCCGCAGGCGGTGTTGCTGGCGGTGTTGCTGCTGTTCGGCTTCGGTATCGTCCTGACCTTCGGCACCATGCTGGCCCCGGTGCTTGCCAGTATCGTCATCGCCTATCTGCTGGAAGGTATTGTCGGTGCAATGGAGCGACGCGACTGGCAGCGCAAACATGTCTTCCTGCTGGTCTATCTCGCTTTCATTACCTTCCTGATGTTCCTGCTCTTTGCCGTGGTGCCGCTATTGTGGGGGCAGGCGGCGGAGTTTGCCCGTGAACTGCCCAACTACGTACAAAAGGGACGCGAGGCGTTACTGCGACTGCCGGAGAACTACAGCTTTATCTCTGAAGGGCAGGTTCGCGAGCTCTTCGATCTGCTCTCCCGTGAAGTGAGCGCGCAGGGGCATCGGCTGCTCTCCCTGTCACTTTCCTCTATTCCCGGCGTGATTACCCTGCTGGTCTACCTGATTCTGGTGCCGCTGCTGGTGTTCTTTTTCCTCAAGGACAAAACACGTCTCACAGGCTGGTTGACCTCGTTTCTGCCCAATGAACACCAGCTGGTATCGCAAGTATGGCGTGAGGTGGATCAGCAGTTGGGTAACTACGTGCGTGGCAAGTTCTGGGAGATCCTGATCGTCGGTGCAGTGACCTTCGTGGTCTTCTTCTTCATGGACCTGAAATACTCGATCCTGCTGGCGGTGCTGGTGGGATTGTCTGTGGTGGTGCCCTATATCGGCGCGGCGGCGGTCACCGCACCCGTGGCGGTGGTGGCCTACTTCCAGTGGGGATGGGGCGCCGATTTTGCCTGGTTGATGGTCGCTTACGGCATTGTGCAGGCGTTGGACGGTAACGTGTTGGTGCCGCTGCTCTTCTCCGAGGTGGTCAATCTGCACCCGGTGGCAATTATCGTAGCGATTCTGGTGTTCGGTGGTCTGTGGGGATTCTGGGGCGTCTTCTTTGCTATCCCGTTGGCAACCCTGTTTAGCGCCATTCTCAGCGCCTGGCCACGGCCGGGAAAGCAACAAAGTGAGGCTAGTGCGGTCGAATAATCTCGTCGTAACGCTCGTAGCGTACCCGCCACTGCCCATCCTCTTCCTTCTGTAGCATCACATCCTTATTGGCGACGATAGCTTTGCCATTACGGGCCTTCATCGTCTCCTGCACATTGAAGACGATTTGCGTCTCTTTGGTGTTGACGATCGCACGTAGCTGATAACTGAGGTTTTGTAGCAGTTTGCCGTTGAACTCATTGAAGCGACGCAGCTTCCAGCCGTCATAATCGATGGTCCCAGCATTGGGGATGCCGACGACTTTTACCTGACGTGACACCAGTTGCATGTGTGCGGGGAGGTCATGCTCGGCGACGCTGCGGCTGAGGTTTTTCAGCCAGGCGAGAACGATAACTTCGGCTTCCTGGGGGGTAGGCACTTCCGTATCCATAAAAACATATTACGAAAATGGATATTAGCGGGGTGGTGGTCAGACTACAACAAGCTACGCTGTAGCCTTAAATGTTCCGCTTTTGATTCAGGCGGGTTATCCCCATTACAAACACATGTCCGCGGTTCATGATGACAGGGGGAAGGTAATGGATTCCACGGATAAAAAGCGTCTGTTGGGCGAAATGTTATTCGCTCGCCGCTTTGAAGAACGCTGTTACGAAGCCTATGTTGAGCACCATATCGGTGGTTTCCTGCATCTCTATCCGGGGCAGGAGGCGTGCGCCCATGGCGTGCTGGAAGCGGCCCGTCCCGGTCACGATTATGTGATTACCGGTTATCGGGACCACATCCATGCGATTAAAAGCGGGGTCGACCCGAAGGCGGTGATGGCCGAACTCTACGGCAAGGAGAGCGGCTGCGCCAAAGGTCGTGGTGGCTCGATGCACCTGTTCGATGTGGAGCAGCGCTTCATGGGCGGTTATGCGCTGGTGGGTGGGCCTTTCCCGCTGGCGGCGGGCATGGCCAAGGCGATCCAGCTAAAGGGTGGCGATGAGATCGTGCTCTGCTTTCTCGGTGACGCTGCCAACAATCAGGGCACTTTCCACGAATCCCTCAACATGGCCTCGCTGTGGAAACTGCCGGTCCTCTACATTACCGAGAACAATCTCTACGGTATCGGTACACGTATCAATCGCTCCACTGCGGTACCGGAGCAGTACAAGCGTGCCTGTAGCTACAATATCCCTTCTGCCCAGGCCGACGGTCAGGATATCGAGGCGGTTTACACCGCGGCACAAAAGGCCGTTGAGCATGTCCGTTCCGGCAAGGGGCCTTACATGTTGGAACTGCACACCTACCGCTACCGCGGCCACTCCATGTCCGACTCCAACGCCTACCGTGAACGCGAGGAGGAGGAGACGTGGCGCAAGCGCGACCCGATCCTGATCCTGCGCGATCGTCTGATCGAGACGGGAGAGTTGGATAAGGCTGAGTTCAAAGAGATGGAACAGGCGGTGCAAAAGCGGATCGATGAAGAAATTATCCCCTTTGCCGAGCAGTCCCCGGAACCGGATCTGGCGGAGCTGGAGAAGTACCTGTTTGCGGAAAACGATCCCTGGGTACAGGGAGGGCCGCCACATGGCTGAGATGATGTTCTGGGAAGCGGTGCGATGTGCCCACGATGAGGAGCTGGCCAACGACCCACTGGTGATCTGCATGGGCGAAGACGTTGGTATCGCTGGCGGTACCTATAAGGCGACTCAGGGGCTTTACGACAAGTATGGTCCGGAGCGGGTGATCGATACGCCGATTTCAGAGAACAGTTTTACCGGGCTCGGCATCGGTGCATCATTTCTTGGGGTGCGACCGATTATCGAGATTATGTCGGTGAACTTCGCCTGGTTGGCCAGCGATCAGATCGTCAATACCTCGGCCAAGGTGCGTTATATGTCCGGTGGGCAACTCTACGCGCCGATTGTGATCCGCTCGCCGGGTGGCACGGCACACCAGCTTGGTGCACAACACTCCGGCCGTCTGGAAAAAGTCTTCATGGGTACCGCCGGGTTACGGGTGGTAACCCCCTCCAATCCACGTCAGGCTTACGGCCTGTTGAAGAGCGCGGTACGTTGCAACGATCCGGTTTTTATCAATGAGCACGAACTGCTTTACAACCTCAAGGGCGAAGTTCCCGAGGAAGAGTACTTTATGCCGCTGGAAGGTTCCGAGGTGAGCCGCGAGGGCAGCGATGTGACGCTGTTCGGTTACAACATCTCGGTGCACTGGTGTCTGGAAGCCGCGGAGATATTGGCAAAAAAAGGCATCAATGCAGAGGTGATCGATCTCTACGCCCTGGCGCCGCTGGATCGTGAAGGAATAAGAAACTCGGTAAGTAAAACGCATCGCGCAGTGATTGTTGAAGAGGACGAGCCGGTCGCCGGGGTCGGTGCCGAGGTGATGGCGATTATCAATGAGGAGTGTTTCTACGAGCTGGATGGGCCACCGCAACGGATCGCGGCAAAAAATATCCCGATCCCGTACAATCGGGCGATGGGCAAGGCGGCCATTCCCAATGCGGATCAGGTTGTCGACGCCGTACTGAAAATGTTTGCTAAGTAATCCGTTTTATTTCCGTTGTTGTCGGCTTCGACAGCGACGGGTTATCTGTTTATGTGTGCCGAATCGGGATAAGAATAATGGCTGAACCCTACATCATCAAAATGCCCAAACTCTCCGATACCATGACCGAAGGTGTACTGGTCAGTTGGGAGAAGAAGATCGGTGAGCGAGTCGAGCGTGGAGACATTGTTGCTACGGTAGAGACCGACAAGGCGTTGATGGATGTGGAGGTGTTTCGCGACGGCTATCTTTCCGGTCCGCGGGTAGCTGCCGATTCGGTGGTGGCGGTAGGCGAAGCGCTGGCCCGTCTGGTGGCAAGTGAAGATGAGGTGGTCGACGAAGAGACCAAAGTGGAGGCCGAGGGTGAAACCAAAACGCCGGTAGAAGCCGAGCCCGAACAAACCACAGAAGAACCGGGTACAACGGAAGAGGTTGCACCTCGTCCCGAGAACAAACTGGCAACTCCCCAGGCACGCAAACTGGCCGCCTCACTGGCGGTTAATCTGAATACTTTGCACGGCACAGGGCCCAACGGCGAAATCACCGCCGACGATGTCCGTCATGCTCATCCGACCCATCGCCCTACCGAGATCGCCGAGCCGATCCCGGCTCACCTTTCTCCTCACGTGCAGGTGGCGGGGCATGGTCGACCGATGACCGCGATGGAGAAAGCGGTTACCGCGGCGATGACCGCATCGCTGACTATGCCCACCTTCCACGTAACGGTGAAGGCCCATCCGGAAACATTGGTGCGTGCGGCAAAAAGTCGCGGTATTTCACTGACCGTGGCGATTGCCAAGGCGTGTGCCGAAGCGATTAAGCAGCATCCCGAGATCAACAGTGCCTATCAACCTGTCGACAAGTTGGTGGAACGCACCCAGATCGATATTGGGATGGCGGTTGCCGCCGAGGGCGGCGGTCTGGTGGTGCCGATACTGCACCAGTGTGATAGCCGTTCTCTGGAAGAACTGGATGATATCTGGAAGGAGTTGATGCCACGTGCGCGCCGTCGACACCTGACGCCGGAAGAGTACACCAACCCGACCTTCATGATCTCCAACATGGGGATGTTGGGGGTCGATTGGTTCGATGCGATCCCTACACCGGGGACTGGTGCGGTGTTGGCGATTTCTGCCACGGGACCTGAAGGGATGCCGCTGACGATTACCGCCGATCATCGTGTGGTGAATGGTGCCCAGGTGGCGGAATTTCTCAACACCCTTAAAGGTGTGATCGAACAGCCGGAAGCGTGGCTCGGTTCAGTCGGTCCTGCGATCCCGGAAGGGGATTGGGATTACGATGTCGTCGTGATCGGCGGTGGCCCTGGTGGTGAAGATTGCGCCCGTGACCTGGCCGGCCACGGTCTCAAGGTGGCGATGATTAACGATGCACCACTGCCCGGTGGTGAATGCCTGTGGCGCGGCTGCATACCCTCCAAGGCGTGGCGTGCAGCAGCAGATCGTATTCGTGATCGTGCAGGCGATGAGCTGCTTGGTATCAGTAGCGGAACATCAAAACTTGACTGGGAAAAACTGGAAAGCCATCGCCGTGGTGTACTGGAACAACGTGGTGAGATGGCATCAAAGGCCGACAAGGGTATCAAGATAAAAACGATTCAGGGCTTCGCCAGTTTCGAAAGCGATCATCGAGTGTTTGTCGATACCTCGGGTAATGGCACTGACCCGCATAGCCGTGCCCACTCTGGCGATGGTGGCAGCGGTGAACGCATTAGTTTTGGTTGCGCGGTCATTGCCACCGGCGCGCCGCCCTTTGTGCCCGGCATAACCGGTGCCCGCGAAGGTCTCGACAGTGGTGGTGTACTGACCTCCGACACGATCTGGAGTTTGAGCAAACAACCCAAGCGTCTCGGCATTATCGGTGGCGGTGCCATCGGTATGGAGATGGCGCAGATCTTCCAGGACTTCGGTACCGAAGTTTTGTTGCTGGAAAGACATGAGCGTGTGCTGGCAGAAGTGGAACAGGAGATCGCGAAACAACTCACCGCGGTACTGGAAAACGATCCGCGTCTGACCATTGTGAACAATGCGGCGATCAACGGCATTGAAGGTAAACCGGGTAAAATGGTGCTGCGTTATGCGCAGGGGGAAGGGGATGAGCAGCAGTTCGAGTGCGATCATGTCTTAATGGCAACGGGTAAACGCCCCGCACTCAACGGGCTTGAACTGGAAAAAGCCGGTGTGGCCAGCGAGAACGGTGTAATAAGTGCCGACCAACACTGCCGTACCTCGGTGCCGCATATCTTCGCCGTTGGTGATGTCATTGGCGGATTGATGCTGGCGCATACCGCCGCACAACAGGGGCGCGTTGCTGCGGCAACAATCCTCGGTGAAGAGATGGCCTACGACGAGGCGAAGGATTGCGGTGTGATCTTCACTCGTCCTGAAGCCGGTTTTGTCGGTCTCTCCATGGAGCAGGCGAAGGCACAGGGTATTGATGCCGCTGAGGTCAAGGTGCCAATGAGTGTCGATGCCCGCGCGATGATTAGCGGCGAGACTCATGGCCTGATCAAGATTGTCGCCGACAAGGAGAGCCATCGAATCATCGGTGTCCACCTGCTGGCGGATCATACCGATGCCTTAATCGGCGAGGCGGTGATGATGGTCGAGGCTGGACTGACACTGGAGCAGGTGGCACATGCCATTCATCCCCATCCCACCCAGACAGAGCTGTTTGGCGATCTGGCGCGACGACTGCTCTCCAGACTGCGTCGCACGAAAAAGAGAAAGTAGTTGTGTATGCCCCTATGTAATTGTTTAAGCGGATTCAATGACTTTGGGCTTCATCACACAGGGAGTATTTTGGTTTAACTTTCCACTGTTTTTGTTGTACGCTCGCTCCAGGGCATACCGCATTGGAGCGCGACCATGCTTAAGTACACCACACTGTTTGTTCTGCTTTCTTTACTCACTGCATGCAGTAGCTTCCAGGTTGAAGAAGAACTGGAAGTCTCTTCTGAACTGAAAGCACTACGCACTATTCAGACACGTCTGTTCAAGACAAGCGATAACACCATACTTACCCAGGCTGCAGTTGATACCTTGCTTGAGCTAGGTTTCTCCGATATTCAGCATGAACCTTCTGTCGGTTTTGTCTCGGCTAATCTGCGTACCGAGGAGTTTGGTGCTGCCGAGGTGGTGCAAATTGGTGCACTGGTGTTTGTGGGTATTTTGCTTCCAGGTATCCATGTCGGTGGAAGTATCGACGATTATCAGATGCTCTATGCAACGGTTACGACGATACCAGAAGGTAAAGAAGGTATCACTGTACGTCTAACCATGCAGCGGGTAATGCGTGCGATCAATGAGCATGTTTCTGATGTTGAGAATATCGATAAAGAAGAGGTTTATGCAGAATTCTTCAAGCGTATACAGGAGAAACTTCCTGCTAATGTGCTGGTGCTGGCAGGGCCGTCGCTATGATTCGCTCGATAAAAACATTGCTACTTACGTTCGCTCTACTTGCTGCTAGCTTGCCCACACATGCGCTTGAACAGGCAAAGCATGAGTACAAAGGTATCGATCGGCCTACCGCTATGCGCGCCACTCTGGTTGCACTTCAGGAAATGGGGTTTGTGATAGAGAGTCTTGATGTCACGCAGTGGAAAGCAGAGTCCACACGTTTTACCGAAACTCCTGAGCCAAAGCTAAAGATAAATCTTGCTCTGGAAGAATTGGCTGATGGGGTTGTGCTGCAGGCTGAAGTGTTGGTGAATAACAAAACCGTTCCCTTTCACCACATTGCCTACCATAACCTGTTTCAGGAAATCACCAGGCTACTTCAGCGGATGAGTAATAGAGTTGAATAATAAATACGACAGCTAAGACTAGGCTGTTTTACGCTCTTGCCCAGTCTCTCTTGATTTTTCATGATACATTGCTTTATCAGCCGCACGCAGTAGCGCGTCACTGCTGCCCCCGTCTTTCGGATAGATGCTAATACCGATTGATGCACTGAGTGAGAATTTATTATCCTGAAAGAAAAAAGGCTCTCTTAATGCCTGCCGTATCTTTTCCGCAACAATTTGTGCGCCATGAATGCTTTCCGTAGCAGGCAGGATGATCATAAACTCGTCACCGCCAACACGCGCTACGGTATCTTCCTGGCGTACGACAGAACTCATTCGTTTGGCTACCTCATGTAATACCATGTCACCGGCTTTGTGGCCGTGACGATCGTTGATCGGCTTAAAACGATCCAGATCAATAGCCAATAGCGTGAAAGTTTGCTGGTGGCGTTGCTTTTGTAAAAGGGTGTAGTTGAGGCGCTCATCGAATAGTCTACGATTGGCCAGGCCGGTGAGTGAATCGTGTAGTGCAATATGCTTGATCGCTCGACGATCGATCACGATGACCCAAAGCATAGTGGTCAGCAGTAGCGAAACGATCGCGGCAACGATACGAAAATAGGTGAGATGTTGTAGTTTGTTACCCCAGCCGTTGGCGGGCATTGAGGCCATTTGCCACTTGCCGCCGGGAATGGAGATATCCAGAATAATCGGGTTTTGCTCAAAAATATTGTCGTTACCGAGAAAGATCGTGCCATCCTGGCCCATACCATCTTTCCCACGAAGGGCGAAAATCATGCCGTCACTGTGCCCACTTATACCTGCGGCCTGCAGCAGTGAGTCGATATCGATCACCAGGCTGAGGATTCCCCAGTAACTGCCATCTTCAAGAAACACGGGGGTGCGGCTAATCAATCCTGTACCGCCCTGCACAAGTTTGACCGGTCCTGCCAATACTGTGTTGTGTGTTTCGATTGCACGTTTCACCGCGGGCCATTGCGCTGGATGATTTTCGTACTTGAGGCCAAGTGCGCCTTCGTTGCCTTCCAGTGGATAGACGTGTGTCAGTACATTGTTGGGTGCCAGTCCAATGTTGCGCAGATGCCGTCCGCTGTTGAACAGCGTTTGCAGCACTTTATTTACGTCGCGAGTGCCGACGAGTTTTGGGTTGATGGTGATATATCCCACCAGACCGGAAGTGATATAGAGCGTCGCATTGAGTTCGCTTTCCAGTTGCGCACGTGTGGCCGAGGCATGAATTAACACCTGGCTGCGTTCCATGTCCATGAGACGATTCTCTTCAATGTCCACCATGTAACTGGAGATCACGAAGAGCAGCGCAAACAGCGCCAACGGAACCGGGAGGGAATGTAAAAGGATGCGCTTAGAGGTCAACGGCATGCGACTAATACTCAATAATCTATCTGGCCACACCAGCTGCATTGGCTGGGGTGTATATGGCATCGTGGGGGAAGGAGCTTAAGGCGAACTTCCCACGGACGATCTTATCACAGGGGTGTTTGCTAGCCCTGTACCTCAAAAGGAGAGTGTTGCTGATTACTTTTTCATCCAGCGTAGTGTGCAACTGGCGCTAAATCCAAGAAGTCCAAGCACAAAGAGCACTCCGCCCCATTTAAAATCGGCGATGTTGAGAAAGAGATCGGAGGCAAAGTCCTGCATCGCTGCGGAGGCGCTGTCACCTAACTGGCCGAAGAAGCCACTTTTCCCCTTGGGGGTGAGCCAGCTCTTGATCGCGGGGAACAGCAGCGTGAGCCAGACAGCGATGGGCGGTAGCAGCAAAAGGGGTTTTTTCTTCAGATATAACAGGACCGGCGCGGTAACGGCGAACAGTACAACCAGCAGTGCCTCAATTTGCGCTACACGGTAATAACTGACGTCACCATAAATGGGAAGTCGTGTCAGGGGGAGAAAAACGCCAATCGCCAGTGCTACAGCAGAGAGATAGATCGCAGATTCCAGATTGGTTTTATTCATCAATAGCGCGCCTTTGGTTATGACTGTGTCAGTTATCACTTAAGTTTGGCCCATGCTGGGGCTTTCTGCAGGCAGATCATCCCACCGTCCCGCCGTTCGAGCGGGAGCAGCAGTCGACAATGAGGAAATGTCTCATTTTGTGAACCTAGTATTGTTTATTTTAATAAATAGTATTGGTTTCTTGTTTTGTCAGGTACAATGCCCCACATTTTGAGACTGCATAAAAATAATTTCGGTAACTTCTTGAAATTGAGAGAAAAATCATATGAATTCTAAGGACATGACAGCCTCCCCGGATAAATTCGCCAAGGGAACCGGGGCGCATCGCACACGTCGGCCAGTCTACATGGACTTCCTGCCGCCGTGTAACAACGCCTGCCCGGCGGGGGAAGATATTCAGGGCTGGCTGGCGTTGGCGCAGGCTGGCCAGTACCAGGCTGCATGGCAAAAACTGATTGAAAACAATCCCTTCCCGGCGATCCATGGTCGGGTCTGCTATCACCCCTGTGAGACCGCATGTAACCGTGTCTACACCGACGAGGAGGTGAGCATCCATGCGGTGGAGCGCTTCCTTGGCGATCTGGCGATGGAGCAGGGCTGGAAACCTCAGTACAAACCACGTCCCGGTGGCAAGCGCGTGATGGTAGTCGGCGGTGGTCCCAGTGGCCTCTCCGCGGCCTATCACCTGACCCGCCTGGGTCATCAGGTAGAAATCTTCGAGGCGGGTCCGGTCGCGGGCGGCATGATCCACTTCGGCATTCCTGCCTACCGTATGCCGCGTGACGAGCTGGAGCGCGAGATCAAGCGGGTTGAGGAGATGGGGGTGAAGTTCCACCTCAACTATCGTGTCGACGACATCATGAGCGAAAAGACCGCCGGTAATTTCGACGCGGTATTCGTCGCCGTCGGCGCACACCTCTCCAAGAAGATCGATATCCCGGCGCGCGACGCCAAGGGGATGATGGATGCGGTCAGTTTCCTCAAGAGCGTCGAGAACGGCGAGCCGCTGACGCTGGGCCGTCGGGTTGCCATCTACGGCGGTGGTAACACCGCAATGGATGCTGCCCGTGTGGCTAAACGTATGGGCGTGGACGAGGCGATGATCATCTATCGCCGCGACCGTGACAACATGGCCGCCCATGAATTCGAGGCCGACGAGGCGGTAGAAGAAGGCGTCAAGATCAACTGGCTGCGCTCGATTAAAGAGGTCGATGGTTCCTCCATCGAAGTCGAGATCATGGAACTGGGTGAAGACGGCAAGCCGCGTCCTACCGGCAAGTTCGAGAAGCTGGAAGCCGACTCGCTGATTATGGCGGTAGGTCAGGAGACCGACACCGGTTTCCTCGGTCGTGTACCCGGTATTGAGTTCAAGGCAGACGGGACTGTGGTGGTCGGTGAAAACATGATGACCGGCCACAACGGTATCTTCGCTGGTGGTGACATGGTGCCTTCCAAACGCTCGGTGACGATTGCCACCGGTCACGGCAAGAAGGCGGCAAAACATATCGACGCCTGGCTGCGTGGCGAGACTTACATGCCACGCCCCAAGCATGAAATTATCGAGCACGACAAGCTGCAACTGTGGTACCGCACCGAGGCGCCGCAGGTGGAGCAGCCGCATCTGCCGTTGTCGCAACGACTCGGCGGCTTTGAAGAGATCCTCAAGGGGATTAGCGAAAAAGAGGCGATCTACGAGGCAAAACGTTGCCTCTCCTGTGGCAACTGTTTCGAGTGCGACGGCTGTTACGGCTCCTGCCCGGAGGACGCGATCATCAAGCTCGGTCCTGGCAAGAAATACCGTTACGACTACAGCCTCTGCACCGGCTGCGGCACCTGCATGGAGCAGTGCCCCTGCCACGCCATTGAGATGATCCCCGAAAGCGCCAACGCCGCGGAGTGAAAAGGAACAGCATGAGTAAGCAAGAAAATAAAATTAAACAGGTTACCGTCGACGGCGGTCACGCCGCTGCACACATTGCCTATCGGGTTAGCGATATTTGCTCGATCTATCCGATCACCCCGTCATCGGATATGTCGGAGCTGTCCGATTTGTGGGCCACTCAGGGTGTGCAGAACATCTGGGGCGAAGTACCGCAGGTTATCGAAATGCAGAGCGAGGGCGGTGCCGCCGGTACCGCGCACGGCGCATTGCAGACCGGTGCCCTGACGACGACTTACACCGCATCGCAGGGTTTGCTGTTGATGCTGCCCAACATGTTCAAGATCGCCGGTGAGTTAACTTCCACAGTTTTCCACGTCGCGGCCCGTTCCATCGCTGCACAGGCACTCTCCATCTTTGGTGACCATCAGGACGTAATGGCCGCACGGATGACCGGCTGGGCGATGCTCGGTTCCTGTTCGGTACAGGAGGCGCACGATGCGGCGCTCATTTGTCACGCCGCGACCCTGAAAGCGCGCGTACCGTTTATCAACTTCTTCGACGGCTTTCGTACCTCGCACGAGATCAACAAAATCAGCCTGATCCCGGATGAGCAGATCCGCGCGATGATCGATGACGAACTGGTTATCGCTCACCGTAACCGTGCGCTGAATCCGGATAACCCGTTCATTCGCGGTACCGCACAGAACCCGGACGTTTACTTCCAGGGTCGTGAGAGTGCTAACCCGTACTACGCTGCGGTACCTGAGATCGTGCAGGAGACGATGGACGAGCTGGCCAAGCTGACCGGTCGTCAGTATCACCTGTTCGACTACTTCGGCGATCCGAAGGCGGAGAACGTGGTGGTGATGATGGGTTCTGGTACCCAGACCATGGAAGAGACGATCAAGAAGCTCAACGCCGACGGTGGCAAATACGGTGTCGTCACTGTGCGTCTGTTCCGTCCTTTCAGCATGCAGCATCTGATTGGTGCGTTGCCGAAGAGCGTAAAGCGTATCGCCGTGCTCGACCGCACCAAGGAGCCGGGCGCTGCAGGCGAGCCGCTCTATCAGGACGTGGTCACCGCACTGGCCGAAGCTGCGGGCAGCGGCTTGATCAAAAAGATGCCGCTGGTTATCGGTGGTCGTTACGGTCTCTCATCCAAAGAGTTCACCCCGGCGATGGCCAAGGGTGTGTTGGAAAATCTGGATGCAGAAAAACCGAAGAACCACTTCACCATCGGTATTGTCGACGACGTGACCCAGACCAGTATCGAATACGATCCATCATTCGATATCGAAGCAGCCAATGTCACCCGCGCCATGTTCTATGGCCTCGGTTCAGACGGTACTGTTTCCGCTAATAAGAACTCGATCAAGATCATCGGTGAAAGCACCGACCTTAACTGTCAGGGTTACTTCGTTTACGACTCAAAGAAGGCGGGTTCGCAAACGACCTCGCACCTGCGCTTCGGTCCCGACGAGATCCGCTCACCTTATCTGATTACTTCGGCCAACTTTATCGCCTGCCATAAATCCAACTTCATCGATCAGGTGGAGATGCTGGATAACGCGGCACCCAAGGCGGTGTTCCTGCTCAATAGTCCGGTCGGTCCCGACAAGGTATGGGATGAACTGCCGGAGCCGGTGCAGCAGCAGATTATCGAAAAAGAGCTGGAGTTTTATGTTATCGATGCGACCACTGTTGCCCGTAATGCTGGGATGGGGCGTCGCATTAACACCATCATGCAGACCTGCTTCTTCGCCCTCTCCGGTGTTTTGCCGCGTGATGAGGCGATTGCCAAGATCAAGAAGGCAATCGAGAAGACCTACATGCGTAAAGGTCAGGAAATCGTCGACCTTAACTTCAAGGCGGTGGACGCATCACTGGATCACCTGCACCAGGTCAAGGTACCGAAGAAAGTCAGCTCCAAACGTGCGATGAAACCGGTGGTTTCACCGAAGGCGCCGCAATTCGTTCAGGAAGTAACCGCGCCGATGCTTGCCGGTCGCGGCGACGATCTGCCGGTTTCCATGATCCCGATGGATGGCACCTATCCAAGCGGCACCGCCCGTTGGGAAAAGCGTAACATTGCCGACTTCGTTCCGAAGTGGGAACCGCAAACCTGTATCCAGTGCGGCAACTGCTCCTTCGTCTGCCCGCACAGTGTTATTCGTGCGCGCTTCTATAACGAAGAGATTCTGGATAAGGCACCGAAGAGTTTCGAGTCCGCGCCGGTTACCGCACGCGGTTTTCCGGAGACCCGTTACACGCTGCAAATCTATGTAGAGGATTGCACCGGTTGCGGTCTCTGTGTCGAGGCCTGTCCGGCGTTTGATCTTAACGACAAGTCACGTAAGGCGATCAATATGACCGCCAAAGCACCGTTGCTGGAAGACGGCAAGAGGAACATCGAGTTCTTCGACACCATTCCGGTTAACCGTCGTTCAACGGTTAACTTCGCCTCTGTACGTGGTGCACAATATCTGGAACCGCTGTTCGAATTCTCCGGTGCCTGTGCCGGTTGTGGTGAAACCCCTTACGTGCGCCTGCTGACTCAGCTGTTTGGTCCGCGCCTGCTGGTGGCCAACGCGACCGGTTGTTCCTCTATCTATGGTGGTAACCTGCCGGCGACACCGTGGACAGTGAACAAGGAAGGGCGTGGTCCGGCCTGGTCTAACTCACTGTTTGAAGACAACGCCGAATTCGGGCTGGGGATGCGTGTTTCTGCCGACCAGCAGACCGCAATGGCAAAACACCTGTTGGCACAGATGAGCGATCACTTTGAGAAGGAGTTCATCGATTCACTGCTTGATACCAGTCAGGAGATCGGTAACCAGATGCGCCGTCAGCGTGATCGGGTGGCAGAGCTGAAGAAACGTCTGCAGGAGATCGATGATCCACGTGCCCGTACGCTATACAGCATGGCCGACCATTTGGTACGTCGTTCAGTGTGGCTGGTGGGCGGCGACGGCTGGGCCTACGACATCGGTTCATCCGGTCTCGATCACGCGCTTGCCTCAGGCCGTAACATCAACGTGCTGGTACTCGATACTGAGGTCTACTCCAACACCGGTGGCCAGGCCTCCAAGTCGACCCCGATCGCGGCTACTGCCAAGTTCGCCGCTGCCGGTAAAGCAGTCACCAAGAAAGATCTGGCATTACAGGCGATCTCCTACGGTAACGTCTATGTTGCCCGTGTGGCGATGGGCGCTAATCCGCAACAGACCCTGCAGGCGATGCGTGAAGCGGAGGCTTACCCGGGGCCATCGATCATCCTTGCCTACAGCCCCTGCATTGCTCACGGCATCGATCTGCGTGATGGTCTGTCGCAGCAGCAAAAGGCAGTGGATTCTGGTTACTGGCCGCTGATTCGCTACAACCCGGAACTGCGCAAGGCGGGACGTCGACCGTTCATTCTCGACTCCACTTCGCCGACTATTAAGCTGGAAGAGTTCGCTTACAACGAACAGCGTTACAAGCTGTTGCAGAAGAATAACCCTGAAGAGGCGAAGCGTTTGATGCAACTGGCTCAGGAGTCGCTGGACCTGCGTTGGCAGACCTATGAGCATATGGCGAAGCAGGCGCCCTCGGAGTTCCAGCCAACCATGTAGTAAAGCAAGCACCACAAGATAATAAGATGGGGGAAGTGTAACCCGTTATCTCGCCAGGCGAGGTAACGGGTTATTTTTTGGCGAAGTTGCTGGAGGCGGATTCGTCAGTGGAGGTTTTGAGCCATGTCACTGGAAGCAAGGGGTTTTTCTTCTATCTTCAACATTGTACCTTTAGCCTGTTCAAATTGGTCTGGAAGCATCCATGAAACGGTCATTTCTATTTTCACTCCTTCTTCTGTTGCTCGTTGGCTGTGCCACCAGTCTTACTGGTCGCTCGCAACTCATGCTGGTCTCGGAGAAACAGGCGATTTCCGCCTCCAAACAGGCATATACCAGCACCCTCAAGGAACTGGATGAGGAAGGTAAACTGGTAAGCGATAAAGTGATTCTTGGGCGCATCGACAGGATTACCACTCGGCTGATAACGCAAGCGGTAAAAAAGCGTCCTGAAAGTGGTGAGTGGCAGTGGGAGGTAAAGGTGATTGATGAGCCGGAGACGGTCAATGCCTGGTGCATGGCTGGGGGTAAGATGGCGGTTTACACTGGCTTGTTGGAGAAGATTAAACCCACCGATGATGAACTGGCGCAGGTGATGGGACACGAGATATCCCACGCCCTCGCCAATCATACTGCCGAGCGGATGTCAGTGGCGATGATGAGCTCACTGGGAATCGTGCTTATCGGTGCCGCAAATGACAACGACACGGCAACCATTGCCGGTGCGGCGATTGCTGCCAAGCTGGCAGTGGAATTACCGAACAGTCGCGAGGGAGAGAGTGAGGCGGATGAAATTGGTATCGAATTGGCTGCACGCGCCGGTTACGATCCTGATGCTGCCGCCACCCTGTGGCAGAAGATGGAGTCGGTGAGTGGAAGCGGGCCACCGCAATTTTTGAGTACCCACCCCAGTCCCGGCAACCGGCAGGAGACGTTGCGCAAACTTGCCGTCAAATGGAGGCCGGTTTACCTCGAAGCGAAAAAAGCCGCTCGGGCAAGTGACTGAGTCGCAGAGGCAAGGCTAATCCCCAGCTCGATAAATTTTCACAGCAACTCCCATGATCATGCGACGGAAAAGTTGTAGCCGATAACTCGCCAGGTGGGGTAACGGGATATTTTTCAGGGGCACCCCTGTGTTTGGCTACACGTATTGAATTTTAAGTTCCATCTTAATAATTTATTACCCAGTATTTGACTCGGGATTGTTTTTGCCTCCCCCATCCAGTATATTCATCGCTTCCACTATCCCACCGATAAGAAATGTTTGGAGAATGAAATGAACGTTGATCAGCACCTGAAAGTCGCGCAGTGGCACGTTGAACAGGCGCGCCTGCACGCCACCAAAGAACACTCCTGCGGCTGCCCCATTAGCCCCGAATACCAGAAGATCATCGACGAAGTCGAAAGCGGCAAGATCATGGAAGAGCTGGTTTGCTCTGCCAACGGCTAATAGCCTGATTGTGTCCAATAAAAACCCGCCGTATGGCGGGGTTTTTTACGGGCACCTCTGAAAATCCACTCAAGCCGCGATTGCGGCGTTGAAAAGCGCCTCAAAATGCTCATTTACTCCGTGTAAACTCCGCTTTCTCGGCGCTTTCCGCCTTGCACTCATCGTCTTGATCGAATTTTTAGAAGCCCCCGTGTTTCTGGGTGCAGACGGGTGAGGTGAGTAAAGTTACTTCTAACCTTACTTAGTAATCTGCCTCTACGTATTCTTATCAACGCATAATGTCGCTGTATTGTCACTGAGTTTGACACGAGAAAATTCAACCGGAGTTTTGACTATATTACCGCTACCATTAATAACTCTAAGGCGAACCTCTGATTTTGATACACAAATAATATCTATTTTCCATGTCCTATCAGGGAATTCTGCCAAAACGTTTGGGATGGATGTTGCCGCAGTTTGAAATATTATTCGGTATTCATTGTTAGCATTTGGACCGTGGATAATCGGTCCATTATGACCGTACCGTTTTTGCTGAAATTCGATGTGCGCGACCTCTCTGGCAATCTCTTGTTTAGAAAATAATCCTTTGCGTGGTGCGAGTAATGAGAATTTTCTGTCGCGTTCACTATCGAACACGGGCTTTTCGGTTTCTATAATATTTAATGTATAAAATGGCGCATAGGTGAAGTAGCAATGGCCTAGGCCGTAATTTGTTATATGCGATCCACTTGGGCTTATACATATGTCGAACTGTCGTGGTTTATTACGATCACCTTCCAGTGAAAAAGTGAAATCAGTCTTCGTTAACATTGTGTCATGTTTATCTAACGTAGAGAAACTGCGGATAACAAAGCTTGCGAACCAGAATGGCTTGGTGATGCGTGTTAGTGGTTCCCCGTAGATACTTTCGAATTCTGGTTCAGGGTAGTTAATTCTTCCGGATGTGTGGTAATGCACCTCAAAGCTTTTCGATTGCCTGGAAGTTATGGTGCGGATATATTTTGGTTCAGGTTCCGGATCGCTTATGTGATGATATGAGGTGTACGCTGTTTCTCCGGCACGCTTTTGAGTTATGTATAGCGAACCATCCTTTTCATTTTGATAAAAGGATATGAATTTTCGTATGGTATTGCCGTGTCGTAAAAGGATTCGGTTCATTTTCCATTTGATGCAAGATATGGATTAAGTGTAGTCAAACGAAACTTGGTGAGACTAGCTTCCCTGCATAATTATAGTTGAGTAATAACATACCCTCATTCCTCGCTAAACACCAATTACTGCAACATGAAGGTTTCGTATTCCAGGTTTTCGAAGCGCCGGTTGAGCCACCACAGGCCAACAACAACGGTGAGCAGCAGGCTGAGGGCGAAGCCGTATCCGAAGAAGGATGCACCGAGCTGGATACTGATCCAGCTGAAGAGAATATTGCTGAAAAGGAACAGGCCGGTGAGAGCGAGGACGATACGTCGCTTGTCCAGATAGAAGAGAATGTTGAGGATGCCGAGTAGCACTACCTGTAGTGCGGTAGCGACTACGTCGATATAGAGCAACGGCAGGTAGAGTTGCGAGATGCCGAGCCATTGCAGCAGTTGTTCACCAACGGCAATGATGATCACCACGGTGATGCTTTGTACTTTGGTGATATCGAGCAGGCCCTGACGGGCGGAGAAAACCAGTTTGTTGCGAGTGTGTTCGATAGTGGATAGCGGTGCGCCGTCTCGTACGCAGTCGTAGAATTTGTCGTAATACTCGACGAAGTCGGTTTCGATGCGTACCAGAAACACCGCCATGCCCGGAATGATCGAGAGATAGGCGAGGAAGATCGGCAGGTCGTAGATCACCGAGGCGCGTAGCGGTCCAATCACCGCCTGACTGGTTTCCGGGGTAAACCAGAAGATAAATTTGTCGGCCCAGATCGCCGCGTTGTAGAACAGGCCGGTAAATAGCAGTGAGGTATACATGGCGCGGGGACGGAATAGTTCAAAACTGACGCCGCGCTTGGAGCTGAATTCTCGGTAGACCAGCTCAATCATGCCGCTAAGTAGTAGCAGGTGACCGAGTACGAAACCGCTCATCAATCCTTCCAGTCCGTAGGGGCGAAACTGTAATGCGGCACCGATGACCACCAGATAGCCGAGAAAGAAGACCAGTACGATCTCCTTGTATTTTTTCATCCCGGAAAGAAAGACGGTGGCGATCCAGGTGGCACTGAGGATGACGAAGGCAGCTATCAGTAGCAGACGGTAGAGTACTGATTGATGCGGGAAGAGAAACAGTGCCGCTAACAAACCGAGAACACCGCTAATGCAGATCACGACCAGCAAAAGACCATTGAAGTTAGGTAGTACCCAGTCGGTTTTTTTCTCGAACAGCCGGTCGGCTATAAAGCGGGTGAAAGCGAGTTGCACCAGGCCGGTCAGGATCAATGATGCGGCCATGACGTAGGTAACCGTTACCTGAAACTGAACCACTGCCTGTGGTTTGGCGAAGGTGCCAACGCTGAGAATACCGATGAGCAGAATGCCGATAATGGAGAGCACCCACGGTCCGGCGCTGATAATCCCGGCGTAGGTGTAGGCCTGCAACAGTCCGGCAAAACTGTTACGCCTTAACAGTTTTCTCAGTTCGAATCCGATTCCGGCCATGATAGTAGCTTCTGGTAAATGGAGCCGTAGCGGTCGTACATCAGCTCCTGGGCGTAATAACGTTCGACACGAGCCATCGAGGCTTCACTGGCTCTTTGCCAGGCGTCGTGATCAGTCAGCAGGCGTTTGATTGCCTCGGCCAGTGCCTGAGGATCGGCGATACCGACCACTTCCCCCGATGCACCGAGCGCTTTGTCCTCTTCATCCAGGCCGTAGACCAGCTGCTGACAGGAACCGACGTCGGTGGTCACTGCAGGTACTCCTGCGGCGTAACCCTCCAGCATCACCAGCGGCAGTGCTTCACTGATCGAGCTCAGCACAACGACGCTAATCTTTGGCATCAGTTCAGTCAGTTTCTGGAAACCGAGGAAACGGACCTTCTCTTCCAGACCAAGGCTGTTGGCGAGATGATGACACTCTTCCGCATAGGCAGGATCTTCTGCTTCGGGACCGGCGATCCAGGCTTCCGCTTCCGGCAGGTGGGAGATCACCACCCGTGCAGCACGGATAAAGGTTTTGATGTCCTTGATCGGTACCACCCGACCGATAAGGCAGAATATCGGCGGCGGGGTTTTGGGGCGTAGCGGACGCAACGCAGCGAATTTCTGTACGTCGATACCGTTGGGGATGTTACAGGTGCGTTCGGCAGGGGCGCCGTCGTTGATCTGGCGCAGTCGATTGGCCTCGTACAGCGCGACGATATCATCCGACATGCTGTAAGTGACACGTCCCAGTGCTTCGAAGAAACGTATCCACATGCGACGGAAATGGCTGACTTCACCGACCTCACGCTCGAAGATACCGCGGTTATCGCTGATCCACTGTGCCTGGTAGAGATCGATGCGCCGTTCCTTGGTGTAAATCCCGTGCTCGGAGAGCAGCAGTGGGCGCTGGTAGATCAGTTTCAATAGCGCGCCAAGAAAACCCGCATAACCGGTCGACACCGCATGGTATATCCGACTGGGTGGACAGTTCATGGCGATCTCAACCAGTTTCCAGATCGGGGCATGGATAATGCGCACGGTCCAGAAGTAGTCGGTGAAGGAGGGATCGTTGCAGTGGGCGCGAAACATCTCACTGATGTAATCCCAGGCACCACGACTATGCAGAAAGGTCGCACGATCCAGCGCACCGCCGGGACGACACTCTTTTGCCACCTGGGCCAGCCACTCCTCGGGATTATCGGCATTGTCCCGGAATCGATCATGCATGGCACGCACGTCGTTCATTAACGAAGGATCGGCCTTGACCGGCTTCGGTTCTGGGTCTTCGTTGTCGTCGAACAGGTAGTAAGTCTGTAGCGAGATCAGATTGTCCGGCAGTTCGTATTTCATTTCGCCATAATCTTCACGGCGACTACCGATAAAGATCGCGGCAAATTTCAGCTCAGGGAAACCACGGATGATTTCATTGACCCAACTGGAGACACCGCCCGATACATAGGGAAACGTCCCTTCAAGTAGGAAGGTGACATCGGCAACCGGCGTCTCTTCGTGCTGCGATTTGTCGGTGCGATCCCGTTTCATGATTTCTGCTGTGCCCCTGTCCAGTAATCGACCACGGGTCGAAGACGTGGTGTAACCGGGGAGTCTGCAATCTCTTTGAACATGGCCCAGGTGGTTTTATAGTCGCCACGTTCGAAGGCCATCTCCGCCAGGTAGGGCAGGGCTCGATGTTGTGGCAGGCCCAAAGCAATTGCGCGGTGCATTTTATGGATCGCTTCCTCGAAACGTCCCAGCGCATCTAGGATGCGGGCGCTGAGAAACAACAGGCCCGGATCAGCATCGTTATGCGATGCCGCCGTATCTGCATGTTGTAGTGCATTGTTCAGGGTGTAGTTACGCAGGTCGCCCTGCACAATACCTGAGTAGGCCAGTTCCCAGTACAACTCAGCGAGCTGTTTGTTGTAGAGGAAATGCTCTCGCGGACTGTCGATTTTTCCAGGTGCCCGGTTTAGTAGTTTGTGGATGCGGCTGGTGATCTGCTTTTCTTCCTTGTCGAGCATGCCGAAGGCAACCAGACGAATATCCTCTACCGGATCGTCGAGCAGGGTGCGTAACACTGAACTGGTCGCAACAGTAGGCAGATGTTGCAGGGCGGAGATCGATTGAAGTCGTGTCTCAGTGGGGATCGCCGGTTTGATCAGACGGGCACGCAGACCGCCGCGGTCGAAGCGACTACCTTCCTTGCCAGTCGTGGTATCGAAGCGTGGCGCGCCAAGATAGCGATAGTCGGGCAGGCGTGCGCCGCCTTTCCAGCGCATGCCCGCGATCATCGCACTGGCGAGCGCCAGCACACCGAGGAGCGGAATGCAGGCACCGGCAACGCTGAGCAGCAGCCACAGCAATCTCTGTTGTTGCGGTTCCTGGTAAGGCAGGTGGCGCAGTGCCGAACGAGCAACCAGCGCAGAGAACAGGGCATTGCCAACCAGCAGCAGTAATAACAGGGTATTACTGTCGCTGGTTTTTAGCAGCGCCATGAACTCATAGAAGCCGTTCATGCGATTTCGTCTGTTCTGAGAATGTTGGTCAGTTGCATCACCGCATCGCTACGCGCCAGATCGATATCGAAAATATCGATACCGAGTTCGACATAGTCTTTGTTGTGACGCTCGAGCAACCACTGCTGGATGCGCATGATGTAACCTTCGCTGGCAGCGGTGGTGGCCAGGGGTAGCAGTGTCACGAGTAACGTATCGGTTTCCCGTTCCAGGGTGCAGAGCACATCAAGGCCGCGGCGCATACGGCTAATCTCATTCGCCAGTAGTTTGCCCTCTTCACCGCGAAGTCGGAATGCGACCACGTGACTGGTGATACCGATACGTTCGTATACCCGCTGTACCCGCAGTAACTCTTCGACAAATTGCGGTGGGCAACCGGGAAGCTCTTTCTGCAAAATCTGAATTTTGTCGTTGCGGTAAATGACATCGGCATAATAACCGAGCAGCAGAGAGATGAACTGCATATTCTCCTGGTTGACGGCGAAGAAGGGCATGTGGCTGATTACCAGGACGCCGAGTAGTTGATCGTTGGCAGTCAGGATCGGCGCGATGGCGAGATGGTTACTGCGTTCCAGGTGTTCGGCAACATGAGTCAGGGTGTGCTGCTCCATTACTTCTTCCAGCATTGGGTCGTCGTAGCTCAGCGAAGGCGGGTGGCCGATTTGCGCCTGCATCTCTCCGGGTGCTTCGCTTTCCCTGTCGGGTGGCAGGTAGATGGCCGCGGCTTCAAGCTGACAGTACTGGGACATCAGTTGTAGCAGTTCCTCTGCGCCAGGGAGAGGTGTTTCAGCGCTTGCCATTTCGCGGTTTTCGCGCAGTTGCTGCAAAGCGTCGCGCAGAGAACCGGGTTTAACCAATAGCTCCTGTTCGATACGGTCGTGAGAGAGACGCAGTAGCAGGTAACGGCGAGTCAGGCGGGTCAGGCGTTCACTGAGATAGGCGTTGGCCTCTTCACGGCGTTCGGCACGGATATTCCAGATAGCATTGAACTCACCGCAGATCAGGGTGAGTAACACGCTGCCGGCAAACCAGGTACGTGGAAAATGCTGCACCTCTTCGGTGAATCTGGCGAACAGGGACCAGTCCAGTATTAGTCCAAGAATACTGAAGATGCCGAGCATCACGCCGTAACGCAGGGCTATAAGTAACGGTGCGAGCAGTAGCCAGGGAAAGTCGCTATTGAGCAGTAACGGATCGTCAGGCGAACTCCACCATGCCAGACCACATGCAATTACGGTAATGGCGACAGTTTCCGTCCACGGGCCTAAACTGCGCAGCTCAGATGCGAGCAGCCGTTCCAGCCAGCGGGCGAAAACGCCCTGTAACCATGTATACCGTTTTTGCAGCATCGGTTTTCGTTACTCAGTCTCGGAGAGCGGAATACGATCAATCAGATCCTGTAACAGATCCTGGGCAACGATGGCCAGGGACTGACGGCCCCAACCGGTTTTGGCGCCCACTGCAGTCCAAAGAATTTGTCCGTTCTGCAGGTCGATAACTTGCAGGGTTATGCCGACCGCTGGGTCGCCATCGACGCCAACCTTGTAATGCCACTCATCTACGGTACCGCTCAGGGCGTAACGGCTGCGCTCTTTGCGCGCCCAGGAGATAGCTTCATCGGTACGTTTGCGCTGTGCGGGTTCGAATACCGAATCGGGGTTCATCTCCGCCGGATAGCGTTTAACGGTACTCACTCCGCGGATACGCAACAGGCTTTCCGCAATCGCCTCGGCACGTAGACCGGCCTGCGGCTCGCCGGTATTGTTGACCATCGGCAGTAGTGCCCAACTGGCGGTTGCCGGTAGTGGACTGACATTGGAGCTGGACTCGATGCTGGAACAGGCGCTAAGTAACAGGGCCAGTGCCAATAGCAGTAGTGAAAACAATTTGTGCATGGTGAAACTCCCTGCGTTTCTCATCAGAAAATATGTTGGTACTTCACGGTGAATATCTGTGTATTTCGGTTGTCAGCCCTCATTGCTGAGTTGCTCTGCTCCAGTACCAGACTGAGATGATCCCTGCCCGTGAGCGAACCTGCAATACCCGCGACCAGACTATAGCTGTCACCGTAGTTATCGCTGTGAACGGCACAGAGATCGGTGAACGGTCGCAGGGTGCGCGTTGGGTTGTCACGCAAGGCACCGCCTGCGCCAGTGCAGAGCGCATAGTAGTTGTCATCGATGGGAATGAACAGTCCGGCAAGCTGATCTGTGGTGGTTGCGGTCACGGTAGCCGGATCGAGCAGTGCTAGGCTGCGTGTATCGGGTTCACCATCGGCATTGAATTGATAGTGATCGCCGGAGAGCCTGATATTCCAGTCGGGATAATTTTCGCGTAACCAGTACCCGACTTCCCAAGCAACCCGTGTGCCCGAGCCAAGGTAGGCATTGTACTGGGTGTGATAATGTTCACGCGCCGCATTGAGCCCGATCCTGAAGTGGCGTTCTGGCACGTAATCCAGACCGAGTGAGAATTGATCCGCATGGGCGGCAATCTGCAGCGGCGCGGTGTAATCCACGGGTTGTTTTGCTGATAGCATGGCACTCCACTGCAGGCGTCTATCGTATTGACGCTGTAAATCCAGTTTCCAGCCAGTGTAACGGCTTAACTCATCGTAGTTAGTTACCGACAGTTGCCATTGCTGTTGTGCGGAAGGTCTCCAGCCGCTATAGAGGGTCAGTCGGTCGTCATGTTCAGGTAGTTGCTGCAGGGTGTCACGGTTATTGAGTGACTGCTGCGCACTTTGCCAACCGAGGCCAAAGCGAAGGGTTTCGCTGAAAGCTTGCTCAACGACAAGGCTGTAACTGGAAATATCGAGACTGTCGTAGTGGGCGGTGAGCAAACTTGCATCGAATCGATCACCGTGTTGCTCATTGACCTCGTTCAGGCGTTGATGCAAATCGTAGTTATTCGGACTCTGCTGCAGCCCTTCAAAGGCCAGTTTGCGTGCCAGAGGCCAGCGACCAAGTAGCATGGCTGCATCGTAGGCGCTTTCAGCGGATAGATTGTTGCCGCCTTCAGCCAGTAATTCCTGCAGTGCTGAGTGATCGTGAGACACCAGTGCCAGATGGAGTGCGGCCCATTTTGGTAACGGTTCGCCACTGCTGATGTAGCGGCGGGCAACCCAGTTACGGGCGCTCTCACGCCAGCCGGTTTCGATAGCCCAGGACAACAACAGCTCATCACGCTGTTGTTGGGATATCTTAGGCATCGCTGGATCATTGTGTAGTAACTGGCGAATACGCTGTGCCGAAAGATCGCCCGGTAACTCATTAAGTAACAGCCGTGTCAGTGTGATACGACTTTCCGGACTATTCGTATCACTATTGCGTAATTGCCGCCAGAGAGCATGTCGGATACGCTGGGCCTCTGCCGCATTTCCATTACGTTGCAGGAGATCGGCGTACTCAAGTTGCAGTGCGGCATCCTGTGGTGTGCGTTGCAGGAGCAGACGATAGTATTCCCGTGCGCGTACCTGAGAGCCGAGTTCCTGATAACTAACTGCCAGCACATGCCAGTAAGCCGGCGGTGGTGACTGCGGTAGCTTCTGAACCAGTTGTTGTAATTTGACACGGTCACCGATATCGCTGAACAGCCAGAGTGCGCTGATCAGTAATTCATCGCTTTCCGGGTCCAGTGCAATCGCATGCAACATATCCTGTGCTGCCAGGGCAGTTTTGTTGAAGTGGGAAGCAACCTGTGAGCGCAGTACCAGATAGCGTGGGTCCCGTTGCAGGCGTCTTTGAGCCTTGCTACTCGCTTCACTGAGCACCTGGCTTGCTGCGCGCCATTCGTTTCTGTCGACATAGATGCCCAGGGCACGCTGTAACCAGATAGCCGGCGCACCTGCATGGTAAAAGCGTACTGCGATGTCGGCAGCACGGAGCGGATTTTCCTGCAGTAGAAGTTCGAAGGTACGGATGCGTTCTTCTTCGGTAGCTTTGGGTGATAACGCCAGATGGCTGTATGCATCCGTGGCGGTCTTGTTCTCCTGTAGCATCCACGCCATGTCACCGAGTGTTTGCCAGTAAGCAAAGTCGTCATCCTGGGCATAGGGATAATAGGTTTTTAGGCGCTGTAGCGATTCATTGTAGTGGCCGAGACGTATCTCCAGTTTCACCGCAATGAGCAGGTTTTCGCGGTTGGCCGGATTCTGTTTGTTTAACGCTCGATACATGCGTAGCGATTGCTCATCGTGTCCGGCGCGGCCGTAGAGCTCTGCCGCTTTTTTACCGAGAAAGGGGAAACGAAAGCGGTGGTAGAGCTGCTCCAGGTAGCGCGCCCCTTCGGTGGCACGATAGGAGCGTTCGTATAGAGCGATCAGGTTATCGGCATCGGCCGGAGTGGGACGTTTGCCAGCCTTGATCTGCGCTTGCAGGAGCTCCAGCTGGATCGGCGCATCGTTGAAATAGTCTGCCAGGCGTCGGATAGCTTTGATCACTTCCCGGTCACGTTCTGTGCTGCGGTAGAGAACTTTCCACGCCTTGTAGGCTTCTGTCGGACGATTGCTCCAGTCACTGGCGCGGGCGAGGCGGCGTTGCCACTGCAGATCTTTCGGCTTCCCTGCACTGATTCTCTGCGCCAGTTGATAGGCCTCTTCCAGATCGCCGTTGGCGAGAAAAGTTTCGTATGCAACACGAAAGTCATCGGCCTTGAGTGTCTCAGCAACTACGGGTGCTGCGCTGATGAGGCTAAGGGTAAGGAGTAATGCGCTACCCCTCACTGTGGTTTCTCCAGCGCCAGCAACATACGGGCATATTCCGCAGCCCGTGAACTGGAATCAGCAGCACGGGCAGTGCGAATGAGGAAGCGCAGAGTTTCCACATCGCGCGCCAGATCACCGAGATAACGTTCGGCATCCTGCAGTGCTTCACGGTAACGATTGTCGGCCATTAGTGCGCGAATGGCGAGGCGGAAATAGGTGCGGGCCTCGTTACGGGATGCCCTTTGCCGTGCCAGGAAATAGAGGTCTGCAGCCAGACGGTAGCGACCGAGGCCGATGCTCTCTTTTGCCGCGTTGGCCAGATAAGTGCGGTAATTTTTCGGTGATAACTGGGCTATCTGTCGATAGACGGCCAGTACAGTATCACTTCGATTAAGTCGGATCGCGTCGTTCGCCAGTGTGAGTAATTCAGCCGTGGTGGTGCTATTTGCGAATGCCTGTTGCAGCAACTTATCGAGTTCTGTTTCTGTGAGTAGGGCTGTCCCGCGTTGATAGGCGATAGCGATGGCATGCAGACGGATTTGCCGCGCACGTTGTTGATGGGATTCTTCGCCCTGTTGCCAGACGGGTTGTAGCAACGCTTCCAGTTGTTCGAACGAAATGTACTCTGCCTGCGCACCAGCCAGGAGCAGGCGCCAGTCCATATTGTTTTGGTCGGAACGCAAAAGGTTTTGCAGGTAGGCGATGGATAGCGCATCGTCAGGGGAGCGGTTCAGTAGTTCTTCGAACAGTTTTTTATCTGGAAAGACCAGTGCCAGAAGAATAAACAGTGCAACAACGGCCCCCGCCAGTTCCCTGCCGGTGACCAGGATGAAACGCTCAATGCGTCCATCATTAGTTGCAATACGCTTCGATCGGTCCTGTAACATGTTTTTTTAGGTAGAGATGAGTAATGTTGTTACTTCTTTTTGAGCTGCCAATGCTTTCACCATGTTGTCGCAACTGACATTTGCCTGCATTGGCGATCTTGATATCCAGAGCGACCTGTGGCGCAAAGCTGAGCTGTAGTTGACCTTTCTCACGGGTGGCAAAAGTGAGTTCGGCATTGGCTGAGATCAGGTAAGGACGTTTTTCTCTGTGTGTTCCTGTGACCAGTTCAATATTTGCTGCGGAAGCATGGATATAGCGCTGACCGTTATAGCTGTTGTAACCGGCAATGGAGTTGCTCTTTTCCAAATCGGGTACTCCAGCCGCTTCTGGCAGGCGCAATTCACGAATGGCATCCAGACCACGTACCCGCCATCCCTCGCTGTGTCGTGCGACCACTACGTCGGCAAATTGCTGCACCTTGCGGACATAGGTAGAGGTGAATACCGGGGTAATACTTTGTTTCATTGCCCAGCGATAGACTTCATCCAGTGCCGACAGGGAGGAGGGCTTGCTTGCGGCATAGGTGTGGTAATAGATGTTGATCGGTTTCAGGCGGCGCGGCATGTCGGTCATTTCGAAGGTTTCGATTACCCGCCTAAAACCGTAAAACGGCCCGGTCCAGTCGTTGGTATAGACGTTCTCATTCTGGTTGGGAGCAAAGACCTGAAAGTAGCGCCCTTTTTGCATCCCAATCGGTGCAACGGCGGTTAAGGTGGGCAAGCTCCGGGTCATTACGGTATCGCCACCGTTGATATTACCAACACCGGCCATAACCGTTTCAGTGAGCGCCTCATCGGTCGGATTACAGTTGCCTGTCCAGAAAAACAGCGCCACGGATTTTCCCGGTGGTGCCAGTCTCGATTCAATGTAATTGATCGAGCCTTCCACCTCCCGTTGCAGGTCGAACTGGTAGTCAGGGATCGGCAGGTTGTATTCGCCTTCTTCGTCACCGGGGTCGACTACCTTTCCCCAGTTGAAGGGGTGGGAGAAGCTGTGGCTGGCCATTTCAATGTGTGACAGGGCGTAGATCTTACGGGCGATCGGTTCCAGTTCCGGCGAGAGTTCCGGATAGAGTCCCTTACTGCCAACCTCGCCCTCGATGACTGAGATGCTACTCGGCAGACGGTATTTTTTGAGGATCTTATCCAGCAGCATTTCTGCGGCGTAGGGATTGCCTGGGAATTCTGCACGGCTGGCGAAACCGTCACCGTCCATGTGGATTAGCAGCATGCGGCGACCTGAGTCGGTAGTCAGATCGGGAACCGGCATCTGTGGCAGGCGCAGCGCATCTTGATAGAGGGCGAATGGATCGGTGACCCATCGATCACCGTTGCCCCCAGGCAATGTAGTGACTGCCAGCGGTTCGAGCAGATAGCCGCCCCATGGAGTAATTGCCGCAGTGACCTGTTTGTGTCCCGCGTCGTCTTCGATAATGGCCCACGGGGTTCCCTGTTTCAGTTCAAGGGAAAAGAAGTTGCCTCTACCCAACAGTGGTTTGGTTTCGAAGCCGATGGCCTTGTTCGACAGGGTGAGCCGGAGGTGTCGGGCAGGCGTGGACAATAATTGGCGTTGCAGGCCGAATTTCGATAACTGGTGATCGTCGAGGAAACTGATATTGCCGATAAACAGTATCGGCACCCCTTCCTCCTGACGCTTGCTCAGCCAGTTGTTTAAACGCTGTTCGGCTGAGGCGCTTAAATCATCCTGCAGCCAGACCACCACACCGGCGTAGCGGCCACGCATATGGACGTCTGGCAGCTGTTTTCTGGCGTCGTGGTATTCTGCAGCGTAGCCGTAATAATTGAGTGGCATGGTTCCATAGAGAACGACGCTCTCTTTCTCCATCAGTTCCGTTTCGTCGTCAGCGTTGTTATAGAGCATAATGATCCTGCGTGGCATAACTTCTACACTGCCAACACCGAGCATGTCGAGACGATTATTGGTGACCCAGGGGGTAAAACCGAGTGCCTTAATTTTCTCGGCGACGATTCGTGCCTGTTCCCGCTTTCCGGCTGGCAGGTAGTCGATCACGGTTACTGGCAATTGATATCGGTTTCTAACTTCCAGTAATTTTTCCTGTAGCCAGGCCCTATCCTGTTCGTTTACTTCGACATATTTCTCTTCGAAGGCATTCCAGCTACTGAACAATGATTCCGCTGCGACAGCGGTAACCATTTCGTGGACTTCTGGCAGTAACTCGAAACCACGGTTAAAAAAGAGCTTGGCCTCGGGATATTTCGCCTTTATGGCGCGCAGGGTTCGAATCATCCCCTCGCGCTGCTGCTGTCGATTTTTATCGTTACCTGAATAGAGCAGGTAGCTGTCGAGGGTATCGAAGAAGAAACCACGGAAACCTCTATGCCACAGCGGGGTGATGACCTGGGCGATAAAAAAGGTGGTCCAGGCTTCTCGGGATTGATCGATAACGACACTTCCCCAGGCGGGATTGGTGCCGAGTTGCCAGGCGCGGGGGATCTGATCCAGATAGGGGCGAGACCCATCGACTTCGCCCAGGGAGACATAGGCGTACACCTCTGTGCCGTGCATCTTCTCAACGAAGCGATCACCGACGTGCTGCGGTTCGATAACGACCTGATCAAAGGCGCGAAGTTCGGCTATGGGAGGCTGTTCACCATAGTAGAAGGCGACCGCGTTTTCGGCATGAAGTGGAGAGGAGAAACAGGCTGCCAGCAGTAGCCATGATACGGTGATGATAGATGTAAGCCGCATCAGCCTCTGTTCCAGAGTTCGTTCAATCCTTCGCGTAGTGGGGTAAAGGGAAACGAGGCCAATGTCTGGCGCAAGCGTTCTACCGATGTCGCAGAGTGGCGAATATCCCCCTGACGAGCCGGACCGTGATTGACCTTTGGTGTGATACCGGCGATCTCTCCCAGTACCTCGATCAATTCCATCAGGGTACCGCTGTTGCCGGTGCCGACATTCATTACCCCTTCAATATCTCCGGCGAGGGCGGCGGCATTGATGCGGGCAACATCACCAACATAGACAAAGTCACGGGTCTGGCCGCCGTCACCGTGGACATTGAGCTCTTCACCGCGGCGTAGACGATCGACGAACAGGCTAATCACGCCAGAGTAGGGCGATGAAGGATCCTGTTTCGGCCCGTAGACGTTGAAGTAGCGCATACCGAGCATGCACATACTATAGAGATCGGTCGCCAGCCTGGCGTACTGGTCGTTGAGCAGTTTCTCAAGGCCGTAGGGAGAACTCGGTGCCGTAGGGGAGGCCTCATTCAGCGGCAACTCGGCGGGCTGGCCGTAGACGGCGGCACTGGAGGCATAGACCATGCGGCTGATGCCATTGCGGCGAGCATGGTCGAGGATGTTAACGAAACCGAGAATGTTGTCGCGGCAGGAGGGGACCGGTTCCTCTACCGAGGCAGCAACAGAGACCTGCGCCGCCAAGTGCAATACCCGATCGCAACCACTGATTGCATCGGCGACCGCTTCCGCATCATTGATATCGCCGACAACCAGGCGTAGATCTGACGAGGTCGGGAGATTCTCGCGTTTACCGCTGGAGAGGTTGTCTAGAACTGTGACACGGTGTCCCTCGTCTAACAGGCATCCTGCCGTGTGGGACCCGATAAATCCGGCACCGCCGGTAATTAATACATGCATCTTTAAAACGTCCAGTTTCCCTGGATAAAAATCCTGTTTCAGTGCAGGCCGACGCGTCGGCAAAGTACCGGGGCATGGTATGCCTGCGTGGGGTTAAATTCAATAGTGTGAACCACTTAACAAAACTGACTTTGCATAACTTTGCACCGTTAGTGATAGATGCGCATTTTTTATTACCACTAATGAGGTAGGCGTTTGGCAGGTTGCTGCTTTTAATTGCCTAAAGTCATGATTTTTTCTGCCGATTAACTGACAACGGAATCCATGCATTGAAAGGTCATTATGTCCCGTTGGCTGTTTTCTATAGTAGTGTCGTTGGCTTCGCTTTCAACAGTGATGGCGGGGGAGATCCATTACGGTGCGACCGTGCATCAGGCTGAGTGGAAAACGGAGTCCACACAACTGCGTTGTGTCCTTTCCCAGCAAATACCGAATTACGGCGAGGCGCGTTTTTTCCGCGCGGCGGGCGGCAAGCTGGGGTTTCAGCTTCAGGTGTTGAATCGACCTCGGGATGCGGGGGTCGCCAAGGTGGTCGCCGCGGTTCCCGATTGGCGGCATGATGCGGAGCCGCGTGAACTGGGGCAGATCAACTACAGCGTGAGCGCTACGCCGTTCACCTATTCTGAGATCATGGCGCGGCGGCTATTGCTCGAACTGCAGCAGGGGCTGTTCCCTACCTTCTCCTATCAGGATTGGGCCGACGGACGAGACTATGTCGCGGTGGCGGTCTCTGCGGTCAATCTGCGTGGTGCCCTCAGCGAATTCTATGCCTGTATGGACAAGCTGTTTGAGTACGGTTTTGACTATGTGCGAAATAGCCGCATCCGCTTTGCCTTCAATAGTAGTGCGCTGGATAGTGCCGCGACCAAAAGGCTCGACGAAGTCGCTACCTATATGAAGTCTGACCCTGCGGTTAAGCGCGTATTGCTGGAAGGGCGTACCGATAATGTCGGTTTCCGTCGCTATAACGAGGCATTGTCGAAAAAGCGCAGCGAGGCTGTGCGCGACTACCTGCTCAAGCATGGTGTAGCCAAGTCCAAGATTGTCCTCACTACCAAGGGGGAAAAACAGCCCCTCGCCAGTAACCAGACCCCTCAGGGGCGCGCCCTCAACCGTTCCGTCGATGTCACGCTGTCGAAATAGGCAGCGGCCCCCTGCCTCAGGTATACTTCCGGTCTTTACGCTTTTCCCCGCCCGCGGTCGCGGTCGGTACTGAAACAATCGGGAGTGCTCATGTCTGGCGTCAAAAAAGTGGTTCTGGCCTATTCCGGTGGTCTGGATACCTCCATCATCCTCAAATGGCTGCAGGATGTTTACGACTGTGAAGTGGTCACCTTCACCGCGGATATCGGTCAGGGTGAAGAGGTTGAACCGGCCCGCGCCAAGGCCAAGGCGGCCGGGGTTAAAGAGATCTATATCGACGACATGCGTGAGGAGTTTGCCCGCGATTTCGTCTATCCGATGATGCGCGCCAACGCCCTCTACGAGGGGGAGTATCGTCTGGGTACCTCCATTGCTCGCCCGCTGATCGCCAAGCGTCTGGTGGAGATCGCGCAGGAGACCGGTGCCGATGCTATCTCTCACGGCGCGACCGGCAAAGGCAACGATCAGGTGCGTTTCGAGCTGGGCGCCTATGCCCTGATGCCCGATGTGAAGGTGATTGCCCCGTGGCGTGAGTGGGACCTCAATTCACGCGAGAAGCTGATGGCTTACGCCAAAGAGCACGGCATCGAGATCGACTTTGCCAAGCAGAGCAAAAAATCTCCTTACTCGATGGATGCGAACCTGCTGCACATTTCCTATGAAGGTGACATCCTCGAAGATCCGTGGAATGAGCCGGAAGAGGATATGTGGCGCTGGACAGTTCCGCCTGAGAAGGCTCCCGACGAGCCGACCTATCTGGAGCTTGGCTTCGAGAAGGGCGATATCGTCTCCATTGATGGCAAGGCCATGACACCGGCCGCTGTGATGGAGTATCTGAACAAGGTTGCCGGTGCCAACGGTGTTGGGCGTGACGATCTGGTAGAAAACCGTTACGTGGGGATGAAATCCCGCGGCTGTTATGAGACACCGGCCGGTACGGTAATGCTCAAGGCGCACCGGGCGATGGAGTCGCTGACTCTGGACCGCGGTGCGGCACACATGAAAGATGAGCTGATGCCGCGCTATGCCGAGCTCATCTACAACGGTTACTGGTGGAGCCCGGAGCGTGAAATGCTGCAGGCAGCCATCGACCGAACTCAGGAGCATGTCAACGGCACTGTGCGGATCAAACTCTACAAGGGCAATGTGATCATTGCGGGCCGCAAGTCGGAGAGTGATTCGCTGTTCGATGAGTCGATTGCCACCTTCGAAGACGATGCAGGCGCTTATAACCAGAAAGATGCAGAAGGCTTTATCCGCCTGAATGCATTGCGCCTGCGGATTGGAGCACGTCGTAACAAAAAATGAGACCACAGACGCGGCTTCGGCCGCGTCGTTGTCATGGGGGGAGAGGCTTTCTGACGCTATGGAAAGTAGTCGATTGTCTGCCGACAGATTTCTGAAACAGTTTTTGACGCTGGTGCTGCTCGCCTGGGTCTTCCCGCCGGGCGTCGGTATGCTGTTTATCGCCTTTGTCGATATCCTCAGTTTCGACCAGATCAGCGGTGTCATGTTCAGCCTGCCGATGACCGTGCTGGTGTTCGGTTCCTTCTTTTTCGCCGGGATCTATTTTTACCGCTTCGCCCAACCCATCGTCTATTTCCTGCGTGCGCCCGAGCCGATGTCGCAGATGCTGGCACTTAAACGGGCCAGAACCTTTCCGCTGCACTTCTGGACCCTGCTGGTGATTACCCTGTTGCTGGCACCGAACGTGGTGATGTTGACCGCGATCGATCTGTATGGCCATCAGCCCCAACCCTTAGACTGGTTTCGTATTCATCTGGTGGCGTTAATCGTCACCATTCTGGTCGGCCTGCCACTGTTTTTCATGGTAGTGGATCTCTTTGGTAAAACTTTCAGCGGCGTATTCGTTGGCAAGCCACATATTACGATCAAGATGAAGGTATTTTTGATCGGCTCCCTGGTGCCGCTGCTGATCGATACTGTATTAGTGCAGTACTACTGGGCGCGTACAGGTTACTTCGGTTGGGAGACATTTTTTGTCTGGCTGCTACTGGAATTGATCGCCATTGCCGGTAGCCTGCTGTTTATGCGTAGTTTTGCTCAGGCGCTGAACCCCCTGGAAAGTCTGTTAGGTCACGATACCGGGACAGAAAATATGGAACTGGATCAGATGGTCTCCAGTTCCACGGATGAATTGGGCGCGCTGGCCAACGAGTATCGTCGCCTGCTCAAAGATCTGCAGAAGATGGAGACAAAGCTGCGCAAATCAGAAAAAGATTTGAGTGGGATTCTGCACGACATGCAGGATATCTTTTACCGCACCGATCGCAATGGCAACATTATCTTTATCACCGGTGCAGTCGAACAGTGTGTCGGTTATAAACCCGATGAACTGATTGGCACACAACTGGCCAATTACTACGCTGAGCCGCAGAAACGCCTACGTTTTCTGGAAAAGATGACCGACAACGGTGGTCTGGTGCGTAACGACATCATTAACCTGCGTCACAAGGACGGTTCGATGGTGTGGGTCTCCACTAATGCGCACTTTTACTACGACGATAGAGGTGAGCTGGCTGGGGTCGAAGGTAATACCCGTGACGTGACCCAGTTGATCCTGGCAGAGAAAGCGCTGGAGCGGGAGACGCAGCGAGCATTGGTCACCCTGGCGTCGATTGGTGACGGGGTAGTGACAACCGATATTGAGGGCAATATCGAGTACCTCAATCCTGTTGCCGAACATCTGCTGGATTGTGAACTGGAGCAGGTGCGTGGGCGGCACTATATGGAGGTGCTGAAGCTGTTCAACGAAAGTACCGGTGAAGAGCTCTACGATCTGGTTGAACTGATCCTGCACCGCGACAGCGCCATGGTACATGCGGATGATGGCATCCTGACCCACAAGGACGGCAGTCAGTTCACCATTAATATTACCGCCGCACCGATGCGCTCTCGCTACGATGAGATAGTTGGTGTGGTACTGGTACTACATGATATTACCGAAGTGATGACCATGGCTCGCCAGTTGAGTTATCAGGCCAGCCACGACATGTTGACCGGTCTGGCCAACCGCCGAGAGTTTGAACGGCAGTTGGAGATCACTATCCATAGTGCCCGTACAGAAAATACCCACCATGTACTGTGTTACATGGACCTCGATCAATTTAAGGTGGTGAACGATACCTGTGGTCATCGTGCCGGGGATGAACTACTGCGGCAACTCTCGCATATGCTTAAAGAGACTGTACGCGAGCACGATGTACTGGCGCGATTGGGTGGCGATGAATTCGGTCTGTTACTGGGGGATTGTCCACTGGATAAGGCTGGAGAGATCGCTGATATCGTGCGCCAGCATGTGCGTGATTTTCGTTTTGCCTGGAAGGATCGTAGTTTCGAGATCGGTGTCAGTATTGGCGTCGCGCCGATCACTGCGCAGTCCGGTTCTCTAATCGATGTATTGAGTCTTGCCGATGCCGCCTGTTATGTAGCCAAGGAAGCAGGGCGTAATCGAGTGCATGTGGCCGACGAGCAGGACAAGGCAGTGGCCCGTCATCATCGTGAGATGGAGTGGATACATCGTATCTCCCGTGCCTTCGAAGAGGATAAATTTATCCTCTACTATCAGCCGATTATTCCACTGGACGAGGCAATTCACTCTGCGGTACCGCGTGGTGAAGTGCTGTTGCGGATGCACGATGATAACGGTGAAATGGTTTTTCCCATGGCTTTTATCCCGGCTGCTGAACGCTACCATCTAATGCCGACCATTGATCGTTGGGTGGTACGCACAACCCTGGGGATGATGCGTCAGGCACAGGGGCGTGCCGATGTTCCTCCATTCCGCTGCACCATCAATCTGTCGGGGCAGTCACTGACCGACGAGTATTTCCTGGAGTTTGTGCTGGAACAGTTCGACGAAAGCGATGTCGATGCGGGTTATATCTGCTTTGAAATTACCGAGACGGCGGCGATTACCAATCTGAGTCGGGCGAGACGCTTTATCGATACCCTGAAGCTGCGCGGTTGTCTCTTCTCCCTCGATGACTTCGGCAGTGGCCTGAGTTCGTTCGGTTATCTCAAGGGCCTCAAGGTGGACTACATTAAAATAGATGGCAGCTTCGTCAAGGATATGGCCCAGGATACGCTGGACCGCGCCATGGTCGAGTCGATTAACCAGATCGGTCATGTGATGGGACTGAAAACGATTGCCGAATTTGTGGAAAACGAAAACATCGTTGCTGAGCTCAAAACGATGGGCGTCGACTACGTTCAGGGATTCGCCATTGCGATGCCTGAACCCTTGATTGATGTTGCCGAACGATTGGGCTTGGAAGAGACTCCCAACGTTATTCCTTCCTGAGTGTTTATTTGCGGAGGTTACTGATGCGTATTCTTCATACCATGTTGCGAACAGGTGATTTGCAGCGTTCCATCGATTTTTATACCCAGGTGTTGGGGATGCGCTTGTTGCGTCAACACGAATACCCGGATGGTAAATTTACCCTGGCGTTTCTCGGCTATGGCGAGGAGAGCGACGAGGCGGTGATCGAGTTGACCTATAACTGGGGCGTTGAGAGTTACGACCTGGGCAACGGCTATGGACACATCGCTCTGGAAGTCGACGACATTTATGAGGCGACATCAGCGATTCGAGAACGTGGCGGCAAGATCTTGCGCGATGCGGGGCCGATGAATGCGGGCACCACCATTATCGCCTTCGTTGAAGATCCCGATGGTTATCCCATCGAGCTGATTGGTAAGAAGAGTTAGTCGCGAGTTATAGCGCCCGTTTTTTCCCGCTATCGTCGAGGCAGACGAAGGTCACGTGGGTAGAGAAGACCTGTTCTTCCGCGCCGCTTTCTAGGTTATCGGCAAAAACCTCCACCGCGTAGACTACAGAGCTGCTGCCCTGTCGTTCCCGACTAATTTCAAAGCGTAACAACGCCCCTTTGTGTACAGGCTTACGGAAAGCGACCTCGTCCATGCCGATGGTGACGAATTTACAGCCGGGGTAGTCGAGGGTGGCGGCGATCCAGGAATATTCATCGACCCACTTCAGCATATTGCCGCCGAACAGATAACCGTAGTGGTTAAGGTGCTCCGGCAATACCAGTTTATGCTGTTCCATCTGCGTCCTCCTCAACCCTGTATTCGTTTCAGGCATTCGAGATAGCGCATTTCATCAGGTGGGGTGCCCGAACGTTGCGCTTCCCACATCGCCTCGCCCAGACACTCCAGCATACGGTGTTCAACTTCATGGGGATCGCCGATGCGCTTGAGTAAATCCGCGTGTACCGTCTTGATGCCGGGTGGGCGTCGGGTAGTGAGTTGTTCACGGATCGCCAGGTGCATGCCCATGTGCAGGAAGGGATTGGTCTGACCCTCTTCCGGCGAGAAGTCCCGATCCAGCGATTCCTCTTTTTCCAGCAAGCCGTGATATTCAGGATGCAGTGCAATCACCTCGGCCACCATCGCCTCTAACGGAGACAGCGGTTCCTGATGCTGGAATTTTCGCCAGCTGTCGATATAGAAGCGGCGTAGTTCATCGCGGTTATTACTGAAGAGCATGATGTTTTAAAGCCATTTCAAAATTAGGATTCGTGCCCGGAGGCAAGGCGCAAAGTCTGCGAGGAACGCAGTTTACCAGTAGTAAATGAGTACCGCAGCAGGCTTTGCAACACAGAATCAGGGTGCGAAGACAATTTTGAAGTGGATTTAATCGTAGATTTTCTGTTTGTACTCACACAGATCTTCAATCACGCAGGCACTGCACTTTGGTTTGCGTGCCACGCAGACGTACCGACCGTGCAGGATCAGCCAGTGGTGCGCATCCTGCAAAAACTCCTCGGGGATAAACTTGAGCAGCTTTTTCTCCACTTCCAGCACGTTCTTGCCCGGAGCGATACCGGTACGGTTGGCGACGCGAAAAATGTGGGTGTCGACCGCCATGGTTGGGTGGCCGAAGGCTGTGTTAAGTACGACGTTCGCCGTCTTTCTTCCGACACCGGGCAGTGCCTCCAGCGCTTTACGATCTTCGGGGACCTCACTGCCGTGCTGCTCGATCAGCAGCTTGCAGGTTTTGATGATGTTGGCGCCCTTGCTGTTAAACAGGCCGATGGTCTTGATGTATTGTTTGAGACCTTCTTCGCCGAGCGCCAGGATCGTCTCAGGGGTGTTGGCCACCGGAAAGAGTTTGGCAGTCGCCTTGTTGACACCTTTATCGGTGGCCTGGGCAGAAAGAATTACCGCCACCAGTAATTCAAATGGTGTGCGGTAATTCAGTTCCGTGGTGGGGTTGGGATTCTCCGCCCGGAGCCGGCGGAAGATTTCACTGCGTTTTTCCCGATTCATCGCTGATCGAATGCGTTACAACATCTCCGAAGCGTAGTCGGCCAGACGTGAACGCTCGCCACGCATCAGAGTGGCATGGCCACTGTGTTCCCACTCCTTGAAGCGATCCACCACATAGGTCAGACCGGAGTTGGTCTCGGTCAGGTAGGGAGTGTCGATCTGTGCGATGTTACCCAGGCAGACCACCTTGGTGCCGGGGCCTGCGCGGGTGATTAGGGTTTTCATCTGTTTCGAGGTGAGGTTCTGCGCCTCATCCAGGATTAGGTATTTGTTGAGGAAGGTACGACCGCGCATGAAGTTGAGCGAGCGGATCTTGATTCGCTTGTTGAGCAGGTCCTGGGTGGCTGCACGCTCCCAGTCACTGTTGTGTTCCGACTGGGTTAGTACTTCCAGGTTATCCATCAGCGCGCCCATCCACGGCGTCATCTTCTCTTCTTCGGTGCCGGGGAGGAAGCCGATGTCTTCGCCCACCGAGACGGTGACACGGGTCATGATGATCTCGGCGTAACGCTTTTCGTCCAGCACCTGGGCCAGACCTGCGGCAAGCGTCAGCAGGGTTTTACCTGTGCCTGCCTGACCGACCAGGGTGACGAAGTCGACCTCCGGGTCCATCAGCAGGTTGAGGGCAAAGTTCTGCTCGCGGTTACGGGCGTTGATGCCCCAGACATTGTGATTGGGGTTGCTGTAATCGCGCACGGTTTCGATGATCGCATCGCCATCGACCACTTTACGTACGATGGCCTGGAAACCTTCTTCCTCAGGCAGGTGGATAAACTGGTTGGGATACCACGCTTCGATGTCGGGACCGCTGAGGCGATAGAAGGTGCGCCCCTCTTCCTGCCAGGAGTGCATCTCCTTACTGTGTTTTTCCCAGAAATCGGCGTTTAGCTCTGTGGTGCCGCGGTAGAGCAGTTCGACATCTTCCAGCACCTGGTCATTGCGGTAATCCTCGGAGTGGATACCGAGAATCGACGCCTTGATGCGCATGTTGGTGTCTTTGGAGACCAGCGTGACCTGGCGTTCAGGTTGCTGCGTTTTCAGTGCCAGCGCAGTACCGAGGATGGTGTTGTCCGACTTGCTGCCGGGTAGTGAAGAGGGCAGCTTGGCTTCTAAGATCTCGGTCTGGAAAAAGAGTTTACCGCTGGCGGCCTTGTGGCCGTTGACGAAACCTCCCTGAGAGAGGGGGATACCGTCGGCGATGCTTTCGGTACTGAGATCGCCCATAAGGTCGTCCATGAAGCGGCTCGCCTGGCGGGCGTTACGCGCAACCTCGGAGTGACCTTTCTTGTTGTTGTCCAGTTCTTCCAGCACCACCATCGGCAGGTAGATGTCGTGTTCCTGGAAACGGAAGAGGGCTGTGGGATCGTGCATGAGCACGTTGGTATCGAGAACAAAAAGTCGTTTATCAGCCATATGTCGTTCTACTGTTTCCTGTCTGATGGTCAGCATTTTAGCCCTGTTCTCAGGACATTACCCGATTAGGCGTAATCACGCTAGAGGTATGTGTTTGTTTGCTAGGCGTTATTTTATCAATACCCGAGTGCAATGATAGGTATACCACTTTTGTTTTAGATTAATAACCACTAATATAGAGGGGTCTTCGCCTTTGGCGATTTGAAATGGATGGTTCAGTTTTACGCGAGGTAATGATGAACAGATGTTTTCGTGTGGTTTTTCTTGTTCTGACGATAGCGGGACTTCCCATATCCGCTTTGGCAGAAGGTGTTGCTATTAACGGCTTTTTAACTACTTCGGTAGTGACGTCAGACACTAAGGATGTCTCTTATTACAATGGCGCAATCACTGACCAGGCTCGTTTCGATAATCCTGACAGCCGCCTCGGGCTACAGTTTACTGGTGCAATCAATGACTATATGGATGCAACGGCCCAGTTGATTGCGCGCGGCCGCGGCAATAACGACAGCATTAGTACTGACTGGGCATATGTCAGTATGCAGGCCAATGATATAACCCAGGTTCGAACTGGCAAACTGAAGCTATCTACATTTCTTATTTCAGACTATATCGAAGTTGGATATGCCTATCCCTGGGTCCGCCCGCCGCAAGAAGTTTATTCCCTGAACCCCATTAACACGCTAGTCGGTGTCGATCTACTGTACACACCGATCGTCGGTAACGTGCAGTTGATGATCCAGCCATATTTTGGCTCCAATCGCGCATCAGCCACTATTTCACCAGCATTAGCTGATGCATATCCGGCACTGACCGCTGGCGATGATTTGGGCTTCAGTGCAAGCAATATGGGGGGGATTAATATCGTTGCCAATTTCGACGCTGCCTCTTTCCGTATTGGTTACCTCACTGCTGAGGTTGAACAGGCAACCTTCGGCCTGAAAGGTGAAAAAGCTCAGTTCGCCAGTGTTGGCGTGACAGTGGACTGGAATAACATCGTTACGTATGCCGAATACGCCATGCGCGATGAGGATACTAACCTTGAAGCGGCGTTTCCCGATCAGAATGCCTACTATGTCACGCTGGGGTATCGTGTCGGTAAATTCCTGCCTTACGTGACCTACGCAAATATTGATTACGGCGCAAATGAGTCGCCGCTTGCAGTGCGCCAGACATCGGTTTCAGGTGGTTTACGCTATGAACTGCTGGATGGTGCGGCATTAAAGTTTGAAGCGCAGAAAGTTGATCCGGAAACAGGAGAATATGGCCTGTTTGATAGCAAGATCGAAGATGCGGTGCTCTATAGCATTGCGCTCGATGTAATTTTCTAGTCTGGAGTTGAGCGCAATGAAAGGATTAAACACTAGTCTGCTTAGCCTAGTGCTTCTGGCATCAATGATGATGGCACAACAGGCACATGCTGAGTTGGTAATTATTACCCATCCGAAGAACAGTGTGATGGGTATATCAGCGGATGAACTTAAACGTATTTACATGGGGAAGTCTCACTCCTTTTCTAATAACCAGCGAGTTCATGCGGTCGACCAGCAAATCGGTAGTTCGGCACGCGATATGCTCAATAAGAAAGTACTACAGATGTCGGAGGGCAAGCGTAAATTTTACTGGTCGCGGCTTATATTCACAGGCAAACAAAAACCACCACTGATTTTGGATGATGATGCTGCAGTACTCGAATGGGTAGCGGCCCATCCTGGAGGATTGGGTTATATCACGAGTAATAAAGTCAGCAAGCGCGTGAAAGTACTATTGATTTTACCCTGAGCATGTCGCACGTCGGTGATCAAAAACGATCTGGATAATGTGATATGGAAGTGAGTGGGTGGTTATGTTGGTTAGTACGAATTTAGGCCGGCTATTAGCACTATCGATCTCTCTTTGTTGGTATGGCACTGCCTTCTCTGGCAGTGTTTCATCAAGCATGTTGAAGATCGAGCGCTTTAGCGCCGAGCGTGGGGATGCTCAGTCACAGTATTTTATGGGTGAGCATTATGAATTAGGTGATAGTGGTTTGCCTCGTGATCTCGATGCTGCACTGAAATGGTATTACATGGCGGCAGACAATGGAGATGCCGCTGCACAGTACAAAATCGGTCTTTTCCACGAAAAAGAATATGCTGGTTTGCCTGGTGGTCTATCGGCTGCGATGCAGTGGTATGAAAAGGCTGCCGCAGGAGGTAATGAGGCAGCCAAGCAAAGGATAGCATCGCTGCGTAAGCCCACGACGACTGAAAAAACTCAGCCTGAAGCGAAGCAGCGAAACAAGATGCTGCAGGCCAGCAAACCGGCGATGGCTGGTTTACCTCTCAAACTACCACAGCGACGCGCACCAAAATATCGGCCGGAAGAGACGATAGAGAATCTGGTCTCGGCATTGTGGGTGCATGCAGGCCAGCCTGCAGAATATCTTCCTGCTGAAGATATGAGCTGTATGAAGTCTTCAGAGCTTGAATTGACCTGTTTTTCCAGAACACGGATCAGGAGCATCGGGGAGAACCGGATGGAGTTTACTGTTAAATCCATTCTTACTGGTTTTCGTGACGATGGCAGTTTCAATGCAAAGTATTACTACAATGTTGCAGAAATCGATAACGCGTCAGAGTCAGGTCCTGATGTTGACACGTTTGGTTTATTGGCTGAGGAAGGATGGCAACAACCAGGATATGAAGTTGCATGTCATGTCAGCGGTAAAAATGGTGTGATTTGTAAAAGAAATAGTGGAAGCAGCGTACGCTTTGATCGTAAGTGATGGTATGAGGAATTTGAGATGGTGTTTCCAGGGAGAGAGTCGGAGAGAATGAAACAAGCCTTATTCGCTATTGTTTTCGTGCTTAGTTTCCCCGTGCAGGCTGATGAGGGGCACTGGAATGAGTTGTACAATTTTCATACAACGATGGCAGCACAGGGCAGTGTGGAAGCAGAGTATAAACTTGGCGAGATGAATGAAGAGGGGCAGGGAACAGAAAAAGATCTGAAGGCTGCTCACGAGTGGTATCTCAAGGCAGCCAAGCATGGACATGTGGGGGCGGAGTATAAGCTCGGCACATTTTACGAGTATGGTATAGGGGTAGACAGCGACAGGGCTGAAGCTAAACGTTGGTATGAAAAAGCTGCCGCCCATGGGAAATTCGTGGCGCAACGTAAGCTCAAGAACTGGGATAAAGGTACGGATAAGCCAAAGAAAGCGCCTGTCGCTCAGACTCCCGTTACAGACAAGGCTGAAATGGACATAAAGGTCCGTCAGGCCGAGAAAGCAAAGGCTGCCGCAGCCATGCGGTTGAAGCAGCAGGAAGCAGAAAAGGCGAAAGCGCGTCAGCAGGAGATTGCACGCAAACGTGCAGAGGAGCAGCGTGCTCGTCAGGCCGCTCAAGTACCTGAACGAACGACACCACAGCCGACTATTACTGAGCAGAAGAAATCTGTTGAAGTGGTTCAGCCGAAAGCGACTCCTACTCAGGCTGTGGCTGCCGATGGCAGCGAGACTGATAGCTTCGAGACAGACCCGTGCAAAACACCCGCTGCAAGGTTTATGTCGACCTGTAAAAACAAGTAGTCAGGATTCAGGTCGGGTCGCTGACACAGAACCAGAGTTTGTTAAAGTGCCTTGACCGCCTCTAGCACCTCTGCGGCATGTCCTGCGGCTTTGACCTTACGCCATTCCTGACGGAGTACACCCTTGGCGTCGATGAGGAAGGTGCTGCGCTCCACGCCCATCACCTTCTTGCCGTACATATTCTTTTCCCTGATCACATCAAACAGCTGACACAGGGTCTCTTCCTGGTCAGAGAGCAGTTCAAAGGGAAAGCCTTGCTTGGCTTTGAAGTTCTCGTGGGATTTGATGCTATCGCGGGAGATGCCGAAGACTTCGGTTTTGTGTTTGAGGAATTCTTCGTGCAGCTCACTGAATTCATGACCCTCGGTGGTACAGCCCGGGGTGCTGTCCTTGGGATAGAAATAGAGCACGATGTTTTTGCCCTTGTGTTTCTTCAGCTGAAACTCCTGATCACTGGTGGCGGGGAGTTTGAAGTCGGGTACTTTGCTGTCGATAGTGATTTCGCTCATTGCGTATTTCGCTCCGTTTGCGCTGTTTCCCGTTACGGCCGGCTAGCCTTTGCTCGGTTCGAGGATGCCATCAAGGTTGAGGCTATCACAGAAATCGAGGAACTCTTCCCGCAACCCGGCGATGGAGATGTTGCTCGGGATATTCACCGTCAGGGTTGCGGTGAACATCGGCGTGCCGGTATGGGCCGCGTTATAGCTGTCGGTGTAGAGGTCCTGGATATTGATATTGCGGTTGGAAAAGAATTCCGCAAGGTGGGTAACGATACCCGGATGGTCGAGGGAGACGATGTTGGCGGTGTAGGGCAGGGCGCTCGGGTCCTGGCGTTGGTCGCTGGTGCGCCTGCTGAGGATGGTCAGATCGAGCTTTTTCTGCAATGAAGGTAGCAGATTCTCCAGTTTGGCCAGGGTATCCCAGCTCCCTTCTACCATCATCAGAATGGCAAATTCCCCACCGAGAATGGTCATGCGGCTATCGAGGATATTGGCCCCGGATTCGGTGATGGGGCGGGTGATATTCTTGACGATGCCCGGCTTGTCTTCACCCAGGGCGGAAATGACCAGGAACTGCTTGCTGGTGGAATTCATCGGTTGCGCTTTCTCCGGCGTGTTATCCGGTCGCTGCGTGGCGACCATCAGGCACCCCTAGTCTATCACCATTTCCCCCCCCTGCATCCAGCCGCAAAAGCCAGTTGTTTGGCCGATTTTGGCGCGGTTCTCTTGTCAGAAAGTGGGCGCCAAAGTACCATGCACGATTGATTTTTCCTTTCCTGGAGTGGTGTATGTTTCACGGCAGTATGGTGGCGCTGGTGACCCCCATGCGGGACGATGGTGCCATCGACGAGCAGAGCTTTGCCCAACTGGTGGAGTTCCATGTGGAGAACGGTACCGATGCCCTGGTAGTGGTTGGTACGACAGGTGAATCGGCAACCCTGGACCACAAGGAGCACTGTGATCTGATTAGCCGCGCTGTGGAACTGGCTAAAGGTCGCCTGCCGATCATCGCCGGGACTGGCGCCAACTCTACCCGTGAGGCCATCGACCTGACACACTGCGCCAGACAATCTGGTGCCGATGCCTGTCTGCTGGTGACGCCGTATTACAACAAGCCGACCCAGGAAGGTCTCTATCGCCACTTCAAGGCGGTGGCCGAAGCGGTGCCGATCCCGCAGATTCTCTACAACGTTCCCGGCCGTACCGCCTGCGATATGAGTAATGACACGGTGGAGCGGCTGGCATCGATCTCCAATATCGTCGGTATCAAAGACGCCACCGGCGACATGGTCCGCGGTAAGGAACTGATCGAGCGCTGCGGTGACAAAATCGATGTTTACAGCGGTGACGATGCCACCACCCTCGACCTGATGCGTCTGGGTGGCAAAGGTGGAATCTCTGTGACCGCCAATGTGGCGCCACGACAGATGCATGAGATGTGTGCTGCTGCACTGGCCGGCGAGTTTGAACGTGCCGGGGAGATCAACAGCAAATTGATGCCGTTGCACAAGAATCTGTTCGTCGAGGCCAATCCGATCCCGGTCAAATGGGCGTTGTTCGAAATGGGGCTGATTCCGTCGGGTATCCGTCTGCCGCTAACCGAACTCTCCGACAAATTTCACGACACCGTGCGTCAGGCGCTGCAGAGCGCTGGTGTACTGAATTAAGGAAGCAATAGATTGAGTGTTAACGTTTATCGTCTGCCCCTGCTGGCAGTAGTCTGTTTTACCCTGATCGCCTGTAGCGGCGGTATCAGTAATGAACGTATCGATTACGAAGGTGCCACAACCCTGCCACCACTGGACGTGCCACCGGATCTTTCCACCCCTGTCGATACCGGAACCGAGAACATCCCGGAGGTAAACAGTATTGCGACTGTCCAGGGACGCAAGCTGTTAAGCGGTAAGGGGATTCGCATCGAGCGCGACGGCAGTACCCGTTGGCTGGTGATCGATGCCAGTACGACCAAACTCTGGCCGCAACTGCGCAAGTTCTGGGACACCATCGGTCTGCAGCTGGCAGAGGATGCCCCCAGGCTGGGCATTATGGAAACGGTATGGGGTGAGAATCGTGCCGATAAGCCACGCGGCTTTATTGCCGATATGGTGAGAAAGGTATTCAAGAATGCCTACGCAGCAGATACCCGCGATAAATATCGTTTGCGTCTGGAGCCCATCGGCAACAATCGCACCGAGCTGTTCATTACCCACTATGGAATGACCAATGTGGTGATCAGCGAGACCGAAGGTTTTGCCCAAACGGCGTGGAAGGCCCGGCCTTCCGATCCAGAGTTGGAGAACGAAGTCCTCAATCGTCTGGTTCTGTTCCTCGGTGGCGATGAATCAATCGCGAATGCGGCGTTGAGTTCTCAGCCCAAGAAAGACTCCAGTACCACGATCAAAGGCAGCACACTGGTAATACAGGAGAACTTCAGCCGTTCCTGGCGACTGGTGGGCTTGGCGCTGGATCGCATCGGACTGGTGGTGGAAGACCGTAATCGCAGCGAAGGGCTCTATTATATCTCCCGCGTTGAATCGTTGCAGGCCGCGCAGGACAAGGGCTGGTTGAGCAGTCTATTCAGTGGTGAAAGCGAAGCCGACGGCAAACAGTGGCGTTTGCAGATCAGCGGCAAAGATAGCACTACCGTCCGTGTACTGGACGAAAACGGCAAGCCGGTGGATGAGAAACTGGCAGTGCCGCTATTGCAGCGCCTGCAGGAATCTTTGCAGTAGCGATGCGCTTTGCCCTGTTTGGTAGCGGTAGTAAGGGCAACGCCACGCTGGTCGAACATGGCAAGACCCGTCTGCTGGTCGATTGCGGTTTCAGCATGCGTGAGCTGGAGCGGCGTATGGCTCGGCTCGGTGTGGAAGGCGCGTCGATTAGTGCCATCCTGCTGACCCATGAGCATAACGACCACCTCGGTGGGGCAGGGGCGTTGGCGCGCAAGTACAAGCTGCCTATCTGGTTGACCGCCGGTACCGCCCGTGCCGGTGAGAAGCGGCTGGGGGAGCTACCTGAGCGTCATCTGCTGAATTGCCATAGCGATTTCAGTATTGGCGACCTGACGGTAAGCCCGTTCCCGGTGCCGCACGATGCGCGTGAGCCGTGCCAGTTTATCTTTAGCGATGGGGCACGTAGCCTTGGGCTACTGACCGATACCGGGTTAACCACGCAACACATCCAGCGCAAGTTGAGCGGTTGCGATGCGCTGATCCTGGAGTGTAATCACGATCGGGAGATGTTACGCAACGGCCCCTATCCGCCGCAGCTGCAACAGCGTATTGCCAGTGCCCTGGGGCACCTGAGCAACGAACAGGCGGCAGATATCCTGCAAAAGCTGGATACCTCTGCGCTACAACATCTGGTGGCGGCGCATTTGAGCGAAGCCAATAATTCACCGCAGTTGGCAGCCACCGCGTTGAGCGATGTCCTGGGCTGCGAACCTGGCTGGATCGACCTGGCGGATCAGGAGAATGGTCTTGCCTGGCGCGAGATCACTTAACTTCACCAATCAGTACTACTGGGGAATGACGATGGAAAAAAAGGCTGAACTCTATGCGGGCAAGGCAAAATCGGTCTACACCACTGACGATGCCGAGAAGCTGATCCTGCATTTTCGTAACGACACCTCTGCCTTTGACGGCGAAAAGATGGAACAGCTCGACCGCAAGGGGATGGTGAACAACAAGTTCAACGCCTTCATCATGCAAAAGCTGGAAGAGGCGGGTGTGCCGACCCACTTCGTCAAACTGCTCTCAGATGAAGAATCCGTGGTGAAGAATCTCGATATGATCCCGGTAGAGTGTGTGGTACGTAATATTGCGGCCGGTTCCATTGTGCGTCGCCTCGGTGTAAAGGATGGAATGGATCTCAATCCCCCCACCTTTGAATTCTTCCTCAAGAACGACGAACTGCACGACCCGATGATCAACGACTTTCACATCCGCACTTTTGGCTGGGCGACGGAAGCCGAGGTGGAGCAGATGAAGGCGCTAACCTTCAAGGTTAACGCGGTGCTGAAGAAGCTGTTCCTCGACGCGGGCATGCTGCTGGTCGACTACAAGCTGGAGTTCGGCCGCTTCAACGGCGAAGTGCTTCTGGGTGACGAGTTCTCCCCTGACGGCTGCCGTCTGTGGGACAAGGACACCCGCGAGAAGCTGGACAAGGACCGCTTCCGTCAGGGGCTCGGTGGTGTGGTTGAGGCCTACGAAGAGGTTGCACGGCGTCTGGGGGTCAAACTGGATTAACAGTCTGATCCCTGGCTAACCGAACAGGCGAACGGCGCAGGCCGCTCGCCTGTTTTCGTATTACCGCCCACGATTGAATCCGGTCACACTCTTTCCGCCGTTTTGTCATCGGCGGGGAAATATGCGCTATGATGGCGCGGTTTGTTTCATACCAAGAATCCATAACGCAATGGCGAACGATTACACAGCGGAATCCATAGAAGTTCTCTCAGGCCTGGAACCGGTGCGCAAGCGCCCCGGTATGTATACCCAGACCGAACGCCCCAACCACCTCGCCCAGGAGGTGATCGATAACTCGGTGGACGAGGCCATTGCCGGTCATGCCAGTACCATTGAAGTCACCCTGTTCAAGGATCAGTCGCTTGAAGTCAGCGACGATGGCCGCGGTATGCCGGTGGATATCCACCCGCGGGAGAAGATCCCCGGTGTCGAGGTGATCCTGACCAAGCTCCACGCAGGCGGTAAGTTCTCCAACAAGAACTACCAGTTTTCCGGTGGTCTGCACGGGGTCGGCGTCTCGGTAGTAAACGCCCTGTCGAAGAAGCTGGAGGTGAAGATTCGCCGCGATGGTAAGGAGTACGCCATCGGCTTCAAGGATGGCAACAAGGCCTACAAGCTGAAAGAGATCGGCACCGTCGGCAAGCGTAACACCGGCACCACCCTGCATTTCTGGCCCGATGCCAAGTATTTCGATTCGCCCAAGTTTTCCGTACCACGTTTGCGCCATGTGCTGCGTGCCAAGGCGGTACTTTGTCCCGGCCTGCGTATCCGCTTTAAGGATGAGGCCAGCGGCGAGAGCGATGAGTGGTATTACGAGGACGGCCTGCGCGATTACCTGATCGACGAACTGCAGCAGGCGGTGACCCTGCCCGAGGAGCCGTTCCTCGGCAGCATGGCCGGTACTACCGAGGCGGTGGACTGGGCACTGGTGTGGCTGCCGGAAGGCGGTGAGGCGGTGACCGAGAGCTATGTCAATCTGGTGCCCACCGCTCAGGGCGGTACCCATGTAAATGGTTTGCGTACCGGCCTGACCGAGGCGATGCGTGAGTTCTGCGAATTTCGTAACCTGCTGCCGCGTGGGGTCAAGCTGACCCCGGAAGATGTCTGGGACAAGGTCAGTTACATCCTCTCGGTCAAACTGGAAGACCCGCAGTTCTCTGGTCAGACCAAGGAGCGACTCTCTTCACGGGAGTGTGCGCCCTTCGTCTCCGGTGTGGTCAAGGATGCCTTCTCCCTCTGGTTGAACCAGCACCACGATCTGGGCGAGCAGATCGCCGAACTGGCTATTTCCAATGCCCAGAGCCGTCTGCGTGCCGGCAAGAAGGTGGCGCGCAAGAAGATTACTCAGGGACCAGCCTTGCCGGGCAAATTGGCCGATTGCTCCAGCACCGATCTGACTCGTACCGAACTGTTCTTGGTGGAGGGTGACTCAGCGGGTGGTTCGGCCAAACAGGCACGGGATAAGGAGTTCCAGGCGATCATGCCGCTACGCGGCAAGATCCTGAATACCTGGGAGGTCGATCCGACCGAGGTGCTGGCATCGCAGGAGGTGCACGACATCGCCGTCGCTATTGGGGTCGATCCGGGTTCCGACAAACTCGACGGTCTGCGTTACGGCAAGATCTGTATTCTCGCCGATGCCGACTCCGACGGTCTGCACATTGCCACTCTGTTGTGTGCGCTGTTCGTACGCCACTTCCGTCCACTGGTGCAGGCGGGACATGTCTACATGGCGATGCCGCCGTTGTTCCGTATCGATATCGGCCAGGAGACCTTCTATGCCCTGGACGATGGTGAGCGTAAGGGCGTGCTGGATCGAATCGCTGCCGAGAAGAAACGTGGCAAGATCTCGGTCACCCGCTTCAAGGGTTTGGGCGAAATGAATCCTAAACAGCTACGTGAAACGACCCTTGCCCCCGATACTCGCCGTCTGGTGCAGTTGACCATCGAGGCGGGCGACGACACCAACAAGATCATGGATATGTTGCTGGCCAAGAAGCGTGCTGCTGAGCGGCGTGCCTGGCTGGAGAAGAAAGGCGACATGGCCGAAGTGTAACGGCCGCACGCAATTACCACGGATAAAACGATGAGCGATACAACCGAGATCAGTTACGAAGGCGTCGAGCAACAGCCGCTGCGGGATTTTACCGAGAAGGCCTATCTCGACTATTCGATGTACGTGATTATGGACCGCGCCCTGCCCAATATTGGCGACGGTCTCAAGCCGGTGCAGCGGCGGATTATCTACGCCATGTCGGAGCTGGGACTGAAGGCAGAATCGAAATACAAGAAGTCGGCGCGTACCGTCGGTGACGTACTGGGTAAATATCATCCTCACGGCGACTCCGCCTGTTACGAAGCGATGGTACTGATGGCACAACCCTTCTCTTACCGCTATCCGCTGGTGGATGGGCAGGGTAACTGGGGCGCGCCGGATGATCCCAAGTCTTTCGCCGCGATGCGTTACACCGAGGCACGTCTGGCCCGTTTTTCCGAACTGTTGCTTGCTGAAGTCGGTATGGGCACCGTCGACTGGAATCCCAATTTCGACGGCACCCTCGACGAGCCGAGGGTACTGCCTTCCCGTGTGCCTAACGTGTTGCTCAACGGCACCACGGGCATCGCTGTCGGCATGGCCACTGATATCCCGCCGCATAACTTGCGCGAAGTAGCCAGTGCCTGTGTGCGATTGCTGGATTCGTCCAAGACCACGCTGGAGGAGCTGTGCGAACACGTACAGGGTCCAGACTATCCTACGGATGCGGAGATCATTACCCCGCGTAGCGACCTGCTGAAGATGTATCAGACGGGTAATGGCAGCGTGCGTATGCGTGCCCGTTGGGAGAAGGAGGATGGCGATATCGTCATCACCGCGCTACCGCATCAGGTTTCCGGCGCCAAGATGCTGGAGCAGATCGCTGCGCAGATGCAGGCCAAGAAACTACCGATGGTCGAGGACCTGCGCGACGAATCGGACCATGAAAATCCCACCCGTCTGGTGATTGTGCCGCGATCTAATCGTGTCGATCTGGAACAGTTAATGGCCCACCTCTTTGCCACCACCGATCTGGAAAAGAGTTACCGGGTAAACATGAACGTCATCGGTCTGGACGGCCGGCCGCAGGTCAAGAATCTTAAGCAGATGTTGCAGGAGTGGTTGCAGTTCAGGCAGCAGACGGTACGTCGCCGTCTTGAGCATCGACTGGAAAAGGTCGACAGACGTTTGCATCTGCTCGACGGTTTGCTAATCGCTTTCCTCAACCTCGACGAGGTGATCAAGATCATCCGCACCGAGGACGAGCCGAAAAAGGTGCTAATGAAGCGCTTCAAGCTCAGCGAACTGCAGGCCGACTTTATCCTCGACACCCGTTTGCGTCAGTTGGCTCGTCTGGAAGAGATGAAGATCCGTGGTGAGCAGGATGAACTGGCGAAAGAGAAAGCGGAGATCGAGAAGATTCTCGCTTCGGCAACACGCCTGAAGACGCTGGTGAAGAAAGAGCTGATCGCCGATGCGGAAGAGTACGGCGATGATCGCCGCTCGCCGCTGGTGGAACGTGAGGCGGCTCAGGCGATGGACGAAACGGCGTTAATCGCGGCAGAGCCGGTCACCGTGGTGCTATCGGAGAAAGGCTGGGTGCGCGCTGCTAAGGGGCACGATGTCGATGCCGCTGGACTGAGTTACAAGGCCGGTGACGGCTATAAGGACAGTGCTATTGGCAAGAGCAATCAACTGGCGACGTTCATCGATTCGACCGGGCGAGCGTACTGTGTGCAGGCGCATACCCTGCCTTCAGCGCGAGGCCAGGGCGAGCCGCTCACGGGTCGGGTCAATCCGATCGCTGGCGCGACCTTTGAGGCGGTGATGATGGGAGGTAACCCGGATCTCTATCTTTTGGCCAGTGATGCGGGTTACGGTTTTGTCGCCAAGTTAGAAGACCTGCAGGGGCGCAACAAGGCAGGTAAGGCGGTGCTCAAACTGCCGAGTGGTGCCAGGGTGCTGACACCGCAGCGCGTACTCGATTACGACAATGATTTAATCGCGGCGGTGACCAATGAAGGTCGCCTGCTGGTCTTCCCCATCAGTGAACTACCGCAGATGCCGAAGGGTAAGGGCAATAAAATTATCGGCATCCCTGCCGCCAAGGCCTCCACCCGTGAAGAGTTTGTCGTCGGTGTTGCGGTGCTGAGTGGTGGGCGCGGCCTGGTGGTTTATGCGGGTAAGCGTCATATCACCATTAAAGGTTCTGATCTGGAACACTATGCGGGTGAGCGTGGTCGTCGGGGTAACAAGCTGCCGCGTGGTTTTCAGCGGGTTGATGCAGTCGGTATCGAAGAGTAGAAGCGGCCTCAAAATTGTCTTCGCCTCCGCATCCTGTGTTGCAAAACCTTCTCCGGTGCTCATTTACTACCGGTAAATTCTGCTCCTCACAGGCTTTGCGCACCCAAGGGCATTACCTGCGGGGCACCTTGTCTGCGAAGACGAATCCTAATTTTGCGACCACTTCTAGTCGTCATTGTGTGGATACAACAAGGCCGCCTATAAGGCGGCCTTTATGATCTGACAGGTTGGGCAGGAGTTTTATTCGCTTGCCTGTTTGGTGCGTAATTCGTCCAGTCTTTCGAGAACCTTTTCTGCTCGTTGCAGGCTTTCGTTGGCCTGCTTGTTATCCGGTTGCAGTTGCAGCACCTGTTTCCAGCTTTTTACCGCCTGCTCAAATTGTCCCCGGCTATAGGCATTGACCCCTTCGCGCATCAGCCGGTTGGCTTCCCTGTCGATAGCAAGCTGCAGTTTGCGCTGTAGCGTGTTGTATTGCTCACGTTCCAGACCTGCCTCGTTGAGGGCTGCAAGCTGATCTCGTGCACGGGGAAAATCTTTTTTCTCGTAGCTTTTTTCAAACTGCCCAAGCAGGCTTTCAGTAACCCGTTTGCGTTTAAGCTCCAGAACCCGCTGTTGCTGTTGCGTCGATATTTTCTGTTGCTTCAGGTTTTTCAGGCTCTCCTGTACCGCAGGGGTGTTACTCAGTTCGGCGGCAAGGTTAAGCAGGCGTCCTGCAGTGCGTAATTCGTTGTTGGCCAGGGCACGATTACCGTACTGGGTAAGCTCCTCGGCCAATAGTTCTGCTTCACGTTGAATCTTCTGTCGTCTGGATTTGGCTTCGCTGCTACGTGGATTCACCCGTACCAGATCGTCGAAGACTGGGAGAACTTCTTTGAGCCAGGAGCCATAGCTGAACAGTCGTTTCAGCTCCAGGCGTTCCAGTTCGCGCATCTGTTCCTGGTGTAGCTGTGCCAGACCGTCCTTGAGGACCGCACTCTCGGGGAGACGATCCAGGGCATCATCGTAGCTATCCAGTGCATCGGCCCATTTTCCCTGTTTTAGCAGGCGCTCATTTTTCTGACGTATTTCGTGTTCGTAGCTGGCGGCCAGTGCTTCGACCTGTTTGCGTTTCTTTGCCGCGGTGGAGTAGTCGGGATCGGTAGGCTCAACACTCCCCAGGGACTTCAGTGCATTGCCGTACTGCTTTTCCTGGATCCATTGATCAATCTGTGCCTCACCCTGTTGGTAACTGGTAAAGACGGTACAGCCGGTTTGCAGCAGGAGTGGCACAAACAACCACAACAGACGTGCCTTCCTCATGCAACCTCCAGATCGCTGTTCTTCAGGATGTTACGGATCTCTTCCAGCATGTGGGCACGGAACGGGTCGTGGATGTCACGAATGTGGAAAATGGAAATTTGCTCTTTCTTGCCGCGCAGTTTGATCTTGCCGCGGTGAGTAGTCACGATGCGTCCAACCAGATCGGGTTGGTCCAGCATTTCACCGGTGACGATGACCTGGCCGGGTACCCCAGCGTGCGACAGGCGGGAAGCCAGGTTGACCGAATCACCGACCACGGTGTACTCCATTCGATCCGCTGAACCCATATTACCCGCCAGCATTGTACCGCTGTTAACACCGATACGGAATTCTACCGTGGTCAGGCCACGGGAGCTGCGCAACTGGTTCATTTGTCGTACCAGCTCGAGGATCATCCAGGCACAGGAGAGGGAGTAGAAGGCGTGCTCTTCATGTTCTTCTGGGACACCGAAGACGATCATCGCGCAGTCGCCCATGTACTTGTCGATATGGCCGTGGCAGAAGTGTACTGCGCGGGCGATATTGCTGAAGTAGAGGTTGAGCAGAGAGCTGATCTCCTGCGGCGACATGTTCTCGGAGATGCTGGTAAAGCCAACAATATCGGCGAACAGTACGCTGGCCGTAACATGGCGCCCACCCAGTTCCAGGTGATCGCTGTGTTCGAAATCTTCGATAGCGCGGCGTGCGACCTGAGGTGAAACGTAGCGGGAGAATACCTGTTCTACCTGTTCTTTACGTAGCAGGCCTTCGCCCATGCTATTCAGCGACTCCATCAGCATGCCGATTTCATCGTTACGTTTTTCATGCACTCGGAATTCGTAGTGGCCGTTGGAATAGGCTTCGCAGACTTCAACCAGTTTGTTAATCGGGCGACTGAAGCGTTGACCCAGATAGTAGGAGACGCCGACAGTCAGCAGCAGCATGAGGAAAATTGTACTGACCACCGTGGCGATGGTTTCGTACTTGGCGTAGCTCAACAGCGAGTAGTCGAAGGTGATCAGGGCATAGCCAACGGTAATATCGCGGAAGGTGATCGGCGAGAGGTAGGAGATGAGTGCCTGGTCGATGCCGTCTTTGGGTAACTCCCAGCGATAGACCGAGATGTTGTCATCCAGCGCGAGTGCACCGGTACCACTCTGTCCCAGGGCAGGCACAGCGCCTTCGCGCGCCGCCAGTTTCATCTCCTCGCTATAGACCGCTGCCCCCATAATACCCTCACTTAAGGTGAGGTTGTGGGTGAGAAGCTCGAGGTTAAGGTTATCGTTGGCCAGCAGGGGCTCCCGGGCACTTTCCGCCAGTTGTTGGACCTGGGTCGCGCCGTGGGAGTTCATCTGCTGTTCTAGCAGGCTGGTCTGGTTGGTGCCGACCAGTATCCCCAGTACGATCATGCCGCTGGCGATGAGAAAGGCGAAGGCAAAGGCCAGTTTGAGGGCGATGGGGACACGGTCAGGGAGGCGTCGGGTACGCAGAATTTGACCAATAGTCTTGAACGAGGGTTGTGCCTCGGCCTGGGCTAGAGCCAGGGATGTGCGTAGAGAGCGCCCTGCTGCTTCCAGCTGGGGCTGATATCGCTCACTGATCGCGCTGACTGAGTGTCTCAGGCTCATCCCGGTTATCCGTTCTCTCCACTAAGGGGCTAATCCTCAAATCATACCATGGCAGTTGGCTGTAGAGGCTTAAATTCAGATTAAGCCATTGAATTATTCGTGCAGCCGACCAGGTCTGATTTCGGTACAAAAGTTGCCAGTTTATTCAGGGCTAAGGTATTGAATTTGTATTGAACTTTTATGTTTCGCCCCAAGTCTATCGCCAGGGGTCATGGGCGTGTTTACGGCCTGAATCCTATCCTAGCCTCTTAGCACTTACATTGGTAGACGAAAACAGTATGAAAAGGGTTTTATTATTCTTTGCGACAAACTTCGCGGTTTTACTGGTACTGAGCGTCAGTTTCCGCCTGCTCGGGGTGGACCGCTGGCTGGCAGCCAACGGACTGAATATGACAGCACTGTTGCTGTTTGCCGCAGTGATCGGCTTCGGTGGTTCCTTCATCTCCCTGGCGCTTTCCAAACAAATGGCCAAGATGAGCACCGGAGCCCGGGTTATCGAACAGCCACGAAACAGTGGCGAGCAGTGGCTGATGGAGACCGTAGGCCGGTTTGCCGAGCGGGCGGGTATCGGTATGCCGGAGGTGGCGATCTACGACTCCCCGGATATGAATGCCTTTGCCACCGGGATGAAGCGTGACGATGCCCTGGTGGCGGTCAGCACAGGATTGTTACAGGGAATGTCGCGGGATGAGGTGGAGGGGGTATTGGCCCACGAGATCAGCCATGTGGCCAACGGAGATATGGTTACTCTCAGTCTGATTCAGGGGGTGGTTAACACCTTTGTCATCTTCCTGGCCCGGGTCATCGGTTCGCTGGTCGATTCGTTTCTGCGCCGTGATGGTGAGTCGCACGGTCCCGGGATTGGATATTTTGTGGTTTCCATGCTGGCCGAAGTGGTGTTGGGTGTGTTGGCCAGCATCCTCGTGATGTGGTTCTCGAGGCTGCGGGAATTCCGTGCCGATGCGGGTGGTGCGCAGCTGGCGGGTAGGGAACATATGGTCGCGGCGTTGCAACGACTGCAACAGTCGCAGATCCCCGGCCAGTTACCCAATGAGATGGCGGCCTTCGGCATTCGGGCTGGTGGAACCTTGTCGCGACTGTTTATGAGTCACCCACCGCTGGAGGAGCGGATTAGAGCGTTATTGCGTGGGTAAATCAGCCCATGGAGCTGAAGTCGTAGTCCAGATTGTCGGTGGGCTCCTGCAGGAAGAAGCCCTGAATATAGTCGACGCCGGTGGAATAGATGGTGGCCAGGGTGTGAGGATCTTCCACCGCGTTGGCAATCAGCTTGATCGGTTTGTCCTTTAATGCTGCTGAAATGGCATGCACTGTACTCTGTGCTTCGCTATTGCTGCTCAGGGCACCGACAATGCTGGCGTCCAGCTTGAGATAGTTCGCCCCACAGGCACCGAGGGTTTTGAGCGAGTTGTCTTTGGTGCCGAAGTGGTCGATGGCGATATCGACATGCAGAGTCTTTAGCCCCTGTTCGAGAATTTTATAGGAGTTGGTGTTCTCGTTGATCACTGTTTCAGGCACTTCGATGATCAGGGTTCCAGGTTCAGCATGTGCTGCTTTGAGAATCTCCTGAAGCCAGGCAAGAAACTTGTTGTCCTTGAGCGACGAGGCGGAGAGTTTGACGAAAAGTCGTACCGGATTGCCTGCATGACGCTGCTCTGAGATGACCTTGATAGAGTGTGCCAGTACCCAGCGGTCGATAGCGGTCATTAGTCCGGCCCGGTCCGCGGCGGGCAGGAAGGCTTTTGGCAGCAGGGTGTTCTTCTTTTCATCCTGCATGCGCAGCAGCACTTCGTAGTTCTTGTTTTCGTCGCCCTTAAGGCTGACGATCGGCTGGAACATGAGATGCAGCAGGTTGTTTTTGAGCGCGTGCTTAATCTGTTTACTGAGTAGCGCGGTCTTTTCCTGTTCTGCCAGTTCTTCTTCGCCGGGTATGTAGAAGGTATAGCTGTTGCCACCTTTCTCAGCAGCTTCACGCAGACCTTTCTCTGCCCGGTTCAATACATCCTGCGCGCTTTTGGTGGTTTCATCGTAGGGATAGATACCGACACTGCAGGTAATGGAGACAGACTTGCCATTAATCGTAAACAGGTGATCGGCGACGGTCTTGCACAGGTTCTCGGCAAATTGTTCCGCATGTTCCTGGCTTTGTCCCTGTAGCAGGAGCAGAAAATACTCGCCTTCGTAGCGTGCCAGAATGTCGTCCTTGCCTGTAATTTTGCTGTTAATCAGCTGCACCATATCGGCCAGTAACTGATCGCTGTGGTCGATACCAACATCCTGCCTCAGTTTTTTGTAATTATCCGGTGTGAGGTAAAAGAGCATGCCCTCTTTGCCGGGTTTGCCGAGGACCTTATTGAAGATTTCGAAGAAGTGCACGCGGTTATAGGCACCGGTGACCAGATCCAGCTTGCTCATATCCTTGAGCTTTTTCTCCAGTTCCTCGTTGTTGGCCTGCTGACGGATAATGATTTGTGTGCACGGTTCGCCGTCATAGCTGGCGAGGGCAAACTCCATGGTGATATTAAAGCTACTACCGTCAGGTTTCAGGCCATCCACACTAATGGTGTCGCTATCGGCGTTGACCTTATCGAAGTCGCGCAGAAATTTCTTAAATCGGGCGTGTTCGTCCTTTTTTACCATGTTGAGGATCGGCAGGCCTTCGACATCATCCATGCTGCTAAAGCCAAACATCTCCAGGTAGGACTGGTTGGCATAGATGTGCATGCCGTCGTGGACATAGGTAATGGCGTCGCGAGAGCTGTCTACCAGGGTTTGTGCACGACGATTGGCCTCGTCGAGTCGGGTCTCGAATTCAATGACCTTACGGTGTTCCCGTGAACTGACCATCTCCCGTAAAACGGCATGTTCCAGACGTTTCGGTTGGGAGATATAAACGACATCGCGTGCGCCTGCTGCAAGCAGTTCCGTAATTCGGTTTTCATCGACATCGTCGCCGATGAGTAGCAGCGGGACATACTGTCCAGATGTGTCGATAATGTTCAATACCTCTTCGGCAGCAAGTCCGGTAATTTCCGGTTTACCTAGAACCAGATCGACGTTTTCCTTAGTCAAAGCCTCACGTAGATCCTCATCATCCTCTACCCGTTTGGCGTTCACAGCATGACCAGCGTTGCGCAGCATATTGGCAACGGTTTCAGCATCGTTGGAGGAGTCGTCGAGGACCAGTATGTGGATAGTCTGTTGTTTAAGCACGGTTAACCTTGTTTGCGTCCCTGAGGTGTTGGCGTTTCACACGCACAGGGCCGTATTCTAGGTATTTCCTCAGGTGGAAGCTACAGCAATGAACAGGTTTGGTCGGAGACAGGTTTTTACAGCTCATCCCAGATATGGCCGAAACCGTTGTTGTCAGTGCCCTTATCCGAGGATTTTTCCGTCGGCTTGGCGGCTGCTGGTGGTTGATCGGTACGTTTATAGGTGAACTGCGCAAAGGCGCCGCTATCCTGAAGCTTATCTTCAAGTTTCAAGGTGGCCTGTAAAGAAGGGGCGTTGACGCTGAGCTCATTGCCCTTCTTGAACAGTAAGGTCGGGGTAATCAGGCTACCGGCCTGCTTTAATGCGGGGATCTCGTCCAGTAACAGTCCATACTGGCTTTCTGCGGCCTTGCCGGAAGCCCGCTCGTTGTTCACCAAAACCGGCGTGGCGTGAGGAGCAAGCACCTGTACACCGAGCTCCAGACGTCCGTCACTGCCCTGGCGTATCCAGCGTACTACGCCGGTTTCCCAGGTGTTGCTGCCGTTACCGCGGTTGATACCCATCAGTTCCCCTACCTTGACGCCGACACTTTCGTTACTTGCTAGTGAAAGGCGATAACCACCAGCGCTTTCATTAAGGATCTGCCAGGTCTGAGTGGGGATGGTGGAGTCGTCCTGTGCGATCTCATCGGGATCGGTAAACGACTTGTAGTGGTCGTAATCTTTCTTGATGTAACTACTGCCACGGATGTCCCAGATGTCTTCGTTGGTGGGTTGACTGACACCCACTACGGAACGGCTATTGAAACGAGCCTTGTGAATCTGGGTATTGGCGCTGCCCTGTTCCTTGGCAAGCAGCCGATAGAGGTTGGTCAGGCCAATCACAGCACTGACGCTTGCTGCGTTGCGTTCATTGCGGGCAAAGCTGCGCTTGGGGGCGATGCCCCAGGCTCTTATCAAGCGGATAACCAGATCAGCAGGGATCTGGCCCGAGCCCATCAGTCCTTCGCGCTTTTCCAGCTCTTCATAGATCTTCTGACTCATTTCACGGGTATCGACCAGTCGACAGAGTTCCTTGTTGCACTCTTCGTGGTTGAAGACCAGATAGTCGGGCGCCTGGTCGCTGTTGATATGGATGGAGAACAGCACCTCAGTCGCCGCCGGATCGCTATAGGGCAGGATATGCGCGTGCGTTGCGTAGCGGGCGAGTGCGTTATAGACCACTTCCGCCTCATTCTGGCGCAGACGGTAAGGGGAGGCGAGGGCCAGCAGCAGGATCTGTTTGTAGACCCTGGCGATACTCGACTCGGGTAACAGTTCGTTGAGTTCGTCGTTGACCCGGTCAAGGTAGACATTCTTGTGTTCGGCGAAGAGATAGAGGGCATTTAACTCGCGCCAGCTATTCTCCGGGTGTGGACGATAGGTTTGATAGCAACTTAGCATAGCCTGGCTGAGATAGCGGATGGCACGGTGGATCATCACCGTCAGTGCCTTGTTATCACGGCTCAGAAAGCTGCTGCCGAGCATCTCTTCAATGGCAGTTTTGTAGCCTAGCGCCATTTCGTTGGACAAGCTCTGGTCCAGATTGGCAATACGCTGGGATTTCTCCGGCAGGGGGAAGGTGGCGTTGGAGAGACGCTTGTCCAGGGAGCTTTGTACGTAGTGGACCGGCTCGCGGAGCAGTTCGAGGAAGCGATAGCGATCCTTCCAGGCAATTGCCAGGTGGTTAACTGCGTGCAGTGTTTCGTAGACCAGACGTGCGGTTTCACCGACGTTGCCCATCGGTAGATCCCGTACCCACTGTTCGGTGTGGGATGCCCGGTAGTCGAAGGCATCCTTGCCCGGTTTGCTGCGTTCGGCAATGCCAAGCCCGAGTTGGCCATATTCCTTTGCCATCTACGGAACCCCCTTAACTTTTATTTCTAACTCCTTGTTATATATCAGTATTGGTCGGATATTACAAGTGTGAGCTAGTTCACAGGTTGTTTGCAGGGTTGCCCGGCGATTTCGCGCACCAGCTTTGGCACCAGATATCCGGGCGAGCGTGCCCTGATCTCTGCGACTATTTCCGCAGCACTTTGTTCAGTTACTTCAAAATGTGCAGCGCCATCGACCCGATCCAGCAGGTGCAGGTAGTACGGCAAAACATGGTGGCGAAAGAGAGTTTCGTGCAGTTGTAACAGGGTTTCGCTGTCAGCGTTAATGCCGCGTAGTAACACGCTTTGATTGAGCAGGGTGACGTTACTGCGATGCAGTTTTTCCAGTGCCTGAGCGACCTCGGCATCGATTTCATTGGCGTGGTTACAGTGAATCACCATCACCGTTTGCCAGGGAAGTGAGTTCAGCCATTCGAGTAATTCGGTATCGATGCGTTCAGGCAGGACAACGGGTAGACGGGTATGAATCCGCAGCCGTTTTAACTGCGGCGGTCGCATTAATCGATCGCTCAATGCACGTAGACGGGTGGTATCGAATAGCAGCGGATCGCCGCCACTCAGGATGAGCTCCTCGACCTCCGGGTTGGCGAGCAAATAATCGACCACCCCTTGCCAGTTATCCTGCACGGGATTCTCCTCGGAATAGGGGAAGTGGCGGCGGAAGCAGTAACGACAGTGGATGGCACAGGCGCCGGTTAGCGTAAGCAGTACCCGGCCGTGATATTTGTGCAATACCCCGGGGGCAACAGCCGCTTTGTTGTCCCCGACCGGATCACGGACAAACCCCTCTACCGCTCTCAGTTCTTCTGCTAGCGGCAGGATCTGGCGTAGCAGCGGGTCATTAACGTTCCCTTTCTGCATGCGCGCCAGATAGCCGCGCGGCACCCGCAGCGGGAATAGCGCTGCGGCTTTGCGGGCGGAGGGGAGCAGGGAGGAGGGTAGCTCCAGCAGTGCCAATAGTTCCGCCGGATCACGTACGGCATTGCTCAGGGCATTTTTCCAGTCGGCAGTTCGCGGTATCATAGGCGGTCTTTTTTGCAATCAATCCTTCAACGGGAAGAGTTATGGCCAGTTACAGCACCAACGAATTCAAGCGCGGACTCAAGCTCATGCTCGACGGCGATCCGTACACTATCGTCGAGAACGAGTTCGTCAAACCGGGCAAGGGGCAGGCGTTCAACCGGGTTAAGGTGCGCAACCTGAAATCCGGTCGCACCATCGAGCGTACCTTCAAATCCGGTGAAAGTGTAGAGGCGGCGGATGTTATGGATACTGACATGCAGTACCTCTATAACGACGGTGAAGCGTGGCACTTCATGCATCCGGAAACCTTTGAGCAGATCGCTGCCGATGCCGCGGCTGTGGGCGAAGAGGGCAAGTGGCTTAAGGAGCAGGATATGTGTGTGGTTACCCTGTGGAACGGTGCCCCGATCAGCATTACCCCGCCTAACCACGTTATCCTCACCGTTACCGAAACCGATCCAGGTGTACGCGGTGATACCGCCACCGGTGGTACCAAGCCTGCCATCTGCGATACCGGTGCGGTGGTGCAGGTGCCGCTGTTTATCGATGTGGGTGATCAATTGAAAGTTGATACCCGCTCGGGTGAATACATCTCCCGCGCTCGCGATTAGAAGCTATCTCAAAATTGCCTTCGCACCCTGATCCTGTGTTGCAAAGTCTTCTCCGGTGCTCATTTACTACCGGTAAACTGTGCTCCTCGAAGACTTTGCGCCGTGTCTCCGGGCGCGAATACTAATTTTGAAGATGCTTCTATGATTCAAAAGAACTGGCAACCCACCGCCTCGCTGGAAACACTGCAAAAAAGGGCCCGCATCCTGCAACAGGTGCGGGCCTTTTTTGCCGAGCGCGGTGTAATGGAGGTGGAGACGCCCATCCTCTCCACGGCCGCAATCACCGATCCACATCTGCACAGTTTTACTTCCCGCTATATCGGTCCAGGCCATGCCGAAGGCCTGCCGCTCTATCTGCACACTTCGCCGGAATTTCCGATGAAGCGCCTGTTGGCCGCGGGTAGCGGGCCGATCTATCAACTCGGAAAAGTCTTTCGTCAGGGGGAGGCGGGGAGTCGCCACCAGCCCGAGTTCACCATGCTGGAGTGGTATCGACCCGGTTTCGATCACCACGCACTGATGGAAGAGGTGGCGGCGTTGGTCGGGCCGATTCTGGGGGTTGACGGTGGTGCGGAAAAGCTGAGCTACCGGGACGCCTTTATGCGTACCCTGCAACTCGATCCACTGGAGGCGACACTCGATGAGCTACATCAGTGTATTGAAGAGCGTGGCTTGACCGGCTTTGCCGAAGAGACGGATCGTGATCTGTTACTGGAGTTGTTACTCAGCCATTTCATTGAGCCACAGCTGGGTCAATCGGGACTCTGTTTCCTCTACGACTATCCTGCCTCACAGGCGGCATTGGCGCGGGTCAATCCGACGGATTCGAGAGTGGCTGAACGCTTCGAGCTCTACTACCACGGCGTAGAACTGGCCAATGGTTTTCATGAGCTGGCCGATGCGGGCGAACAACATCGACGCTTCGAGGCAGAGCTTGCGGCAAGGAAGGCACAGGGACTTGAAGCGGTCCCCATGGATGAGTTTTTACTGGCGGCGCTGGAGGCAGGCTTGCCGTCCTCTGCCGGAGTGGCCCTCGGTATCGATCGCCTGGTGATGTTGGCCGTTGGTGCCGAAAGTCTCGATCAGGTAATGGCCTTTACCCTCGAGCGTAACTGAAAGCTGTCTATTTGCGCGTTGCCAGCGCCTGTCCCAGTCGAACCGATACGCCGGGCTGGAGATCGCCAGCCCAGTCGATGGCGTCGGGCCCGAATACTACGATAACCGTCGAACCCATATTAAAGCGTCCCATCTCCTCACCCTTTTTCAGCTGGATCGCCTCTTCCCCTTCGTAACGGCGTGTGCGCACCACTCGTCCTGCCGGCGGTGTCACTTCACCCGCCCAGACCGTTTCGATACTGCCCACATTGACCGCGCCGACCTTGACCAGCGCCATAGGCCCTGCCGCAGTATCGAACAGCGAGACCACCCGCTCATTGCGGGCGAAGAGGCCGGGGATGACCCGGGTGGTTGCCGGATTGACGCTGAACAGCCGCCCCGGTACGTGGACCATTTCACGCAGCGTGCCATCGATGGGCATGTGGATGCGGTGATAGTCACGCGGTGAGAGATAGATGGTGGTGAAGCTGCCACCCTGAAACGCCGCGGCGCGTTTCTCTGAGCCACCGAGCAGTTGCTCCAGCGAATAGTCGTGCCCCTTGGCCTGGAAGATACGACCCTCGACGATATCACCCACCTGACTCACTGCGCCGTCTACGGGGCAGGCCAGCAGTTTTTCACCACTGACGATGGGGCGGGCGCCGGGTTTCAGTTCACGGGTAAAGAAGGCATTGAAGTGTTCATAGGCGAGCGGATCGCTCTCCGCCGCTTCGTCCATGTTGACGTTGAACTGTTTGACGAACCAACCGGTGAAGCGATTCTTGATCGCAGGATGGCGGATACGGGTGAAGGCATGGATCAGACGCGAGACCAGATGTCCCGGCATCAGGTACTGGGGCAGCGCCTTGAGGTAGTCGATACCGGTGGCGCCATCGTTGTGCTGCGGCATGCTTGTACTCTATGCAGTTATTTTTGTTGGAAGTAGTTGCGCACCTGGCGAAACTGCTCCGCGATCTCACTCGCTTTGTGCGGCGGATTGAAGCGTGCCACCCAACGGCCCTGTGGGTCAATCAAAACCACCGTGGCGCTGTGATTGACGATGTAATCGTCGCTGTTGAGATCGCCATCAAACATATATACCGCGCCCAGTTGCTTGGCCAGGTTATCGATCTCGCTTTTCTCCCCGGTGGCGGTTTTGAAGTCCGGATGGAAATAGGCGACAAACTGTTTCAGGTTGGCGGGTTTGTCCCGCTTCGGGTCAACCGAGACAAACAGGAACTGGCTGTTCTGGTAATAAGCCGGGGTCTGTTGCAGATTCTTCGCCACCAGACGCAGCATGGCCAGCGTGGTGGGACAGATGTCGGGACAGTGGGTGTAACCGAAGAAGATGAAGCTCCACTTGCCCTCGAGGTTAGCCAGGTCGAATGTCTGGCCGTCGCCGTCGGTCAGTTGGAACGGGGTGACCTGGCGATACTCAGGCAGTAATACCGCATTCAACTCTGCCGGAGATGGCGGTAACGGTTTTTTCTGCTGCCACAGGCTGAAAGAGACGCCGCCCACAATGAGGACAGCCAGCACACCGAGAATAATAAAAAAGCGTGAACGTTCCATGGGTGCGGATTATCGCACGGCGCAAAATGGTTAGGTAGTGTGGCATATGACACAGGTTTGATTTATTTCTTATCTGATAGTAAGTTAAGTGGAAATCATAAAGAGGATTCTGTGATGTCCGCCGTAAGCTACCTGATTCCGAAAAAAGAGCGCCCCGTTCATATTCCCGGAGCCGAGGCAGTCGAACTCGCGCCAGCGGCGATGGTGGAAATCCCACTGCTGGGCTGGATCAGCGCCGGTCAGCCAGTCGACATCAGCGAAGACAACGAGCGCGTCTCCGTTCCTGCCAACATGGTGCGCCGCAATACCTACGCACTGAAGGTACGCGGTCACTCCATGATCGACGACAACATTCAGGATGGCGACATCGTGATCATCGAAAAGCGCGAGAGCGCTGAGAACGGCCAGTCGGTGGTGGCGATGATCAATGGTGAGCAGGTAACGCTGAAGAAATTCTACGTTGAACGTGACGGCATTCGTCTGCAACCGGCCAACCCGGATATGGAGCCCATTCATCTGAAGAATGAAGAGGTGCAGATCCTCGGTATTGTCACCGGCGTTATTAGACAACCTGAATAATCAGTTTCTAAACATCACCCCAATCCCGAAGTGAAACTGAGTTTCGCTTTTGCCGTTCTTCGACCAGAGATGAATCTTCTCTGCGCGCAGTAGCGGATAGGTGTAGACACTTTCATCCAGTTTGCTTTTCTGTACACCGTCGAGGGTTCCCGAGACGGTGATCAATCTTCCCGGGGCGTAGTCCACCGTTTCCAGATAACCCTGTTTCAATAATAGAAAGCGACCATAGGCAGGCTTGCCCGTCTGCGGATAGTTATCGCTGTCGAGCGGGTAGGCGAGTACTTCCAGCCGGGTTTCGTTTTTCAGGTTGGTGCTGTTGATGATGGCGCCACCCCAAAGCACCTGTTTGCCCTTGTGTGAATCGGGAGTACTGACCGCCTGGGCGACGGTAATGGGGGCCGCGGTTTTCTCGGCGTCGAATTCCGGTGCTGAAGCGCAGGCAGACAGCAGCAAGGCGATCGGTAACAGGTAGAGGTTCTTCATCTCACAACCTTAGTAATAGTATGGGTAACGGTGATACGGTCCCCAGGGATACCATGGGTCGTAGTACCAGGGTGAGCAGTTGGTGCACGGCTCTTCCGGCAATGGCCAGAGGTAGTGTGCATCCGCATTAACCACCGCATAGCTGTAGTTCATCTCTCCCAGTTTCCCCTGGGTGGTGCCAGCCAGCGTTCCGACCACGGTCAGGTTGCGGCCGACTGCGTAGATGGCCGGGTCGAGGAAGCCATCGATCTCGGCGATAAATCTACCCAGGCTCTGGTCACTCTTTTTCGGTTCGCCATCGTCGTACAACTCACGGGCAACGATCTCCACTTTGGTCTTCTGCTGCTGGTTTTCCACCTTGGCGATGGTGCCTCCCCAGCGCACGGTTTTACCCTTGACGCTCTCCGGGGCTTTTACGGCCTGGGCAATAGTCACCGGGGAAATGGCCGGTTCGCTGATGTTTGTCGGCACGCTGCTACACGCGCTGAGCAGCAGTGCCGCGAGCAGGAGTGGGGGGAAGTGACGGTGCATGGCTTTGGCTCCTGCATTTCAATAAAAAAGTAATGAGTCCAGTTTAGGATGTCTCATTGGCGGCATCCGTTAATGCTTCACACTCTATAACCTGAGACAACGAATGTATGGTATTTTGTTCCCTTCCTTGTCGGGAATAGGTAATGATGGAAAACGACGAGCTGATTGACCTGCACCAGCGCCTTGAAGAGCTACGCGTAGAGCACCGTGATCTGGATGCGGCCATTCAGGCGATGCTGGAGACGGGCTATCCGGATCAGCTGCAGATGACCCGGATGAAAAAGCGTAAGCTCCAGCTCAAAGATGCCATTGCTCGCATTGAGAGTAAGCTGATCCCCGATCTGAACGCCTGAGCCGGTTATTCCAGTTTGTCGATATCGGTAATCGGTGGCAGGCAGCGCAAGCCCTTGCAGTGATATGCCACCGCCCCTCCCTGTGGCGTTTTCTCGGCCAGTGCCTCGGGCAGGTGACTACTCTCTGCCGGGATGGCGATCACCATTCTTAACGGTTGGAACCCCTTGAACAGTTTTTCCAGCCAGGGCACAAGCGCCTCCTCATCCCCACGCAAAATAAACAGATCATTTTCCTGCAACTGCTCCTGCAGTGCGCAGAGCAGGGTGCCGTGGGCAACCGGATAACGGGTCAGCATCGGCCAGGCGGCACGTAGGCTTTTCTCCGCAGCATCGATGTAATTCAGATTACCGCTGAGGTGACCGAGGCGCAGCAGGGCACTGGCAGCGATGCCGTTACCCGAAGGCATCGACTCGTCCATAAATGGTTTGGGTCGTTGGATCAGCTGCTCGTGATCGTCGGCGGTGAAATAGAATCCGCCCTGTGACTCATCCTCGAAGTGTTCCAGCAGCGCATCGGCCAGGGTGCAGGCCAGTTGCAGATCCTCGCTGCGCCAACGGGCCTGGAGCAGGGCGAGCAACCCATCGATGAGAAAGGCATAGTCGTCGAGGTAGCCTGTGTGCCGAGCCTGGCCATCTTTGTGGCTGGCCAGCAGGCGTCCGTCGATAAGTAATTCATTGCGGATGAATTCGACGGCACGTTCCGCCGAGTCGATGTACTCCTGTTTACCAAGGTGAAGTCCCGCATAGGCCATCCCCTTAATCATCAGGCCGTTCCAGCTCACCAGTAGCTTGTCGTCACGACCGGGTGGATTACGTTGGCTGCGAGCGGCGAACAGTTTTTCCCGTGCACTTTCCAGTAATGCCTGCTCAGTCTGATCAAGTGGTTCTGCAATCTTCAGGTGCCAGCGGCCTTCAAAATTAGGGCTCTCATCCAGGCCGAAGTGACGGGCGGCCACGCGGTACTCTTCATCGCTCAGCAGGCTTTTCGCCTCTTTGCGATCCCAGACATAAAAGCCGCCCTCTTCACCGTCGCTGTCGGCGTCCTGACTGGCGCAGTAACCGCCGTCATCGCGCTGCATCTCACGCATCACCCACTCTGCAGTGCGTTCCGCGACCTGGCGGAAAAAGGCATCGCCGCTCAGCTGCCATGCTTCGACATAGCATTGCAGCAGCGGGCCGTTGTCATAGAGCATCTTTTCGAAGTGCGGGATCTCCCACTGTCGATCCACCGCGTAGCGGTAAAAGCCGCCACCGAGCTGATCCAGCAGTCCGCCCTCGGCCATCTTGCGCAAACTGAACAGGGCCATTTCCCGTGCCTGCTCGTCCTGGCGCAGCAGCAGGAGCAGGTTACCCACATGGGGAAATTTGGGCGCACCACCGAAGCCGCCGTCGATCTGGTCAAAGCTTCCAGCCAACTCTTTTACCGCCGCGTTCAATGGCGTTTCATCGAGGCGACCGGCACCCTCCACGGCAGATTGCTGCAGTGCCTGTAGCATCGACTGGTTCTGCTCGTTGATGCCTTCCCGGTTGGCCTGATAGATGTGATGCACCTGTTGCAGCAGCTCGCGAAAGCCGGGCAGGCCATGACGCTCTACGGGGGGGAAGTAGGTGCCGCCGACAAAGGGAACCTGATCCGGGGTGAGGATCATCGTCAGCGGCCAGCCGCCGGGGCGACGGGTGAGTAGCTGGTGCGCCAGTTGATAGATGCGATCCAGATCGGGGCGCTCTTCGCGATCCACCTTAATGTTGATGAAGTGGCGGTTCATCAGCGCCGCGGTGGTCTCATTTTCGAAGGATTCGTGGGCCATGACATGGCACCAGTGGCAGGCCGAGTAACCAATGGAGAGCAGGATCGGTTTGTCCTCGTCGCGGGCCCGTTGCAGTGCCTCTTCGCCCCAGGGGTGCCACTCCACGGGATTGTGGGCGTGTTGCAGCAGATAGGGGCTGGTCTCACCGGCAAGGTGGTTAAGGGTGGTGGTGTTGGCGCTGTCCATGGGGCCCCTCGCGGTCTTTCTGACGGATTCAGTAGGTTATGGTCTCTCCACTCTATGGGTGCCATCGCGGTAAAGCTCAATCCAAAGGTTCAGCGGCGCGCTGACTTTTTTGCGATAATCCGCGCTTTCGTCAGCCGGATAACCGTCATGGAACTTGCCCCTCTCTACCTGAAAAAGAACGAAGAGCGCCGTCTGCGCAATGGCCACCTGTGGGTCTACAGCAATGAGGTGGACAGCGGACGTTCGCCACTGAGTGGTTTCGAAGCGGGGCAGCAGGTCTGCATTGTGGCCAATGACGGCAAGCCGGTTGGTAACGGTTACGTGAATCCTCACTCACTGATCGCCGCAAGGCTGGTGAGCCGCAGCACCAAACATACGCTGGATCGTTCGCTGCTGGTCCATCGCCTCAACATTGCCCTGTCGCTGCGCGAACGGCTGTTCGACAAACCTTTCTATCGTCTGGTCTACGGCGAAAGCGACAACCTGCCGGGGCTGGTCGTGGATCGCTTCGGCGACATTGTGGTGGCACAGGTGAATACCGCCGGGATGGAGGCAGTGCTGGAGGATATCGCTGCCGCATTGGACAAGGTGCTCAAACCGCGGGCGATCCTCTGGCGCAACGACAGCGGCGCACGGGCGCAGGAGGGGCTGGAGAGTTATGTGCGGACTGCCGTGGGCGAGGTACCGGAGAGCGTCGCCATTGAAGAGAACGGCACTCGCTTCGATGTGCCGCTGCTGAGCGGGCAGAAGACCGGCTGGTTCTACGACCACCGCATGAATCGAGCGCGGGTGCAGCAGATCGCCAAAGGCCTGCGGGTACTGGATGTTTTTAGTTACATCGGCGGTTGGGGCATCGAGGCGGCAGTGGCCGGGGCGGAGGAGGTGGTTTGCATCGATGCCTCCAGCAAGGCCCTGGATCAGGTAGAGCGCAATGCCGCACTCAATGATGTGTCAAAACGGGTTTCCAGCATCGAGGGCGATGCCTTCGAGGCGCTCAAGGCGTTGCGTGCTGAGCGCGAGAAGTTCGATATGGTGATCGTCGATCCACCCGCATTCATCAAGCGCAAAAAGGATGCGAAGAAGGGCGTCGAGGCCTATCAGCGCATCAACACTGCGGCGATGCAGTTGCTGGGCAAGGACGGCATTCTGGTCTCCGCTTCCTGCTCCTTCCACCTGCAGGCCGATACCCTGCGCGACCTGCTGTTGCGCGGCTCACGCCATCTGGACCGCACGCTGCAAATCATCGAGCAGGGACATCAGGGACCGGACCATCCGATCCATCCGGCGATCCCGGAAACCGAATATATCAAGTGCCTCACAGGACGTGTCGTCACTTTGTAGAAGCGCCTCAAAATGGTCTTCGTACCCTGATCCTGTGTTGTAAAGCCTGCTCCGGTGCTCATTTACTACCGGTAAACTGCGCTCCTCGCAGGCTTTACGCCTTGGCTCCGGGCACGAATCCTAATTTTGAGACTGCTTCTAGTACTTGAGTTGTTATACTGCCGAGCATGATGAACTATCCAAACATCGATCCCGTCGCCGTCTCCCTCGGTCCGCTCAAGGTCCACTGGTACGGCATTATGTATTTGGTGGCCTTCGGTACCGGCTGGTGGCTGGGGCGCAAGCGGGCCTCAAAGTCCAATTCCGGCTGGAACGCTGAGCAGATCGACGATCTGGTCTTCTACTTTGCCCTCGGTGCGGTGCTGGGGGGACGTATCGGTTACACCCTTTTCTACGGTCTGGACGCCTTTCTGCACAATCCACTGAGCCTGTTTTTTGTCTGGCAGGGGGGGATGTCCTTCCACGGTGGCCTGCTCGGCGTGCTGGCCGCAATGTGGCTGTTCCAGCGCAAGTACGGTCACGGCTACTGGAGCACCATCGATTTTGTTGCCCCGCTGGTGCCCTGGGGACTGGCGGCCGGGCGCTTCGGCAACTTCATCAACGGCGAGCTGTGGGGCAAGGTCTCCGACGTGCCCTGGGCGATGGTCTTTCCCACCGGCGGCCCGCTGCCGCGCCATCCTTCCATGCTCTACGAACTGCTGCTGGAAGGGCCAGTGCTGTTTGCCATCCTCTGGCTCTATTCGAACAAACCCCGTCCCACCATGGCGGTCTCCGGCCTGTTCGCCCTCTGCTACGGTCTGTTCCGCTTCCTGGTGGAGTTTGTGCGTATGCCCGACGCCCATATCGGCTACCTCGCCTTCGGCTGGGTCACCATGGGGCAGGTACTCTCTCTACCGCTGATGGCAGTGGGGCTAACGCTCCTATTCTTTGCTTATCGCCAGCGTTAATTCCTCCCGCTTCTTTTAACCTCGGTTGGGCTGGGTATAATGGCCCGACACCTTGAAGTAGTCGAAGCCATCTCAAAATTAGGGCTCGTGCCCGGAGACAAGGCGCAAAGTCTGCGAGGAGCGCAGTTTACCGGTAGTAAATGAGCACCGGAGCAGGCTTTGCAACACTGTATCAGGGTGCGAGAACAATTTTTGAGGTCGCTTCGAAGAGGGGTGAAATGCGCCAATATCTAGATTTAATGCAACACGTTCTGGACCACGGGGTAAAAAAAGAGGACCGCACCGGTACCGGCACC
>JBNLAT010000007.1:0-8213 GCA_050302275.1 Thiohalomonadaceae bacterium | reverse complement strand
GTTTCGACCTCAGCGCCGGGTTTCCCCTGCTGACCACCAAGAAGGTTTTCCTCAAAGGCATCATCCACGAGCTGCTCTGGTTCCTCGATGGTGATACCAACATCAAATACCTGGTCGACAACGGTGTCGGCATCTGGAACGAGTGGCCCCATGCCAACTATCTGAAAACCACCGGCGATGATCTGCCACTGGCCGATTTCGTGCAGCGCATCCGCGAGGATGATGCCTTTGCCGCCGAGTGGGGCGGTATCGGTCCCGGTTACGGTCATCAGTGGCGCTCCTGGCCAACGCCCAACGGCGGACACATCGATCAGATCACGCAACTGGTAGAGCAGATTAAGAACAACCCCGATTCGCGCCGCCTGCTGGTCTCGGCGTGGAATGTAGCGGAAGTTGAGAACATGGCGTTGCCGCCGTGCCACACGCTGTTCCAGTTCTACGTCGCCGAGGGCAAGCTCTCCTGCCAGCTCTATCAACGTTCTGCCGATATCTTCCTCGGCGTGCCGTTTAACATCGCATCTTACGCATTGCTGACGATGATGATTGCACAGGCCTGCGACCTGAAGCCGGGTGACTTCGTCCACACCCTCGGCGATGCCCATCTCTACTCCAACCATCTGGAGCAGACCCGCCTGCAACTGTCGCGTGACACGCTGCCGCTGCCGACAATGAAGATCAATCCTGAAGTGAAGGATCTGTTCGCCTTCAAGTTCGAAGACTTCGAACTGTGTGACTACGAGTGCCACCCACCGATCAAGGCACCTGTGGCGGTCTAAAAAACAAAGGGAAAAAAGAATGAATAAAAAAATCACCCTTGCCGCACTCTCTACCGCACTGCTGTTACTGGCGGGCTGCGCCACCATGAACGAAGATGAGTGTCGTTCTGCCGACTGGTATTCGGTCGGTTTCGAGGATGGCGCCCACGGTCGTTCAATTAACTATATCGGTAATCATCGCGAAGCCTGTGCCGAATACGGTATCAGTCCGCAGGCGGACCGTTATCAGGATGGCTGGAATCAGGGTATTCGCCGTTACTGCACACCACGCAACGGTTATCAGGCTGGTATGCGCGGTCATTCCCGTAGTGCACAGTGCCCTGCCGATCTGGCGCGCGATTTCGATATCGCCTATCAATACGGCCACCGTATCTACCTGTTGAACCGCGAGCTTTCCGATATCGATCGGGATATGCGCACAATGCAGAACGAACTGGAACAGGTACAACAGGAACTGGCACAGATCGAACGCCGCTTGATGGGGGATGCCCAGCGTGAGCGGCAGCAGGATCGCATGCATGTCCGCCTGCGTCAGCTCTATCGCCAGGAGGCGGATATCGAGGCACAACTGGCGGCACTGGACCGAATGGATCGTCGCAAGAAAGACGAACAACCGGATAACGGTCGAGATAAGGGAAAAGATAAAGACAAGGGACGGGATAACGATCAGGGTCGCGACAAAGAGAAAGAAAAAGATAACGGTCGTGATAAGGATAACGGCAAGGATAATGGTCGTGATAAAGGCAAGGAACGCGATAACGGCAACAATCGGGACAACGACAACCGAAAGTTTACCTTCGCACCACGCGATCAGGGGAACGACAAAAAGCGCAAGCAACTGGAGAAGCAACTCGCCGCCGTGCGCCGCGAAATACATACGCTCGAAGCACAGCTGGAGCAACGTGAACGCCAGCAGCAGGATTGGGAACTGTTGCGTCGGAGCAGGCAACTGTCGCTAAGGGAAGGACAGCTGCTTGCACAACTGGAAATAATGCATCGTGAGCGAATGGATCTGGAGAGGGAGATCGATTGGCAGAAACGGCGCTCTCCTTATTAAGCAACGGAGTATGTCATGCTGATTTCAATTATTGTTGCGGTCGCCGATGACAACGTTATCGGTATCGAAAACCGCCTGCCATGGAAACTGCCTGCGGACATGCGCTGGTTTCGTCTGCATACCCTGGGTAAACCCATTGTGATGGGGCGTAAAACTTTCGAGTCTTTCGGCGGCAAGCCGTTGCCCGACCGCACCAATATCGTCGTCACCCGTGACACCAGCTATCAGCCGGAAGGCGCAGTGGTCGCACACAGTATCGACGAGGCGCTGCAACTGGCTGGGGATGCGGAAGAGGTGATGATTATCGGTGGCGATTCGTTTTATCGACAGATGTTACCGCGCGCCGATCGCTTCTATCTGACCCAGGTGCACGGCAAGTTCGAGGCCGATGCCTGGTTCCCCGAATTTGATTGGAATGAGTGGCAAGAGCTGGAGCGTACGGAATTTCCTGCCGACGAGGCTAATGCCTATCCCTGCAGTTTCATTGTGATGCAGCGGAAATAATCAGGCCTGCGCCTCGGCGGCGGTCGCTGCCGGCGCAGTTTTCTTCTGCTTCTCTGCAGCACGCTGGTCGATCAGATTTTTCAGCGCAATCAACAGACCCAGGCCGATAAAGGCACCGGGTGGCAGGATTGCCAGCAACAATCCCTTATAGTTGTCGAATACGGTGATGGTTAGCCAGCGTGCCGATTCACCGAGCATGATGTTGGCATTGGCAAAGAGAGTGCCGAAACCGATCAACTCTCGCATTGCCCCCAACACTACCAGCACCAGCATGAATCCCAGGCCCATGGTCAGGCCATCCATAAAGGATTTGGCGACGTTGTTCTTCGAGGCAAACGCCTCGGCGCGACCGAGGATAGCGCAATTGGTGACGATCAGCGGAATGAAAATCCCCAATACTTTATAGAGGTCGTGGAAGAAGGCGTTCATCGCCAGTTCCACTGCAGTAACGAACGAGGCGATCACCAGCACGAAGACCGGGATGCGTACCTCGGGTCGTACCAGATTGCGGATCAGGGAAACGGTAACATTGGAGGCGACCAGCACCAGCGTGGTGGCAAGACCGAGACCAAGACCGTTGATCGCGGTGGCGGTGACCGCCAGCAGCGGGCAGAGACCGAGGATCTGCACCAGGGCAACGTTGTTGCTCCAGAAGCCGTCTTTGGCGATGTTGCTATAGGCGGAATCACTCATGGTCGTTCCCCTTGGCTTTTACCTCTTTCGGGGCAAAAAGCATCTCACGGTTCTGTTTAAAGTAGCGCAGGGTGTTCAGCACGGTACCGACAACCAGACGTGGGGTGATAGTTGCGCCGGTAAACTGATCGAATACACCGCCATCCTTTTTCACCTTCCACTGACTCTCTTTCGGATTAATCAGCGAGAGGCCGTTAAAGCCGAGGATCCAGTCGGACTTTTCGACCTCAATGGCATCACCCAGTCCGGGCGTTTCCTTATGGTAGAGCACGCGCACACCGCTAACGGTGCCATCGTAATGGATGCCGATCAGCAGCTTGATCGGCCCGCCGTATCCGGTCGGGGCGATACTGGCGATGATCACCGCTACGGGTTTTCCCTGTTTACGTGCGCGATAGACTGCAACAGGTTTGGGAGTGCCGAGCAGCGGGCTGGTGACTTCGATGGAATCTTTATAGAGGTCGTTGTCGTGCAGTTCCTGCGGTAAGACTTGGTGAAGGTTGTCGAGCAGCGACTGGCGTTCGTTTTCCGCGATGCGTTCCGCGGTGCCCGCTTCGGTCATGGCAACCAGCCCGGTACCGACCACTGCGAACAGGCCGAGGATCAATGCGCTGATGAGCATGTTACGCCATGGCATCGCCTATCCCTCCTTGTGGCCGAACACCCGCGGCCGGGTGTAGTAGTCGATAGTTGGTGCTGCCATGTTCATCAGCAGTACGGAGAAGGCGACCCCATCCGGGTAGCCGCCCCAGGTACGGATGATGTACACCAGCAGGCCGACACCGGCGCCGAAGATCAGGCGGCCGCTGTTGCTGGTGGCACCGCTGACCGGATCGGTGGCGATGAAGAAGGCGCCGAGCATGGCAGCACCGCTGGCCAGATGGAACATGGGGCCAGCATAGTGTTCCGGATTGGTCAGGTGGAATAGCCCGGCGACCAGGAACAGGGTGCCGAGCATCGCCACCGGCACATGCCAGGTGATGATGCGGCGGAACATCAGGTAGAGACCACCGAGCAGGATCAGGCCGTTGACGATCTCCCAGCCGCGACCGCCGACATAGCCGTAGATCGGGGACTTGGTGATTTCGTCGATGGTGTATTCCAGCCCGAGCTGGGTCTTGATCGTATCCAGCGGTGTTGCTGCCGTGAGAGTGTCGATTCCGCTGCTAGCCGGTAGCAGGCCATGGAAGACATAACTGGCGGTCTCGCCAAAGCTGAGTCCATGTTCGCGCAGGCCGAGCGGTGCGCCCCAACTGGTCATCTCCAGAGGGAAGGAGATCAGCAGCAGCACATAACCGATCATCGCCGGGTTAAACGGGTTATAGCCGAGCCCGCCATAGAGCTGCTTGGCGAAGATAATGGCAAAGGCGGTGCCGATGGTGATCAGCCACCAGGGTGCCAGCGGCGGGATCGCGATGGCCAGCAACAGGGCGGTGAGCAGCGCGCTGCCGTCGGCCAGGGTGGCCGCCACCGGATAACCGCGCAGGCGCACGATGATGCCTTCGCTAACCAGCGCGGTAGCGGAGGCGATAATCACATTGAACAGCACACCCCAGCCGAACAGCCAGGTATAGGCAGCGAGCGCAGGCAGCAGGGCGAGGTTCACCTGCATCATCACCGAGCTGACCGAAGCCGGATTGTGCACGTGTGGTGAGCTGGGTTTGACCCGGTTCATCTACTGCTGCTCCTCTTTTTCCGTCTGCGTCGTGTTACGGCGTGCATCCGCTTCGTCGATCTGTTTCTGTTGCGCAGCGGTCAGATTTTCTGTGTTCTTTGGCTCGACGTAGGCGTTTTCGCGCTTGGCCTTGGCCCGCTCCATCGCCGCCTTGATCGCCGCCTGTTTATCGGCGTCGCCACTCTGTACCGCCGCCGCTTTGGCTTTATGCCGTGCCGCCTTCTCTTCTTTCTCGCGCTCGATACGGAACTGGCGGAACTCATGCCGTTCACGCGCCTTGTCGGAGGCTTTGCGCTCGCGCTCCTGGGCCCAGATCTCGTTCTTGGCGAAACGGTAATATTGCACCAGCGGAATATTCGAGGGGCAGACGTAGGCACAGCAGCCGCATTCGATGCAGTCGAACAGATTGAAGTCCTGCACCTTGTCGAAATCGCGGGCGCGAGCGTGCCAGTACATCTGCTGCGGCATCAGTTGCATCGGGCAGACGCTGGCGCATTCACCGCAACGGATACAGGAACGGGCCGGGCCACGCTCCGGTTTGTCCTTGAGGGTCGCTAGCAACAGGCAGTTGGCGGTCTTGGTGGTGGGGATCTCGCCGCTACCCAGCTCGATGCCCATCATCGGCCCGCCCATCAGCAGGCTATAGGGGACGCCGTTATCGCCGCCCGCCGCCGCGATAACATCTTCCACCGGCGTGCCGATCAACACCTCCAGATTCTGCGGGTGAGCCGCGCCGTGGCCGGTGACAGTGACAATACGGCTAATCAGCGGCTCGCCCCGGTCGACGGCACGGTAGACACTCGCCGCGGTAGCGACGTTATGGCAGACGATACTGATATCGATAGGCAGGCCCTGCGACGGCACTTCCTTGCCGGTGAGGATTTTGATCAGCTGCTTCTCGCCACCAGTGGGGTAGCGGGTCGGTACTTCCACCACCTCGATCTCTTTTTCATCGAGATGCCCCAGCGCCTCGCGCAGCGCGGCGATGGCTTCCGGCTTGTTGTCCTCGATACCGATCAGGCACTGTTTGGCATGCAGCGCGTAACGCATGATGCGTGCACCCATGATCACCTCATCGGCCCGCTCACGCATCAGCATGTCGTCGCAGGTGATGTAGGGTTCGCATTCGGCGCCGTTGAGGATCAGGGTATCCAGCTCGGTACGCGCACCGGGATTCAATTTGATGAAGGCGGGGAAACCTGCGCCGCCGAGGCCGACAATGCCTGCGTCGCGGATGATGTTGCGCAGTTCGCTTTCGTCCATGCCGTCGTAGTCGGGATAGCAGGCCTGCTCGACACAACGATCTTCGCCATCGGTTTCGATCACGATACAGGGCGCCTCCATCCCGGAGGGGTGGGGAACCGGCAGCGCCTCAATGGCGACCACGGTGCCCGAGGTGCCGGCATGTACCGGCACGCTGACAAAGCCTTCGGGACGGGCCAATACCTGGCCCTTGAGTACCCGGTCGCCGACCTTAACGATTGGTTTGGCCGGGGCACCGATGTGCTGTTGCAACGGAATCACCAGCCGCTTCGGCAGCGGCATAGCGGCAATCGGCGTGCTCAGCGACATCGCCTTGTTATCGGGCATGTGCAGGCCGCCGGGGAAGGCGTGCAGGGTGCGTGTCATACCGCTCATGCCCGTTTCCTCGAGTTGTCAGGATAAGGCCATTTCCAGGCGTTCAGATCGCTCTTGATCGGGCGCATGTAGATACAGTCGACCGGGCAGGGATCGATGCAGAGGCGGCAGCCGGTGCACTCGCTCTCTAATATGGTGTGCATCTGTTTCGCCGCGCCGAGGATCGCATCCACCGGGCAGGCCTGGAAACAGAGGGTGCAGCCGATGCAGATATTCTCGTCGACCCAGGCTACCTCTTTCTCTTTCTCGCCGCCTTCCAGCGGCTTGGGATCAACGCCAAGCAGATCGGATAGGGCAAGAATGACGGTCTCGCCACCCGGCGGGCAGCAGTTGATGTCGGCATCGCCGCTGGAGATCGCCTCGGCGTAGGGACGGCAACCGGGAAAACCGCACTGGCCGCATTGCGTCTGCGGCAGCAGGGCGTCGATCTTGTCGACGATGGGGTCGCTGTCGACCTTGAAGCGTACTGAGGCGAAGCCCAGCAGCAGGCCAAAGGCGACGGCGAGGATCGCCAGAGCGAGGATCGCGGAAAGCATCAGCCTTTCACCAACCCGGAGAAGCCCATAAAGGCCATCGACATCAAACCGGCAGTGACCAGCGCGATAGCCGGTCCACGAAAGATCACCGGCACATCGGCCACTGCGATGCGCTCACGCATGGCGGCAAACAGCACCAGTACCAGAGAGAAGCCAGCGGCAGCACCGAAGCCGTAGATCGCCGACTCAAGAAAGCCGTGTTGTGCCTGGGTGTTCAGCAGCGCCACACCCAGCACCGCGCAATTGGTGGTGATCAGCGGCAGGAAGATACCCAGCACCTGATAGAGCAGCGGCGAGGTTTTGTGCACCACCATCTCGGTGAACTGCACCACCACGGCAATCACCAGGATAAAGGCGATGGTGCGCAGATACTCCAGCTCCAGCGGGGCGAGCAGGAATTCATTGACCAGATAGGAGCAAACCGAAGAGAGAGTCAGGACAAAGGTGGTGGCCAGACCCATGCCGATAGCGGTTTCCAGCTTGCGAGATACGCCCATGAACGGGCACAGGCCAAGGAATTTGACCAGTACAAAGTTGTTCACCAGCACCGTGCTGACAAGGATTAAGGCGTATTCGGTCATTGATAGTCCAATGATTTAGTCAGGGCTTAAGTCTATCGCCCACCAATAAAACTACAAGTTGATGATTTCTAAGGGTACCTCTAATTATTCTGAGTGCCGCAGATTGGGCGCTCAGATTCGTGCCGACAAGGCGAAAATCGCACGTAATAGCGAGCTATTGCGAAGATTTTCAACGCGGGCGGCGCGTATATGAGCGTTCAAGATGCCTGCTCACGAATATTTAGAGGTGCCCTCTATGCTGTTACTGCAAGCGGGTGGTTTATTCGTATTGTTATGTGGCGGCGATTCTACCGGAAAACAACGTATTAGTGCCAGCTAATGTCCGGAGAGGGGGAGAAGCCATTGGCGTATTGTAAAGGGGAACGGATTAGGGTGCGAGTGACATAGTCACCGAGCCCCTCAACCGGCTGTTGCTTTGACCCGGACAATGAATCGAGCGACAAGCCAGGTGATGAATAGCCAGAAGCCGACGACAAACACCCAACCAAAGAGTGTCGGTGAACACCAACCCCAACCACATGCGCCGTTGTTTTGCAGGAGCCCCGGAATGCCGATGCCATGAAAGAGATACGCCGATAAGATGGGGAAGGCGGCAAACAGGCCGAGAGGCGTATTAAGGTAACCCGACCAGAAAATCGCAGGCACCCATAGCAATAGATAGCAGGCGTTTAGCAAAGCCATTATTTTCAGTGTGCTGGAATGGAGCATTGTTGGTTGCCTGATGCTTTAGATGTCATTCCCTCCCCTCCGCCC
>JBNLAT010000006.1:0-103653 GCA_050302275.1 Thiohalomonadaceae bacterium | reverse complement strand
AGACGGTAGATGTCCATCAGGTCCTCGGCGCTGGCTGAAGCGCTGCCGAGTAACAGGGCAGTTGCGGCGAACAGGGTGGTGGCAACTCGTTGCATTGTGCGTCCTTTGTCGTAAGACGGGTTACGGTTCCGTAAGTTTGAATCTTAGCTGGCCGAAGCGTTCCGGCGGAAAGTTGACAGTATACTACCAAATCCGCTGTGTCGGCACAGAATAAATATTAGAGGTTGCTTATGTTGCGGGCGGATGACGCCAGGATCAATAGGTGTGAGGCACTCTTTGCAAAACTTTATCTGGAAGTTATCCCAAACGGGTTCTCGCACCCGAATACGTTGTTGCAAAGTCTGCTCCGGCGCTCATTTACCATGAGTAAACTCCGCTCCTCGCAGGCTGCGCGCCGTGTCTCCGGGCACGAGCCCTGCCTTTGAGACAAACTTCCGGTACAAAAACACAAATGGGGCCAATAGGCCCCATTGTTTCGAGTCGCATTTGCTTAGAAGACGAATCGGTTTTCCATCTCTGCGCCACGTAGCGGTGGCACCACGGTTTCAAACAGGGTCTCTTCGCGCCACTCGTTGCTGTTGACCCTGGTGACCAGTTTGGCCTGCATGACCGGAGCCTCGCCGACCACGGCAAACAGTCGACCACCAACCCGCATATTACCTTTCAGGCCCTGTGGCAGTTCTGGCAGGGAGCCGGTCACGGCGATGGCGTCGTAGGGTTGTGCCTGGCCCCAGCCATTGGCCGCGTCGCCCTCTTCCAGGGTGACATTACCCAGACCCAGAGTAGCCAGACGGCGTGCCGCCTGCTGCTGCAGCTCGGGTTCAATCTCCACCGAGACTACCTCTGCTGCGAGATTGGCCATCATTGCAGTGACATAGCCACTGCCGGTGCCGATTTCCAGCACCTTGTCGCCGGGTTGGATCGCCAGGCTCTGCAGCATACGTGCCTCGAGCTTAGGCTCCATCATCACCTCGTTGTGTCCGATAGGCAGTTCCATATCTGTGAAGGCGAGTGAGCGATATTCGGGCAGGACGAAATCTTCGCGTGGAATGCGCTGTATCAGGCCCAGCACCCTTGGGTCGAGTACGTCCCAGGGGCGAATCTGTTGTTCAATCATGTTATGGCGCGCTTTTTCGATATTCATATCGGCCATCTGGCTTCCCCATCTGTCATTGTTGTGAAAAAACGAAAGAGCCGAGATTAAGCCTTTTACCAGTATCAGGCAAGGCTGGGAGGGATTTCCGATGGTAGTGAAATAGGCAGCCGTGTAAGCGGTTACCAACTGTAAATAGCCGGGTTTTCTAAGGTTTTATCGGTGCCGGTCGCTTGCTATAGCGGGGCGCATCGTATACCTTTTCATCCTACTGCTAGGGGTGCCCTGGCAGGCTGTTGAAATGCTACTCAGTCGATGCGATGTGGCGTTGAAATCACTCTCTGAATGCTCATTTACTGTATGTAAACTGCGCTTCCTCGACCGATTTCGCCTTACCTCACATTCGTCTGAGCGAATTTCACCAGCCTGCAAAAGGCTGAGAAAACACCCTTCGAACCTGATCCGGATTACGCCGGCGTAGGGAAGCGGTGCGCTCACTTCGCCCGTTCCTCCGCCGTATCTCAGAGGACTCACCATGAGCGCCATTCCAGAAGAATTCCTGCAAAAGACCGCGCAGCTTTCCAGCGAGGTTACCAAGCCGTTTCCCAAGTCGCGCAAGATTTATGTGGAAGGTTCACGCGACGATCTTCGTGTGCCGATGCGTGAGATCAGTCAGGACGATACCCATACCTCGACCGAGGCAGAGCACAATCCACCGATTTACGTCTACGACACCTCCGGCCCCTATACCGACCCCGAATCAAAAATCGATCTACTGAAAGGTTTGCCCGCACTACGCGAGCAGTGGATCGATGAGCGAGGTGATACCGAACTGCTCAACGGCCCGACCTCCGAATACGGTGCCAGACGGCAGAACGATCCGGCGTTGGCCGAGCTGCGTTTTGAACACATTCGCCAGCCACGCCGAGCAAAGCCGGGAATGAACGTGACCCAGATGCACTATGCGCGGCAGGGTATCGTTACCCCGGAGATGGAGTTCATCGCCATTCGCGAGAACAATCGTCTGCAGGAAATGCGTGACGATCCCCGTTACGCAAAGATACTGCGTCAGCACGCGGGACAAGCCTTCGGCGCGGCGATTCCGGAGATCATCACGCCAGAGTTTGTGCGCAGCGAAGTGGCCGCCGGTCGTGCGGTGATTCCGGCGAATATCAATCACCCGGAACTGGAGCCGATGATCATTGGCCGTAACTTCCGGGTGAAGATCAACACCAACATCGGTAACTCTGCGGTGACTTCATCCATCGCTGAAGAGGTGGAGAAACTGGTCTGGTCCTGTCGCTGGGGCGGTGACACTTTGATGGATCTCTCTACCGGCAAGAACATCCATGAGACCCGCGAGTGGATTCTGCGCAACTCGCCGGTGCCCATCGGTACCGTGCCGATCTATCAGGCACTGGAGAAGGTTGACGGTATCGCCGAGGAGCTGACCTGGGAGATCTTCCGCGACACCCTGATCGAACAGGCGGAGCAGGGCGTTGACTATTTCACCATCCATGCCGGGGTACGGTTGCGTTACGTACCACTCACTGCCGAGCGGATCACCGGTATCGTATCCCGCGGCGGTTCGATCCTGGCCAAGTGGTGTCTGGCGCACCATGAGGAGAGTTTCCTCTACACCCGCTTCGATGAAATCTGCGAAATCATGAAGGCCTACGATGTCGGCTTCTCCCTTGGCGATGGCCTGCGCCCCGGCTCTCTGGCCGATGCTAACGATGCGGCGCAGTTCGGTGAACTGGAGACACTGGGTGAACTGACTCAACGTGCCTGGGAGCACGACTGTCAGGTGATGATCGAAGGCCCTGGTCATGTGCCGATGCAGATGATTAAGGAGAACATGGAAAAGGAGTTGCAGGACTGTTTCGAGGCACCGTTCTATACCCTTGGTCCACTGGTTACCGATATTTCTCCCGGCTACGATCACTTCTCTTCCGGGATCGGCGCAGCACAGATCGGTTGGTACGGCACCGCCATGCTCTGCTATGTCACGCCGAAAGAGCATCTCGGTCTGCCGAACAAGGAAGATGTGCGCGAGGGGATTATCACCTACAAGATCGCTGCGCACGCCGCCGATCTGGCCAAGGGTTTCCCCGGCGTACAGCTACAGGACAACGCCATGTCCAAGGCGCGTTTCGAATTCCGTTGGCACGATCAATTTGCCCTGGCGCTCGATCCGGAAAAGGCGATGAGTTTCCACGACGAAACCCTGCCCGCCGAGGCACACAAGGTGGCGCATTTCTGCTCCATGTGCGGCCCTAAATTCTGCTCAATGAAGATCTCGCAGGAGGTTCGCGATTATGCGGAGAAGGGCATGCAGGAGATGTCGGTGAAGTTTGCTGAAGATGGTGCGGAAATTTATAAAAAGGTTTAAATAACTGTCGGTACGAGCCGACGCTGAAAATGGAATATTGGGGATGACAGACTTTACCAGCGAAGCGGGGCTGCGATTCCGCTATATGTTGCGCGATATCGCCAAGGGTAAACGCGGTGCACGCGATCTCTGTCGCGAAGAGGCCAGCGAGGCACTGACCTTTCTCTTTTCCAACGAGTGCGATCCCGCACAGGTTGGTGCCTTCCTCACCGCGATGCGATACAAGGGTACCAAGCTGGATGAGTATCTCGGTTTCTTCGATACCATCTACGCGACCTCAACGACCATCCGTCCCGATGTGCCAAATCTGGTTAATGCCAATGGTCCCTATGACGGACGTAAACACTATCTGCAGTTAAGCCCCGCGGCGGCGATCCTCGCTTCGGCAGCAGGTGTACCAATGCTGCTCCACTCTTCCGACGGTTTGCCGCCGAAGAATGGTGTCACCAGTGGTAAGGTTCTGGAGGCATTGGGTATCCCGGCGATGCAGCAGCCAGAACAGGTGCGGCAGAACATAGAGAAAAACGGTTTCGGTTATCTCCACTCGCGTGTCTATTGTCATGGTGTCGAGCGTCTGCGCCCGATACGGGAAAAACTTTTCTATCGTTCATTTCTCCATAGCTGCGAAGTAATGCTTAACCCGGGCGGAGCGAAACGTTCATTGCTGGGTGCGGCGCACGCTTCGTTCCTCAATCGTTTTCTGGAAGTGCAGGTGGCTCAGGGGGCAGAACATGTTCTCGCGGTGCAGGGGCTTGATGGCAGCGATGAACTGCCGCTGCAAACTGTGAGTGCGGTGGAATATCGTGATGGTCACCTCGAACAGCTGGAACTTTCTCCGGCAGACTATGGCCTGAAAGAGCGTGAACCGATGGCATGCGAATCCGCTGAAGAGACGGCACTCCTGATCGCAGCGGCTTTCCGCGGCGAGGCAGAGTCACTGCACGATGCATTGATCTACAACGGTGGGGTGCGGATCTGGCTTGGCGGTGAAGCAGACAGTATTGCTGCCGGTGTAGCGTTGGCTCGTGAAACGCTGGAATCGGGCACAGCGCAACGTCAACTGGAGCGGCTAGCCGGATTATCACAATAAACAGGCCATGGCTCGGTGGCCGCAGGAAAAGGCCAGATGCTGCAACAAACAGTTACCAGAATCTTTTTTCTCAGTCTGCCACTGCTGTTCGCCGCCTGTGGTGGTGACAGTGGTGGCGTCAATCCGACCGGTCGTTCATTCGCCATGGGGTTTACCCCCTGGCCCTATGCGGCGACTGCCGACGCGGTCAATGACACCTACGCCAAAATAAACGCAAACGGCGACATCATTGCGCATCACATCGATAGCGGCATTCCCTGGCCGGAGGCGCTGGCCAGCACTGCCTATCCAACGGCAGTTGAATCTGAAATCACCGCACGACTAAATAATACACCGGCTGGAACGCCGGTTTACCTGGCAATTAGTCCGATTAACAGTGCACGCGATGGGGTGGCAGGCTATTGGAATGACAGTGGTACCAATCAGGCGTTAACCGCCCCATGGAGCGGTTACGACTTCGATAATGCTGACGTGCAGAACGCCTACATCAATTTTGCCACCGATCTGATTAACCGTTTCAATCCTGAGTATTTCAACTTCGGTATCGAGGCGAGCGAGTTGATTCTCAACGACGCGAAAAATAGTACATTGCACTACACCAAGTTCCTGACCTTTGCCTCGGCGGTCTATACGGCACTCCATAGCAGCTTTCCCGATCTCAAGCTGATGATCAGCGTGGCATTGAAGTCGCCGAGTTCATCCGATGCCCAGGCAATAGCCGCAAAGCTGCCGGATCTGATTCCGTACGTCGATGTGGTCGGCGCCAGTGTCTATCCCTATGCCTTCTTTGAGCATGCCAATAAGGGTGATCCAGCCAACCTGCCGGGTAACTGGCTGTCGCAATTGCAGAGCATTGCCGGTAGCAAGCCCATTGCGGTGACGGAGACCGGCTGGATCGCCGAAAACCTGAATATTCCTCTTTATGGGCTGGATGTACCGGCGACACCGGCCAATCAAAATGCCTACGTGCAGGAGTTGTTCAATGAAGCACAAAGGCTGAATGCGAGATTTGTGATCTGGTTTTCCATCGTCGATTTTGACGTTCTATGGAATGATCCGAGCGCGCTGAATCAGAGTCCGCTCGCGCAGATTTGGCGAGATACGGGTCTCTATGACGGCACAGTGAGCGCTCGTCCCGCACTCACGACCTGGCAAAATCAGTTGGCTCTTACTCTTGTCCCTTGAGTGAGTAAGTACGTATTAATTCATCAGCCTGTTGCCGTGATAGGGTTCTCCATGGCAGTGGAATGAGTCCCGCTACCCGCTTACGGTACTCCTCGTAAATCTTGCCGTGATAAACGATCAGTTTCTTCTCTTCCATACGTGAACCGATAAACAGGTACAGGGTTACCAATGTATAGATGAGTAGTTGATTAGTGCTCATATCACGGGTCCAGAGGATGAGCAGGATCAGGAAATACCAGGGATGACGTACAAAACGGTGAAACGGTGAGATATGAAAATGTTCCAGGTCGTTCACTTCCCTAGTCTTCGTTTGTAACTGACGCAGACCAAGAAACTCCTGCATATCATAGAGTTTTGATGAATAGATAAGCGCCAACAGGGCAATCAGTGCAATCCCGTTCATCAGGTAAAACATCACTCCTTGCCATTGCCACAACAGCTCCCCGGGATAGCGCCAGGCAATCCATGCTAGGGGGAGGGCAAGCAGTGTTGATAACAGATTAAACAGCAGACGATACCAGGGCACCAGTGCAGGTAATGAGTGTGCGACATGTTGTTTCAGCCACAGAGAGGCAGTGAAAGAGTGAAATGCGAAGTAGGCAAAAAATAGAGTGATGATCGGCAGGCTTTGTTCGGTCATACAGTCAGGCTTTATAGATACGGTTGCGGCCCTTCTGTCTTCCCTGGCGTAAGGCATCACGCGTGTGTTTGATAAAGTCGCCAAGTTGCTGCCCATGATGAGGAATGAGGGTGGATGAAACACCTGTAATGGTCACAATCTTGGAAACATCCGAGGTTTCATGCGGGATATTCAATCCCAGCACATCACCATGAATTTTTTGCGCCAGATCGTAAGCGCTACCGGCATCGATGTTGGCAATCATGATGGCAAAAGAGGAAGCACCAAAACGGGCAACCACGCTGCCTTTCTCCTGAACCTTACGGGTGATAGCGCCGGTTACTTCCTTGAGGCATATATCACCTTCCAGTGCGCCATAGTTATCGGTGTAATCGCCAAAACTGTCTATCTCAAGCAATAGCAGTGAGATTGGGCGACCCTGATTCATCGCATTGTTCCACATGATAGTGGATAGATTCTTGAAATGCTCTGCGGTATGAATGCCCGTGGTGGTGTCGCGGGTCACCAAATCGTTCATCGCACGGGTGGTTTCAGTCAGTTTTTCCTTTTGCTGACGCAGGTCCTGTTGTTGCGCAGAGGTAACACCTTCCAGCATTAGTGTGTATCGGCGCGCAGCACTTAAGAAAAGGTATCCCAGAAAAATCCCCATCACGAAGGTAAATGTATGGACGATGATCAGGAATTGTCTCTCTCCTTTAATATCATCCATGATCTCCGCCGCATCAAGGGTAACGCTGATTCCGCCACGAATATCACCGATTCGGTAACCCTGCTTGGCATGACATGCCAGGCATGATGGTTCGACAAAGAGTGGTGCCATGTAGCGAAATATCGGCTTATCGACATTGGTGATCATCTCAATCTTTTCCGCGGTGCCTTTATGGAATGACTCCAGGGCTGCTTTCTCCCAGGGGTCTGCCTGATTCTCGGGACGGATGGGATTGAGGCTGGTGAGGTGAAAATAGACCTTCTCTTTTTCGGCAAGCTCAGATATCTGTCGCGCCATGTAGGCGGGGTTGACCATCGTGAGCTCCAAACCAAATGGCGTGGTGATCTCCCTGTATGGGATCTCCAGGTAGGGATTGGGTTTTGTCTGATCGGTTATGGGGACATAGACCGGACCATATTGTGCATTCCATTTGCGTGCCAGAAGAATGGCCTTGAAGAAATTTTTAGCGCGCTCGCCTGCCATGGTGTCGGCGTGATGTTGTAGCGCTTTGAGATTATGGGTATAGGAAAAGGCCCCCAATCCACCCCAGAGAATCAGGATAATGAGCCAGTAGATTCGGTTCTTGATAATACGCTCGGTGATGCCCACTACCTACCCTCATCCTTACTGCAAGTTATTATTCCTCTAGCTTAGCCAGTTTGGCTATGGATGCCAGAGCGTAAAGGGATGGTAAATACATGGAACGGGCGTAAATATCGATACATCTTTCTCCTGTCGCTCTTCCATATGTGCTCTCCATTGCCATGGTGGGTGTCCAACCTATCAAATCATGAAGTGAGCGGAAAGATTATTCAAGTCCCTGATTTTGATTGGTGAATTGGCTGTCCAGGCTGTGTTGTGACTGATACCGTATCCGTAGTGGAGGGAACTCATGACTGATAACAACGATGATCAATCAGTACCTGAACGGTTGGTTCAGGCAGCGCTAACCTGTTTTCTGAACGATGACTACCATAAGGTCACGACCAGACAGATCGCAGCTGCGGCGGGTACTTCCATCGCCATGATCCGCTATTACTTCGGTAATAAAGAGGGTTTGTACGAAGAGATGCTACGGCAAACTCTGCAACCTTTACTGGATATTCTGGAGACCTCACTACTGTCCTCGACTGGCGGGTTTGCGGAATATTTTTCAATTTACTATCGCTCGATGCAGCAAAATCCCCGTTTTCCCGCATTAATATTGAAGGTGCTGGCACTTAATCAGGGGCCGGGAAAGCGTTTTATTCATCAGTTACTGGAACGTGGACGCACGCGTGCCCGCGAAAAAATCGAGCTACTGAAAGCCCAAGGACAGGTGGAGCAATCCCTTGATCCGGACATGGTACGTATTGCATTTGTCAGTCTGGCAATGATGCCGATATTGGTAAAAGAGGTATTTGAAGAGCAGCTTGAACGCCCGATGGATGATGCTTTCCTGCAGCAACTGGCGCAATTGCATGGACGACTTTTTTCTGCCGGATTGTTGCCGGATATTCACAGCAAGGAGTAGTTATGGAGAATCTACAAAAACACTCTTTCCAGGTGGGACTATTTAACCTGGCGATAAAGGTAGCCAACTGGTTATCCTCCGTACCCAACAAACTGACACCGCCTCCTTTCCGCCTGATACAGATCGGCTCCGCTTTTTGGCAGTCACGGGCGCTCTATGTTGCAACCAATCTGGGAGTGGCGGACGAAATCGGGGATGGTAAACGCAGTAGCACAGAGATTGCTCTCGCATTGCAATTACATGAAGACTCTCTCTATCGTCTTCTACGTATGTTGGCGTCTATTGGTGTATTCGAAGAGATCCAACATCGTCTCTTTCGCAATAATCGTCTCTCGAACCCTCTTCGTCGTGATCACCCCCAGTCGGTGCGCGACATGATATTAATGCATAACGCTGATGTAATGGCGCGACCCTGGTTCGAGTCACTGGAGGGCTGTATTCGCAACGGTGAAACACCGTTTGTGAAAAGTCATGGTGAAGAGTTATTCCCCTATATGGATAACCACCACGAATTCGATACCCTGTTTGCCCGAGCCATGGATTCGGTTGAGGCGATTACCGGGGTCGATTATCTGCACGATTTCGATTGGCGACCCTTTGACCGCCTGATCGATATTGGTGGTTCCAAAGGCGCTAAGGCGATGGTGATTCTCAGGGATAACCCTCAGTTGGAGGCGTTGATTTTCGATCGGTCGCAGGTGATTGCCACGGCAGAGGATTTCTGGAAGCAACAGGGCGAGACCAAGTTGCTGGAACGAGTGCACTTTGCATCAGGTGATGCGCTGGATGAGATTCCTGCGGCCCGTTCGCAGCGGGATATCTATCTCTGCATGGCGCTATTTCATGGCCTGGGCGATGAAGATGCCCAGCGAGTGTTGAACAATTTACACAAGGCTATCGGCAATTCTGGGGCGACCTTGCTGATTGTGGATACAGTGGCGGAAGAGATGGCTATCGATCCTAATGTGGCAGCTTTTGATATGCAGATGTTGATCGGCACCCGTGGCCGTGAGCGAACCTGTCACGAATGGCAGGCGCTGTTGGTGAGTGGCGGTTTCACGATTCAGCAGGTGGTGTCGGTGCGGACTTTTGCCCGTTTTATCGTGTGCGTGCCTGTATAGACGTTTCTGCTACCATGGAGGCTGTTGATTATTGGATAGCTCGATATGACAGAACAGAGTGACGAACCTCAGGGCGATCTGGTGCTGCGCACCCTGGCAATGCCTGCAGACACCAACGCCAATGGTGATATCTTCGGTGGCTGGATTATGTCGCAGATGGATATCGCGGGCGGCATTCTGGCCAAGGAGATCGCCCATTCACGCACCGTGACCGTGGCTGCCGAGTCGATTCAGTTTATTCGGCCGGTACAGGTAGGGGATGTGGTCTGCTGTTACGGCAGGGTGATGCAGATCGGCAATACCTCGGTGAAGATCAATCTGGAGGTATGGGTTAAACCGATCCTACGACAGAACGAAGAGCGCCAGCGTCGTTTCAAGGTGACCGAGGCGGCCTTCACCTATGTCGCCATCGACGATGAAGGCAACAAGCGGGTTATTCCTCGCTCCTGAGCTAGTACCGATTTCAAAAAAAAGCCCGGACAGAGTCCGGGCTTTTTTTGTTGCTCGTCAAAGACGCGGTTATTTCGCTTCTTTGCGTGCCTTGGTTTCCTTGATGACTTCCTCTGCGACATTGTTCGGGCATGGAGCGTAGTGTGAGAACTCCATGGAGAACTGGCCGCGACCGGAGGTCATGGTACGCAGGTCACCGATATAACCAAACATCTCGGACAGCGGAGCCTGAGCCTTAACGCGTACGCCGGTGGCACCAGCATCCTGTCCCTGAATCATGCCACGACGACGGTTGAGGTCACCGATAACGTCACCCACGTGGTCATCCGGGGTGAAGACGTCGACCTTCATAATCGGCTCGAGCAGTTGTGGACCGGCTTTCGGTACTGACTGACGGAACGCAGCCTTAGCGGCGATCTCGTAGGCGATGGCAGAAGAGTCCACGGCGTGGAAACCACCGTCAACCAGATTGACGTGCACGTCCAGTACCGGGAAGCCAGCGAGAACGCCTTCGTCCATCATCAGCTTGAAGCCCTTCTCAACCGCAGGCCAGAATTCGCGCGGTACGTTACCACCGGTAACGGTAGATTCGAAGGTGAAGCCGCTGTTAACTTCGCCCGGCTCGATGATGTAGTCGATCTTGGCGAACTGACCGGAACCACCAGACTGCTTCTTGTGGGTGTAGCTGTCTTCGACGCGCTGGGTAATGCTCTCGCGGTAGGCAACCTGCGGCTTACCGACGGTAACGTCGATACCGTGGGTACGCTTGAGGATGTCGATCTTGATATCGAGGTGCAGTTCGCCCATCCCTTTCAGGATGGTTTCACCCGATTCTTCGTCGGTCTCGACGCGGAAGGACGGGTCTTCCTGAACCATCTTGTTGATCGCGATACCCAGTTTCTCGGCGCCGCCCTTGTCTTTCGGTGCAACGGCGATGGAGATAACCGGCTCCGGGAAGACCATCGGTTCGAGAGTGGCGGGGTTTTTCGGGTCACACAGGGTGTGGCCGGTCTGGGTGTTCTTCAGGCCGATCAGCGCAACGATGTCACCTGCCTGAGCCTGGTCGTACTCAATGCGCTCGTCGGCGTGCATCTCCACGATACGACCGATACGCTCGGTCTTGCCGGTGAAGGTGTTAAGGACGGTATCGCCCTTCTTCAGGGTACCGGAGTAGATGCGGGTAAAGGTCAGGGCGCCGAAACGGTCGTCCATGATCTTGAACGCCAGGGCGCGCAGCGGTTTGTTCGGGTCAACGATGGCCTTTTGGCCGGTCTCGTTACCTTCCAGATCCACTTCAGGTTGCGGTTCAACCTCAGTCGGGCTCGGCAGGTAGTCGACCACGGCGTCGAGAACCAGCTGGATACCCTTGTTCTTGAACGCGGAACCGCAGTAGGTGGGGAAGAAGTCCAGCGCGATGGTGCCCTTACGGATGCAGCGCTTGATCTCTTCAACGGAGGGCTCTTCGCCTTCCAGATACTTCTCCATCAGGTCGTCGTCCTGCTCTACGGCAGTCTCGATCATGGCCTCACGGTACTCGGCAGCCTTGGCTTTCAGCTCTTCCGGGATTTCGGTGACTTCGTAGTTCTCCGGCAGGCCGGTGTCGTCCCAGATGTAGGCCTGCTGGTTGAGTACGTCGACCACACCCTTGAAGTTTTCTTCGATACCGATCGGCAGGGTCATGACCAGCGGACGTGCCGCCAGTACATCTTCCACCTGCTTAACCACGCGGTAGAAATCAGCACCCATGCGGTCGAGCTTGTTGACGAAGATGACACGGGCTACTTCGGATTCGTTGGCATAGCGCCAGTTGGTCTCGGACTGGGGCTCAACGCCGCCGGAACCGCAGAATACACCGACACCGCCGTCGAGTACCTTCAGGGAACGGTACACCTCAATGGTAAAGTCCACGTGTCCGGGAGTGTCGATGATGTTGAAGCGGTGATCTTTCCAGAAGCAGGAGGTAGCAGCGGACTGGATGGTAATGCCGCGCTCGCGTTCCTGGTCCATGAAGTCGGTGGTGGCTTCACCATCGTGTACCTCACCGGTCTTGTGTACTTTACCGGTGAGTTTCAGAATGCGTTCGGTGGTAGTGGTCTTGCCCGCATCCACGTGAGCAAAAATGCCGATATTTCGGTAGTGTGTCAGGTCAGTCATAACGGTACTCTGGTTACAAAGTGGTCAAAGGAATTCCTTAAACGACATAGTGGCCTCTCCAGCGGATAATGGGGCCGCACTTCGGCACGCGCTTGCCGTCGGCAAGCCACGTTTTCCTCATTGATCAGCTGGACAGACCACTAGGGCTGTTTCGCGAGGCGCATATCTTACAGGAAATAGGTGGTTACAGAATAGGCCTGACCATCTTTTTTAATGGATTCCGGGCCGAGTGAGGCAAAAAAGCACCCGTCTTAAGGTAATTTGAAGCCAAATCGGCCATTCTTGCGTTTCAAATGGGGTGTGGGAGGTTGTTGCAGGGCTCTGCATGCATCTCTGAAAATGATAAATATGTTATAAATTGTGCGGGTATATTGCGGTATACTCCGTCCAAAATGGCTGCGGCCAGCACCCGATGGGCATCATTGCCTTCGGGAATACTATTCTGACAATGAGGATAGATGGGGATGAAAAGTTTCGACATCAGTCGGTTTTTCCAGCGTAACCCGGTACAGGCGAGGGAGCCGGTACCACCGTCCAGCAATGAGACGGAACCGACGGATGTGGTGGTTGGCGATGAGCGTCTGCGTCCCAATCCTGGCACCACCATTCTGGTGGTGGACGATTCCAAGACCATTCAGGTGGTACTTACCCGCATGCTGGCCCAGTACGGTTATGAGACCCTCTCCGCCTACGACGGCGAGCGCGCTGTGGCTCTGGTACGTGAACACCGCCCCGCGCTGGTACTGATGGATGTGGTCATGCCCGGGATGAACGGTTTCCAGGCCACCCGCGAGATACGTAAGGATCTCGACCCGGATATCGCTGCAATCCCAGTAATAATAATGAGTGGTAATGCCCAGCCCACGGAAGAGTTCTGGAGCATCAAGATTAAGGCCAACGGCTTTATCGCCAAACCCTTCGGTGACGACGACCTGCTTGAGCTGATCGAAGGCCAGCTGTTCAAGGTCAGCGAATAACCACTTTCCTCCGTTTTCCGTGCCCGAATTCCTGGCTGCCCATTGCCGGGCTGCGGTAGGATCGTCCCTTTCGCGAACATCGCATGGGGAATGCACAATGAAGCTTGGAAATATCCTTCTCGGTATCTGGCTGGTCTTGCAGGGTCTGATCGAACTCCTGAATCTCAGTTTCCGCTATGACGATCTGGTGGTCGGTTCATTGGCCCTGATCGCTGGTATTCTCGTTCTCGCCCGCAAGTAACCCTCTGATTTAGCATGTCTCTTTCGATCGTCTATGCCGACGATGCCATTGTGCTGGTGGACAAACCGAGCCTGCTACTCAGTGTGCCCGGTCGCGGTGAAGACAAGCAGGACAGTGTGGTGAGCCGCCTGCAGCAGGGGTTTCCCGGGATTCGCGAGGTGCATCGGCTCGACTGGGAGACCTCGGGACTGATGTTGCTGGCGCGAGACAAAGCGGCACACAGCGAGCTGAGTCGCCAGTTTCGTGAGCGGGAGGTGGTCAAGCGTTATACGGCGGTGGTTTACGGCGTGCCTGCGGAAGCTGGAGAGGTGGACCGGCCGTTGCGTTGCGACTGGCCGAATCGGCCCCGTCAGATAGTCGATCCGGAACTGGGCAAACCGTCGAAAACACGCTGGTGGCGGTTAGCAACAGATGACACCTACAGTCGTATTGAGCTGGAGCCGATCACAGGTCGTTCTCACCAGTTACGGGTGCACATGCAGAGTCTGGGACATCCGATACTCGGCGACGGCCTGTACGCCCATGAGCAGGCCAGAGCGATGGCAGCGCGGTTGTTACTGCATGCCTCAAGCCTGGAGTTTCACCATCCTCGGAACGGCGCACGGGTCAGTTACACCTCACCCGCACCGTTCTGAACAGAGACGCTTATTTGGCCCGGATACGGCCGAGAACGAAATTGTTGCCGTTGCGTCGTACCAGACGGGCCTGTTGCACCAGCGCGTCGAGCAACTTGTTGAGGTTGGTGGCGGGTTTGAATTTGACCACCTGAAGTTTCTCGCGCAGCAGGGATTCGCTGATGTAGGAACGTCCCTTCATAAACTGGGCCATGTGTTGCATCAGCAGGTCCATCTCCTCTTCCTTGCTCATCGCCTTGGGTGGGGCTTTCTTCTCTGGCGCCGGGGCTGGCGATTCGGCTTTGGCCGGTTCTGGCTTGCTGACAGGGGCCGGTTTTTCCTCGGCCTTGGCGGATTCCTCTTCCTCGACGACTGGCTCCTCATCCTGTTCCTTGCGCTGGGCGACCTCTTGCTGTGCGGAGGAGGCCTCGGCTAGTGCTTCCTGGCTCTCTTCCACTTCCTGAATCAGTTGTTCCAGTTCCTGATTGAGCTCTTCCAGTTCTTTCTTGTGCTCGGCCACTACCGTCTGGCGCTGGCTCGCCAGCTCTTCAATCTTGGCGTCGATGTCCTGGAGGATTTCCTGATAGCTGATTTTCAGCTGGTCGCGGGTAGTCTTGATTTCGTTGATGCGTCCAAGCAGTTGTTCTTGCAGGGCCTCTTCCTGCTCCTTTTTCTTGGCCAGTTCGTATAGCTCTTTGGCCGATAGCTCTTCGAGGTTCACCATTGTCTGTTAGTTTCCTTCATCCCGTATCAGCGTTCCGAATAGTCAATTTCGGCTGTGGGGGGAACGGGATGTGCGTTCGGGGGAGTTGTTCGCCTCATAACCGTATGTATGGCGGCAGATTTTACGTGAAAAATTGTAACCAAATTGTGAAATCCTGCGATCCGATTGTATCGGGAAACGGTCACTAAGTCCCGGAGAAAAGAAGTAAATTAGCCAAATGGAGTACGTTATAAATGGCCAATGATGGGGAATGGTGCCTCTCCGTGATATGGTTGCGCTTTTCCCCAGACAGGTAACCGCCATGCCCGAAATAACCAGCACGCTAATGAGTGAAGATGAACTGAGCGAGTTGGACCTCTTTCTCAACTCTTCCGCCTGTGAGGAGGACACCCTCGGTGTCGATGAGATCCACGGCTACCTGACAGCACTGCTGCTTTCCGCAGAGCAGGGGCAATTGCCCAGCGGCTGGCAGGAGGTGGTCTGGGGTGAACCGCGCTTTAGCAACGAGGCCGAGAAAGTGCAGATGACCGAGCTGCTGCAGCGGTTACCCGGCGATATCATGACCACACTGACCCGCCGCGAGCCGTTCGAACCGCTGATCGTGGAGAACGAGGTGGATGGGGTTACAGTGGAGAGCTATGAGGGTTGGTGCTTCGGTTTCATGTTGGGTCTGGAGCAGCAGTGGGAAGCTTGGGATAGCCAGCCCGATGAGGTGCAGGATCTCATTATCCCCATTGCTCAGCTTGCACTGCTGCTGGATGAAGAGAACGAAGAGATGAGTGAGGATGAGTATCAGCAGTGGGTTGAACTGATCCCGGGTGCGGTTGCGGGGCTATTCTCCCTGCGCATGCACTGAGGGATTAGCCGACGCCCTGCTGCGCCGCCTCGGTGGCCGGGGCCTCGTAGGTACTGGCACAGACCCGATTTCTGCCGGTTTCCTTGGCCTGGTAGACCGCCTGGTCGGCACAGGCCACCAGATTTTCGGCATAGCCCAACGGCGCTACCCCCTGCGGGATTTCCAGCAGACAGCAAAGCCCGATGGAGATAGTCAGTTTGAGGGTGGTCTCCTCACTGCCGATGTCGAATCGGTGACTGGCGATGCCCTGGCGTATGCGTTCTGCGATCTCGCGTCCGTCATCCAGCGGGGTATTGGGTAACAACACCACAAACTCCTCGCCGCCATAGCGACTCAGAATGTCGCTGTGCCGCAGCTGCTTACCGATCAGTTTTGCCACCTGCTGCAGTACCCGGTCACCGGCCTGGTGGCCGTGGGTATCGTTGATCCGTTTGAAGTGATCTACGTCGAGGAACATGCAACTGAGGGGATGCTGATGGCGCTGCACCCGGGCGGCCTCTTCTCCCAGACGTTGGTCGAAGTAGCGGCGATTATTGACCTGAGTCAGAGGATCGGTGAGGCCAAGCTGTCTTACCCGCTGATGGTTGGCGCAGTTGTCGAGACAGATGGCGACGATGGCGGCCAGCCGCTCGAGGAATTCGGTGCCACTCCCCGGAACAAAGCGTTGCCCATCGTAACTCCCCAGGTTAAGTATTCCGACCAGCTCACCGTTACGCAGCATCGGCAGGCAGGCGTGGGAGTGTACCGGTTTGGGCTGTGGCGGAAACAGGTGCAGTCCCCCATCGGTGTCCGGGCCGATCCGTGGCAGTAGATTGTTGGGGAAGTAGGCCTGCAGGGTATCCGGTTCGGTTTCGATCAGCAGTCCCGGCACATCATCCAGCTGGGTGCCACCCGATTCCATCATCCGTACCAGTTCGTATTCCGGATCGAGCAGGATCAGGCTGATGCAGTCGAGGTGGAAGGTTTCCGGGTAGACGTCGAGAACCAGATGCAGAAGTTCGGTGATGGAGGTGGCGCTGATCAGCGCCAGTTCGTACTCTTTGAAACGCTGCAGCTTGGCCTCGTTCTCCCGCGCCTGGGCGACAAAGGCCTTCAACTGCCGACGCAGTTGTTTGTTTTCGCTTTGCAGTTCATTTTCCATTCTGGCGGCCCCCGGGGGGAAGGAGTAGCCGATTTGACGGTTACTCTACAGAAATTTGGTGATCACCGTAATGGATGAGCGTCGCATTTTCTGCTGAAATTGATGCCACGGGATTATTTTGTTTAATATAGACTCGTCCCATACGATGTTTTTTCGTCAACACAGGTTGAATCCATGACTACACCAGTAAACAAAGTGGCCGGTATCGGTCCTAAAACCGCAGAATACCTGCATGAACAGGGTATTGAGACTGCTGAAGATCTGCTCAAGGCCGACAAAGAGGTACTGATTGCGGCACCGGGTTTCAGTGAGACCAAGGCTGACAACGCCCTGGCTTCAGCAGCTGAGCTCGTCGGCGGTGAGGTAAAGAAGGCGGCGCCGAAGAAGACGGCTGCTGCTGAAAAGCCGGCAGCGAAGAAAGAGGAAGCCAAGCCTGCGGCAAAGAAAACCGCAGCCAAGAAGCCGGCAAAGAAAGCTGCCAAGGCTGAAGACAAACCGAGTGAACCCAGTGCGGCCAAACCCAAGGAAAGCAAGAAGGATAAGCTGAAGCGTATCCGTAAGCTCAAGCGCAAGGAGAAGAGCCGGATTAACAAGAAAAAGAAGAACAAAAAGAATCGGAAGAAGAAGTAAGCTTCCGCAAAAAAGAAACCCCGCCGAAGCGGGGTTTCTTTTTTCACATCAGTGAAATGTCACTCGGCAATGACGTTGCTTGCCTGAGGACCTTTGGGACCGTTCTGGACTTCGAAGGAAACTTTCTGTCCTTCAGCCAGGGTACGGAAGCCGGAGCCAGAGATTGCGCTGAAGTGAACGAATACATCCGCGCCACCATCGTCCTGAGCGATAAAACCGAAACCTTTGGCTTCGTTAAACCATTTCACAGTGCCTGTAGCCATAATACTTGTACCTTAAAAAAGTGATAAACATAGGGTGTTGCTAGCAGGTCATGAAATGGGGTGTTCAAGAGGTAACGCGGAAGGGTACGCCTAAAACTACCACTGCCATAAACTGCAGCTCGTTTGAGTATACGCCACGCCTATAGCCTTTTCCAGCTAATTATTTTGCCTTTTAGATGAAGATCTTGTGACAAATGTCAGCAACTTTTTTACTGGATTTCAGTGCTTTTTTTCCGTGGTGTAGTAGACCCCGGGAATGATGCTTTTTTTCATCACTCGAGTTTCCGTCAGGTCGGCGCCACCCTGTTCGGTGAACTTGAAGAAAGTCTGGCCGATGCGGATCATGTCGTCTTCGACCAGAAGGTGCTGGCTGATTTTGTCGTGGTTGACGAAAGTACCGTTGGTGCTATCCAGATCACGCAGCACATAACTGACACTGTCGCCGCTCTCGGCTTTCACCTTTTCGATAACCGCATGCTCTCGGCTGGAGAGTTCGTCGTCGACGCACAGGTCATTCTCTTCGCTACGACCGATGCGGAAAGGGTCGTTATCCAGAGCGATCTTTACTCCGGGAACGTTGTTTTTATACTGAATCAGAATGGCCATCTACTGGTCCTGGCAATGGGCGACATCGCTCGATTATATCGGGCTCTTTTCTACTGTGTCATCACGTAACGGTTGGTTCATGCCGAGGAAGGCGCCAACCAGATAGATCAAGATCCCGGCGAGCATTCCCGGCGCGGTCGCATAGATCAATCCGGGCATGAGCAGGGGCCAGAGATAGAACACCAGCACCCCACCCAGCAACATGGCGATAGCTAGAGGCTGGCTCGGTCGGCGTCCGAGGGCATATACCGTCAACAACGGGGCGAAGCCTGCGCCCAGTACTCCCCAGGCATCCAGGACCAGGGCGAAAACACTTTTGTCGCTGAATAGGGCGATGGCGAGGGCCAGCAGGCTGACCACTACGGTGCCGCCCTTGGTGAGCAGATAGTGATCGGTTTTTTGCTGGTGAAAGTCCCGGGTTAGTGAGGCGGAACAGCTGAGGATCAGTGAGTCGGCGGTGGAGATAGTGGCGGCGAAAATCCCCGCCAATACCATGCCGACCAGTACCTGTGGCAGCAGTTGTTGCGCCAGGGTCGGCAGGGCCAGTTCCGCATCGAAATTATCCACCTCGGGTAACAAGACTCTTGCGGCCAGGCCGACGCCGATGGTCATGGCGTAAAACAGGGCAAACCAGCTGTAGTAATAGAGTCGTACCCTGCCGATATCCTGCGGTTTATCCATGGTCATGAAGCGCACCATGATGTGCGGTTGTCCGGCTACACCATAGCCGGCAAAAAACCAGCCGAGAATAAAACCGAGTCCCCCCAGCAGCACGCCATAACCCGATTCCGGTGGCAGCAGGGCGAGATAGTTTTCATCCACTCGATCCAGGTGCTGGACGAAACCCGACAGGCCACCGAGGTTGTCGACGGTGATATAGAGCATCAGGCTCATGGAGATAATCATTACCAGGGATTGGGCCGCGTCGGTCCAGATCGAAGCGCGGATACCGCCGGCAAAGGAGTAGACCAGCACGATGGCGGCGCCGATCACTGCGCCGATGTAATTCTCCCAACCGAACAGTACGTGTAGCGCCTTGCTGCCTGCGCTGAGCTGCGCGGCGGCATAGGTGCCGAGGAATAACAGGGTGAAGATGCCGACGATAAAACGCAGTGCGGTGTAGTTGGTATCGTGCCAGTGACTGAGCAGGCCACCGTAGGTATGCACGCCATGGTGTTCCGTCATCTCGCGCACGGGACGGTGGATCAGCAGTGAGGCGACAAAGTCGCCCACGACCCAGCCGATGGCCATCCAGATCGAGGAGATGCCGGTGCTGTAGGTAAAGCCAATCATGCCGATGAACATGTAGCCGCTGTTGTTGGTGGCGACGGCGGAGAGGGCGACTAGCCACGGTTGCATGTTATGGCCGGCGAGCAGGTAGTCGATGCTGGTGTGACGATTCTGTTTTAGCGAGAACAGGCCGATGACGACAAAAAGGCCGAGAAAGGCGAGAAAACTGGCAATAACCATGGATGGTATCCCGATTTGGTGTATTGCGTTTCCACCCTACAGCATGCGTTGGGGGCTTTCAAATCAGGCGTCGGGATCGAGTTTATCCAGGAGTTTGCGCAACACCCGGGTGGCCAGCTGCAACTCCTCTTCGCTGAACTCCTGCAGCAGTGTTTCAGTCCAGTGGCCGTGTACGGCGATGAGTTGATCGCGGACTTTCATCCCCTTTACGGTGAAATCGATCAGCTTGGCGCGTTTGTGTTCCGGGTTGGGGAGGGTAGTCAGTACTCCTTGCTTGACCATAATGTCGACCAGACGTTGCACACTCTGTCGTTGCAGTCCCATGCGTCGGGCGATCTGTGCCACAGTGAGGGGGCGGTTTTCCAGCTGTAGTGCACCAAGGACCTGCCAGCGCGCACCGGTCAGATCGAATTCCATGCTGAGATGGTCCCCAGTCGCCAACAGTTTGCCGTTGGCCTGAAATACGGCCTCCACCAGCCGGTAGTACTCTTCCTGTTTGCAGGTTTTGCCCATATCACTTAGTAGATAGCGTTGGTTATGTTGACAGGATACTGTCAAAAGAGGAGTATACCCGCTTCCCTGCTGGAAGAGAACGCTAATATCCCTGCATTTGCTGGGATATTGAAGCGTACCCATCAATCTTCCCGCGATATTCAAATCACGCCTTGACCGATCACAGGAGTGCCGCGTGGCCATGAGAACCCTCTCCCCCAAACAGATCATTCGCGCCGGGTTACTGTTGTTGCCCTCCACCCTGGTTTTCGCTGCCGCACCTCCTGGCGGAATGCCGCCGATGCCGGTAGAGGCGCAGCCGGTGACGGTAGGGGAGATCGTCCGTAGCGCTGAGACCGTCGGTAACCTGCTCGGCTATGAGGCGGTGGTGTTGCGTCCGCAGATCCAGGGCAAGGTGGAAAAGATTCTATTCGAAGAGGGGCAACCGGTGACGGCAGGGCAACCGATGCTGCAGCTCGACGATGATCAATATAAGGCCGAACTGGACGAGGCGGTGGCTAACCGCGATTTGAGCGATGCCAACTACCGACGTACCCAGGAGCTGATCAAGCGCAAGGTGGCCTCGCAAACCGATAAGGATAAGGCCTATGCGGAACTGCAGGCCAACAAGGCGCGGGTAGCGCTGAAGAAAGAGGCGTTGAGCAAGACCGTGCTTGCCGCACCGTTCGACGGCATAGCCGGCCTGCGTACTGTCAGTGTTGGTGATGTGGTCACCCCGGGTCAGGCATTGGTGGAGGTAGTGGAGATCGATCCGATTAAAGTTGATTTCCGCGTACCGGAAAAATACGTCGGTGAGGTGGCAAAGGGCCAGCCGATCACCATTAGCGTCGACGCTTTTCCCGGTGAGAAATTCCAGGGCGAGGTCTACGCGGTGGCGCCGCTGATCGATAGCAACGGCCGCAACCTGCAGATGCGTGCCACCGTGCCTAATGCCGACAGTCGTCTGCGTCCCGGTATGTTTGCCCGGGTTGAGTTGGCGCTGAAGAAATATGAGAACGCCATTAGCGTGCCGGAAGAGGCGATTGTGCCGATGGGTGACAAGCAGTTGGTCTATCGCATCAAGGACGGTAAGGCGGAGATGGTGCCGGTGAAACTGGGCATCCGCCATCAGGCGATGGTGCAGGTGGTGCAGGGGCTTGAACCGGGCGACGTGGTGATCACCGCTGGGCAGATTAAGGTCCGTCCCGGTGCGCCGGTTAACCCGATCAACCTTAAGCCCGCCAACGCCGAGGCAGCGTTATGATCCTTTCCGATATCAGCATCCGTCGTCCGGTGCTGGCGACGGTGATGACCCTGTTGATCGTACTGGTGGGGATCATCGCCTATGACCGCCTGTCGGTGCGCGAGTATCCCAATATCGATGTGCCGGTGGTGACGGTAGCGACCACCTATTACGGCGCCAACGCCGCGATCATGGAGTCGCAGGTGACCAAGGTGCTGGAGGACTCTCTCTCCGGTATCGAGGGCATCGACTTTATGACCTCGGTGAGCCGTTCCGAGTCGAGCCAGATCACGATTAACTTTAAGCTGACCCGCGATGCGGATGCCGCAGCCAACGATGTCCGCGACCGGGTGGCCCGGGTACGCGGTATGTTGCCCGACGAGATCGAAGAGCCGATCGTCTCCAAGGAAGAGGCCGATGCCCAGCCGATTATCTACATGGCTTTCTCTTCCGATCGCCACGATATGCTCGAGGTGACCGATGTCGCTAATCGCCTGGTAAAGGACCGGGTGCAGACCATCGATGGGGTGGCCAACGTACGTATCTTCGGTGAGCGTCGTTACTCCATGCGCATCTGGCTGGACCGCGCACGCATGGCCGCTTACAGCGTTACCGCGCAGGATGTGGAAACGGCGCTGCGGGCGCAGAATCTGGAAGTTCCATCCGGTCGTATCGAGTCGGCACAACGGGAGTTCTCGGTGTTGGCCGAGACCGATTTGCGTACCCCGGAACAGTTCCGGCAGGTGATCCTGCGTGACGATTCAGGTTATCTGGTGCGCCTGGGTGATGTGGCGCGGGTTGAAGTTGCGCCGGCCGATGAGCGGCGCATTACCCGTTTTAAGGGGGAGAATGCCGTGGCGCTTGGGGTGATCAAACAGTCCACCGCCAATCCACTGGATGTCTCCAAGGCGTTGCATGAGATGCTGCCGACCATCAAGTCGGTACTGCCGGAAGGGATGAAGGTCAACATCGCCTACGACAAATCGATCTTCATCGACCGTTCTATCGAGTCGGTTTACACCACCATCGGCGAGGCGGTGGTGCTGGTGATTATCGTTATCTTCGGTTTCCTGCGCAGTGCGCGGGCGACCTTTATCCCGATGGTAACCATTCCGGTTTCGCTGATCGGCGCCTTCTTCTTTATGTATCTGCTCGGTTTCAGCATCAACATTCTGACCCTGCTGGCGATGGTGCTCGCGATCGGTCTGGTGGTGGACGACGCCATCGTCATGCTGGAGAACATTTATCGCCACATTGAACAGGGCGAGGAACCGATCCAGGCGGCGCTCAAGGGGGCCAAGGAGATCGGTTTCGCCGTATTGGCGATGACCTTCACCCTGGCGGCGGTGTTTACCCCGGTCGCCTTTACCGAAGGGGCCACCGGCCGACTCTTCGCCGAGTTTGCCCTGACTCTGGCCGGGGCGGTGATCGTCTCCGGCTTCGTCGCCCTGACCCTGTCACCGATGCTCTGTTCACGCATGCTCAAGCATGAGAAGCACGGTGCTATCTACGAGATGGGTGAGCGCTTCCTTAACGCGATGAACGATAAATACGAGCAACTGCTGCGCCGCGCCCTGGAGCGACGCATGCTGGTGATCGGCCTGGGGCTGGCCACGGTGGTTGCCATGGCGGGCCTGTTTACTTTGCTCAAGTCGGAGCTGGCACCGGTTGAAGATCGCGGTCTGGTAATGGGGATCGGTATCGGCCCCGACGGCGCCACCCCGGCCAACATCGACAAGTCGGCGCGGATGATGGAGGCGATGTATAGCGCGATCCCTGAAGTGGAGCGCTACTTCATGGTGGTCGGCGTGCCGACGGTGAATCAGATCATCTCCTTCGTTGGTCTCAAGGACTGGGATGAGCGGGAGCGTAGTGCCACCGAGATTACCAATGAACTGCGCCCGAAACTGTTTATGGGCATACCCGGTGTTATGGCCTTCGCGGTACAGCCGCCTTCGCTGGGGCAGAGCGTCATCAGCCGTCCACTGGAGTTCTATATCCAGACCACCGCCACCTACGACGAACTGCAACAGACCACTGACCAGATCATGGCCAAGGTGCGGACCAATCCCGGCCTGCTCAATCCGGATACCGATCTCAAGCTGAACAAGCCGGAGCTGCGGGTACAGGTCAATCGGGAGAAGAGTGCCCTGGTTGGGGTGCAGGTCTCGACCATCAACCGTACCCTGGAGAGCATGCTCGGCGGACGTACCGTCACTCGATACAAACAGGCGGGCGAGCAGTACGATGTTGTGGTCCAGGTGGAGGACGTCGATCGGCGCAATCCGCAGGACCTGACCAACATCCAGATTCGTTCCGGCAGCGGTGAAATGATGCAACTGGGCAATCTGGTGAGCATGCGCGAGACCGTTGCGCCGAAGGAACTGAACCACTTCAACAAGCTGCGTGCGGTGAAGATCAGTGCTACACCGGCTCCCGGGTACAGTTTGGGTGAGGCGATCGCCTTCATGCAGCAGACGCTGGCGGAGGTCGCCCCGGATGCGCTGTTCGACTACGGCGGCACATCGCGGGAGTTTATCGAATCAAGTAGCGCGCTGTTCGTCACCGGCCTGTTGGCGCTGGGCTTTATCTATCTGGTGCTGGCGGCGCAGTTCGAGAGCTTCCGCTCGCCGCTGATCATTCTGCTTTCCGTGCCGCTGGCGATGGCCGGCGCGCTGCTGACCCTCAAGCTCACCGGCGGTACCCTCAACATCTACAGCAAGGTGGGGCTGATCACCCTGATCGGCCTGATCACCAAGCACGGTATTTTGATCGTCGAGTTCGCCAACCAGATGCGCGACAAGGGGCACGAAGTGACCCAGGCGGTGGTTGAGGCGGCGGTGCTGCGACTGCGCCCGATCCTGATGACCACCGGCGCGATGGTGCTGGGGTCTATCCCGTTGGCATTGGCGACAGGCGCGGGTGCCGAAAGCCGGGTGCAGATCGGTTGGGTTATCGTCGGCGGTATGAGCTTCGGTACCCTGCTCACCCTGTTTGTGGTGCCGGTGGTTTACACACTCATCGCGGGTAAACGCCCTGCCGCGCTATAAGGTGACTCATCCGGTGCGAGAGAATGTTTCTCTCGCACTGGGCTGGGAAAATTTTTTCACTTCTCAAGTCATTAATACTTCTGCAGTTTTGTATTATTAGCGGTAATGACCAACTTGAATGGTTGGTTATTGCCGCTATATTTGTCTCATGGGCCAACAAAAAGGGCGGCATCGGCGCCCGGGAGGCTGGGATGAATAACAACGCAGAGCAAGCTGAAGTTGAAAACGTTACCTGCCATGTCTGTCAGCAGGATGTTCCGCATACACAGGGCCTGACGGTCGAGGCGCAGGAGTATCTGTTCTTCTTTTGCGGGCAGGGTTGCTATGGATCATGGCAGCAGACGAATGGCCTGCGCAGCGCTGAAGTTGGCTAAGGTAACCAGCGATATGAAAAAGGCGGCATAGGTGCCGCCTTTTTTATTTGTCCGACCAGACCGCCAGCTCGTTACCGCTCGGCTCGATGAAATGGAAACGACGCCCGCCGGGGAATGAGAAGATCGCTTTACTGATCTTGCCGCCGTTCTGTTCCACCTTCTGCTGGGTCTTCTCCAGCTCCTTGCTGTAGAGCACGATCAGGGCGCTGCCAGTCGCCGTGGTAGAGGAGAGCTCAGACTGGTAGAAGCCGCCATTGATCCCGGCATTGGAGAAGGCGGTGTAGTCCGGGCCGTAATCGCTGAAGTGCCAGTCGAACACCCTGGAGAAAAAATTTTTGGTGGCGGGAATGTCCTGTGCCGGAAATTCCACGTAATCGATCTTCGAATGGTGGCTCATTGCTTCCCCTTGTTTTTTTGTCTAGGCGTGGTCGCTTAGCAGTCGATAGCCGACGCCCTGTACCGTGAGTATATAACGTGGGTGGGTAGGCTGATCGCCCAGCTTCTGCCGCAGGTGTCCGATAAGTACACGCAGGTGGTGGGTTTCGTCTTCGCGGTTGGCGCCCCAGATCTCGCGGATGATCTGCTGGTGGGTGAGTACCCGATCAGGATTATTCACCAGCAGCCGCAACAGGCTGTACTCCTTGCGCGACAGGTGCACCAGCTTGCCGTTCATGCGCACGGTTCGAGTAGCTAGGTCGACCTTGAGGCCGCCATGTTCGAATACCGCGTCCTGTTCATCCTCGGCGGATTCATTGTTGCGTAGCAGTACCCGGATGCGGGCCATCACTTCGGAGATGCCGAAGGGTTTGGTGACGTAATCGTTGGCCCCGGCATCCAGTGCCATGACCTTTTCCGCTTCGTCCGAGCGTACCGAAAGAACGATGAGCGGTATCGCTGACCATTCGCGCAGGCGGCGGATGAACTCCTGACCATCCATGTCGGGCAGGCCCAGATCCAGGACCACCAGATCCACCTTCTGTTCGGCACTGAGTTGCAGGCCCTCGGTGGCCTGACGCGCCTCAATAATGGTGAAGCCGTGCGCCTCGAGACTGATGCGCAGGAATTTGCGGATATGGGGATCATCCTCAACCAGCAGGATGGTGCCTGATAGTGCTTGATTCATGATTCGTGCTCCGATTTGTGCTCTGGCAGTGACAGCCGGATACAGGTGCCCTTGCCGTTTCTTCCTTCATGTGCAGAAACCTGTCCGCCGTGGGCGCTGATCAGGCCGCGGCAGATGGCCAGACCGAGACCGGTCCCTGAATTATGTCGATCACCGCGGGTGGCGGTGTAAAACATGTCGAAGACCCGTTCGCGTTCGGCTTCCGGAATACCTGGTCCCTCATCACAGACATCGATAGTGACGGTTTCGTTCGCCGTTTTTAGTTGAATGGTGATTGTGGCGTCCGGAGGAGAAAAGCGTGCGGCATTATCGAGCACGTTCACCAGCGCCTGCTCGATCAAGACGCCCTGTACGTAAAGCAGCGGTATCGAGTCGGGTAGATCGAGCTGCACTTTATACGGCGCAAGGTCCTTATGCAGTCGTTCGGTGGCCGCGGAAATGATATCGCTGATATCGACCCAGTCGCGTTTGGGGGTCAGGGTGCCACCACCCAGACGCGTCATATCCAGCAGGTTCTGGATGTAACGGTTGAGCCGCTCAGCTTCTTCCAGCACGGTCTGCAATAGATCGATTCGATCTTTTTCCTGAATGTTGTCCGAGTACTCCAGCAGGCTTGAGGTGGAACCGATAATCGAAGAGAGCGGCGTACGTAGATCATGGGAGACCGAAGAGAGCAGGGCGGAACGGAGTTGCTCCGTCTCGGCGGAGACGTGTGCCGCCTCCAGATCGGAGACCAGCCGAACCCGCTCCAGAGTGGCTCCGGCGAGATCGCAAAGGATGCGTAACTGTTCCTGTCGTGCGGTATCCAGCGATGGACACTGCAGATAGAGTTGTCCCTGTATACGGTGCTGATTGCTGAAATGAATGCGATAGCCCTCTTCCTGTGGACCCTCATCCGTGCTCTGTCGCAGGCGTTGCAGGATTTGTTGAGGCGGCGGCGGGACTGGCTGAAAACCATCGTGACCGTAAATAATTTCTTCGCTCTCTTCGATAATCACCCATGCCGGGGCGTGGTAGGTCTGGGCTATATGTTGCACCAGATTCTGCAGCACGCTGGCGTTGTCCGGTGCAGTGGCCAGCATTCGCGAAAAATCGTTAATGTTGGTCAGGCGCCGAACCATGAAACGGTTTTGTGCCATCTCTTCATGCATCCGTGCCGCTAGTCTGCCGCTGAGCAGGGCGATGATGAGAAAGAAGAGCAACGTGGCGATCTCGCCGTCGTTCTCCACCTTGAAGGTGTAGTAGGGCTGGGTGAAGAAGAAGTTGAAGCTAAGGAAGCTGAAGATGCCGCTCAATACCGCGGTTTGCATACCAAAGCGCGAGGCGCTGAGCAGTACCGCGATAAGAAATACCAGGGAGAGGTTGGCGTGGGGCAGGATTTCATGAGCGACAAAGGCGAGCGGGGTTGCTACCAGCACGGTGAGTGCTGCCATCAGCATGCTGCGCCAGAAAGTAAGGCTTGCGGCTTGCGGGGGTATCACTCCAGTTCCTGCAGTTGCGCCGTTTGAGCCGCCATTCTATACGTAATAGGATGGTTGGACGGTAAAAAAAGTATAAACAAGTTACAAAGATTTTAGCTGCCGTCTGTGGCATAGCGGCCCAGAATGTCGCCGCACTAAGCTGTAGTAGACCCGATGGATACTCATAAATGAGTCTCTCCTTCATCAGTCGCCTGGTAGGCGTCATCCTGCTTGTATTCTCTCTGGCGCTGTTGCCGCCATTGTTGTTCGCCCTGCTCGATCAGGAAAAAGAGTTCGCCAGCCTGTTTGAAACCCTGCTGTTCTGCCTGGGCACCGGCACGATTTTATGGTTGCTCTCCCGGCGTGAGCGTCATCGCATCCGCACCCGTGATGGCTTTCTGCTGGTGACCTTGCTTTGGGTGGTGGTCGGTCTGGCCGGTAGTTTACCGTTGATGTTGGTGCTGCACATGGGGCTGGCTGCCGCCTTCTTCGAATCGGTTTCCGCCTTTACCACCACCGGTGCCACGGTGATTTCCGGGCTGGATCAGTTGCCACGCTCCATTCTGTTATTCCGTCAGGAGTTACAGTGGCTCGGTGGGATTGGTGTGGTGGTCTCGGCAGTAGCATTGATGCCGATGCTCGGTATCGGCGGCATGCAGCTCTATAAGGCAGAGACCGCCGGCCCGATTAAGGACGAGAAACTGACGCCACGTATCGCCCATACCGCACGGGTCTTGTGGCGTATCTATGGTGCTATGACCCTGCTCTGCGCAGTAAGTTACTGGATTGCTGGAATGAGTCCATTCGATGCGATCTGTCACAGTCTGGCAACCGTCTCGACCGGTGGTTTTTCCACCCACGATGCCAGTATCGGTTATTTCCAGAGCAGCGCGATTGAAAGCGTTGCGGTCGTTTTTATGCTGATGGGGGCGATTAGCTTTAACGTTCACTACCTCGCCATTCGTAAAGGTTCACTACTGGCCTACTGGCAGAGCATCGAGGTACGGATTTTTCTGATACTGGTGCTGGTTGTGATACTGGTGATCGCCGCCTCACTCTATCTGCATGGTACGCAACCGTCGCTTACCGCAGCGCTACGCTACTCCACCTTTGAGACTGTATCGGTAGTGACCAGTACCGGCTTCGGTATCGGTGATTTTTCCCATTGGCCGGGGATGTTACCGGTGTTGCTGATCTTCATCAGCTTTGTCGGTGGCTGTGCCGGTTCGACGGCAGGCGGGATGAAGGTGATCCGTTTTATCCTCTTGAGTAAACAGGCATTGCTGGAGATTTTGAGACTGGTTCACCCACGTATGTCCCGTCAGGTAAAACTGGGTGGCAAAGTCGTCAAGGAGCGGGTGGTGTCGGCGGTGTGGGGATTTTTTGCTGTCTATGTCGCGGTGTTTGTTCTGTTCCTGCTGTTGCTGATGGCCGATGGACTGGATCAGGTGACGGCCTTCGGTGCAGTGGCGACCAGCATGAATAATCTGGGACCTGGACTGGGCAAAGTGGCGACCGACTTCACCGCCCTGAATGATTTTGGTCTGGTGCTGACCGCACTGGCGATGCTATTGGGACGACTGGAGATATTCACCATACTGGTGCTACTGAGTCCCGCTTTCTGGCAGGAATAAACTACTGGTCAGCCTGTCGCATCTGGGCCAAACTTTGGCAACGGTATTAGAGGGGAGTGTAGAGTGGAGAAGCAACGCAGACCGGGTTCACCGATCAATAGCGATAAGCTGGACAAGGTGGTTGCCGAAGCGCGGCAGAATGCCGAAAAACGGATGCAGGGTTATCGCGAACAGTCGCTGCGTATCCATCCCTGGGTTTGCGGTCGATGCGGCCGAGAGTTTACCCGTGAAAATCTGCACGAGCTGACCGTTCACCACAAGGATCATAACCACGACAACAATCCCGCCGACGGTAGCAACTGGGAGAATCTCTGTCTCTATTGTCACGACAACGAGCACCAGCGTTATGAAGAGCATGTGCGAGGTTATGACAGTCTGGCACCAAAGGACGAAGATAAACCGGCCACCTTTAATCCGTTTGCCGATCTAAAATCGATGCTGAAAGATAAAGAGAAAAAGTAGCGGACGACGGCCTTAACTGATGCCGCACTGCGCCAGGAACTGTTGCCGCGCCAGCTCCAGACGTTCGCGTAGTTCTTCAGGGCTTTTGTCTTCCTGCGCCAGCCACAGCAGACACTCCTGATGGTATAGCTCAAACGCGGCGGCGACTTTCCGTGCATCAAGGGCTTTATCCGTTTCTGCCGCCGCGGTCTTGCTGGCGTTGGCGGAGAGTGGCGCGACCAGGGCCGAGCGCGGAATCATGCGCTGCTGGTTGCTTTCCAGATTGACCGCGATTAAAGGGCTGGCCTTGCTATAGCGCTCGTTCTGGTATTCGAATTGTTCGCCGACGGGGAGTTGGTTAAATCTCATCATCCCGCAATTATCACTCAAGCCTCTTCCTCTTCCCACTCCTCATCGCTCTCTGCAGCAAAATTATCCAGCTCCTTGTCATCGCCGTCGTCATTAGCAGCTACGGCAGGTTTGTTGCGTCCCTTTAGTGGCAGGTTAGCGATTTTGTTGCCTCGGGGATTAAAGTGGCTGCGGCACTCCGCATAGGCAACCTGTAGTTCGTTGCTAACCGCTTTCTCCCCATCGTTCAGTTCACGCAACTTCGGCTCGATAATCTCACGACGATATTCGAGGATCTCATTGCGCTTGAGGTTGAACAGGTAAATGGTGTCGCTGTTACCCGTGTCGATGCGGTTGTCGCGCAGGACCGGAGTGCTTTTTTCGCCGGCTTCCAGATAGCCAAACCAGTAGTGTTTCTCGCTCATGGCATTACCCTGTCGTTGTCCAGGCAATCGTTATTGGCTCCCTGTCGCCGCCTGCGGCAGGTTGGGAAAATAGTATCCAGAAATGGTTGGTTGTAAAGAAGCTGGAGGCGTTTTTTCAATAGAATTTTTTTGGTTAATTTCGCTCTTATCTGCCTTCGTGATAAATTTCCCTGATAGACAAAAGTCGCTTGCCAAACGAAAGTGGTTTTATGGACGAACAGGATCTTCTATTTGTATACGGTACCCTTCGCCAGGGGGCGCATTGCGTGATGTCGAACTGGCTGGCGAGTCAGGCGGAGTACCTCGGCTGTGGCGTGATTCCCGGTCGGCTTTATGATGTGGGGAGTTATCCTGCATTGCGCCCCGCCCAATATCCTGAGGAGCAGGTCGTCGGCGATCTCTATCGACTGCGCCGCCCCGGTTATGCCCTGAAACGTCTGGATCGATATGAGGGAATTGGTGCCGGTCAGTCCCGTCCCTACCAGTATCGTCGGGACAGGGTGATGGTCCGTCTGCCGAGCGGGGAACAATACGAGGCTTGGACCTATCTCTATATGGGAGCGACGGCGCGACTGCGGCGGATTGGCAGTGGTGATTATTTACAGGATGGTGGGCCGCGGCAGATGCAGCCGGTCAAGGTACAGCGGAGCGGAAGATGAGTGGTTGGGGATGTCCTCACGAAGTGAGGGGGAAATGCAATCGGGTAAAAGGTAATCCCTGCGAGCCGGGGATGAAGGGCTGCGTGCTGTTCGGTCGCTTCGTTTTTAGCGATGAATCAAAAAACCGCCCCGGCGGCCCGCGCCGCCGGTCGACGGAAAAGGAGGAAAACGAAGAAAAGGAATAGGCGTCCTACCAGAATTTTTTCAGCCATTTCTTCTGTACCCCAGCCTTGTGGAATGTCTTGGAGTACATTTTGTCTTCCTTGCTGATGTGATCGAACAGCCAGTCGCGCAGGAACATCAGCAGTTCCATACCCACGTGGGTATCTCCTGCATGGTACTTGCCCTGAAAATCCTCAACCCGCGCCACGATCGTGTCGTGGATCGCCTTGTGGTTGTCGTAATCTTCATAGTGGAAAAGACGCATCAGGGTCTCTTCTACGGCGAAGTGAATGCGGGTGTAGTCCACCAGCTTGTCCAGCACATCGCCCACCAGTTCCGGATTGGAGCGATTGGCCAGGGCGGTGTAGAGCTCGTTCATAATCTCCACCAGGCACTTGTGCTGTTCATCTATCTCCTGAATCTCTACGCTGTAGAGATCGTCCCAGGTAATCATGCTCATTGTTGACTCCTCAATCTTTGCTGGCGACGCGACGCCTCGTTCGGAAACAAATTTTATAATTCCACAGAATTTAAGCGGACTTTTTGCTGTTTTTTTATTGATGCAGGCAGCATTTTAATGTCTTTAATCTGCCGTTGTGCACTAATACGAAAGTAGTATAGATGAGTGTTTTGCAAAGTTAATCAATCGTACTGTAAAAAAATATAATAGTTTCCTATAGAAGCGGTGGCGGTCACAAAATAGACCACACACGCTGAAATAAAAAGCGCTTAGGCAAGCCCCTCATCCTGTGAGAGGATGCGTGTAGAACCAGGTAGTTACGGGCAGGAGTGAAAGTATTGGATAACGACAGCGACGCCGACGGGATCATCGCCGCCATCGATCTGGGTTCCAACAGTTTCCACATGATTGTGGCGCGGGAGGTGGATGGCGAGCTACAGATCCGCGATCGGCTACGCGAAATGGTGCGCCTGGCGGCGGGCATGGGGGCCGACGGTCGTCTCGACAGGGCCGCCAGAGTACGTGCGCTGGATTGCTTGAGCCGCTTCGGTCAGCGACTGCGAGGGTTTGGTTCGGGCACGGTTCGTGCGGTGGGCACCAACACCCTGCGTAAGGCCCGCTCCCCCAATTTCCTGCGTGATGCGGAGGAGGCGTTGGGGCATCCCATCGAAGTCATCTCTGGTCTGGAAGAGGCGCGCCTGATCTATCTCGGGGTCTCCCACGGACTACCGCTCTCCGACGATACCCGCCTGATTATCGATATCGGTGGTGGCAGTACCGAGTTAATCCTGGGACGGCGTTTCGAGCCGTTGGAACTGGAGAGCCTCTACATGGGCTGCGTCAGTTTCAGTCAGCGCTATTTTCCCAAAGGTCACATCAGCGCCAGGGGCATGCGCGAGGCGGTGATCGCTGCGCGTCAGGAGCTGTTGGTGATTGAGAATCACTATCGCGGCATCGGCTGGAGCGAAGCGGTGGGTGCCTCGGGGACGATTAAGTCGGTGGGTGAGATCGCCCGTTCTATGGGCTGGTGCGATGACGGCATCACCCTGGAGGCGATGCGGCGTCTGACTCAGGAACTGGTTGCTGCCGGCCATGTGCAGAAGCTACAGCTCAAGGGCCTGAGTGAGGAACGCCTGCCGGTGGTGGCGGGCGGGGCCGCGGTCCTGCTGGCGATATTCGAGGCGCTGGATATCAAGCAGATGCAGGTCTCCGACTGGGCGCTGCGCGAAGGGCTGCTCTATGACCTGCTGGGGCGTCAGCGTCAGGAGGATGTGCGGGAGAGGACGATTGCCGCGCTCAGTGATCGCTATCGGGTCGATCTGGCGCAGGTGGCGCGGGTCGAGAGCACGGCCACAGGGATATTTCGGCAAGTGGCGGAGGCCTGGGTCTTGCAGGGCGAGGCGCGTGAGCAGCTGTTGATCTGGGCGGCGCGTCTGCACGAGATCGGTCTGGCCATCGCCCACAGTGGTTACCATAAACATGGCGCCTATCTGTTGGCCAACTCCGATATGCCGGGGTTTTCCAACAACGAACAGCAACTGCTGGCGGTACTGGTTCGTGCCCATCGGCGCAAATTGAGCGAGTCGTTGTTCAGCGAACTGCCAACAGCGCAACGCCAGTGTTTGCGGCGTCTGACGATCCTGTTGCGGATGGCAGTACTGCTGCACCGTAGCCACTCTGCAGGGGAACTGCCCGAGATTGGTTTCAGTGCCAGGGGTAAAACACTACGACTCCGTTTTCCCAGGGGCTGGCTGGCGGAGCATCCTCTGACCGAGGCGGATCTGGCACAGGAAGCACTGCATCTTAAGAGTGTCGGCTACACACTCAAATTCGCCTGAGGCTTATTCGGCCTTGGCCAGTTCCTCCAGCAGTCGCGACTGGGCCGAGTACGGCGCCTCATCCCCCGGGGTGAGGCGCTGGTAGCTCCCATCACTCTGCAGCAGCCAGGCCTGGGTGTTGTCTTCCAGGTAGTACTTCAATTCGCTGACCATCCGCTCGCGCAGTTTTTTGTCTTCGATTGGAAAACAGGTTTCTACTCGACGGTGCAGATTGCGATCCATCCAGTCGGCGCTGGAACCGAAGATCTCTTCCTCGCCGCCGTTGAGGAAATAGAATACCCGGGTGTGTTCGAGGAAGCGGCCGATAATCGAACGGACACGAATGTTTTCCGAGATGCCGGGAACACCGGCACGCAGGCAGCAGATGCCGCGAATGATGAGATCGATCTCCACCCCTGCCTGGGAAGCTGCATAGAGGGCGCGAATCACGTTCTGTTCCACCAGCGCATTCATCTTGGCGATGATCCGGGTCGGTTTGCCCTGTTGCGCGTTTTCCGTTTCCCGTTCGATACGTTCGATCAGTCCCGCGTGCAAAGTGAAAGGCGACTGCAACAGTTTGCCCAGTTTGCTGCCACGGCCGAGACTGGTCAGCTGCAGAAATAGTTTGTGCACATCCTCGCCTAATATCGGATCGCTGGTGAGCAGGCCGTAGTCGGTATAGAGGCGGGCGGTGCGGGCATGGTAGTTACCTGTCCCCAGATGGACGTAATGTTTAAGGTGCTCCTCTTCACGACGTACCACCAGAATCATCTTGGCGTGGGTCTTGTAGCCGACTACACCGTAGACCACATGCGCCCCGGCCTCTTGCAGACGGTTGGCCAGGGCGATGTTCTCCTCTTCGTCGAAACGGGCGCGCAGTTCCACCACCACGGTAACCTCTTTGCCTGCACGGGCCGCCTGCACCAGGGCATCGACCACTGCCGAGTCCGGTCCGGTTCGGTAGAGGGTCTGCTTAATCGCCAGCACTTTCGGATCAATCGCCGCCTGTTTGAGAAAATCGATCACAGGCAGGAACGATTCGAACGGATGGTGCAGCAGGATGTCGCCCTTGCGGATCGCCTGAAAAATATTCCCCGCGAGCATCAGTCGTGAAGGCAGGCCCGGGGTAAATGAGGGGAAGGTCAGATCGGAGCGGTCCACCTTGTCGGGCAGGTTCATCAGGCGGCTGAGGTTGACCGGGCCATTCACGGTATAGAGATCCCGTTGCGTCAGCTCGAACTGATCGAGCAGAAACTGGCTAACCTCCGCTGGACAGTTGTCCGCCACCTCCAGACGTACCTCATCGCCATAACGACGGGAAGGCAGTTCACCTTCCAGGGCACGTAGCAGATCGTCGACCTCTTCGGTATCGACGAACAGATCGCTATTACGGGTCACGCGGAACTGATAACAACCCTGCACCTTCATCCCCGGGAAAAGATCGGCCACATGCTCGTGAATGATGGAAGAGAGGAAAACAAAATCATTGGCGCCATTGCCGCTCTCTTCCGGCAGTTTTATCAAGCGCGACAGGGCACGTGGCGCCTGAACGATGGCCATGCGACTGGTACGACCGAAGGCATCCTTACCCTTCAACGAGATAATGAAATTAAGGCTCTTGTTGAGAATGCGCGGGAAAGGGTGCGCCGGGTCCAGACCGATAGGACTGAGGATCGGCAACAGGGCATGCTCATAGTAATTCTTGATCCACTCTGCCTGGGTTTCGTTCCAGTCCTGACGTTTGACGAAACGGATGCCTTCCTCTTCGAGGGCGGGCAGCAGGATATCGTTGAGTACCCGATACTGCTCGTCTACCAGTTCGTGAGCCTGGACGCTGATCTGCCCCAGCAGTTCGTGGGGCATGATGTTATCCGGTCCGGCCTGTACCGACGACATCGCCGCCTGCTGGATCAGACCGGCAACGCGGATCTCGAAAAACTCATCCAGGTTAGAACTGCTGATGCAGAGAAAACGCAGCCGTTCAAGTAGTGGGGTGTTTTCATCTTTTGCCTGTTCCAGCACGCGGCGGTTAAAGGCAAGCAGGCTCAATTCACGGTTGATATACAGGTCGGACTGTTTCAGTTCGGGAGAATCCATCACTTCGGCAAACTTCATAAAAAATGCGGCCTTCCATTTTTATACAGTTAAATGACAAGTATATGTCACATTGGGGGATATCGCTGTGCGATGTCATTTATCTGATGGGTTATGTGTCGCTTCGCGACGGGTGAAGGCATTTGAAAGCGGGGACTCGCTCCCACGAGGGTCCAGGGACATAGGTAACACTTTCGATTCGGTGTCGCTGCGCGACGTATAACGGCATATAAAGCGGGGGCTGCCCCGCGAGCAGGTCACTTTCTCTTGCGCGGCCAAGAGAAAGTAACCAAAGAGAAGGCCGCCCGGAGACTTGCCGCTAACGCGGTACCCTGTGCTTCTCGCCATTTCAGGTCGTTCGCGCAACTCGCTCGGCAAGCCCTCACTATTCCCTGAAATGACTGCGATGCTCGGCTGCGTCTACGGGACCCTAAACCGCTTCGTTTGAGTAAATCGATGTCTTTACTTCTGTCATTTCGGTGGGGATCTAATTCAGAAGCCAATAACGACAGTGCCGGAGTCGCAAGCGACTCCGGCACTGTTGTGTTCACTTAAATTCTAACGACTAACTGCCTAGTCTTTTCTCACGCTGGATAAACTCCCACATCTTCCGACTGGTGAACTGAGCGCTCTCAATCAGCTCCTCGATGACAACGGCAGTTAGCGGTATGGCGTCGTCTGCCTGCGTGTCCGCGGTTTTCAGCAGGTGGATCAGGGCTTTGGCGCGGTCGAGCCGTTCATGGATGCGGTTGTGCATATCGGACAGGGAAGTGGTTCGGACGTTGCTCTTCTCGTCTTTGCCGTAGTCGTTGCCGTCTTCGCGGACCTGCCAGGCGGCAGTACGGTCGGTGGATTGGGGATAGATAACATTGGTGTTTACGTGTGACATAGCTTTTAGCTCCTTGTCGTTCCGGCGTTATTGCCGGGTGGATTGGAAGCTCAACGCAAAGCGGCCCCGATGTCGTTGAGACAGAAGGGCCGCTTGTCACACAACGGACGATAATGATCATCGCCAGGTATGTTGTATACTCCGATGCAGCCCTAAGGTCTGCGCATACAGTCTTAGGGTTAGCCGGGTGTATGGTGTTGCTGCACTATACACTCGGCGCTTTGTTTTGAGCGGTGTTGCACTGTCCAAGTTATGGAGAAAGGGAGGGGGAGTCAAGGGAAAAATGCGGGGGAAATGAAAACAAATATTAAATAATAATTTCGGGAAATTTTACTGTTTAAGATCGCCAATTATTTTTACGCTGACTCTCAACTTTGTGCTCTCTAGTTCAGCTTGCTGTCATAAGTTTTATATGACAAAGAAATTCTATTGTTTGCTGCCAATACAATTGTGTTTCAGTTCTGGTAAGTTTATCGCAGCCCTAATGTCTTTGTGTTCACCATTACTAAATTCTACCAGTAACGCAATATATAGACTGGTTGGCACTATATTTGAAGTACCCCGTACCGGCGACTTGATGACCAGCCATCGATCCAAGCTATGTCCTGGCTTGATTAATTGGCTTATGTGTTCCGCAGCCTGGATGTCGAGTTTTAAGGCCGTTTGAGAAGCATGTTCCCACTCTGTCGGAGAGCGCATATTGAATTGTGTAAGGTATATTTCGTATGGAATATCTCCTTGGCTGAGAAACTCCCTATGCTTAGAGTACAACACTGGAGGAAGTTCTCTGTCCTGAATCAGGCGCTCGAAAATAATGGATTTTTTTCCAGAGTTATCGATTGTAACGGGTACTTGAGCAACAAATTCACACTTGTTAGTCTCTGGGTTATTGAATACGCCAGCCATAACAGGGCCGTTACCAACCAATAGATACGGATCATTGGCGCCAGATGTTTGCCATAGTGCATAGATAGAAACTACGAGAGCTGCTCCCGCGATGATATCCGACACCCCAAATTCTCGCTTGAAGTTAAACGCCATTCGGTATGATCCCTTTGAGTAACCTAACGACCAAGCTTACTTGGTCAGAACTGCATCGCTGTTTCGGGTCAGATGAAGCGAAGCGTTAGAGCTTAATAATAAAGTCCCCAATCTTGGCATCTTCTAAGGCCTTTAGGTGTTTTTCACCTGGCGTTATAGATTCGGTAACCGTGTCTTGTGGCCCAAACATAGCCAACCCGCCGCGCGAGGTGACTTTTTTAATCTCTTTTACATCTTCTGATGATTCATAGTCACAGGACTTTAAGGTAGATATTTTTGGTTGGACATGTTCAACAATAACTCTGCCTCGGACAATCTCAAGTTTCTCTAGTTCTTCACCGGTGTCGGGATCTTTGATTATCTCGCCGAGACCAACAACTAGAAATTTTTGCCCTGATTGCACCTCTTGATCTGCCCCTTTGTTGATAACCACGCTATATTTATCAGGTGTTGATACCACTTTGCCAAAGTAACGTTCAGTCATTGAGGTTCTCCAAGTTTGAAAGCTGTTGCAGTGCGGTTACCGGGACAACAGGGCGAATAATTATATTTTTCAAAGCGTCGGTGGACTCAGGAATTGCTTCGAGAACTTCTAAATCAGCTCTAACTCTTATTTGAATTACTTTGTCCTGAACTATATGAACAACGCCTAGATATGCCAGTCTGTCAATATCGTCCTTCTGTACGTAGCATCCAACCACGATATTGTTTAAGAAATTTTCATTTCGCCTAATCACAAATACCTGCTCTTCAGGAACATACCTGATTGGAACCTCAAAGGGGGGCGGTGGTGCAGTCTCATGCGATAGGTCATATATGAGCTTCAATAGTATGAGTATCAGTGACACAAGGAGTAGAACTATAAATAATAGCCATTTGATTGATAATTCAGAATTGACATCAACAAATATTGTTACAACTCCCGCCATAAAACCAAGGGCGCCAATTGCAATAGATGCACCTGATAAGCTGAATATTGCGCTCAGTATCTTATTCGTCATTATGGTTACCCATTGGTTTTACCAATATTCATTTGCTATAACGGCGCATTAGACGGACATCAAAGATGTAGTGACAGGCGGAATCCGTATAGTCACGGTATTCCGGTCATGTGGGCGAGTTCCATTGATCACTGCCGTTTCTCCCTGTGGCGTTTTGCGGTTATAGCACGGTAGTGATGAGGGCTCAATTGTGTGGATTTGTTGCAGGGTTATAACGAAACGGTTTTGGGTCCCGTAGACGCAGCCGAGCACTGGAGTCCGTTGAAGGAATAGCCCGTTAGGGGCGCGCCATGGACGGCGCGCGGCGGCAACAGGGACAGGATGTTCCTTTTGCCATCCCCCTTCAACGGGCGAAGCGGTCGCTCTCGCACGTCCATGTGCTTCGCGACACTAGTGCATCCTGCACGTCGCGCAGGGAACCGCGTTATCGGCAAATCTAAACGAAGGGGTCTTAATGCCCGTCAATTCCGCCGAGTAGCGCAGTGGAGGGAGGAATAGCCCTTTAGGGTTGCGCACAGGAGGTGCGCAACGTTGCAGTCAGGCCATGGACGGCCTGTCTGCAACGCCCGACCGGAATGAGCAACGCAGGGAACCCCGAAGGGGCGAGAATTCCGGGAGCGTTTCTTTGGGTACTTTCTTATCGCCATAAGAAAGTACCTCGACCCGCGGGGGCGAGTCCCCGCTTTCCACTGCAGTTAACTGTCGCGTAGCGACACAGACTCCCATCGCGAGCAGCGCTCGCTCCCATAATAAAAGTGTCGCATAGCGACACCCCATCAATTCAATGGTATCGACTCCCATAACGCCTCCTCCTCCTCCTTCTTCAATTCGTCCGCCGTCAGCGGAAACGCCTTCTTCACCAATTCATGTGCCGCCGCGTCGACCATGTCGAGGGTCGCGCCTTCGATCGGGGTGTTGTTGAACAGGCTGAGTAGACCGGGGAGTCGCAGGTGGCCGCCGTTAGCAGAAAAAATCCCTGCCATAGCAACACCGAATTTGCGTGCACTGCCTTCGACCGCGGTGCTGGCAACTACTCGACCGCTGGCGACATCGACCAGACGCAGGTCCATCGCTACATGGGCGCTGCGCATCTCCACATCGAGGATGCCGATGTCACCGTTGTCATTGAGTTTGATCGGGATCGGAAAGGCGAAGCCTCCCGAGGCGCCCATGTCGAAAGTGGTGACGGCGGAGAGCAGGAGCAGTTCCGCGCCCTCCAGTTTGCGTTTCAGTTCGCTCGGTAGCGTACGGTTGCCTTCCTGGAAGGTTTGTTCGGCGATCACTTCGTCCAGTCCTTCCCGCTCCAGCAGGATGAAACGATCGGTATTGAACAGCGCTGTGGTTAGCAGGTCGCGAATACCGCTGAGGATATCGCTGGCCTTCGCGTTGCGGCTATCGCGTGTCAGCAGCGCCAGCTGGCGGGTGATGTCGCTGCCGCTTTTTCCGCCGGTATGATCGAGCACCGCGGCCACGGCGATCCGCTTGAGCGGACCGTCATAAGGTTCGCCCTGAATTTCACCAATACGCCGTCCGTCTCCCTGAACTACGCTGGCGCCACCGCTGCAGCCAGCGAGCAGCGCCAGTAACAGTACTAGTAATGCCTTCGGCATGAATTAGAGCTTGGTCTCGACGATATGGCGTACCGCGGTTTCGATGCAGTTGCGCAGAGCGGTCTCCATCGGTGTCTTCGACCAGGCACCAAGACCGACTGGCAGCGGCGCGGAGGTGAAGATCAGGCCGATGCCAGCTGCGCCCGAGGTGCCCTCGACGGTGGTGCTGTTGACGATGCGCCCGGTGGTGGCGTCGATGATGCGCAGATTGATGGTGACGCAAGCCTCTTTGGCACCGACCAGCAGCAGCGAACCACCGCGGCAGGAGGGTTCGAACTGGGTGATGGAACCGCGGATCAGCAACTCGGCCCCTTCCAGTTGTCCCTTGGGTGCCACGGTCTCCTGGCGGAAGCGACCGCTGTCGACCATGTCCTGTTCCTTGATCACATCCTTGAGGCGTTCGCGCTCCAGCACGATGAAGCGGTTGGTGTTGAACAGTGAGTCGGCCAGCATGTCGGTAACGCCGCGACCGAGATTGCCGCTGTGGGTCGCCTTGTCCTCGAAGGAGCTGATGGCGACGCGTTTCTTCGGTCCGTTATAGGGTTCGTACTGTGCCTGTTGAATGGTCGGGCCACCGCTGCTACTGACCACGGTGGCCGAGGTGCAAGCGCCCAGGGTCAGTACTGCGGTAAGCAGGGATAAAATTCGTAGGGTCTTGGGCATGGGTAACTCCCTGTCAGTGGGTAGTGATGTTCGAGTGATGTCGGTAACATACGTTACCTCTGAATATAACAGTAAATCCATAGTCTCTACCGTGCCGCTTTCTCACCAGCAACTTCTTACCCAGCTCGACCAATGTATGGCCGCCGATCGGCAGCGTTTGGGCAAGCGTCTGCACGGGTTGCAACGGCGGCAGCAACAGGGCAAGCCGATCGACCGTGGACTGGCCGAGGTGGCGCGAGAGATAGAGGCATCGTCACAGCGTCTGGCACAGCGCACGGCGCTGGTGCCGCGCATCGACTACCCGGCAGAGTTGCCGGTCAGCGAGCGGCGCCAGGAGATCGCCGAGGCGATCAGTAAACATCAGGTGGTGATCGTCGCTGGTGAAACCGGCTCGGGCAAGACCACACAGTTGCCGAAGATCTGCCTGGAACTGGGGCGCGGTCGTGCCGCCTCCATTGGTCATACTCAACCACGACGTATCGCCGCCCGCAGCGTTGCCAACCGTATCGCCGAAGAGCTGCATACCGAACTGGGACAACTGGTCGGCTTTAAAATTCGTTTTAGCGAACGTTCAGGTGGCAGCAGTCTGATCAAGCTGATGACCGACGGTATCCTGCTGGCGGAGATCCAGAGCGATCCGCTGCTGGAGCAGTACGACACCCTGATTATCGACGAGGCCCACGAACGCAGCCTCAATATCGATTTCCTGCTCGGTTATCTCAAACAGCTGTTGCCAAAGCGTCCCGATCTGAAACTGATCATCACCTCGGCAACCATTAACACCGAACGCTTTGCCGAATTCTTTAACGATGCGCCGGTGGTGGAGGTTTCAGGCCGGACCTATCCAGTGGAGGTGCGTTACCGTCCACTGTTGGAAGAGGGCAAACGCGAGGCCGATCCGCTACAGGGATTGATCGATGCGGTGGATGAAGTGGCGCGACTCGACCCGTTGGGCGATGTGTTGATCTTCCTCGCCGGGGAGCGCGACATTCGTGAAGCTGCCGAAGCACTGGGTAAACACCGTATGCGCGATACCGAGGTGGTGCCGCTCTTCTCCCGCCTCTCCGCCAGCGAACAGGATCGGGTCTTCCGCCGTCACGGCGGTCGACGCATCGTGCTGGCGACCAATGTCGCTGAGACCTCACTGACGGTGCCCGGGATTCGCTTCGTGATCGACACTGGTCTTGCGCGGATCAGTCGCTACAGTCACCGCACCAAAGTCCAACGGCTTCCTATCGAACCGGTTTCTCAGGCTTCGGCCAACCAGCGTGCCGGCCGCTGTGGTCGGGTCAGTGCTGGCGTCTGTATTCGTCTCTACAGTGAAGAAGATTTTCTCTCGCGTCCCGAATACACCGAGCCGGAGATCCGACGCACCAATCTCGCCAGCGTCATTCTGCAGATGATGTTGCTTGGCCTTGGCGATATCGAACAGTTTCCCTTTATCGATCCGCCGGACCGTCGCTATATCAATGACGGTTTTCGACTGTTGCATGAACTGGGTGCGGTAGATCGAAATAACCGCATTACCAACGATGGTCGCCAACTGGCACGGCTGCCGGTCGACCCGCGTATCGGGCGCATGCTGCTCTCCGCCGTAAAAGAGAAGGCACTGCATGAGGTGTTGATCATCGCCTCGGCATTGAGTGTTCAGGACCCGCGTGACCGGCCGCTGGAAGCACAGCAGGCCGCGGATGAAAAACACGCCCGCTTTAGCGATGAGAAGTCAGACTTTATTGCCTACCTGAATCTATGGGACTACTTCCACGAGCAGTCGCGTCATTTGAGCCAGAGCAAATTGCGCAAACTCTGTCGCAGTGAGTTCATCAATTATCTACGCATGCGCGAGTGGCACGACATCCATGGCCAGTTGTTGGGGCGACTACGTGAACTGAAACTGCAACTCAACGAGCAGCCTGCGGACTACGATGCCATTCATAAAGCACTGCTTGCCGGTCTGCTCGGCAACATTGCCCTCAAGGATGAACGTGATGCGGATAGCACGAACAAAAAACGTAAACCGCTGGTGGAGTATCTCGGTGCACGTAACATTCGCCTGACCATCTTCCCCGGTTCTTCACTGGCAAAGAAAACGCCCAAGTGGATTATGGCTGCGGAACTGGTGGAGACCTCGCGACTGTTTGCCCGCGATGTTGCCACCATCGACCCGGCCTGGATCGAACCGCTGGCCAAAGAGCTGGTGAAACGCAGTTATCTGGAACCGCACTGGGAAAAACGTAACGCACGGGTGAGCGCCTTCGAGCAGGTGACTCTGTTTGGTTTGTTGATCGTGGCGCGGCGCAAGGTTCATTACGGTCCCATCGATCCGAAACTTAGTCGTGAACTGTTTATTCGTCATGCCCTGGTACGTGGCGAGTACGATTGTAAGGCGCCGTTCTTTCAGCATAATCGCGACCTGCTGGAAGAGGTTTCGCTGCTGGAGGCCAAGTCGCGCCGTCGCGACATTATGGTCGATGAGCAGACCCTGTTCGATTTCTACGACCAGCATATTCCGCAGGATATCTATAGCGGCAAGGCCTTTGAACGCTGGTGGGAAAAGGCTGAAGCCGATGCGCCGCGCCTGCTCTATCTGGAGCGCGATTTCTTGATGCAGCACAGTGCTGCAGATGTAACCGGTGAACAGTTCCCGGCCGAGCTCAATTATCAGGGCATGTCACTACCCCTCGATTACCACTTCGAACCGGGTCATCCCGCGGATGGTGTGACCGTCATCGTGCCGCTGGCGGCGCTTGCCCAACTGAGCAGCGATCTCTTCGACTGGTTGGTGCCGGGATTGCTGAAGGAAAAGCTGATTGCCCTGATTAAGGCGATGCCGAAACCGGTACGCCGTAATTATGTTCCCGCGATTAACTTTGCCGAGGCAGCACTTTCCGCCATGGTGATGCGCGAAGGTAATCTGTTGGCGGTGTTTGCCCGCCAGTTGCATCGTATCAGTGGCTCCGCCGTCCCTGATGATGCCTGGCATCCGGAAAACCTGCCGCCGCATCTGAGCATGAATTATCGAGTTATCGGTAATAAAGCCAAAGTGCTTGCTGAAGGTCGTGACCTTGTCGCGTTACAGCAGCAGATGGCGGGCAAGGTAAGACAAAGTTTGCGTAACGAAGAAACCAGCAGTGAATGGGAACGCAACGGCATCGTCGAGTGGGATGTGGACGAATTACCGCAAAGCGTTACCCTGCAGCGACATGGCATGGAGATCAAAGCCTTTCCTGCTTATTGCGATGAAGGCAACAGTGTCGCGGTAAAACTTTGCGAAAGTGCAGAGGCTGCGGAAGCGGTGCAACGCAAGGGCGTGATGCGTCTGTTTATGTTGGCGAATCGCGACAAGTTGAAATACCTGGAGAAAAATCTGCCGGGGATCAAGGAGAGTTGCCTGCGTTATGCCCCCGTCGGTCGCTGCGATGAATTGATTAGCGATATTGTCAGCGCCGCTGTTGAACAGTCATTGTTAGGTGATGGCGATGTGCCAAGAGAGCGAAAGATTTTTTTGCAGCAGGCGGAAGCAGCGCGAGAGCAACTGATCGACAAAGGTAACCGCATCGCCACCAGTGTGGGTGAGATTCTGGCGGCACAGCAACGGATTAACAAAGCACTTAAAGGCAACGTGCAGCCGCAATGGCTTAACAGTATTGCCGATATCCGTGAGCAGCTGGACCACCTGTTAGCAAAAGGTTTTGTCGCCCGTACACCATTGTCGCGATTGCAGGATCTGCCCCGCTATCTGCAGGCGATTGAGAAACGTCTGGAAAAGCTACGCACCGATCCGGAGCGGGATCGACGCCTGATGTTGGAGCTGCAACCGCTGTGGCAGCGTTACTGGCAACGTTGTGGCGAGAGCGACATTTGTGTCGAAGCATCCTGGCAGCGTTTTCGCTGGTTGCTGGAGGAGTTACGGGTGTCGCTATTTGCCCAGGAGTTGGGAACCAGTGAAACCGTGTCTGCGCCACGACTGGAGAAGGAGTGGAAGGCACTGAGCTCCCAGATTTGAATTTTGGAACTACCACTTTTGGCTAGGTGAGACCTTCCTTCAGGATGTCTTCAGGTGTTCGACTATACTTTGCCTGAAACAGCTATCTCCCCCCAGGAGGCTGATGTAATGGGTCTCAACAATGTAATTTCTTTGCAGCAGTTGCTATCTCAGCCGCGGGCAGACCGTTTGGCCGAAGCAGCGTTGCTGGTCGCGCATGAAGTCGATCCCGCAGTCGATGTTGGCGAGTATCTACAACGTTTACAGTTCTACGCGGAGAAGGTGAGTGAGCAGTTACCTCCCTCTGTTAGACTGGGTGATGCCCTGTTCCAGCTGAATGACTATCTGTTTAACGACCGCGGTTTTACCAGTATCTGTTCCAGTCGCTGTCCGCCTGAAAATTTGTTTCTTGATCGTGTCATCGACAATCGTCGTGGCTCTCCGTTAAGCATTGCCTTGATCTATCTCACGGTCGGGCGTCTGCTCGGTCTGCATCTCGAGGCGGTCTCCTTCCCGGGGAGAATTTTGATACGTTACAGCGATGCCGAAGGCGACGTGGTGATCGATCCCAGTGACGGGGGGATGCCGTTGCAGGAAGATGATCTGGCGCTGATCCTTTCCGGTACCTATGCCCTGCGTAAACGCCCCTCCTATCGCCTCGGCCGTTTCCTTTCCGAAACCGACGACAAGACCCTGATGGTGCGTATGTTGCGCCACCTGAAGCAGGGCTATCTGTTGCGTGGTGATCCGCAAAGTGCTTTATGGGCACTGGAAAAGATCCTGCTACTGATGCCGGGGATGGCCAGCGGTTTTCGTGAGCGCGGTTATCTCTACGAGCTGCTCGATTGCAGTATCGCTGCCGCTGATGATTATCGCCGCTATCTCGAGTTGCTGCCCGATGCCAGCGATGCAGAGATGCTGCGTGCACGCTTGCCCGGGTTGTTAGAGAGTGGTGTCACTTTCCACTAAGGCTTTTATTGTTGTAATTGCATATCGCTTACAGGATGTTTCCCGCAAGCGTTGATCTGTATACACACTCTTTCCTTGTTCCTTACGCATTCCCGTCATACTCTATTGTTATTGATGGCGGCAGACGGGCGAGGGAGCGATGCAAAGTCCCCACAGTGTATATCTCCAGGCAAAAGAGTTTCTGTTGAATGAATTGTGGCGTGCGGATCTGGAATCGCTGCCCTGGCTGACGCGTTATCTCTACCGGACCCTGCGCCTGCTGTTTGTCCTGATCCGTGAGTTTGCCAATGGCCAGCTCAATCTGCGAGCCATGAGTCTGGTCTACACCACGCTGTTGTCGATGGTGCCGCTGCTGGCGGTCAGCTTCTCTGTGCTCAAGGCCTTCGGTGTGCACAACCAGATCGAGCCGCTGCTGCTCAATCTGGTGCAGCCCCTCGGCGAAAAGGGTAATGAGGTTGTGGTGAATATTCTCGGCTTTGTCGAGAACATGAAGGTCGGGGTACTCGGTTCCCTCGGTCTGGCGCTGTTGCTCTACACCGTGGTCTCTCTGTTGCAGAAGGTAGAAAACTCCTTCAACTACGTCTGGCATGCCAAATCGACCCGTTCCCTGTCACGCCGTTTCAGTGATTACCTCAGCGTTATTCTGGTTGGCCCGGTACTGGTCTTTTCCGCTATCGGCATGACAGCCTCGATGATGAGCAGTGCCATGGTGCAGCGCATTCTCAGTATCGAACCCTTCGGCAGTCTGGTGGTGTTGTTGACCAACCTGATGCCGTTCATTCTGGTGACCCTGGCCTTCACCTTTGTCTACATGTTCGTCCCTAACACCAAGGTAAAATTCCGTTCCGCTCTGGTCGGGGCGGCCGTCGGCGGCATCCTGTGGCAGACCACCGGACTGATCTTCGCCGAGTTCGCTGCTTCTTCCACCAAGTACGCCGCCATCTATTCCGGCTTTGCCATTTTGATCCTGTTTATGATCTGGCTCTATCTGAGTTGGTTGATCCTGCTGCTCGGCTCTCAGGTAGCGTACTATCGGCAGTACCCTGAACAGATCCGTCTGAGCAATCAACGTCTGCCACTGAGCGGTCGTTTCCGTGAACAGATGGGGCTGTTGGTGATGTACTGGATCGCTCATCGTTTTGTACACAACGGCAAACCGCTATCGATAGAAAAACTGTCGCAGTTATTACAGATGCCCGGTGACCGGATCGGCGAGGTACTGCAACTGCTACAGGATCGGGAGCTGTTGCTGGAGAGCGGCAACGAACCGCCCGAATACCTGTTGGTGCACGACCCGGCTACACTGACTGTTGCCGATCTGCTTAGTCAGATGCGACAGCCCGATGCGGAGCAGGCACTGATGGAAAATCGCGTTTCTTCGGTCAAGACCGTCGATACTTTATTGCAGGATATGGAGCAGGGGGTTCGCCATCACCTGCAGGAGTTGACCCTGCGTGAATTGGTGTTGCGGGATATTCAGACCGTATAAAAAGAGCGCGCTCTAAACCTTCTCATCAATGTGGGGTGGTGCATCGTTTTCCTGTTCGGTATGCGCGTCGTTTAGTCGGTCTTCCATCCGTCGCGCAGACTGGCGCCGCTCAATGCCACTACGGGTATCAAAAGGGGTTTCATCTTCCTGACGGCGCCGCTGTACCTGGCGTCGTTCATGTTGACGACGTTCTATCGCAGGTTTTGCGCCTGCCTCGTGGTGGGTTTCGCTCGATTCGATGGCCGGATAGGGGCTAATACGATCCGTCTGTTTCACCGAATCGTTACGGTTCGCCTCTCTCAGGCGCTGGATTCCCTTATCACTTTTGGGCGGGGTGATGTCCATCTACCACTCTCCCGTGTCTACCTTATGACCAAGTATAGGATGTCTGTTTTGAATGCATCCTGCGTCTCTTATCGGCCTGTGTCATAATTTATTGAGAATTAACCACAAACAAAACAAGTATGTCTAACGATCCGATACTGTTTTCTCTGTTTCTCGTGTTCACCGGCGCGGCAGTCATCGCCACTCTGGCGCTGTTTGCGCGCCAGTCGATGCTGGTCAGTTATATCCTGCTGGGGGTGATACTCGGCCCCTGGGGTACCGGGATGATTGAAGACCCGGCGCTGATCGCCGCGATCGCCCATATCGGCGTGATCTTCCTGCTGTTCCTGTTGGGCCTGAACCTGCACCCGCAGGAACTGGTGCGCCTGCTACGCAAAACGACCCTGGTCACGCTCGGAACCTCGTTGCTGTTTGCCGTGGTGGGTTTTGCTACTGCGCTAGCCTTCGGTTTCAACCATATCGATTCGCTGCTGGTGGGTGTTGCAGCGATGTTCTCCAGTACTATCATCGGCCTGAAATTGTTGCCTACGACCACCCTGCATCAGCAGCACACAGGGGAGGTGATGATCAGTATCCTGCTGTTGCAGGATATTCTGGCCATCCTCGCCTTGCTGGCTCTTCAGGCCTATGGCGGCGAAGGTGAGCTGCTACTTGAATTGGGTAAGGTGTCACTGGTGTTGCCGCTGCTGATGGGGGCTTCACTGTTAGTGGCACGTTATGTTCTGGCGCCTTTATTTATGCGTTTCGACACCATCCAGGAGTATGTGTTTCTGGTCGCTATCGGCTGGTGTCTCGGTTTTGCCGAACTGTCGGCAATGGCCGGTCTGTCGGCGGAGATCGGCGCCTTCATCGCCGGGGTCGCACTGGCCGCCAGTCCCATCAGTACCTTTATCGCCGAAAGCCTGAAACCGCTGCGCGATTTTTTCCTGATCCTGTTTTTCTTCTCCCTTGGCGCACAGTTCAATCCGTCGATGCTGGAAGAGTTATTGATTCCTTCACTGGTACTCGGGGTCCTGCTGGTCATCATTAAGCCGCCGCTGTTTCGCCGTTTTCTGTTGCGCACCGGTGAGAGCGATCGCTTCTCCCGAGAAGTGGGGGTGCGTCTGGGTCAGATCAGTGAGTTCTCCCTGTTTATCGCCATGCTGGCAGAACAGAGCGCGGTGATCTCGATGCGGGCCTCGGCGCTCATTCAGCTCACTACCATGGTCACGTTTATCGTCTCTTCCTACTGGATCATGCTGCGTTACCCAACCCCCATCGCCGTTTCGGCACGTCTTCGTAGAGACTAGGCAGGAGCAGAACTATCTATGCCGAGTCTTGCGGATCTCAGTCTGGCCGGGAGTTTCATCGGGGGTATCGGCCTGTTCCTGCTGGGTATGAAAATGATGACCGACGGCCTGAAGATGGCCGCGGGCGAGGCGTTGAAACATATCCTTTCCGAGTGGACCAGTACCCCGCTGCGCGGTTTTCTTTCCGGGGTGATGATCACCTCGCTGGTGCAGTCCTCCAGTGCGGTCACCGTTGCGGTGATCGGTTTCGTCAACGCCGGTCTGCTGGATATCCTGAAGACGGTCTATGTGATCTACGGCACCAACATCGGCACCACCATGACCAGCTGGTTGGTGGCTATCGTTGGGTTCAAGCTGCATGTGCAGGCACTGGCATTGCCGCTGATCGGTGTAGGGATGTTCCTACGGGTGGTGAGTGGCAGTACACGGCGCGGCGCACTGGGTGATGCGCTGGCGGGCTTTGGTCTGTTTTTTCTCGGTATTGCCATTCTCAAGGATGCCTTTGCCGATATCGGCAACACTATTTCCCTGGACGGTTTCGAGCAGGATGCGCTCGGTTTACTGGTGTTTACCGGCCTCGGTTTTATTCTGACCTTCCTGATGCAGTCCTCCAGTGCGGCGATGGCGGTAACCCTGACCGCGGCGGCGGGCGGCCTGTTAACCATGGAGGCGGCAGCGGCGACGGTGATCGGAGCCAATGTCGGCACTACCTCCACCGCAGCGCTGGCGGTCATCGGTGCGACGGCCAACGCCCAACGCATCGCCGCGATACATGTGCTGTTTAATTTGATCACCGGCGCTATCGCCCTGCTGATCCTTTCGCCATTGCTGGCTTTAATCGAGCAGGTACGGCAGCTACTGGGTATGGCCCCCTCGATGCTGACCTCGTTGGCGCTATTTCATACCCTGTTCAACATCTTCGGTGTGTTGCTGTTGTGGTGGTTTACCCCCGCGTTGGTGGGTTGGTTGGTCAAGCGCCTGCGCAACGTTGAAGAGGATCTCGGGCGGCCGGTCTATCTCGACATGAACGTAGTCGCCACCCCCTCGCTGGCGTTTAACGCATTGGTGATGGAGCTGGGGAGGATGGGGGATTTTGCCGGCAAGATGCTGCGCGATGCCTTTAGTACCGAGCGCCATACCAGCGCACAGCTGCACAAGGACCAGACGGTGATGGAGCGGCTGGCCGACGCGGTCGATCACTTCAGCGTGCAGATGCAGCAAGCCAATCTGCCCGGCGAGATCGTCGAGAACCTGCCCTTGGCGCTGCGGGTTTCGCGCTATTACCAGGAGGCGGCGTTGGTGGCGGTGCAGATGTCACAGGTGCAGGAGAACCTGCCCTATCTGGATGATGCGGAGCTACAGGCCAGTCTCGATCAGTTTCGCCTCGATTGCGTCAAGCTGCTGGAACTGGCGGACCCGCTGTCGGAAAGTTTTGCGCCGCAGGCGGCGCTGGAGTCACTGGACGAGCTGGAAAAGAAGTACGCCCGGCTCAAGGCACAACTGCTCAACGCCGGGGCCCGGGAGACGATTCATTTGCGACAGATGGTGGCGCAGTTGGACCTGTTCAGCAGCGTCCGGCGGGCGATGGAGCAGACCGTTAAAGGGGCGAGCTATTTCAGCGGGCTGCAGCAACTGGCGCGGGATCTCGGGGAAAAACGCGATGAGCCGGAAATTCCCGACAATTAAGACAGGTTTAAGCTTGCTCGTCTAATCTCACACTCGACCCTCAGGAACCTATCGGAGGGTCAAGCGGGTTTTCACTGGCCCGTAGTGATAGTACGAAGTTGTTAACTTCGCTCTCCTTGTCACGTTTTTGGGACTGGTATTCGGTCCCTTTTATCACGAGGCCGGATTTTCCGGCCTTTTTTTCATCTGTTTCTCCCGGCATGGATTTGGGTCGGATGCAGGGGCCTGTACACACTAATTGAGTTATCGTCGCTGGCGGTATTTTTTTGTCCAGCAAGGCGGATGGAGAGAAATTTAGTAACTCTAAATGAGCGACAGACAACGCAGCTGGGCGGAAAAATGGCCCCAGCCCTTCGGGTTGCGGCTAAGAAAGGTCCACTCTGTGTTGCACTTCGCTCCTTTGGAATACCAAAGCACGCTCAGCGCGCCTTGATTGGCTCTTTCTTAGTCGCAACGCCGACAACTCAATTAGTGTGTACAGGCCCTGGGTTCCCTGCATCCGTCCTAGCCGACATGCAGAAAATCCTCTCCCTGCCGGTACCCCATCCCTTCCAGCTCTGTGGCAATCAGTTCGCGTGCGCCGTGGTTATTGACGTAGTTGAGTACCAGCGGCCGCTCTTCCCGGCGTAACCAGTCGGGCGCGACAACCGGGATGCCATCAATCTGGTTGCCGATTTTGCGTGGGTCGATATCGATCCAGGCGAGCTGTCTGAAACCCTTCTCCAGCAGTAGTGCAGCGCGTTTGCGGCTTTTACGTCCGGCCCCCCACAGTGCCAGTGGTCTGCCGTTGTGTAGTCGTGGGTCGTCGGCCAGGTAGGTCGCACGGATACGGTCGAAGGCCTCACGGGAGTAGCGTTGGTCGGTGCGGGTCAATCGACTGCCGCTGTCGCGCCATTGCAGCAGGGTCTGCGGCAGTTTTGCCATCCGCTCATTGCGGCGGTGTAGCCGTAGCAACAGCTCGTAATCCTCGGGAAAATCGCCGTCGCGGTAGCCGCCCGCCGTTATCACCGCCTCGCGACGAAACATCAGTGTGGGGTGGGCGATGGGCAGCTCTACATAGATATTGTCAGCGATCTGTTGTGGTGTGAGGCAGTCGTTCTGCCAACGGATGTACTCCAGCAGGCCGTCGCTGAGTGGTGAGTCGGCAAACATTTCGACACGGCTTCCCAGCAGGGCAATCTCCGGGTGCGTCTGCAGGTAGGCACACTGTAGTTCCAGTCGCTGCGCATCCATCAGATCGTCCGCGTCCATGCGCGCTACCAGCGGGCTTCGGCAGGCCTCCAGCGCACTGTTCATCGCCCCGACCACACCCTGTCTTCCCGGCTGTAGCAGATGAATCCGCGGGTCGTCGTGCATGCGTTGGCGAACGATATCGGCGGAGTCGTCGTCGGAACCGTCATCGACAGCGATAACAGTGAAGTCGCGCAGGGTCTGGCGCTGAATCGAGTCCAGTGTCTCGCCCAGGGTCGCTGCGGCGTTATGAAACGGCAGTAGTACGGCGACTTCTGTCTGCGGGATGGTGCCACTCATACTCATTACCCGCCGTAGAAAATGACCGTGCTGCCCGCAGCGATGGCGAAGAGAAAGACCAGCATCACCTTTAACGCCATTTCACGGCCGCAGATCGCCATCACCATCACACCCTTGACCAGGGTGTTAACACTGGCTGCGATAAAGATCGCCTCGCTGGCGACTTTTACGGTTAACGCTTCGCCAGCCAGGCGGGAGAGGGAGAGGGTGATGGCATCCACATCCGTGATCCCCGAGATCGCTGCCACGGCAAAAATCCCCGCATCGCCAAACCACTGCTGGAACAGTTTTGCCAGCAGCAACACCGCTACCAGTAACAATCCAAATTTAAGCGCGGGCATCAGTTCGAAAGGATTGCTGATCGCCACCGATTTGATGCCCTGTTCCTGTTGGCGGGAGAACAACAGCAGCGGCAAGCTCAGGTAGCTGATGAGCGTCATGGTCAGGAGCGGGGTGGTTAGTTCGGGCAGCAGGGTGCGATTGATCACCGAGACCTCGAGCAACATGCGCGGGAACATGGTGCCCGCTGCGAGGATCACCCCTGCCGCCAGTAACGAGTGGGCGCCGGGGTTGGTGCGGCCGAGCCGGGCAAAGCTGAGGGTGACTGCGGTGGAAGAGGCGAGCCCGCCGAACAGCCCGGTGATCACCAGGCCACGCCGGTGTCCGGCCGCTTTCACCGCAAAGTAGCCGACAAAAGATATCCCGGCGATCAGTACCACCATCCACCAAATCTCAAAAGGATTTAATGCCTGCCAGGGACCATAACCCTGATTGGGCAGGATTGGCAGCAGCACCACGGAGATGAATAGCATCTTGAAGATGGCATAGAGTTCCCGCTGTTCCATCTGCGCCAGCCATTTGTGCAGGATTGGCTTAAGGCCCAACAGGGAGGCAGCGATGACGGCCACGGCGCCAGCAATGGCAAGGTGGCCGAGGGCGGCCATGGCGCCAAGGGCAAAGGTGAGCATTGCTGCCACAGGGGTGGTCATGCCGAAATCCTCGTCGTTGCGGGATTCCTGCAGGTGGGCGACGATCACCAGTGCGGCAAAGGCGATAAAGGAAGCACCGAGCAGTAGCTCGCCCAGCTCCTCGGAGAGCAGGCCCCATACCGCGCCGAGCAGACCGATGATGCCAAAGGTGCGCAGTCCGGCGATGCGACTCCCTTCCGGGGCGCTGCGTTCGTGCCAGCCACGCTCAATACCGATTAGTAATCCCAGCGCCAGCGCGACAAGTAGTCGTTGAAACAGATCCATCTAGCAAGTGTACTGTGTTGTCCCTGTGGCTGCATGGTGCGGGAGTTCAGGGTGATTGGTGGGTAGAATAGCGTGATGAAAGATAGGCTCTTACGTTTGCGCAAGGCGTTGCCGAAACTGCTGCTGGAGTTGCTGCTCCTGCTGCTGATTGTGTTGGCGCTGGAGGCGTTTCTTACCCGCAATGCGGCCAGTGGTGTTGCGCCTCAGTTCGCGGCGAAGACCATTCAGGGTGAGCCATTCGATCTGCGTTCCCAGCAGGGGCGCCCGTCCCTGATCCATTTCTGGGCGACCTGGTGCCCGATCTGTGCACTGGAGCAGGGGAGTATCGACGACCTGGCGAAGGATGTCCCTTTTATCAGTGTGGCAATGCAATCCGGCAGCGCCGATGAAGTGATCGACTATCTGCGGCAGGAGGGCGTTGCCTACCCTGTGATTAACGATCCGGAGGGCACGCTCTCAAAACGTTACGGCGTCAGCGCTGTGCCAGCGACCTTCGTGCTGGATGCCAGCGGCAGGGTGCGCTTTGTCACCCGTGGCTATACCAGCACACTGGGATTACGCATCCGTCTCTGGCTGGCCGGGTTCTGACACGCGCTTGGATAGCTTGCCGTTTTCAGTCACACTGACTATTCATTCCGATAACGACAACAGAAACGGAGCCCCAGCATGAAACCGGAAACGATTGCCCTGCACGCGGGTTATAGCAGCGAGCCTACCACCAAGGCGGCGACCACCCCGATCTACCAGACTACCTCTTACACCTTCGACAATACCCAGCACGGTGCCGATCTGTTCAATCTGGCGGTACCCGGTAATATCTACACTCGCATCATGAATCCGACTACGGCGGTGCTCGAAGCGCGCATGGCGGAACTGGAGGGAGGGATTGGGGCCCTCGGTCTGGCTTCAGGGATGGCGGCGATCACTTATGCCATTCAGTGCATTACCCGTGTCGGCGATAACATCGTCAGTACCAGTCAGCTTTATGGTGGTACCTATAACCTGTTCGCGCATACGCTACCGAATCAGGGTGTCGAAGTGCGCTTCGCCTCGTCCGATGACCTGGCGGCACTGGAAGCAAAGATCGACGATAAAACCAAAGCGCTGTTTTGCGAGTCTATCGGTAACCCGGCGGGTAACGTGGTCGATATCGAGGCCATGGCGAAGATTGCACATAAGCATGGCGTGCCGTTGATGGTCGACAATACTGTGGCGACACCGATGCTTTGCCGTGTCTTTGATCACGGTGCAGACATTGCGATCCACTCTTTGACCAAATATGTCGGCGGTCATGGCACCTCTGTCGGCGGCGTGATTGTCGACTCAGGTAAGTTTGACTGGGCGGCGAATAAAGAACGTTTCCCCATGCTCAATCAACCCGATCCTTCCTATCACGGCGTGGTCTATACCGAAGCGCTCGGTCCGGCTGCCTTTATCGGTCGCTGTCGTGTGGTGCCGTTGCGCAATACCGGTGCCGCGTTGTCACCGTTCAATGCCTTTACCATTATGCAGGGGCTGGAGACCTTGGCGTTGCGCATGGAACGCCACTGTGAAAATGCACTGACTGTAGCGCGTTATCTCGAAGGCCATGCGCAGGTGGAGTGGGTGAAGTATGCCGGACTGGAGTCCAGTCCTCACCATGCGTTGTGTAACAAAATTACCGGCGGCAAGGCATCGGGCATTCTCAGTTTCGGGATTAAAGGTGGTGAAGCCGCGGGTGCGAAGTTCATCGATGCACTGCAACTGATCCTGCGACTGGTGAATATCGGTGATGCCAAGTCATTGGCCTGTCACCCGGCATCGACCACACACCGTCAGTTGAGTCCCGAAGAGCTGGCGACTGCGGGTGTGAGTCCAGAGATGGTGAGGCTGTCGATCGGTATCGAACATGTCGACGATATCATCGCCGATATCGAGCAGGCGCTGGCCGCAGCGAAGTAGTTTTCACTGATGACAGAAACGGAACTTCAGGACTACCTGCACGCCCATATTCCACTCTCTGTGGCGATGCAGGTGACAGTGAAATCGCTAAGTGAGCGTGAGGTCATCCTCGAAGCGCCGTTGGCGCCAAACATTAACCACCGCGAGACACTGTTTGGTGGCAGTGCCTCGGCGGTAGCGATCCTCGCCGCCTGGTCGCTGTTACATGTACGTACCCGTGCGGAAGGTATCGATAGTCGCCTGGTGATTCAGCGTAATAATATGGAGTATCTGTTGCCCGTTGCAGGAAGCTTTTCTGCGCGGGCATTTCTTTCTGATGAGCACGGATGGCAGAGCTTCCTGAAAATCTTCAGGCGTCGTGGTAGAGCGCGTATCTCAGTCTTATCGGAACTGGAATACGCAGGAGAAATTACTGGGCGCCTGGAAGGCGAATTTGTGGCGCTGGGGAAATCGTAAGTTACGCCGCATACCAGTAAACAGCGAAGTAGTGGAATGTGGTGCCGGCGATGACAAACAGATGCCAGATGGTGTGGCCATATTTTAGTCGCGCATCGAAGACATAAAAAAAGACACCAATGGTGTAGGCGAGTCCGCCCGCCAGAATCCACAACAGTCCTGCCGTTGGAACCAGTTCCAGCATCGGTTTAATTGCCACCACAATGGTCCAGCCCATCAACAGATAGAGTGCCACATAGATAAAACCGTGTGCGCCCTTAAAGATAATTTTTAGCGCGATACCCAATAGTGTCAGTCCCCAGATCACGCCGAAGATCGACCAGCCCCAACCGCCGTTAAGTACTCCCAGCGTGAATGGTGTATAGGTGCCTGCTATCAATAAAAAGATGGCCGAGTGTTCAATCGCACGAAAAACTTTTTTAGCGGTTCCATGAGGGAAGGCGTGATAAAGGGTGGAGGCGAGATAGAGAACGATGATGGTCGCAGCAAAAATGCTGGCACCGACGATAAAACTGACATCGCCAACCCGGGCAGCATGTTGCAGCAGGAACGGAATACTCACCAGCGCCGCGGCCAGGCCGAGGCCATGGGTCACGCTGTTGGCGATCTCTTCGCCGGTGGTCTGTTCCCGATCCGGAAAGGATAAGGGGTTTTTCATCTCGGCTCCTGCATTGTTTGCCGTTAACAGGAGCCTATTACGTTGTTGCAGGTGAGTAAAGCAATGGCGTGACCGTATAGTGGGATGCGGTCACGCCATAAGAGTGTTCACATACTCATTTTACGGTAATGCGTCCCCGCATCCGACGCCAACGCATCACTCAGGGCAAAACCGATCACGTTGTTGTTCTGCGCGGTGATCTCGAAATGATAACCCTGCTGATTGTGTTCGATCATCTTCCATATATCCGCATCCAGCGGGCCGCGCGGACGGCAAACACTGATCGGCATGCTCTGGGTTTTGACCTTGACCATCGGCGGGATCGGCATGAATCGCTCATGTTCCCCCATCAGACTGGCGGCGATCGCTTCAGCCTGGCGGCGGATCGGTTCGATGTAGGCGAAGAGCTGACCCTCGAGTGAAGCGCAGTCGCCCAGCGAATAGATGTCCGGATCAGAGGTCTGCATATCGTTATTGACCATAATCCCGGCATCAACCTGCAGGCCGCTCTTTTCCGCCAGCGCGACATTGGCAACCAGACCTGCTGCTGAGATCACCAGATCGGTTTCCAGTGACACGCCGTCAGAAAGCGAGGCGACGATATTGTCTTCGCTCTTGTTAAGCTCTGACATGGTGGTGTCGAAGCGCCACCGCACGCCGTTATCCGCCAGTCTTTTCTGCAACTCCACCGCCATCGCTTCCGGTAATAGTTCGGCAAGCGGCTTTTTGCCGGGATCGACGACTGTGACCTCATAACCGGCACGATTCAGATCATCGGCAAACTCGCAACCGATTAATCCTGCACCGAGAATGGTGACCTTACGTACGTCCTGTGCCAGACGCTGTTGCATCTGATTGAAGGTGGCAAGGTCGTTGACTCGCAAAATGGTATCGGCTGCGTTACCGCCGATGGCCAGTTCACGCTGACTGGCTCCCAGCGCCAGGATCAGTTTGCCGTAGGTAATGCCGCCCTTGGCAGTAGTCAAACGTTTGCGATCACGATCAATCTTTAAGACACGAGTCAGTGTCTGTACTTCGATACCGAGTTCGGCGGCACGGGTCATGGCATCGGTATCGACCAGATCATTGGCGCTGCGTCCCTGTGAAGTGGCGAGGGAGATCGCCGGTTTGGGATAGATCAATCCGGCGCAGGCGCTGAGTAGCAGAATGGGCACTTCCGCATCGCGGCGGCGGATCGCTTCGGCCACCGACCAGCCTGCATAACCGGCACCGACGATGACAACATAATCCTCACCGCCTTTTGCCTTGGATGAAACTTTAGCCGGTGTTTGCCGAGTTACAGCAGCAACGGCTGGCGCTTCCGGCAACAGACGCAGGTCGCGTTTGGTCAGGCCGCAAAGCGGACACTGCCAGTCGTCCGGAATATCCTGATAGCGGGTACCCGGCGCCAGACCAGAGTCAGGGTCGCCCTTGGCTTCATCGTAGATGTAACCGCAGGCATCGCATATCCAGCGTTGAAAGGCAGTGGCGTTCATGGTTTATACCTCCGGTACTGAGCCCAGAATGGCGTTGAAGATCGCATCCAGTTCTTTGCCGACTTCCATCAGTTCGGCTGAACCGAACGGGGCGAATACTTCTGTAGGCAAGCGGCAGGCAACCTGGGTTGCGCCGTCTGCTTCGTAAACATGAATTCGTAACGGGATATCGTGGCCCGCTGCTTTGCACGCGTTCCACACGCGAATCGCAAAGTCAGGACGGAACACTTCCAGGATCTGATCGGCGGGGACCTCTTTGCCCATTTTTGCCGCATTGGCCTGGCCGTTGATGTGGGCAACAACGCGCATGTTTGCCGCTTCGATACCGCCAAGCAGTTTTTCGATCGCTTCGTTTGCACTCAAGGGGGTGGTAAATGTTTTCATCTCATCCTCATCAACAGTAAAGGACGGGGAGAAAAACCTCCCCGTCGTTTGCACACATCAAGCAGCCTGTGCGAGTCGGTCCAACTCTTTACGCAGGTGTTTGATTGCCGGTGTCACAATGGCGATGAAGTAGGACTCGCGCAGCTTGCGTTGCGCGGGTGCCGCTTTCAGGTAGCCTTTGGCACCGGTATGCAGCATCGCGGATTGCGATGCACGTAGTGCCAGTTCGCCTGCACCGAGACGCAGTTGCAGGATCTCGTGGAAGAATTCGTCCGAGGATTCGAACGGGTCTTCCGCCAGTGCCAGTACCGCATCGACCGCATCGTCCAGATCCGCCTGCAGTTCATCCGGACGATCATCCAGGTAACCGTTAACGTGGCCGAGCAGCGGCTCGACTTCGCGGCTGATATCGATACAGGACTGGATGTTGCCGACGCCCATACCGAATTGCAGTAGCACGATGCCGGCGCGGGTGCGCTTGAGGAACGCGGCACCATCGTCGTCGATGATCATCTCGTCGGGAATGAAGACATTCTCGAAGATGCAGGCGAAGGTGCGGGTGCCTTCCAGTGCAGTGAAGTGAGCTGACTGGCGCAGGGTGAAACCTTCGCTGGCGCAGTCGACCAGTGCCATCACTGAACGACCGGGTTTGTCTTCCAGACCGAAGAGGGTGCCGAACACATGGTTGTCACCGAGGTTGGAGACCCACGGCAGGGTACCGTTGACCACGTAACCACCATCGACACGCTTGCCGCTCAGACGCAACTCCTCGATACCGGCAAAGGCCTTCATGGTGTTGGACATGCCGGTACCGGCAAGTACTTCACCGCTGGCAACCTTGGTCAGCCAGTTGTCGCGTACTGTCGGATTGGCAGCGTTTTGCAGGTACCAGCCACAGGTGTCCTGACACCAGACGGTAAAGCCGGTGGACATGCACTCATATGACACTGCACCCATGGTCTGGATAGTCGCAGACAGGTCAGTGACACCGTCTGCGCGGGTGGCCGGCAGGTGGTGATGGAAAGCACCGATGGGACCGAGCTTGCGCAGCACCTCTTCCGGGTAGTAACCCTCGAGGTCGATCTTCACGGTAAGCGGTTTCAGATCCTGATCTACGATCGCTTTGGTCTTGCTTAGCAGCTCGTCCAGCGGTAGCGGATTGAGGTAGTTGGACATGTTAAGCACTCCTCTTCAGTGTTTTGCGATCAGGCCGGAACCACTTCCAGGGCAACGTTGTTGCGCAGGGTGTTGGCGACCGGAGACCAGACGTTGGAGTGGGCGATGATCTCGTCCATCTCTTCTTTGCTGCAGGTACCTTCGGCATCAATCTTGACGCGTACGGCGGAGAAGCCGAGGGTCTTGGCTTCGTTCAGATCACCGGTACCCCAAACAGCGGTAACGTTGATGTCGCCTTCCAGTTGCAGCTCCAGCTTGGAGATCTTGTGGCCACGGGCAACGACGTTGGCGTGTACACCAACAGCAAGGCAGGCGCCCAGAGCAGCGAGTACGGCTTCAGAAGGGTTCGGCGCGTTGTCTTCACCCAACAGGTGCGGCGGCTCGTCGATCAGCATCGGTTGCAGGTCGCGAACATAGGTCTGCATGCGGAACTGACCTTCGCAGACTGTCTTAGCTTTCAGGGTGACAACGGAATCCGGGTTGGCCTTACCTTTTTCGCCGAGGGCTGACAGGCCATCGCTGTCGAGGGAGCGCAGGCAGCTCATGGATTTGGCAACGGTTTGGGCTGTAGTGGTCATCGAATTGTTCTCCAGTGTTGTGGATGTAATGGATTTCAACTGGAGAAGAGCAAAGCCTGTGCCAGAGTTAAAAAACTAATTTATTCAATGCGTTACGTGCAGTATGAAATTTTGCTCGGGGAAGGGATGAGATTGTCAGGTCCGCTTTGTCGACAATGTCGATCAATGTCCTGACAATTTGTCCGCATCACCCATCCCTGGGTGCTGCGATTTCGGATCAATCGGGGATGTTGAGGATCTTCATGCGGTAGCGCAGTTGGCGCGGGGTGAGACCGAGACTGAGTGCAGCCCGTGTCTTGTTGCCGTGGTTAAGCTTGAGGGCGCTGATGATCTGCTCCACTTCATCTTCGCGCACCCGTGCATAGGGACGCACGCCATGCGGCATCTGCGGCATACCGCCAAAGCCATAGGGACGCTCCATCGGTGCTTCCATCGCAGGCGGCGGTGTGGGCTGTGGCTCGAGCACGCTTTTCTGACCGGGTGATATTACGCCATCCTCTTCCGCCAGGATCTGCTCGATCAATTCTCTACCGATCAGGGTATCCATGCAGAGTAGTACCGCGCGTTTCACCAGATTCTCCAACTGGCGAATGTTGCCCGGCCAGGGATAGTGCTCCAGCAGCTCCAGACTGCCGGGACCGAAGACCACATTGCGGCCGTACTCCTCGTTGGCGGCATTGAGGAAGTGGCGTGCCAGGATCGGTACATCGGTATGCCGTGCGCGCAGTGGCGGCAGACGGATGGGGAAAACGTTAAGCCGGTAAAAGAGATCGAGGCGGAAGCGGTTTTCGTTCACCGCCTCCTGCAGGTTCTGGTGTGTCGCGGCGACGATACGTACGTTTACCGGAATGCCCTTGGTGCTGCCGATACGCTGGATTTCGCGATCCTCCAATACCTTCAGCAATTTAGTCTGCAGGTCGAGATCGAGGTCACCAATCTCATCAAGGAACAGGGTACCGTTGTGCGCCAGTTCGATCTTGCCCTTCTTCGCTGCGGTGGCGCCGGTGAAGGCCCCCTTCTCGTGGCCGAACAGTTCAGACTCGATCAGTGTTGCCGGGATCGCCGCACAGTTAATAGCGATAAACGGACCCGAAGCGCGATCACTGGCCATGTGTTGCATGCGTGAAAAACGTTCCTTACCGGTGCCCGATTCGCCCAGCAGCAATACCGTGGTATCGGTGCGTGCGACCTGCAACGCCTGTTCGATAGCGCGTTGCAAGGCATGGCTTTCACCCATGATGCCGTACTGTGCGCCCTTACTCTCCAGTTTGTTGCGCAGCAGTTTGTTCTCCGACAACAGATGCGCGGTGCGTTCGGTCACCAGTTCCTTAACCCGCAACACCTGGCCAATCAGCGTCGCGATCACCTGTAGCAGTGACAGGTCATGCTGGAACTGGCGCTCGCGGTTCCGTAGACGATGTACCGCCAGCACACCGATCGGTTGTTCGTCGAGGATGATCGGCACCGCCAGGTAGGCGACTGTTTCATTCGGCAGACTGGTGCGTTGTACTGCACGGGTCAGGTAGGTGGGCTCCTTGTCGATGTCCTGAATCAGGGCCATCTGTCCGGTCTGGAAAACACGCCCGGTTACCCCTTCACCGATCAGATAGCTGCCTTTGCGCCGCTCATCGCCGGTCAGACCGTAGGCGTAGCGGATCTCCAATCGCTTGCTGCTCTTATTCGGTAGTACCACCCGGCCACGGTTAAGCCCCAGCAGTTGCGATAGCAACCGAAGTATCCCCTGAATCGCCGGTTCCGGATCGGCGGAATGAGCAATGAGGCGCGCCCCTTGCTGAACCAGCAGCAGTTCTGAGTAGAACGCCGCTTCACTAAACTCTTTTGTCATATCCCATCTCCGACATTGTCGACAGATTGGTCTATGCAAAACCATTGCCAACCTGACAATTCAGATCGAATCTGGTGCAAATGGAATTATTTCTGATTATTTTGCGCGGAAATTATCCGTAGTTAATACAGGGGATTGCACGTATTAGGTGCGCATTGGGACTGTTTTAGTGCGGAAGAAAAGGATGGGCATCCTTGCCCGGATGAGCGCTTGAATTATTCGTAGTGCCAGCTGAAACGTTTAATCAGGCTGACGCATACCGCGTCGAGGATGAAACCGATGATGCCGATCACCACCACCATGGCAGCAAGGGTGTCGTACTCCAGGGTGTCGCGGGCATCGTTGATTGCATACCCGAGGCCGCTGGTGACGCCGAGGTATTCGGCGGGGACCAGGACGATCCAGGCGACACCAACGGCGAGGCGGATACCGGCGAAGATATCCTGGCCGATGGCCGGCAGGATAATACGACGCAGCATCTGGAACGGATCGGCACCGAGATTCTTGGCCACCTTGAACCACAGTGGATCGATACGGCGAACGCCCTGCGCAGTGGAGAAGAGGATCGGCCATACCGCGGCAACAGTAATAAGGAAAACGATCGCCCCGTCCCAACTGGCGAAGGCCAGTACCGCGATCGGCATCCACGCCAGCGGGCTGATCATGCGCAGGAACTGAAACGGTACATGGGTAACTTCACGCAGACTGGCAGAAAGACCGATGGCAACGCCGATCGGCACGCCGATCAATACTGCCCAGAACAGGCCCAGGCCGATACGTGCCAGACTGGGCATGATCGCTTTTAGCACCGCACCGTTTTCAGTCAGTTCAATCAGGCGTGCAAAGGCCGGTCCCGGAGCGAAGGCGGCAAAGGATTCAGTATCCGGGTTATTGGCAATGAGCCAGCCGCCGAACCACCAGGCGATTAACAGGCCAACGATGCCGATCAGCGGATAGCCGGCGAAGGTGAGCAGCGGTTTCAACAGGTCACGTTTGGACCTGCCACCCTCCGTGGTGGCAAACATCGCTGTGGGCAGGGTCTGTTCGTTACTCATATCTTGATCACCTCAGTGCGCTCGTACGGATTGGCGGGGTCAACACCGGGTGCTTTTTCCCAACCTTTGTACTTATCCATCGCTGCCTTGACGTGTTTGTAATCGACCAGATCCTGAGCGACGAATTTCGGATCAAGTTTCTCGAGGAAGGTTTTCTCGCCGCCGACCAGAGTGTTGTTCATTGCTTCGACGATCATCTCGGTGGCCGACGGATAAGGATAAGGAGCGAAGTCGATACGACCGTTACCGAACTCTTTCTGATGACGAATCGCATCGGGTTGAGAGTAGGCGGCTTCGTCGTAGTAGGTCATTGCGCGAACTACCGCTTTGCCCGGCATCGGCAGGTAACGCTTACCGTCTTTGGAAAGCATCATCGCCACTTCGGCCTTGTTCTCCTGGGCGTAGATCTCGGCGCGGACGATGGCGTTCATGACTTTCTGGGTCCATTCCGGCTTGGCCTTGACGGTGTCTTCGTTCATGCACACCACACAGCAGGGATGGTTCTTCCAGATGTCGCCTGTGAAGCGCAGCATCTTGCCGCCCGCTTTCAGTTCACCGAAGGCGTTAAACGGCTCGGCAACGATGAAAGCGTCGATCTTTTTCGCGGCCAGCGCAGGCGGCATATCCGGCGGCGGCATGATCATCAGGTTAACTTCATCGGCAGCCAGCGGCGCAGTTTGATCTTTAATTACCGGTTTCAGCCCAGCATTACGTAGTGCCATCTGCAGCACGATGTTGTGCATCGAATACCAGTAAGGAACAGCGACCTGTTTGCCAGCGAGATCCTTAAAGTCGTTGGCTTTGATATGTTTACCAACCACCACGGCGGAGCCGTTGATGTGTGCCCAGGACATGATCTTGACCGGGAAGTTGTTGTTGTAACGCATCCAGACCGGGATCGGCTTGAGCAGGTGAACCAGATTAAACTTGCCTGCCGCAAAACCTTCGACCAACGGTGACCAGCCGCGGATCAGGGTCGGCTTTTCTGCCTTAAGTCCTTCGTCTTCGAAGAAGCCCATGGCATGTGCGACCAGCAGCGCGGTGGCATCGGTGATCGGCAGGTAACCGATACGTACGACTTCGTCATCGGGCGGTGTCATGTTAGCCAGGCTCATGCCGGGCAGAGTCATACCAGCCGCCAGCCCTCCCATGGCCAGCATGTCGAGCATGAAGTCACGACGACTCATCTCGTGCTTGTTCAGGTATTCCAGTTCATCATCTTTATACTTGCTCATGGTCGTTACCTTCTCAGTTGTCTGCATTGCAGGGAGGGTGTGTGTTTCAGGCTGCTTCCTGTTTCAGGTTGTCGCTCTTGTTGTTTTGTTCTTGCTCGCTGGCGGCATTGCCGACCAGTTGATCGAATTTCTTCATCAGTTTTTCGCGTTCGTGACTGAACTCGGTTGAAGCGCGGTCACGGGGGAAGGGCAGGGAGACGCGATGCTCGCCGACGATGCGCCCCGGATTGGCGGACATGATCAAAATGCGATCGGCCATCGCTGCGGCCTCGTCGATATCGTGGGTGACGATCACCAGGGTCAGCTTCGCCTGATCGGCAATGCGGATCACCTCGTCCTGCAATGAGGAGCGGGTAAAGGCGTCCAGTGCAGAGAAGGGTTCGTCGAGTAAAAGCAGTTCGGGTGAAGTGGCCAGTGAGCGTGCCAGAGCAACGCGTTGTTGCTGGCCACCGGAGAGGCTTTGCACGTTGGCATCCATCTTTTCCTCCAGGCCAACCATCTCCAGCAGGTGATCGACCTTACTCTCATCTTTCTCGCCGGCCAGCGTCAGGCCCAGCGCAGCGTTCTGGCGCACGTTCATCCACGGATAGAGAGAAGGCTTCTGGAACATCATGTTCCATTTTGCGCTGGGGCGGGTGACCTGATGGCTGTTGATGCGCACGCAACCTTCGCTGGGCAGCAGCAGACCGGCCAGCATGTGCAGCAGGGTCGATTTGCCACAACCGCTGCGCCCGATTAATGCCACTTTCTCACCGGGGGCAATGGTCAATTCAATATTGGACAGGGTAGGAGCCGTCTGTCCCTTGAAAGTGTGGGTGATATAATCGACGCTGATATTTGCACTCATGGGTATTGCCTCAAGTTGAATTCAGTTGAGGCAATGCAGTGATCGTGCCAGTACGCAAAACGCCTGTATTTTCAGGCCGAAACACACTTTTTCCCCTTCCGTCCACTTTGTCAGCTCAAGCATTGACGACAATGTCGGACAATTCAGACAAAAACAGACAGTCTTGCTTGGTTATTACGGTACAGTAAGCCTGTAATCACGTCGCCGTGCACCATTTCAGGATCTGGCATCACTATTGCTGTGGAGATAGCAGGGTTATCCCGACTATGTTCCACACCATCCTGAATGAGGTCTGTGTCATGAAAAAGAGTGAAATGAAAGAAGTGATTCTTGAAGCGAAGAAAGAGAAGGGATTGACCTGGGCTGCACTGGCCGAGAAAGCCGGTCTTTCTGCCGAGTACACCTGCTCCGCCTGTCTGGGCATGAACCATCTGGACAAAGGTCCGGCCGATGCCGTTGCGGCGGCACTGGGCATGGGCGCCGAACTTTCTACCGCGCTGCAGGAATTCCCACACAAATCATGGGACCAACTGGTGCCGACCGATCCGGTTATCTACCGTTGGTACGAGATCGTTGGTGTTTACGGCGAGACCATCAAGGAATTGATTCACGAGAAGTTCGGTGACGGCATTATGAGCGCCATCGATTTCTCCATGAACATTGATAAGGAAGAGAATCCGGCGGGTGATCGCGTTGTGGTTACCCTGAATGGTAAGTTCCTGCCGTACAAGAGCTGGTAACGGAAGCGGCCTCAAAATGGTCTTCGTGCCCTGATACGGTGTTGCAAAGCCTGCTGCGGTGCTCATTTACTACCGGTAAACTGTGCTCCTCGCAGGCTTTGCGCCTTGTCTCCGGGCACGAATCCAAATTTTGAGACCACTCCGTACGGACTGTAGTTGTGCAGATGTCCTGACGGACATATTAATCCTTGAGTGCAGCTTCCAATCGCTCACATACCGTCTTCAGCGCCTTGATCCGGGCGTAGCGTTTGTCGTTGCCTTCGATCAATGTCCATGGGGCGTACTCTGTGCTGGTGCGTTCCACCATGTCGTTAACCGCCAATTCGTAATCGTCCCAGCGTTCCCGATTGCGGTAATCCTCTTCAGTGATTTTGTACTGCTTGTAGGTGATCTTCTCCCGCTCCTTGAAGCGGCGAAGTTGTTCATCCTTGTCGATGTGCAGCCAGAATTTGAGTAGTACGGTACCGTGCTCGGTGAGCTGTTCTTCGAAGTCGGCGATTTCGGTATAGGCACGCATCCATTGATCATGGCTGGCGTAACCCTCCACGCGTTCGACCAGTACCCGGCCATACCAGCTTCGATCATAGATAGTGATTTTTCCCGCACGGGGAATGTGTCGCCAGAAACGCCACAGATAATGGTGTGCCCGCTCTTCATCGGTGGGCGCAGCGATAGGGATAATCTGGTACTTACGCGCATCGAGTGGATTGATGATGCGGCGAATGATGCCGCCCTTGCCACCGGCATCCCAACCTTCGAGAACAATGATAGTGGAGATTTTTTTTTCGTAGGCAGTGCGGGCAAGTAGATGGAGTTTACCCTGATACTTCTCCAGCTGTTTCCGATACTCTTTTTTATCCAGCGATTTATCCAGATCCAGATGGCTGAGCAGCGTCGTGGCATGGTTAAGTACCGGCATCACTTCGCTGTGTAGCGGTGCCAGATGGTCGACATGTTGTTCCTCTTTCTGCAGGCGATGGTGTATGCGATCGAGGATGTGCTGGCCGATGGTGATCCCGCGATAGTAGGGATCGCTGCCTTCAACAATGATCCACGGTGCTTCACCCGTGCTGGTGTCGCGCAGGGTACGTTCGGCAATGCTGCGGAACTCGTTATATTTTTTCAGGTGTTCCCGATCGGTATCGGTCACCCGCCAGGCAGTTTTGGGATCGCTTTCCAGTTTTTTCAGGCGCGCCTTTTGTGCATCCCGTGAGAGATGCAGCCAAAATTTGATGATCAAGGCGCCATCATCGAACAGCTCTTTTTCGAAGGTCTTGATACGCAACAGGTGTCCATCGAGTTCGGCGTCGTTAAATTCACCGTTAAGGCGTTGCGCGATGGGATGACTATACCAGGAACCGACATAGAGTCCGATGCGCCCCTTCTGTGGCAGGGCGAGCCAGAAACGCCAGAATTCGGGACGCTCGCGTTCTTCATCGCTCATCTCACCGAAGGCGAAGGTTCGCACGTAACGCGGGTCGAGCCATTCATTGAGCAGGTTGACCGTCGCGCCCTTGCCGGCACCGTCAACTCCAGAGACCAGGATAATCACCGGGAAGTCGGCCAGCTTTAGCATTTCCTGCGCCTGGAGTAATTCGGTGCGCAGTTCAGGGACACGCTGGTCGTATTCTTTTTTGTTTAGCTTGTGCCCCAGCTCGGCGACTTCAAACATGCTGATCTCCTCGTGGCATTTCTATAACCATAGTCGCCGCAGGGAAACGAGTCATCGTTTATTTATTTGCCTCGGGGCTTAAAGGCGGTGACGGCTTTGACCACTTCTCCCAATGGCAGGTCGTCTAGGCTACCCCGATCCCGAACCGCCTGTTCCAGCAGGGCGTTGATATCTTCCACCGTTTCCATGGCGGAGTGATTGACCTGGAGTGCCTGTTGCAGACCGAGCAGGCCACCGCATTGCACTTTCAGTTCCTTGCCATGGGGTAACAGCTGCTCCGGGTGGGAGAGGTGCAGGGCGAACATCGCCTTTTCGTGTAATTGCGTCAGCACTTCGCGACAACGCTGGTGGGCGCCGGGGGATTTACAGGCAACGGCCTCACGTTCGGCGATAAACAGTTTCTGCGAACGGGAACAGCCGGCACAGCGACGCAGGATCGCCTTGGCGAATACGCAGGGGGCGTGGTTAACATCGCGGAAGGTTTTTTTGTATTCGGTTTCGTCCATCGGCTCGGCCGTCGTCAATGTTGATGTTGCTGGATGGTCGCGATGGCTTCGGCTGCGATCTCGCGTACTTCACCGTTGTCGTCTTCAAGTCGTGGCTCGAGTATCTCCAATGCCTCAGGGTGATGGCTGAGACCAAGAAAATAACAGGCATCGCTACGCAGACGATGGTCATTGTTACGACTCATTTCAATGAGCGCAGGTAATAATGTGTGTAACGCATTATCACCTTCCAGTCCTTCGAGTACCGCAGAGACTCCAAGGCGAGCCTGGATCGGCGTATCGGGTTTTTCCAGCAGACTGAGGAGTAGGGGCAGGTGTTGTGGTGACTTTGCCAGCAGTTCTTCTGCTGCGCCTAACTCACCGTTGGCCAGCAAGTGCTGCAGATAATCGGCCATCCCGCCTTCAGTGGCGCGCTCCGCCCACTGGCGAAGTTGCTGCGGTGTTTGTGCCCCGGTGAGGATGAATTCCCCCAGTTGCAGCCAGGGCACACTGCGTACCCCATACTGCGCTGCACGGGATGGCTCGTCGGCAATGCTGACAGTTTCGAGCTCGGCGATCACGCCTTCCTGCTGCAGTTTTTCCAGTGCAGCCTTGACTCCGGGACAGTGAGGGCAGCCGGGTGCGGTAAAAAGCAGGGCGTGAAGCGCGTTATTGGACATGGACAGATCTTGCATAATGTCGAATCACCCTCAGTATAACGGTTTTGGGAGGTTTCGGTGTTCTGTTGTAGAATGCGCTTCCCTCACCCGAACCCCTGGAGAGTGTGATGAGCGATAACGAGCATACCAAAGAAGAACAGATCCTGACGGCGGTCAAACGCGTATTGACCGAGATAATCAAGGATACTGCAACCGCTCCAGGGATGAAGCATCCACTTTCAGAAAACACCATTCACGGTCTGCGCGATTGTCTGGTTTTGATCAGCCAACGCGAGCAGGAGCTGGCCGAAGTGAGCGGACGCGAGATGGATCAGCGCCCGCGTTTCAAGGATGAGCCACGTCAGCAGGGGGATGTCGTGGTCTCCATCGACAGTATTAGCCGCAATAAAAAGAAGGACTAGCTAGAAGCGGTCTCAAAATTGTCTTCGTATTCCGATCCTGTGTTACAAAGCCTACTGCGGTGCTCATTTACTACCTGTAAACTCTGCTCCTCGCAGACTTTGCGCCTTGTCTCAGAACACGAAACCTAATTTTGAGACTGCTTCTAGTTTATTGCGAGCTGTTGATCACTGCTTCCTGCTGTTGGTAGCGTTGTTCCATCGCCGCACGAGCTTCCTTGGCGCTCTGCATGATCTTGCTCACATCTTCCGCACTGTAACCCATGAGCGAAGGTGCTTCGTCCTTCTCCCCGGATTGAATGATGGTGGTCGTTTTCTGCGTATCAGTTTCTTCGTCAGCCTGACGTAGTCCCTGAATCAGGTTTGTATCCGGGTTGACGTTAAGCGCTTCGAACTTTGTATTTTCCGGCGGTTGCGATCCATAACTCCAGGTACCGTCCTTGTCGCGCCAGCGGTAGACGGTGACCACCGCGCTTTTATGTTCATTCACTACGGGCAGTTCAGGCAGTTTACTGCTTAGCGCCTTCAATTCTGGCAGGTTAATCCTGTCCAGTGTGAGAAGCGGGTGCCCCCAGGGATAGACGAAGGGAAGTATTCCGCTAAAGATTAACAACAGAAGCAGAAGTTTGATGAGCTTGCGCTGTCGTCTGGCCATAGGTCTTTTCCCTTTTACACGTTAGACTGGGATTGTGTTCGGTTATTGGCAAACAGGCAACTGTGAACGAACTGCATTTCTATCTTGATCTCAGCCCGGAACGTTATCTGCGTTACTATCAGGGCGCTGCCAGGGCGGTGTCGGTGGTCAGTATCGAAGGCAAGCGGGTTGAGTTTCCAGCAGAGCGCCTGCGTCCCTTCGTTACACGCGATGGTGTACGCGGCCTGTTTGCCCTGCAATTCGATAGTAATAATCGTTTCGTCGCACTGCAGCGGCTCGGCGATCTGCCTGAATAAGCCGCGGCTTTCACGCCGGGTAAAAAACGTTATACTCAAAAGTTCCTTTACTCATTAAACGAGAACCCATGTTCCTGCTGCATCCGCGACTGGAGTCCGATTGCATCTATCTTAGTGACCTGCCCCTGTCGCGGTTGCTGTTGATGAACGATGCGCGTTATCCATGGTGCCTGTTAGTGCCGCGTCGGTATGATCTGGTCGAGCTCTATCAGTTGAGCGATATCGATCAGCAGCAGTTGTGGCGAGAGTCGACCACTCTAGGGGCGGCGTTGATGGAGGCTTTTGGCGGCGACAAACTCAATATCGCCGCGCTGGGGAATCTGGTGCCGCAGTTCCACATGCACCATATCGTACGTTACCGAGATGATGAGGCGTGGCCCAATCCTGTATGGGGCGTGGGTACAGCACAACCCTATAGCGACGAGCAACTGGCCGAGGTGCAGGAGCGATTGCGCGCAGTGTTACCGAAGGAGTGGTTTATTTAATCCTGAAACGGCTTCAGCACATGTTTAAGCGTCGATTCTGCGCGTTGTACCGATTCATATCCTTCATCAATGGCTTCACCACCGCGATCAAATTCCAGTAGCCCCAACTGCGCCAGTCTGGGGGAGAGCAACACGTCGGGTGGGTCTCCTGCCATGCGGCTTTTGGTGATGCGGTCCTGCATGATGTTGATGGAGCTGGCCATCACCTCAAAAAGACCGGGGACCGGGGAGTCTGATTTCCATTCTTTTCGCCAGGCGACGAGTTTCGATTCCAGTATACCGTTGTTCAGTTTTTTCAGCAGTTGTGAGAAGAGATCCCGTTCATCGTTTTTGACCGCCTCTTTTTTCTTCTTCTTTTTCGGCCTGAGATGACGACCGACAATATCGCTGTTGAGATTGACCGCAATGATGATATCCGCCCCCATGGCGCGGCAGAGTGAGACGGGAACCGGGTTGGTCAGGCCGCCATCGACCAGCCAACGATCCTCTGTGCAAACGGGTGAGAATAGTCCCGGCAGAGCGATGGAGGAGCGCACCGCGGTATCTAGAGGCCCGCTCTGCAGCCACACCTCCCGCCCGTTGGCGAGATCGGTAGCGACCGCTGCAAAGGGTGTCGAGAGCTTCTCAATTTCGATGCCCTTGAACTTGTCGGCGAAGGAGGTCATCAGGCTCGCACCCTCAATGAGCCCGCCGGACATGCGTACATCCATCAATTTGACCACATCCCAGAAATCGAGCTTACGCACCCACTCTTCCAGTGCGTCCAGATTACCGCCACAGTAGGCGGCGCCGACCAGGGCACCGATGGAACAGCCAGCTACCACGTCCGGTTTGATGCCCTGTTCCTCCAGAGCGTGGATGACACCGATATGGGCCCAGCCACGCGCCGAACCACTGCCCAGCGCCAGACCAATCTTCGGTTTCTTCATTTCCGTCTCCATTCCATCAGGGATTGATCACTACGAATATGTAAAACCCTTACAGGAGGTTACACAACCCCTGCCCAATTGGGTACTATCACGTCCATGAAACGTCTCTGTTATTTGATATTGCTGTTTATCCTGCCGTTTGCAACGGCCTACGCCGTTGATATCCGTGAGGGAGATGCGCTGTTTATCGACGATGCGCCACTGGATCAGCATGTGGAATATCCGCCCTGGTTCCGGCTCTCCTTTCTCAACATGCCCGAGGAATTACGCGAGATCACTGCCTTCGATAAGCGCGGTGTAATCGTCTATTACGGCCAGGAGTTCTGCCCCTACTGCAAGGCGATGCTGGAAACCAATTTTGGTAGCCGTGATATCGAGCAATACACCCGCAGTAATTTCGATGTGCTGGCCATCGATATTCACGGCCAGAAGCGGGTAACGGACCTGAAGGGCAGGGAGATGTCGGAGAAGGAGTTTGCTGACCGCGAAAAGGTCAGCCTGACGCCGACTCTGGTGTTCTACGATAAGGACGGCATTGAGGCGTTACGCCTGCAAGGTTACTACCCGCCCTACAAATTCCGCGCAGCGTTGGAATTCGTTGCCGATGGTCACTACCGAGATGAATTGTTTCGCGATTACCTGCAGCGGGCCGATCCGCCGATGGCGTTTGAGCTGGGTGGACTGAATCAGGAAGAGTTCTTCCAGCCACCGCCCTATGTGCTCGACCGCAGTAAGGTTGCGGCGGCGATGCCATTGCTGGTGTTTTTCGAGCAGGGTAACTGTCATGCCTGCGATGTGTTGCACACCGCACCACTACAGAACGAAGAGATTCGAAAATTGCTGGGGCGCTTCGAAATTGTGCAACTGGATGTAACCAGCGATACGCCGGTGATCACACCGAACGGTGAGAGGACCACCAGTAAACGCTGGGCCGAGTCGTTGGGACTTTTCTACACACCGACACTGCTGTTCTTCGACGGTCAGGGACGTTCGGTGATGCGCCTCGATTCGGTCGCCGGTTTTTATCGTCTGCGCAAGGTGCTGGAGTATGTGCTTGCCGACGATGCCAACAAGGGTGGCCTGCTGCGTTTCCGTCGTGACGTCGAGGCAAAGCAGTGAGCCAGAAACGTATTGAAGATCTGATCGCGATAATGGCGGCCCTGCGCGATCCGCAAACCGGTTGCCCCTGGGATCGGGAACAGAACTTTTCCACTATCGCGCCCTATACCATCGAAGAAGCCTATGAAGTAGCCGATGCGATTGAGCGTAATGATCTTGATGATCTACGTGGTGAACTGGGCGATCTGCTGTTTCAGGTAGTGTTTCATGCGCGCATGGCAGAGGAACAAAATGCCTTCGCCTTCGATGACGTGGTCGATGCCATTGTCGAGAAGATGATTCGCCGTCATCCCCATGTTTTTGCCGATGAAGAGGTGGCCGATACGGAGGAACAGACCCAGGCGTGGGAGAAACATAAAGCCGCGGAACGCAAACAGAACGAGCAGCATAGTCTACTCGATGGCGTTGCCCTGGGACTACCGGCATTGAGTCGCGCACATAAATTACAGAAGCGGGCAGCACGAGCAGGATTCGACTGGCCCGCCGTGGATGGTGTGCTGCATAAAGTGGAAGAAGAGATCGGCGAAATTCGTGCCGAGATCGCCAACGAGAACAATGAAGCATTGCAACAGGAGATCGGTGATCTACTGTTTGCCTGCGTCAATCTTGCTCGTCATGTCGGTGGCGATGCCGAAGAGCTATTGCGTGCCGCGAATAGTAAATTCGAACGCCGTTTTCGCTATCTGGAAACAGAACTCAAAAAACAGGGTAAGGAACTCGAAGCGTGTTCATTGGAAGAGATGGATGCACTGTGGGAGCTTGCCAAGCAGGAAGGGTTATAAATCTATTTTTCTGATCAGTTTTCCATGCGCTGGACAAACCAGTTAAACGAACCAGCACATATCACATCACTGCTGCCGTCTTTTATCTCCACTTCAATATCAATTGCCGCACGTCCCTTTCTTTCAAACTGTGCCGAAAATCTGGCAATGTTTTCATCGGCGATTTGAGCGTATGCCGTCACAGATTGAGTAGCGGGTTTGCGGAATTTGATTTGCGAATTTCTGAGAAGGGGGGCAACTTTTCCAACCAGTGCAGGAAAATGATGTTGTAGTGCATCAGCGCTGGCTGTTTCAGCCAGGGTAAAGAGCGCGCTGGCATGAAGTGTCTGCAGGTGGTTCAGGAGGGAAGGTTCGAAGGTGAGTTCACATTGGCCGCTACGGTTCTTGTGAACGCCGACTTTCTTGATAAACGGAATATCGGATATTTCCACTGACTCTCCTTATCTGTGGTCGCCGTCCCTGGCAATCACAATGTCCTTTGATTTAGCTGTTACTGAATCGCGTACAACGCCCCATCGGTGCTGCCGATATAGAGTGTGCCGTCGGCGATGGTCGGTGAGGCGATAATTGCGCCCTGGGTGGTAAACGCCCATTTCTCCTTGCCGTCACTCATATCCACCGCATGCAGTTTTTTATCGTAGGCGCCGAAGTAGGCGAGGCCGTCACCGATAATAATGCCGCCGCTGATCCATTCACCGACACGATATTTCCAGCGCGGACGGTGAGTGTCCAGATTGAGCGCATAGAGGTGACCATCGGTGGCGCCGAAGAAGGCGGTGTTGCGGTAGACCGCAGCGGTGCTGTTGATCGCGCCTTCGGTGCGATAACGCCACATCTGCTGACCGGTTTTGATGTCCACCGCGTAGAAGGTCGCATCCTGACTGCCGATCAGCACGGTTTCTTCATACAGGGTCGGGTCAGCATGGATCTTGCCGCCGGTACTAAAGCGCCAGCGTTCGTTGCCAGTCATGGTATCCACGGCGAAGAGCTTGCCGCTTTCGCTACCGAAGATTGCCAGGTCACCGCTCAACACAGGTGAGGAGTAGATCGCTGCGCCGCAATTGAAACGCCAGCGTTCGCGTCCACTGGCGGCCTCAACGGCAAACAGGTCACCTGCGACGTTACCAAAGTAAATAATGCCATCGCGCATAACCGGTGAGGTGGTGACAGAACCGCTGCTGGAAAATTTCCAAACCTGCTGGCCGGTTTTGTCGTTAATCGCGTAGAAGCTGCCGTCCTGGCTGCCGATGTAGATGGTTCCTTCAGAGACTGCGGGAGCGCCGCCGATGGGGCCGCCGGTTTTGAAGCGCCACTTTTCGCGGCCGTCCTCAACGGTAACGGCATAGACCACACCGTCGGCATTGCCGAAATAGGCGGTTTCGTTACTGATCACCGTGGTGGTTTTGATATCGCGCCGGGTGGAGAATTTCCACTTCAGGTTATGCAGGGTGCTCACCCCGTCGCTGAAGACCCCGCTATTGGAGGCGTCACCACGATACATGTCCACCTTGCCGCCGCAGCTGGCAAGGATCAGTGTTGAAACAATCACTAACGCCGTTTTGCGCATTCTCTTCCACTCCTCATGAATATGCCGCGTGCTGTCATGTTACTGACTGCAAAGGGGTTTTACCATAGCCGGACTATGCCACATCTACCTTGATCAGACTATGACAGTGTATCGAACCGATATATATCTTGACGATATATATCGGAAAGGTATAGTTCGCCAATGGACGTTAAAACACTCTGTCTCGGCATACTGACACTCGGCGAAGCCAGCGGCTATGAAATCAAGCAAGTTTTTGAAGATGCTTTTAGCCATTTTTATATCGCCGGGTTTGGCTCTATCTATCCTGCATTGGCGGAGCTGACCCGTGCTGGTCATGTCACGGTTAGCAATATCGAACAGGAAAAGCGTCCGGCAAAGAAGGTATACCGTCTGACCGATAGCGGACGTGAAACGTTCGATGCTGCCCTGGCCGATACCTATCCCCAGCACCGGATTCGTTCTGACTTCCTGGCCTTGATGGTCTTTGCTCATCGGCTTTCGCCCGAGCAGCTCAGTCGGGTGTTCGATACCCGGCTGGCTGATATCGAGCGACAGATTGGGGAGATCGAGGCATGCGTTAATGCGGAAGATTGCGCATGCGGCATGCCGCCGGGGGTTGCGTTTACCGCCGGCTATGGCACGGCAGTACTGAAAGCGGGGCGGGAATACATCCGCCAACATCGTGAGCAACTGGCACAGGCACTACAGGAACAACAGGAAAAAACATCGTGAAACGCTCTTATATCGTTGCAGCAGGTATTGTGCTGGTGGTGACCCTGTGGATGTTAACCGGGGTCTTTGGCGGTGGTGCCGAAGAAGAGGCCGTAGCGGCCGCACCCGAACATAAACTGACCCGGGTGCAGGTGGTGCGTTATCAGGCCAAACCAATGCAACGTGAAGTAATGGTGCAGGGGCAGAGCCAGGCCAAACGCGAGGTAGTGGTCAAAGCACAAACCGCGGGCCAGGTGAAAGAGGTGATTGCCGACAAAGGGGCCGCGGTGAAAACGGGCAATGCAGTTATGCGTCTGGAAGACGATGCACGCCCTCGCCAACTGGCCGAAGCCAGGGCGTTGGTTGAGCAGCGCCAACTGGAATATGAAGCAGCCAAAAAACTTAAAAGTCAGGGGCTGCAGGCGGAGCGGCAACTGGCTGAGGCGATGACCCTGCTGCGCAGCGCCAAAAGCCTGCTCAAGAGTGCTGAACTGAATGTGGCCTGGCAGAACATCGCCGCGCCATTCGACGGCATGGTCCAGGCGCGTTTCGCCGAGGTGGGGGATTATCTCAAGGTCGGCGATCCTGCCTATACCCTGGTGAGCCTCGATCCATTGGTGTTCCGTGGCGATATTTCCGAAAACGAAGTGGATCGAATTAAGGCTGGTCTTCCCGCCAATCTCGAGCTGAGTAACGGCGCTACCATGAGCGGCACGATCACCTTTGTTGCCCCGGTGGCCGACAGCAGTACCCGGACCTATGCCATGGAGGTGGAAGCGTCCAACCCTGAACCACAACAGCGTGGCGGAATGAGCGCCACCATTCGCGTGCCGCTCGACACCATGCCCGCGCACAAGGTTTCGCCTGCGCTGCTGTCACTGAACGATGCCGGGGTGCTGGGACTGAAGATCGTCGACAAGGACAGCATCGTCCGTTTTCACAAGGTGGATATCCTGAAGTCCGAGCGGGACGGTTTATGGCTCGGCGGGCTGCCGGAAAGCATGGATCTGATCACCGTCGGACAGGGTTTCGTCCGCGATGGTGACAAGGTCGAAATCAGTCGCGAGCAGGACGCCCTTTGAGATGAAGAGCATCATTAACGCGGCCTTCGACCGCTCGCGTACGGTTCTGGCCATACTGGTGCTGATCCTGATCAGTGGCACTATCGCCTACGTCACCATTCCCAAGGAATCGGACCCGGATGTGGCGATCCCGATCATCTACGTCTCCATGAGTCACGAAGGCATTTCTCCGGAAGATGCCGAGCGCCTGCTGATCCGACCGATGGAGAAGGAGCTGCAGACCATTGAAGGCGTGAAGGAGATGCGTTCTAACGCCGAGGAGGGGCATGCCTCGGTACTGCTGGAATTCGATGCTGGTTTCGATAGCGACCAGGCGCTGCAGGATGTGCGCGAGAAGGTTGATCTGGCAAAGAGTAAGTTACCAACAGAGACCGACGAGCCGACGGTCAACGAGGTTAACGTTGCCCTGTTCCCTGTGTTGGTGGTCACTCTGGCCGGTAACGTACCGGAGCGTACGCTTTTAACTCTTTCCCGTGACCTTCAGGACAAGATCGAAGGTCTGCGTGAGGTACTGGAAGCGAAGATCGCCGGTGATCGGGAAGAGGTGGTGGAGATCCTGGTCGAACCGCGAGTGTTGGATAGTTACGGCATCTCCTATGAAGAACTGATCAACTTCGTCTGGCGCAACAACAAACTGGTGGCCGCCGGTGCGCTGGATACGGGCAAGGGTCGTTTCTCGGTTAAGGTACCCGGCCTGCTGGAGGGGGCTGAGGATGTCTTTTCCCTGCCGGTTAAGGTGGTCGAGGATCGGGTGATAACCTTTGGCGACGTTGCCACCGTGCGTCGTACCTTCAAAGACCCAACCAGTTTTGCCCGGGTAAACGGTCGCCCAGCGATCAGTCTGGAAATTTCCAAGCGGGTCGGCCAGAACATAATCGAAACCATCGACAAGGTGCGTGCCATCGTCGAGAAAGAACGTGCATCCTGGCCCGATGGCGTGGAAGTCAGTTTCTCCCAGGACAAGTCCAAAGATGTGAAGAACATGCTCACGGACTTGCAGAACAACGTCATCAGTGCGGTGCTGCTGGTAATGGTAGTGATCGTTGCCGCGCTGGGTGTGCGTACCGCATTACTTGTGGGTGTGGCGATTCCCGGTTCCTTCCTTACCGGTATCCTGATCATCGATTCGATGGGACTCACCATCAATATCGTGGTGTTGTTTGCCCTGATCATGGCGGTGGGGATGTTGATTGACGGCGCCATCGTGGTCACCGAAATGGCCGACCGCAAGATGATCGAAGGGATGCCCCGTGAAGAGGCCTACTCCTTCGCCGCACGGCGTATGAGCTGGCCGATCACCGCCTCCACTGCCACCACCCTGGCGGCCTTCATGCCGTTGCTATTCTGGCCCGGTGTGGTGGGTGAGTTTATGAAGTATCTGCCGATTACGTTGTTGGCGACGTTATCGGCGTCGTTGTTGATGGCGTTGATCTTCGTTCCTACTTTGGGCGAACTGGTGGGTAAACGTAGCCCGGTGGGAGAGGAGGCGTTAACAAGTCTCGCCGCGGCGGAGACCGGTGAACTACACGAGATTGGTGGCCTGACCGGTTTATATATCCGTACCCTGGAGAAATTGCTGGCCCATCCGGGCAAGATTCTGGCAGCCTGTTTCGGATTTTTGTTACTGGTCTATGTGATCTACGGTGTCTTCGGCAAGGGTGTCGAGTTCTTTCCCAAAGTGGAACCGCAACAGGCGGCAGTCAACGTCCTCGCCCGTGGCAATCTTTCCGTTTACGAACAGGATGCACTGGTGCGCAAAGTGGAGCAGCGCATTCTGGGGTTACAGGGGATTAAAACCCTCTATAGCCATAGCGGCGCTGGTCTTGCCAGCGGCGGTCAGGACGTGCCGCCGGATACCATCGGTGTGATTCAGATGGAGTTCGGTGACTGGGACAAGCGTCAGCCCGCCGATGACATTCTGGCTGAGATCCGTCGTCGCACTGCCGATATTGCCGGTATCCATATCGAGACGCGCAAACAGGAGGGCGGTCCACCTGGCGGTAAGCCGGTGCAATTGCAGATCGGCTCACGCTATCCGCAATTGCTGGAACCTGCGGTGATGAAGGTTCGCGAACTGATCGACGAGGTCGGTGGTTTTGTCGATGTCGAAGATGACCGTCCACTTCCCGGGATCGAGTGGCAGATTAATGTCGACCGCACCCAGGCAGCGCGTTTTGGTGCTGATATCACCATTGTCGGTAATGCGGTGCAGATGGTGACCAACGGCATCAAGGTCAGCGACTACCGTCCCGATGATGCCGACGATGAGGTGGACATCATCGTCCGTCTGCCGAAAGAGCAACGCGATCTGGATGCGCTGGATCGGCTACGGGTACAGACCCAATATGGTCTGGTACCGATCACGAACTTCGTCAGCAGTGAACCTGCACCCAAACGCGGCAACATCAGCCGGGTCGATGGCCAACGGGTGATGACAGTAAAGGCCGATGTGCCCACGGGAATTCTGCCAGCCAACAAGGTGGCAGAGATCCAGCAGTGGCTGGATAAGAATGTGCAGCTCGATTCGCGACTCGATCTGAAGTTCAAGGGTGAGGACGAGGATCAGCGCGAGGCTGAGGCTTTCCTCAGCAAGGCCTTCCTGGTGGCGCTGTTCATTATGGCGATCATCCTGGTGACCCAGTTCAACAGTTTTTACCAGGCGTTCCTGATCCTCACAGCAGTGATCTTCTCCACCGTCGGTGTGCTGCTTGGCCTGCTGACCACGGGGCAGCCCTTCGGTATCGTCATGAGTGGGGTGGGTGTTATCGCCCTGGCGGGGATCGTGGTGAATAACAACATCGTGCTGATCGACACCTACAACATCCTGCGTCAGCAGGGGATGGAGGTGGTGGAAGCGATCCTGCGTACCGCCGCACAGCGCCTGCGTCCGGTATTGTTGACTACTATCACCACTATCCTTGGCCTGATGCCGATGGTGTTGAAGCTGAATATCGATCTGGTCAATCGCGATGTCACCTACGGCGCTCCCTCTACTCAGTGGTGGGTGCAGCTTGCCACCGGCGTGGCGGGCGGCCTCGCCTTTGCCACCATCCTGACTCTGGTGCTCACCCCCTGCATGCTGCTGCTGGGTGAACGCTTAAGCCAGCGTGTTGATCGTTTTCGCCAGCGTAAGAACTGATGGATTGCCCCGTAAAGGGGCAACATTTTTAACAATCGCACTATAGTTGTGCATTGATTCTCCGTTATTCCCCGAATTGCGTCATTAAGTGCCTGATTTGTCTGTAAGCACAATATTGGTGCGTTTCTTGCACGCTAAACGGACATTTTTTGCATAACTACGGGGAACATTAATGGAACAGACCAGCGGTATCGACACACTGTTCGTCCTGCTTGGCGCCATCATGGTGCTAGCGATGCACGCGGGCTTCGCCTTTCTTGAGGTGGGCACCGTGCGGAAAAAGAATCAGGTCAACGCACTGGTAAAGATCATCGCCGACTTTGCCACCTCCACCATTGCCTACTTCTTCATCGGTTACTTGGTGGCCTACGGTATCGGCTTCTTCGATGATGCCAAGGCGTTGAATGTGAACAACGGCTATGCCCTGGTGAAATTCTTCTTCCTCCTCACCTTCGCCGCGGCGATCCCGGCGATTATCTCCGGAGGTATCGCCGAGCGCGCCCGTTTCTATCCGCAACTGATGGCCACCTTCCTGCTGGTGGCACTGGTCTATCCCTTCTTTGAGGGGATTACCTGGAACGGTAACTTCGGTATTCAGGCGTGGATCGGCGAGACCTTCGGTGCTGAGTTCCACGACTTCGCCGGTTCCGTGGTGGTCCACGCGGTAGGCGGCTGGATTGCCCTCGCGGCAGTGATCCTGCTGGGTCATCGCAAAGGCCGTTACGGCAAGAACGGTGAGGTTTTCGCCCATCCGCCATCAAGCATTCCCTTCCTGGCCCTTGGTGCCTGGATTCTCAGCGTCGGCTGGTTCGGTTTTAACGTGATGTCGGCCCAGTCCATTGAAGGCATCTCCGGTCTGGTCGCGGTCAACTCATTGATGGCGATGGTCGGCGGCATTCTGGTGGCGCTGGTCGCCGGGAAGAATGACCCGGGCTTCGTTCATAACGGTCCGCTGGCCGGCCTGGTGGCAGTCTGTGCCGGTTCCGACCTGATGCACCCGCTGGGTGCGCTAATCACCGGCGGCATCGCCGGTGGCCTGTTCGTCTGGACCTTTACCCTGGTGCAGAACAAATGGCGTATCGACGATGTGCTCGGTGTCTGGCCGCTGCACGGTCTTTGCGGTGCCTGGGGCGGTATCGCCGCGGGTATCTTCGGTCTGGAAGCGCTGGGCGGCATGGGCGGCGTCACCTTTATGGGGCAGTTGGCCGGTACCGTACTCGGTCTGGCTATCGCCCTGGCCGGTGGCTTCATCGTCTATGGCGGACTCAAGGCGGTTATCGGCCTGCGTCTCTCCGAAGAGGAGGAGTTCGAGGGTGCCGACCTGGCGATCCATAAAATCGCTTCCGAGCCGTCCTACGACCGTTAGTTGAAGTTCTCAGCGCTCAACGACAATGCCGGCCCTGTGGTCGGCATTGTCCGTTTTGGGGCCCTCGCTGCTTGCTGGCGTGCGATAGCCTGCTGACGTACACTATGCGCCCTTTTCGCACCCCATAGAGACAATGCGCGCGGTTTATATCAAAACCTTCGGTTGCCAGATGAACGAGTACGATTCGGCACGTCTAGCCGATGCACTCGGGGTTGCCTGCGGCCTGGAGTCGGTGGACGACCCGGCGCAGGCCGATGTGCTGCTGCTCAATACCTGTAGTGTGCGCGAGAAGGCGCAGGAGAAGGTCTTCTCCCAGCTCGGCATGTGGAAGCCGCTGAAGGAGAAGAATCCGAACGTGATTATCGGTGTCGGCGGTTGCGTCGCCAGTCAGGAGGGGGCGGCGATCCGTGAGCGTGCACCCTTCGTCGACGTGGTCTTCGGCCCGCAGACTCTGCACCGCCTGCCGCAGATGCTGGGTGAAGTAATCGCTCACCGTCGTGCGGTGGTCGATGTCAGTTTCCCCGAGATCGAGAAGTTTGATGCCCTGCCCGAACCGCGTGCCGAAGGGCCGACCGCCTACGTCTCGATCATGGAAGGCTGCTCGAAATACTGCACCTTCTGCATCGTCCCCTACACCCGTGGCGAAGAGGTCAGCCGTCCCTTCGACGACCTGCTGGCGGAGATCGCTGGGTTGGCAGCGCAGGGTGTACGCGAAGTGAATCTGCTGGGACAGAACGTTAACGCCTATCGCGGCCCGATGCACGACGGCGGTATCGCTGATCTGGCGTTGTTGATCCACTACGTCGCCGCCATTGATGGCATCGAGCGCATCCGCTTTACCACTTCCCATCCGCAGGAGATGAGCGATAGCCTGATCCAGGCCTTCGCCGAGGTACCGCAACTGGTCAGCTACCTCCATCTGCCGGTGCAGTCCGGTTCCGATCGCATCCTGGCGTTAATGAAACGCGGTCACACCGGATTGGAATATAAAAGCAAGATTCGCCGCCTGCGTGAGGCACGTCCCGATATCTCCATCTCTTCCGATTTTATCGTCGGCTTTCCCGGCGAAACCGATGCCGATTTTGAGGCGACCATGCAGTTGATTGAAGAGGTGAATTTCGATCAGAGCTTCAGCTTTATCTACAGTGCACGGCCCGGTACGCCTGCCGCCGATCTGCTAGACGATGTCCCGGCGGATGTGAAAAAAGCGCGCCTCGCCCGCCTGCAGGAGCAGATCAACAAACAGGCCCGTGCCATTAGCGAAGGCATGGTCGGTACGGTGCAGAAGATCCTGGTGGAAGGAACTTCGCGTAAAAACGATGCCGAGATCTCCGGCCGCACCGAAAACAATCGGGTGGTTAACTTCCCCGGAGGTAAGGAGTTGATCGGGCAATTTGCCGAGGTGCGAATTACCGAGGCGTTCCCCAATTCGCTGCGCGGTGAACTAGTATAGAAACATGGATCGTCACTTCCTATGAACGAAACCGCTGACAGTCTCGATATCTCCCTGGAACCCGCCGATAACACCCGGCTGGCGAATCTGTGTGGTCAGTTTGACGAACACCTGCGCCAGATCGAACGTCGTCTCGGTGTCGAGATCAATAATCGCGGCAACAGCTTCCGCATTATCGGCGACACCGAATCGGTACGTGCTACCGCCGGGGTGTTGCAGGATCTCTACAAGGTCTCCGCTTCCGAAACCCTCAGTCCAAACCGTGTGCATCTCTATCTGCAGGAGTCGGGCATCGAAGCCCTGCTAGAAGAAGAGGTGGACGTTGCGGAAGTCATTATCCGCACCAAGCGCGGTGTGGTGAAAGGGCGCGGTCCTAACCAGAAAAAATATCTGCACAACATCGTTACTCACGATATCAATTTCGGTATCGGCCCTGCGGGTACGGGTAAAACCTATCTGGCTGTGGCCTGTGCGGTGGAAGCACTGGAAAAAGATCAGGTGCGCAAAGTCGTACTGACTCGTCCTGCTGTGGAAGCGGGTGAACGACTCGGCTTCCTCCCCGGTGATCTGGCGCAAAAGGCGATCCTTATCTTCGCCCGCTTTACGACGCGCTCTATGAAATGCTCGGTTTTGAAAAGGTCGCCAAATTGATCGAGCGTAACGTGATCGAAGTGGCTCCGCTGGCTTATATGCGTGGTCGCACACTGAACGAGGCATTCATCATTCTCGATGAAGCGCAGAACACTACCCCGGAACAGATGAAGATGTTTCTGACTCGTATCGGCTTCGGTTCCACTGCGGTGATCACCGGCGATGTTACGCAGATCGATCTACCCCGTGGCGTCACATCGGGTTTGCGTCAGGTTGTCGAAGTGCTCAAGGATGTCGACGGCATTAGCTTTACCTTCTTCCTCGCCAAGGACGTGGTGCGTCATCCCCTGGTGCAACGTATCGTCGGTGCTTACGACAAATTTGATCGCGATAATGGTTGAACTCGATCTGCAAATTGCCACTGAAGACGCAGGTATTCCTTCAGAAGAGTCCTTTCAGCAGTGGGTGGATACGGCACTGGCGGAGCACGACGGTGCGCAACTGACCATCCGCATCGTTGATGAGGATGAGATCACCGAACTCAATAGTACCTATCGCGGTAAGGATAAACCGACCAACGTTTTGTCCTTTCCCTTTGAAGTCCCGGCGGACATCGAACTGCCACTATTGGGTGATATCGTCATCTGCGCCAAAGTAGTGCAGCAGGAGGCAGAGGCACAGGAGAAGCCACTTCAGGCCCATTGGGCACACATGGTTATCCATGGATGTCTGCACTTACTGGGCCACGATCACATGGAAGAGGAGGAGGCAGAACTGATGGAAGGGCTTGAAATCTCCCTCCTCGCTGCCCTAGGCTATGCAAATCCCTATCATTGAGAAAACTCTCGCATGAACGAAGACCGACCTAGTCGACCTAGCGGCGCTGCCCAGGAAGGGCGGCCCCGTAACTGGCTGGAACGCCTCGGACAGATGTTGCAGTCCGAACCGAAAGACAAGGAAGAACTGCTTAATCTCCTTAATGATGCCCAGCAGCGTGCAGTGCTGGATAACGATGCGGTAACCATGATCGAAGGGGTCATGGAGGTATCGGAGATGCAGGTGCGCGACATCATGATTCCCCGTGCGCAAATGGAAGTGATCCGCCGCGAAGCGAATCTCAGCGAATTTCTCCCCGTGATTGTCGAATCCGCCCACTCGCGTTTTCCCGTTATCGGTGAAAATCGCGACGAGGTGATCGGCATCATTCTGGCGAAAGATCTGTTGCCCTATGTGGCGGGCAGTAATGGTGAAGAGTTCAACATTCGTGAAGTCTTGCGTCCCGCGATGATCGTGCCTGAGAGCAAACGTCTTAACGTATTGCTGCGCGAATTCCAGACCAGCCGTAACCATATGGCTATCGTCGTGGACGAATATGGCGGTGTCGCCGGACTGGTCACCATCGAAGATGTGCTGGAGCAGATCGTCGGCGAGATCGAAGACGAGCACGATGTCGAAGACGACGAAAATGCGATCCAGCCTGCGGGTAAAGGACGCTTCACCGTGCGTGGCCTGACCCAGATCGAAGATTTCAATGAATACTTTGGTTGCAGTTTCAGCGACGAGGAGTTCGATACCGTTGCCGGTCTGGTAATGAGTGGCTTCGGTCACATGCCCAAACGCGGAGAACGCATTGCAATCGGCGGTTATCGTTTTAGTGTGTTGCGTGCGGATAATCGTCGTATCTACCTACTGGAAGTGATGCCACTTAGCCACGAAGAGCAGCAGCCGACGGAAAACAACCCCGGTGATGATCAACCTGCCTGAATGGAAGCGCGTTGCGCTGCCGCTTCTCTGCGGCGCACTTCTGCCATTCGCCTTTGCGCCATTCCATCTTTTTCCCCTGGCGTTCCTTGCCCTGATTCCGTTGTTTCTCGCCTGGGAGAAAAGCTCTCCGGCACAGGCGATGAAAGTCGGTTTTATTTTTGGCTTTGGACAGTTTCTGGTTGGCGTTTCCTGGGTCTATGTGGCAATCCATGATTTTGGTCATTCCGATGTTATCGTCGCATCAATACTGACCCTGCTGTTTGTTTCGGCCCTGGCACTGTTTCCTGCGTTGGTCGGCTTTCTGGCCGTGCGCTCGTTGAATGGAAAAAAACTCACCCGTCCGTTACTGCTACTGCTCTGGTTTCCCGCATGGTGGACATTAGGGGAGTGGTTGCGCGGTTGGTTGTTTACCGGTTTTCCCTGGCTTAGTCTCGGTTACAGCCAGATCGATTCACCGCTGGCAGGTTATGCACCGTTACTCGGTATCTTCGGCCTGAGCTGGTTCTGTGCCGTGACCACCGGTGCGATTCTCTATTGGTGGCGTGAGCGCAAATCCTCGTTGCGTTATGTTGTACCGCTGCTGCTTTTAATTTGGGGCGGTGGTGCGCTGCTAACGCAGCTAAGTTGGAGCGAACCATCCGGTGAACCCATTAGCGTTACCCTCATTCAGGGCAACGTACCACAGGCAACCAAGTGGGACCCGGACGCGATCCGCCACCGCCTGCTACGCTATGCGGAACTGAGTCAGCCCTACATGGGTGAAAGCGATCTGATTGTTTGGCCCGAGAATGCGGTGACGGTTTTCTACAGCCGAATCAAAGAGGCCTATTTCGATGGTCTCGAGGCCGATGCCCGTGCCACCGGAACCGACTTCATCCTCGGTGTGCCGCTACTCGATGAAGATGGTTATCACTACTACACCACGATGATGACCCTCGGCAGTCATCACGCCTTCTACAGCAAACGTCATCTGGTGCCGTTCGGTGAATTCCTGCCGTTCGAAAGTCTGTTGCGCGGTTTGATCAACTTCTTCGATATGCCGATGTCGAGTTTTTCCCCAGGGAAAAAAGATCAACCGCTGTTACAGGCAGCAGGACAGAAGATCGCCGCATCGGTCTGCTACGAAGATGCCTTCGGTGATGAAATTCGCGACTATCTTCCCTCAGCAACACTATTAGTGAACGGCAGTAACAACGCCTGGTATGGGGATTCACTGGCGCCGCATCAGCACCTGCAAATCTCACGTATGCGTGCGCTGGAGTTTGGCCGCCCGATGTTACGTGCCACCACCAACGGTATCTCTGCCATCATCAATCCGCAGGGCAGGATCGATATCCGTTCACAGCAGTTCGTTACCGACGTGATTAGTGAAACGGTACAACCGATGCAGGGAGAGACGCCGTATAACCGTTGGGGTAATTGGTTAGTTGTTATGGCGATGGTTGTATTTTTGGTTTTCAGCATTGGCGCTGTGAGAACAGTTAAATGATGCTTTTATGCAATGCATCCAGTTGAGGAAAAACGATTGGTAGGGCGGATTAAGCTCACTCTCAATTCACATGAAATCAGATCCAAAGACATTACTAGAACGAAACAGCAAGCTAATTCACTCGGACCTAATGAAGGTCGTTTCGCATGTTCAGCGTGAGCAGGGTGAGTGGGTGTTGCATACAGTAATGGTTGAGGGATGCGATGTACCTTTTAAATTTAAACGTAAAGAGAATTATCAGAGTTTAAAGGGCGCCAGGGTGAATATGACTTATTACCCGGATCATGAAGTTGTTGCGGGAATCAATTTCGAGATTATGAAGGTTGTGCGCATAAAGCGAGCGTAGGAACAAAATGAAGCATGTGTCGGACTCAAAAAAAGCCCCTTCGTTTTAGAAGGGGCTTTTTCATTTAGTCATCCCAGGACGCTACACGTCGATACTTGGTCCCATGACACTTGGGGCACGGCGGGATATGTCCAGTTTTCTCGAAGTGCATCACTTCACCGCAGCTTTTACATTGCAGGGTACCGATTCCGGTAACTTCCCCGGTATGCCACTCGCCGATGGCATCGGCACGTTGCTTCAGTTCGTCGAGCGCCTCACGGGTGTGGTCGACCATGTTGCTGAAGATATCCAGCAGGGTGTTCTCGACGACATTGATATCGAACTGCAGCCAATCGCGTAACTCATTGCCTGACTTGTCGACGAACTTGGCGGCGTCTTCCAGATCGCGCATGACATAGATACTGATCAGGTCCGCCTCTTCACGGGTCAGTTCTCCAAGATCAGAGGCTTTTTGCATCGCCATCTCCAGCGCTTCGCCCAAGCCTTTTTCCGCCTTGTCCATGGTTTCGCGGGTGCGCAAAAGCATCAGGTCATAGGCGTCGCTGAGTTTTTTTGCCACGTCCTCGGGTAGCGGATTGTTCATCGGTTTCTCCTTGGCTGATTTTGGTTAGCGCTTATACCTAATAAGATAGCAGTTAGCTTAACGCGATTTACGTCTCTTCGGTCACCTTTTCCAGTTTTCGATAGAGCGTGCGTTCGCTGACACCGAGCTGTTGCGCCAGCCAGCCCTTGTCGTTGGGATAGGTTTCGATGGCCCAGCGAAGGTAGTGCTGTTCCAGATCGCGCAGGGGTAGCAGGGTATCGAAGCGCTCTTCTGACTTTTCTTCATCGGTCTTTGGTTTTGCCGCGCTACAGATGCCGGGGAAGTGGCGCGGCTCCAGCCGTTCGGTGTCGGTAAGCAGGATCGCCCGCTCCAGCAGGTTGCGCAGTTCCCGGATGTTGCCGGGGAAATGATAGCTCTGCAGGCAGGTTAGGGCCTCCTTGCTCAGTTTGAGGTCGTGTCCTGGGTCTAATCGTTTCAGCAGTGACTCACAGAGTACGGGAAGATCCTCGCGGCGCTCGCGCAGGGCGGGAAGGATGATGGGAAAGACGCTGATACGGAAGAAGAGGTCGCGACGGAAATCGCCTTTCTCCACCATCTCCTCCAGACCACGGTGGGTGGCGCAGACCAGACGGAACTCCGCCTGACGCGGTTCGACGCTACCGACCCGGCGATAGGTGCCGGTTTCCAGCAGGCGCAGCAGTTTGACCTGCAGGTTGAGTGGGATGTCGCCGATCTCGTCGAGGAACAGGGTGCCGCCACGGGCCGATTCCACCAGCCCCTGTTTCTGGGTGTGTGCGCCGGTGAAGGCGCCTTTTTCGTGGCCGAACAGTTCGCTCTCGAACAGGCTTTCACTTAGTCCAGAGCATTCCACTGGTACGAAGGGCCCGTTGGCCCGCTCGCTGGCGCGGTGTACCGCCAGCGCCGCCAGCTCCTTACCGGTACCCGACTCACCCAGCAGCAGTACGGTGGCGTCGCTGGGGGCGACCCGGCCTACCAGCTCCATGGTGTGGGTGAAGGCGGGGGAGCGGCCCACCAGCTTCTGGCGGTCGCCCTTGGCACTGACGATGGTACGCATGATCTCGACGAAGGCGCTGGCCTGGCCCTGGTCGTTATGGATAGGGCAGAGCTCCACGTCTACGTGTTCCTCGCCCTGAGGGGTGTGGTGCAGGTGCAATACCCGCTGCGGTGTGCCGGACTCCATGCTGGCCTGCATCGGGCAGTGCTCGCCCATTTCGTGGCATGGGCGGTTGTAGTGGTGGGAGACGTCGTAGCAGTGGCGTCCCACCACCGCGTGCTCCTCCTCGCCGTGCTGGCGCGCATAGTGGCGATTGGTTGCCAGGATCTCGTAATCGGGGCTAATCAGCACGGCAGGGTCGTGGAATCCCTCCAGCATGCTGGTGAACTCGCTGATACACCATCTCTGTTGTGACATAGAGAACTCCGCGGGAGCGTTTAGTCATATTTGACAAGATTGCCAAATTATTTGCCACATTTGACAAAAAATCCATCTTTAAAGCCCAGTTGGCACGCTTTTTTCTCTAAAAATTTCCCGGTATTGAGCTAGGTCAATAAAATAATTCACAGTTGTATCAATAGGATAGAGCATCCTATAGGTCTTCTGGCAAAAGTTGGCCCACCCATTGCAATACCTATGGCACAGGGGTTGATAACACCTGCTAGTTCAAGCGTTATCGATTCCGACAGTTTTTTGCTGTGGTAGTAAGTGTGGTGCTTGCGGCGTCAGTGATCTGGTCCCCCCGGTGAACGGCCGCATTTTGAAAATGCAGGAGAGGTCTGACTCCTCCTTTCTCTTCCTGCTCTATAGGTGGGCGCATCCCTCGCCCACCTTTTTTTTCGCCTTTTTTCCGCATCTGCGGCCTGCCGTTATTGTGGCTCGTCTGCCTCCTACGTTATTCTAGTCCGCTTATTTTTTATCTAATAACAGGCATTTATCGATGGCGTTCGACGAGCAGTACAAACCCGCGGAAATAGAGGAATCGGCACGAAAATTCTGGGAGGAGGCGCAGTCCTTCAAGGCCCAGGATGACCCTTCGCGGGAGAAATACTACTGCCTATCCATGTTTCCCTACCCCAGTGGCCGTCTGCACATGGGCCACGTGCGCAACTACACCATCGGCGATGTGGTGAGCCGGTACCAGCGCATGCTGGGCAAGAATGTGTTGCAGCCGATGGGTTGGGACGCCTTCGGCCTGCCGGCGGAGAATGCGGCGATCAAAAACAACGTGCCGCCCGCCAAGTGGACCTACGAAAACATCGACTACATGCGCGACCAGCTCAAGCGCCTCGGTTTTGGCTACGACTGGGAGCGTGAGATCGCCACCTGTCATCCCGACTACTACAAGTGGGAGCAGTGGCTGTTCACCAAATTGTTCGAAAAAGGGCTGGTCTACAAAAAGACCGCGCCGGTGAACTGGTGCCCCAACGATATGACCGTGCTGGCCAACGAGCAGGTGATCGATGGTTGTTGCTGGCGCTGTGATACCAAGGTGGAGCGCCGCGAGATCCCGCAGTACTTCATGAAGATCACCGCCTATGCCGATCAGCTGCTGGCGGACTTGGATAAACTGCCAGGCTGGCCTGAGCAGGTGCGGACTATGCAGAAGAACTGGATCGGCCGCTCCGAAGGGGTGGAGGTTCACTTCGGTCTGGCCGAGGGCAACGAGCCGCTGAAAGTCTTTACCACCCGTCCCGATACCCTGATGGGCGTGACCTATGTTGCCGTGGCCGCTGAGCATCCGCTGGCCCTGAGCGGCGCGGCCAACAATCCTGAACTGCTCGCCTTCATCGAGGAGTGCAAGCTGCAGGAGACCGCCGAGGCGGCGATGGAGACGATGGAAAAGAAGGGCATGGATACCGGCCTCAAGGCGAGCCATCCCATCACTGGAGAAGCGGTGCCGATCTATGTCGCCAACTTCGTCCTCATGGGTTACGGCGAAGGCGCGGTGATGGCCGTTCCTGCCCACGACCAGCGCGACTGGGAATTTGCCCAGAAGTACGGTATTCCGATCAAACAGGTTATCGCGCCTGTCGATGATAGCGGCGTGGACCTGAAAGTGGGTGCTTACACCGAGAAGGGCATGCTGATCGATTCAGCCCAGTTCTCGGGGCTCACTTCACAGCAGGCCTTCGACGCCATCGCTGAACATTTGAACAACGAGAACAAGGGCTGCAAGCGGGTTAACTTCCGCCTGCGCGACTGGGGCGTTTCACGTCAGCGTTACTGGGGCTGTCCGATCCCGATCATCAACTGCCCCGATTGTGGCGCGGTGCCGGTGCCTGCGGATCAATTGCCGGTAGTACTGCCGGAAGATGTCGCCTTCGATGGCGTCGGTTCACCGATTAAGAAGATGCCCGAGTTTTACGAAACCACCTGTCCCAAATGTGGTGGTAAGGCGGAACGCGAGACCGACACCTTCGACACCTTCATGGAGTCGTCCTGGTATTACGCCCGTTACGCCTGCCGCGACAACGACGGGGCGATGCTGGATAAGCGTGCCGATTACTGGTTGCCGGTGGATCAGTACATCGGTGGTATCGAACACGCGATCCTGCACCTGCTCTATGCGCGCTTCTATCACAAGTTGCTGCGCGATGAAGGGCTGGTGAATTCGGACGAGCCGTTCAAGAACCTGCTGACACAGGGGATGGTGCTTAAGGACGGCAGCAAGATGTCCAAGTCCAAGGGCAACACCGTCGATCCGCAGGAACTGATCGACCGTTACGGTGCCGACACCGTGCGTTTGTTTACCATGTTCGCCGCACCGCCGGAGCAGTCCCTCGAGTGGAACGACGCCGGTGTGGAAGGGGCTAACCGTTTCCTTAAGCGTCTCTGGTCTTACGTCTCTGAACACAAGGCGGCGTTGGGTGGTGAGAGCAAAAGCCACGACGGCAGTAAAGATGCTCGGCGCGAGATCCATGAAGTGTTGCAACAGGCGCTGGCCGACTTCGGCAAGTACCAGTTCAATACCGTGGTCGCCGCCTGCATGAAGATGATGAATACCCTGAGCAAGCTCGATGGTGACGGCGCGGACGAGCTGTGTAATGAAGGCGTGTCGATTTTGTTGCGTCTGCTGTCACCGATCGCGCCGCACATCACCCATACCCTTTGGAGTGAGTTGGGTTACGGTGGCGATATCCTCACCGCACCGTGGCCGGAGGTGGATGAGAGTGCGTTGGTGAAAGACAGTATCGATCTGGTGGTTCAGGTTAACGGTAAAATGCGTAGTCAGATCAGTGTACCTGCGGGCGCCGACAACAAGGTGATCGAAGAGGCGGCGCTGGCCGACGAAAAGGTGCAGTCTTTCATTGAAGGCAAAACGATTCGCAAGATCATCGTTGTTCCCGGACGACTGGTGAACGTGGTGGCCGGATGAACATCGTGAACCGCTCACTGCTGCTGGTTGTGCTGCTGTTGAGCGGTTGCGGCTTCCACCTGCGTGGTGCCGTGGTGTTGCCGCAGAGCATGAACAATACGCTGATTGTCGGTGCCAGCGGCAGCGAACTTTATTACGAGATTGAAAACGCGCTGCGCAATGCGGGCGGTGAAGTGGCGCAGAACATGGACGCCACCACCTCGGTGCTGACCATTCACGGTCAGGGCATTAACCGCAAGGTGCTTAGCGTCGATAGTCAGGGGCGCGATGCGGAATATGAACTGGAACTGCGGTTGATCTTCAGCCTGCGCGATCCGCAGGGGCAGCTGCTGGCCGACAGGGAAACGATCAGGGTTAACCGTGATTTCAGTTTCGACCCGGACAATGTGCTGGCCAAGAGCGAAGAAGAGGCGTCACTACGTAGCGAGATGTTGCGTCAGGGTGTCGAACAGATGATGCGACGTCTGCAGGCGCTCTCCCGCCAGACTCCCACAGTAAAAGAATGAAACTCCGTTTCGATCAACTCGAGGCGCATCTGCAAAAAGGGTTGCAGCCGATCTATCTGTTGAGTGGCGACGAGCCACTGCAACTGATGGAAGCGGGCGATGCGATCCGTCGCCACGCCCGTGAAAACGGCTATGGTGAACGCGAGGTGATGCACGCAGAGAGCGGTTTCGACTGGAACAACCTGCTGGCCGCGTCCGGCTCCATGTCCCTGTTTGCCGAACAGCGTCTGTTGGAGCTGCGTCTGCCCAGCGGCAAACCGGGTAAGGAAGGCGGCGCGGTGCTCGCCGATTATGCAGCCAATCCCCCGCCCGACACGTTACTGTTAATTATCAGTGGCAAGATCGAGCGGGCCAGCCAGAACAGCAAGTGGTTCAAGGCATTGGACAGTGCCGGTGCAACCCTGACCGTCTGGCCCATCGATCCACCAGCGTTGCCCGGTTGGGTCAGCCAGCGGATGCGTAGTCGTGGCATGCAGCCGAGCCAGGAGGCGGCACAACTGCTGGCCGAGCGGGTCGAAGGTAACATGCTTGCTGCCGCGCAGGAGGTGGAGAAACTGCTGCTGCTCTACGGCGAGGGTGAGATCAGCGCCGAGCAGGTGGAAGAGGGGGTGGCAGATAGCGCCCGTTACGATATCTTCGAACTGGTCGATACCGCACTGCTGGGCGATGTGCCGCGTACCACCCGGGTGATGCAGGGATTACGCGGTGAAGGGGTGGAGCCGATCCTGGTCCTGTGGGCGCTGTTGCGCGAAATCCGCGCCATGGCACAGATGGCTGCGGAGATGGCCCGCGGTCTCGATGCGGAGCAGGCGATGGCTGGGCAACGGGTATGGGACAAGCGCAAACCGCCGGTACGCGCCGGGCTGCAGCGCCATAATCTCAACCGCTGGCAGTTGCTCCTGCGTCGTGCAGGGCGCATTGATCGCATGATTAAGGGCGTCGAGGCGGGCAACCCGTGGGACGAGTTGTTACAATTGGCGCTTCTGATGGCGGGTGTACGTACCGTTTAGGGTGCGCAACAGAATTTATCGAGTCGGGGTTAATCGTGGATATCAAACAGTACATGCAACAGATCGGACAGCAGGCGCGTGAGGCATCCCGTGCGATAGCCCGTGCCGACAGTAATGCCAAGAATGCGGCGCTGCTGACGATTGCCGACCTGCTGGAGCAGAATAACGAACAGATTAAAGCGGCCAACGACATCGATCTGAAGGCGGGCAAAGAGAACGGTCTGGATGATGCACTGCTGGATCGTTTGGCGCTGAACGACGAGCGTATCGCTGGTATGGCCGAAGGGCTGCGGCAGATCGCTGCGCTGGCCGATCCGGTCGGTGAAATCAGCGACATGACCTACCGTCCTTCTGGTATCCAGGTCGGCAAGATGCGGGTGCCGCTCGGCGTTATCGGCATCATCTACGAATCGCGGCCTAACGTGACTGCGGATGCGGCGGCGCTTTGTCTCAAGTCGGGCAATGCGGCGATCCTGCGCGGCGGTTCCGAGGCGGCCCACTCCAATCAGGCGATTGCAGCCTGCATCCATAGTGGACTGGAGAAGGCCGGACTGCCGAAGAATGTTGTGCAGGTACTGGAAACCACCGACCGCGCCGCGGTGGGTGAACTGATCACCATGCCCGACTATGTCGACGTTATCGTTCCTCGCGGTGGCAAGGGACTCATTGAGCGCATTAGCGCCGATGCCCGCGTGCCGGTGATTAAACACCTGCATGGGGTCTGCCACGTCTATATCGATGATGAAGCGGATCAGGAGAAGGCGATTGCTATCGCCTTCAACGCCAAGACCCATCGCTACGGCGTGTGTAACGCGATGGAGACCCTGCTGGTCGCCGAAGGTGTGGCCGAAGCGGTGCTACCTGAATTGGGCGCTATGTACCTGGAGAAAGGCGTCGAGCTGCGCGGCTGTGCCACCACCCAACGTTTGATTAAAGAGGCTGTGGCGGTTAGCGAAGAAGACTGGGATACCGAGTATCTGGCACCGATCCTCTCCATTCGCGTGGTCAAGGATCTGGATGAGGCAATTGATCACATCACGCGTCATAGCTCCGGTCACACCGAGTCGATCGTCACCGAGAACATCACTCGCGCACGGCGTTTCCTGGCCGAGGTCGATTCCAGCTCGGTGATGGTCAACGCCTCGACCCGATTTGCCGATGGTTTCGAGTATGGCCTGGGGGCGGAGATCGGAATCTCCACCGACAAGATCCATGTACGCGGCCCGGTCGGTCTGGAAGGACTGACTTCGCAAAAGTATATCGTGCTGGGTGACGGCCATATTCGCACATAGGGAACCCCTGAATAAGTTGCTGCGCGGGCGAGCTGCTGCGTTGCGCGGTGCTCGCTTCCTCGCCTACCTACGTGGTATGTCTCGGTCGCCGTGCGCCGTGCGCCTTGCGTCTCATCCCGCTCGCACACTTATTCAGCGGTCCTGCTGGTTGGTGCTAATTGTGTTGCTGCCTGCCACCCAGGCGACGGCGCTCAGTCTGGGCGATCTGGTGGTTCACTCGGTACCTGGTGAGCCGCTCAAGGCGACGATTCCCCTGACCCTGTTGCCCGACGAAGCGCTGGCCCGGATCAAGGTCGGCCTGGCCTCTCCGGAGGAGTATCAGCGACAGAGGGTGGAGCGCCCCGCCTCGCTGGAGGGGTTGCGTGCCAGTCTGCTGGCGAAAGGGGAGAATGCCGGGCGTATCCAGCTCTACGGCGAGCAGCCGTGGCAGGGCGAAGAGGCGATCCTGTTGCTGCAATTGCAGTGGCCTGGCGGTGAGATGAGCCAGCGTTACCGCATTGTGCCGGTGGATGAGAAGGCGGCTACGCCTCTCTATGTGGAGGTGGCACAGGACGAATCGCTGGCCGATATCGCCATACGCCTGAGCAAGCACAGTAACCGCAGCTACTTCTATATGATGGTGGCGCTCTACCGCGCCAATCCGGAAGCGTTCTACCGCGACAACCTCAACTACCTCAAGGCGGGGGCGAGGTTGCGGGTACCGAGCGACGAGGAACTCTACAAGTTGAGCGACGCGGAGGTGAACGCCACTCTGCGCGAGCACGAACAACGGATGAAAGGCGAACGCCAGCAAAACGCCGAGACGGAAAAGCGGAATCAGGAGCTGGAACAGGAATTGGCCCGGGTAACAGAGCGAAGTGCCGACCTGGAGCAAAACAATAAAGAACTAAAACAGCGGTTGGCCCGGCTGGAGGAGCAGGTCAATCAAATGAGCCAGCAGGTGCTGGAGTACGCCGCCCAACCAGAGCAAAAACAAGCGGCGGTGCCAGCGGATAGTGAAGCTGCCGAGAAGAGTCCCACTGATGAAGGGCTCTCTGCCTGGCAGATGCTCTTGCTACTGCTATTGGCTCTGGCCGGTGTAGTGGCATTGCACCACTATGCCCAGCGTCGTAGGGGGAGGACGCATGAGTAGCAAAAGACGAGAGGCCGTAGGGATCTTCGGCGGGACTTTCGATCCAGTTCATTTCGGTCATTTGCGACCGGCACTGGAACTGTATGAACAGCTTAATCTGCAGCGGATGGTGATGCTGCCCTGTTCGACGCCCGCCCACCGGCCGCAGCCGCTGGCTAGTGTCGAGCAGCGACTGTCGATGCTGCATCTGGCGGTCGAAAACGAGCCTCGGTTGGAGGTGGACCTGCGCGAACTGAAACGCGGCGGCACCTCCTACATGATCGATACGCTGGAGTCGTTGCGTAAGGAAGTGGGGCGCAAGCCACTCTGTCTCTGTCTGGGGCTGGACGCCTTCCTCGGTCTGCCGAGCTGGCACCGTTGGCAGGACCTGCTGGATCTGGCGCATATCGTAGTGGCCCACCGTCCGGGCTGGGTCCTGGATATGGAGGCTATCGCGCCCGAGTTGCAGCGCCTGATGGCGGTGCATCTACACGATAGTGATGTGACTCAGTGCGAGCGGCCTGCAGGGGCGATCGTGCTGCAACCGGTGACCCAACTGGCGATCTCGGCGACCGAAATCCGTGAGCGTATTGCCGCGGGGGGAAGTGCCCGTTATCTGATGCCGGAGCGGGTTTGGGACTATATTCAGAAAGAGAAGCTGTATTGTTGAGATAGGGGTGCAATGAATTCCGAGCAATTGAAAAAACTGGTGGTGGATGCGCTGGAAGACCGCAAAGGGGTCGATGTGAAGATCCTCGACGTCCGCGGTAAATCGAGCTTCACCGATATCCTGGTGATCGCGGGCGGCAACTCCAGCCGTCAGGTGAAGGCACTGTCCGACAGCGTGGTGGAGATGGCCAAGGCCAATGGCATCCAGCCGTTGGGCGTCGAGGGCCAGACCGAGAGCAGTTGGGTGCTGGTGGATCTGGGGGATGTGGTGGTCCACATCATGCTTCCCGAGACCCGCGACTTCTACAACCTGGAAAAACTCTGGGGTGATGACGCGCCGGACGAAAGCGAAGAAGCCGCACGCTAATGCGGCTTCATCTCATTGCCGTGGGCAACCGCATGCCCGGCTGGGTCGATGAGGGCTATCAGGAATACGCCCGTCGTCTGCCTTCCGAGTGTGCATTGCAGCTGCATGAGATCGCTGCGGGCAAACGGGGCAAGAATGCCGATATCGTTCGCCTGACCCGCCAGGAAGGGGAAAAGATGGCCGCTGCCATTCCCAAAGGGGCGCGGGTGGTGGCCCTGGAAGTGAAGGGCAAACCCTGGTCCACCGAGCAGTTATCGGCGAGACTGGAGCACTGGCTGGGCGATGGCCGCGATGTGGCTCTGCTGGTCGGTGGCCCGGAAGGCATCGAACCCGAACTGAGCGCCTCCGCCGATGAACGTTGGTCCCTCTCCCCCCTGACCCTGCCGCATCCGCTGGTGCGTATCGTGGTAGCGGAACAAATCTACCGTGCCTGGAGTCTGCTCAAAGGGCATCCGTACCACCGCTAACAAGCACTACCGCGAAGGACGCGCCTGTTTATGACTGAATCCCATGACCTCTGGCTGGCCTCGGCCTCACCCCGCAGGCGTGAGCTGTTGCAGCAGATCGGAGTGCGTTTCAGCCTGCTGTCGGTGGATGTGGCGGAGGAGGCGCGTGCCGACGAGGCGCCGGAGGTAATGGTGCTGCGTCTGGCGCTGGAAAAGGCGCGGGCCGGGCGGGCCAAACTCGATGCCGCCGATTCGACCCCGGTGCTCGGGGCCGATACCGTAGTGGTGAGTCACGGCAAGGTGCTGGGTAAGCCGACGGATCGCGACGATGCCCTGGCGATGTTGCTGGCCCTCGGCGGTGAGCGGCATCAGGTGATGACCGCGGTGGCGCTGGTTGGCACCGCTGGTGAAGAGCAGACCCGCCTTAGCGTGAGTGCGGTACAATTTCGTGCCATCGAGCCTGAGGAAGCCGAGGCCTACTGGGCCAGCGGCGAACCTGCCGACAAGGCCGGGGCCTATGCGATTCAGGGGATGGCGGCGATCTTTATCGAGCGGCTGGAGGGGAGCTACTCGGGCGTTATGGGATTGCCGCTGTTCGAAACGGCGGAACTGCTGGAGCATTTTGGCGTTTCAGTATTGAAGCGGTAACAGATAACAGACTGACGCAACACGCAGCCTGTTATCTATTACCTGCTTTAAGAGAATTATTACAATGAGTGAAGAACTGCTGATCAACATCACCCCGCAGGAGACGCGGGTGGCCTACGTCGAGAATGGTGTTTTGCAGGAGGTGCACATTGAGCGCACCCGTCGTCGCGGTCTGGTGGGCAACATCTATCGCGGTAAGGTCAGTCGGGTGCTGCCCGGGATGCAGGCCGCCTTTGTTGAAGTAGGTCTGGATCGCACCGCCTTCCTGCACGCCTCGGATATCCAGAACGACCAGGACCACGGCGAAGGTAACGGTAATGGCAACGGCCATGATCGTACAGTGGAGCAGATCAATACGCTGCTGCGTGAGGGACAGGAGATCGTCGTCCAGGTCACCAAGGACCCGCTTGGTACCAAGGGCGCCCGTCTGACTACCCATCTTTCCATTCCGGCACGCTTCCTGGTCTACATGCCGGCGAGTAATCATATCGGCGTTTCCCAGCGCATCGAGGATGAAGAAGAGCGCGAGCGCCTTAAAGAGATCGTGCGCGAGTGCACCGAAGGACGCGAGGGCGGATTTATTCTGCGCACCGCGGCCGAAGGGGTGAACCGCGACGCGCTGGAGAAGGATGTCCTGTTTCTCTACAAGATGTGGGATGAGATCCAGGAGAAGATCAAAAACCACGACAGTAGCGAAGGCTGCCTGATCCACGAGGACATGCCGCTGGTAATGCGCACCATGCGCGATCTTGCCGACACCGACATCGAGAAGATCCGCATCGACTCTCGCGAGACCTTCCTCAAGGTGCAGAAATTCGCCGGTAAATTTATTACCGGGCTGGAAGGGCGCATCGAACACTACGCCGGTGAGCGACCGATCTTTGATCTCTACGGTGTCGACGACGAGATCCAGAAGGCGCTGGAGCGCAAGGTGCAACTCAAGTCGGGTGGATATCTGATCATCGACCAGACCGAGGCGATGACCACCATCGACGTTAACACAGGTGCCTTCGTCGGTCACCGCAATCTGGAAGAGACCATCTTCAAGACCAACCTGGAAGCGGCCCAGGCGATCGCCCGTCAGCTACGTCTGCGTAACCTCGGCGGCATTATCATCATCGACTTTATCGACATGGACGATGTGGAGCATCGCCGCCAGGTGTTACGTGCGCTGGAGAAATCCCTGGAGCGTGACCACGCCAAGACCCACATCAGCGAGGTCTCCTCCCTCGGCCTGGTGCAGATGACGCGTAAGCGAAATCGAGAAAGTCTGGAACATGTACTGTGTGAAACCTGTCCTACCTGTAATGGACGCGGCACCCTGAAAACCCCCGAGACCGTCTGCTTCGAGATCTATCGCGAAATCATGCGCGAGGCGCGCCAGTTTGATGCTAAGTCGATGCTGGTGCTGGCGGCGCAGGAAGTGGTGGATATGCTACTGGACGAAGAGTCGACCAGCGTTGCGGAACTGGAGGAGTTTATCGGGCGTCCAATTAAGTTCCAGGTAGAGTCTTTATATACCCAGGAACAATTCGACGTCGTTCTGCTCTGATGTCCGATGGACAGATAGAAGCTATCTCCGAGTTAGCGAGCGCGGGCGAGACAAGGCGAAAATGGACGAGAAAACGGAGTTTACACGCAGTAAATGAGTATTTTGAGTCCATTTTCAACACCGTATCGGCAAGCACAGCAATTCTGAGATGGCTTCTAGTGCTGCCAAGGTCACAGCAGCAGCATGGCGCTGTACCTATCATTCACATTGACGATGAACTGGAATTGACGGGTCGCCGATGCGCCAAACTTCACGACTGAGAATCTTTGCCTGGTACGGCACTGCCATCGCGCTGGTGGTGTTAGCCGTGCTGGTGACAGTCGTGCGTCTGGTGATCGGTTCGGCTGCCGAATACCGTTTAAAAGCCGAAGAGCTGGCTGGCCAGTATCTGGGACAGCCTGTCACCATTCGCAATATGGATGCCCGCCTGATCGGGATCAAACCGACCCTGCTGTTCGAAGATGTTGCCCTGCGTGAATCCAGCAGCCGCGAACAGTTGGCTCACTTCAATCAAATCGGCATCGCCCTCGATCCAATCTCATCGCTACGTCAGTTACAGCCGATCCTCGATCTGACCATTCACGGTGCCAACATCGTCATTATTCGTCAGGAGGATGGCGGCTTCCGTCTGCAGGGGGTAACCCTGTCGGAGAAGGCGAAGAGCGGTGAAGGCGGTGGTGATCTCGGTGCCTGGTTCCTCAGTCAGTCGCGCCTGTCGCTGGAAGGTAGCCGGATCATCTGGCGCGATGATAAGGAAAAGCGCGATACGATCTTCGAAGGGGTTTCGGTGGAGTTGCAGAATGTCACCGAGCGGCATCGTCTCAACGCCTCCGTGCAATTGCCTGAAGAGATCGGCCAGACGCTGCGTCTGGCGCTCGACATTCGTGGCAACCTGCTTAACCAGAACGACTGGGTTGGCAATCTCTATATCAAGGCGGCGCAGGTGAAACCTTCGCAATGGATCGAAGGGCGCGACTTTGAAGGTCTCAGCTTCCATCGCGGCAATGTCGATCTGGAATTATGGAGTAGCTGGAAAAGTGGACTCCTCGAATCGGTGGAAGGGGAGATGGCACTTTCCAATCTGCAGATTCAACGCAACGCCAAAACTCTCCCTGTCACCAATCTCTCTGCCCAGTGGAGGTACAAAACTGGCGAGGAAGGTTGGCAGCTGCTGGTGCAGAATGCACTGATTCGCAATGGCGAAGAACACACCACGCCATTCCGCCTGCAGGTGGAGCAACTGAACGGTCTTGCCAGCGTTCGTGCGGAAAGCCTGGATATCGATCGGCTGATGAATTTCAGTCCTTACCTGCCCGGAATGAATAAAGGCCAACGCGAGCAGTTACAGCAGATGCTTCCCGGCGGCTGGGTTGATTCCCTGCGTGTCGATATCCGTGACGAGGAGTTGGTCGGCGCGGTGGCCTCGGTGGCTGATTTCCGTATCGCGCCGTGGGAGAAATTACCGGGCGTAACGGGACTGACCGCAAGACTCGGTTACGACGGCAAGAATGGTTCGGTGGAACTGGATACCAGCGATCTGGTGCTGACCATGCCGGAACTGTTTGCCAATCCTCTGCCTCTGCAGCAGACCCGCGGTCTGGTGAAAATCGCCAGAAGCGATAATGGTTGGCGCGTGGCGGCTGATAAGTTGACCGTCGATAACAGCGATCTGCATATGCAGTTGGGGATGTCCCTGCAGTTGCAACCGAAACAGAGTCCGCTGCTTTCTCTGGTCGGCACTTTTAAAGATGGACGAGCCAGCGCTACCGCCACCTATCTGCCGGTGAAGATTATGTCTGAAGGGAGTGTGAACTGGCTGAGTCGCGCTTTCCTCGGAGGTTTGGTGACTGATGGCTCGCTGCTGATTCACGGCAAGCTGGAACACTCTTTGGTGGAGAAAAAACAGGGGCGTTTTGAGATTCGCTTCGATGCCAATGACGTGACCCTCGATTTTAAAGAAGGCTGGCCGGTGCTCAAGGCGGTGCGTGGCGAAGCGATATTCAATGGTCCCGGGATGCTGGTCAATATTGCCGAGGGTCGCTTATACGGTTCTCATATCGGCGCCACCAAGGTCACTATTCCTGCATTCCATGAACCGTTGCTCAAGGTAGATGGTTCGGTCGATGCCAGTGCCAATGATGCCCTGCGTTTTCTGCGCGAGGCACCGTTCAGTCGCGATCTCGGCTTGCAGAGTTTCTCGGGTAGTGGTGACACACCGGTCAAGTTGAGTCTGTCTATCCCTTTATCTGATCGAATCGCAGCGAAAACGCCGTTGGCGGTCAAAGGCGAGGTTGAGCTGCAAAATAACCTGTTGCACTTCGCCAAGGGCGTCGAGTTACACAAAACCAAAGGTAAGCTTTTCTTTACCGAAAAAAGTTTTAGTGCCGATGAGATCACTGCAAACATGTACGGCTTCCCGGCGAAGCTGACGGTCTATACCGAGGGAGAGCGTTTCGAAAAACGTGGTGCGACCTTCGTGAAGGCCAAAGGCCATGCCACGGTGGCCTCGGTACGTAAGGAGCTGGAGCTGCCGTTGCTGGATATGGCCGAAGGCGAAAGCGATTGGCAGGCACTGATGACTCTGACCCCGGGTAATGATGGTGGTGTGCAGATGAACATCTTCTCCGATCTTCAGGGAGTGGCGATCAATCTGCCCGAGCCGATGGGTAAACCCGCCGAAGAGAAAAGCACCTTTACTATCTCGCTTGGTCTTGGTGGCACACATCGTAGTGTTCACTCATTGCAGTATGGTGGCCGTTTCAATACGGCGTGGAAACAGGATATCGGCAGCGGCAAGCTGCAACGTATGAGCGTGTTGCTGGGTCGTGATGAGGCAGCTCGTCTGCCGCAGAAAGACGTGCTGAATATCGGCGGTGAGCTGGATAATCTGCACTGGCTGCAATGGCGCAAGGTCATTAATCACTACTTCCCGCAGAATCCGGGGGAAAAGCAGCTACCGCTGCAGATCCATATGCAGCGTCTGCATCTGGCGGCAACCGAGGGCGAGCCGGAAAAGAACGACACTCTGGCGCGAATGCCGCCGATTGATGTCGATATTCGTGACTTCGCCTACGATAACTTACGTTTCGGCGGTGTCGCAGGGAAAATTCAGCCGACGGCGACACGGGTCAAATTCAACAAGGTTGTCGTCAATGCCCCCAGCTTCAACCTGCAGGGCGACGGTTACTGGCGTCCCAACGGCAAGACCCACGGGGAGTTGACGCTGAAAAGCGACAACCTTGGTAAGATGTTCCGAGAACTGGGCTTTGCCTCGGTGATTAAGAACGGCAAGACCGAAGCCCGCGGTGAGGTGGAGTGGCCGGGGTCGCCGCTGGATTTCTCTCTCGCCAAGCTGGCCGCCAAGGGCAAGGTCAGCATTACCGAAGGTAAAATCGAACAGATCGACCCGGGTGCGGGCAAACTGCTCGGCCTGCTCAGTCTGGAGGCGTTGCCGCGGCGTCTGTTCCTCGATTTCAGCGATATGTCGGGCAAGGGGCTGGAGTTCACCAGCATCAAGGGCGACTTCCGTATTCGGGACGGCAACGCCAACACCGACAATCTGGTGGTGAAATCGCTCCCCGCCGATATTCTGGTGACCGGACGCACCGGTCTGGTGGCGCGTGATTTCGACCAGCAGGTCTCCGTGGTGCCCAATGTGGCGGGCACCGTCTCCGTGGCCGGGGCATTGGCCTGGGGGCCGCAGGTGGCGGCGGTGCTGGCGGTGATTCAGGGGCTGTTCAAGAGCGGTATCGATCAGGCGACCATGACCCGCTATGAGATCCACGGTACCTGGGAGAAGCCGAAGATCGTTCGCCTCGAAGAGCCCAAACCGGCTGAAGATACCGAGAACAAGATCCCCGGCATCGACTGATCGCGCTTCCATTCCTTCCGGTAAATGATAGTATTTCCGCAGTATGTTGAAACGAACCTGCGCCCTGCTTCTGTTGCTTGCCCCGTTGGTGGTCCAGGGAGGCCAATCCTGGGATATTTCCGCATCGGAATGGGCGCGTCCGCGCCACGGTGACTGGCTGGCACGGCAACCCGCACTGACCGCTGCCATCGAGCAGCTCCAGCAGGACTCTGAGGCCCGGCTGCAGATCCACTATCCCGGTGGTGACGAGGGCGTGTTGTGGGCCGACGAGCTACAGGCGTGGTTGGTGGCCCTGGGGGTAGGGTCGAATCGTATTGAACGGGTACCGGGTAGCGGTTCTGCCGACCGGGTCCAGATACGCGTAAGTAAATAAAAACGGGCACCAGCCCGAAACAGGAGAGAATTGAGTGAGTCGTGTTGCTGCAATCCAGATGGCTTC
>JBNLAT010000005.1:0-105288 GCA_050302275.1 Thiohalomonadaceae bacterium | reverse complement strand
CCGTTTCGGCGAGAACAATCCTGAAGACCACGTTCGTTACGCTCGTATCGACCTGATGGGTATGGTTCGCGAAGACCTGCTGTTCGATATGGCTCGCCACGTTGACTCGGCTGTTCACCAGTTCGAGGAGTGGGGCATGCCGATCATGCGTAACCCGAAGACCGGCGCATACCTGCGTGAAGGTCGCTGGCAGATCATGATTCACGGTGAGTCTTACAAGCCGCTCGTCGCTGAGGCCGCCAAGAAATCTGCTGACAAGGTCTACAACCGTATCTGTGTCACTCACCTGCTGATGGATGATTCCAAAGAGAACCGCGTTGCCGGTGCTGTTGGTTTCAACGTCCGTACCGGTGATTTCCACGTGTTCAAATCCAAGACCGTTATCGTCGGTGCCGGTGGCGCATCCAACATCTTCAAGCCGCGTTCCGTGGGTGAAGGTGCTGGTCGCGTTTGGTACGCACCCTGGTCTTCCGGTTCAGCTTACGGTCTGATGATCGGCGCTGGCGCCAAGATGACCCAGATGGAAAACCGTATCGTACTGGCTCGCTTCAAAGACGGTTACGGTCCTGTTGGTGCCTACTTCCTGCACCTCAAGACCTACACTCAGAACTGTAACGGTGAAGAGTACGAGTCAAAGTGGTTCCCTGACCTGCAGAAAATGGTTGGTAAAGAGTATCTGGACCCGGAAGCGTCTCACGTTTCTCACCGTCCGATCCCGACCTGCCTGCGTAACCACGCGCTGATCAACGAAGTCAACGCCGGTCGTGGTCCGATTCACATGGTTACCATGGAAGCGTTCCAGGATCCGCACCTCGAAGAGATTGGCTGGCACAACTTCCTGGGTATGACTGTTGGTCAGGCCGTTCTGTGGGCTGCTACCGACGTTAACCCGAAATATGAGAACCCGGAGCTGACCACTTCCGAGCCGTACGTTATGGGTTCCCACGCTACCGGTTGCGGTGCATGGTGCTCAGGTCCTGAAGATATCTCTCCTGATGAGTACTTCTGGGGCTACAACCGTATGACCACTGTTGAAGGTCTGTTCGGTGCTGGTGACGCCGTTGGCGGTACCCCGCACGCGTTCTCTTCAGGTTCCTTCACTGAAGGTCGTCTGGCTGCCAAAGCTGCCTGCAAATACATCGATGACGGCAAAGCCGAAGGCATCCGTGTATCTCAGGAGCAGATCGAGCGTCGCAAGGCCGAGATCTACAAGCCGATGGAACACTACAAGGTTTACCGTAACGAAATCGTTGCCGGTAGTGTTAACCCCAACTACATCAACCCGCGTCAGGGTCTCGACCGTCTGCAGAAGCTGATGGACGAGTACTGCGGTGGTGTAACCGTTAACTACATGACCAACGAGAAACTGCTCCACATCGGTCTGAAGAAGATGAAGGTTCTGGAAGAGGATCTGGAGAAAGTAGCAGCGGAGAACATCCACGAGCTGCTGCGTGCATGGGAACTGAAGCATCGTCACCTCGCTGCCGAAGCTGTGTTCCAGCACACTCTGTTCCGTAAAGAGACCCGTTGGCCTGGTTACTACTACCGTGGTGACGCCATGAAGGTTGACGACGATAACTGGCACGTACTGACAGTTTCCCGTCGTGATCCGAAGACCGGCGAGTACACCATGGAGAAGGCACCTCTGTACCACCTGGTAGGTGATATCGAGGACAAGGCTCTGGCTGAACTGAAAGCCAAAGGCCACTAAGCCAACATGGAAATACCAGATAGCAGCCCCTCGGGGCTGCTATCTGGCAGTAGAAAGAGGCCAAGTTTTTGGCCTCTTTTTATTTGTACTGTGTTAAGTTTGAGGCCGTTTCTAAATCATTGAATAAATTGAGGTCCTCCCAAATTTATTCAGATTGAGGACGTTTGTCCTTTTTTGTTATCTTTGCAACATCCAATCTTTCAAAACAAAGAGCAGCAGATGAACATAATCGACAAGACAGATGAAGAACTTCTGGAACTCGGGATTCCCTGGTGGGAAGACCTGATCAAGTACTCCAATAAAGGGCAGTACGGGAAATTCATCCGTAACTTTTCCTATGATCTGCTCCTGGGGCTGAATGAGGTGGAAGTGGGTAAGCAGTTCGCCAAGAGCGATCTGACCCGTAGCCTCGACCCGAATTACGATTTCCTCGGCTTTATCCGCCGTGGTGAGCACGTCTCCTTCCTCTTCCGTGTGCGCAGTACTGCGAAACCCGGTGAGTGGTTGGGCCGTATGGTGCTTGGTTATGAACGAGGTGAAGTCAAAATCTTCGCCGCATCCATTTTCTGATTCGTTATGACTGACACGATACAAGAGAACAAATTTGTCGAACTGAACTACGAGGTGGTCGATCAAAAGACCGGCCAGGTGCTGTCGACCATCGAGTTTCCCCTGAGCTATGTGCATGGCGCCAATCAGGTGCTGGCCACTCAGGTAACCGACGATCTTGAAGGACGTAAACAGGGCGAGACCATCGAGGTTCCCATCGATGGCAATGCGATATATGGTCCCCGTGACGAGAATCTGGTGTTTACCGATAACATCGAGAACGTGCCAGAGGAATACCGTGAAATCGGCATGAAGATCCTGATGGAAAGCGAGAATGGTGACAAGAAAGAGTTCATCGTCACCCGCATGGACGATAAAACCCTGACCGTCGATGGTAACAACCCGCTTTGCGGCAGGGACCTGATCTTTAGGCTGAAAATCCTGACCGTGCGGGATGCGACGCCGGAAGAGATCGAAGCCGGAACTCGAATCGTCAAAGGGCCGGATATCGATATTGACCCGGATCGTATTCGCCCAATCTAAGTTGTACGTGCTTCTCAGGGGATTCGATTAAAGCGATGATGACAAGGCAAAAATGCGCGAGAAGGCGGAGTTTACACGTAGTAAATGAGCACTTTGAGCGCATTTTTAACACAGTCAGCGCGCTTTAAGCGGATTTCCTAATATGGGGAGCCGACCCGGTTTGCGGACATTAAGATGCCTACGTAGGGCGCATAAGTAAGTACCGCACCCTGCGATGGGCCCAACTTGTTAAAGGCAGTCTGGACCTGAGTTTGCAGGGTTTCGTTTTCCGGTTCCGCCTGCAGCGCTTCCAGTATCGCCACAAAATCTCCGATCTCATCAGCGCTCAGATATTGCTTTAGCATCTGAATCGCCTCGTCGAGCCTGACAGGGTTGATATCCTTTGTGACCTTTAGCGGCAGATCCATATGCGGGTCATCAAAGGCCGGTGGTTCCTCATGCACATTTCCCGGGAGTCCTGCTGTAGGGTCGGTAGACTTCAAGCCGGCGAATGCCTGATATTCTGCCAGTGCTTTCTGCTTTAATGCGCCGACAAAGGCGTTGAATTCCTGCGCATTCGGTTTACCCAAATAGAAGGAGAGCAGGGTTTCACCGTTGACCCGGCTGGTGAAATCCAGGGATGAGCGGCTGATCACCGGCTCCGGATTCAATACCGTCAGCATTACCGCCAGGATCTCTTCATCCTTGAACGGTGCCTTGCTGCGCACGACAACCTGATCGTCAACGATCTCGAATTGCTGCGTTCCCTTGAACAGGTGTTTCTGGATCAGCTTCATGGTTAACCTGGGCTCATTCGTTACTGAAAACGTCGTGGATTAAATTGGCAACAAATTCGTTCATATAGGAATTCTCGCCGCAATCAATCAGTTGTGTATCGTCGGTTCTAAAGGTGAGATAGGGTTTGATCGCTTCACCTTCAAATTCAATCTTGGCCATGTCATCGATCGTGCTGGCGACACTGAAGGCGATCTCGCCGGTAACTTCGCGCAGGTTATGACTGCGAAAACCTGCGGCCGCAAGCTTGAAGCGGATCTGCTCAATGATCTCCCGGATCAAAACCTGCTGGTATTTTTCGAACTTCTCGATATCAGTTTCTAGCTGCATCTCTTTATACCCTTAATATTTATCTGTCTCTTTTATTGAAAAGGCCACGAAACCAGTTTAATAACCGGTTTCCTTTGTGCTTCGAATCAGTCTGGTTGATACAGTACAGCGTGCTGCGCTCCCTGCGTTCTGACATCCACTCCTGTTTATAAGCATCATTCCCGGTGAGGAAATCAATCTCCTCGACCTTGTCGATATCGATGACGTGCTTCATCAAATAACTGGTCAGAATCGAACCGGGAGAATATTGTCGCCACTGCTCGTCATAGACCAGTTTGAAGATGCTGGCCTTGCCATGCACCACAAACCAGAACTGTGCGGCAACCGGCTTCTCATCCACATAAAGGATCGCCAAACGTAACCACCCTGGTTGCGACAGACTACGTGCCAGACCGTCGATAAAGTCGCCATAGAGCTCATTGGCCTTCCAGCTTCGGTTATAAACCGCGGTGTAGTCGGCCAGCGCCAGTGGCAGCTCATTATCGATGAATAGACGTATGCTGTAACCATACTCGCGTTCCAGTTTGCGCGCTTTACGTGCCAGGGTATTGCGTACTCTGGTCGGCCGGGCTGCCAGGTAATCATCGAACGTCTCTCCATGGGTGCGGTGAATCCAGTTATAGAAACGAAACGTTCGCTGGCAGGCAATGCCCGAAGCTTCCATGGCCTGCTGGAACTGCTGCAGATTCGGGTCATCGGTGGCAACGGGGTCCAGGCGCAGGGAAGAAAATTGCAGCTGGATTAATCCCTGCACCAGATACTCCACCACTTCCTGTTGCCGATTGTTGGCAAGCAGCAGGGTATACAGTGAGGAGTACAAATTGGTCAGCGCATACCAGTGCGCATCGCTTTTTTTCTTCAGTGGCAGAAGGGCGAGGAGTTCATCGCCTTCCACCACGCAGGCCAGCAAGATCCCGTGGCAATCCTCCGGTGCATTGCGGAGCAGGTTTTCAAACCAGGGACGCGAAAAGAAAACACTCTCTTTTGCAGTCTGCGCCAACAGGGCATGGGTACCCTCAGGTAGTTGAGCCCAATCGGTGTAGCAGACGAATTCCACTGCCAGTATTCAGCAGGACGCTAGTTAACCGTTTCACTTTCCGGGGCTTCACCGGACATCTGGATCAGTTCGGAGACTTCCAGGGCGCCGTTGATCTCCAGGAAAGGACAGGATTTTGCGGCGGCCACCGCTTCCTCCATGGAGTTCATATTCATAATACTCATCCCGGACATGGCGGAAATGCTGCCCTGAGAGGCCGAGCCATCTGCCTGCACTGTATGGGTGTCCTTGAAGGGGATTGCCGGGCTGACCACGGCATCGCCAAGCGATACCAGCCACTGCTGATATTTTTCCAGATGCTTTTGCATTTTTGCCGGGTCGGTAGGGTGTTCGCCCCCAAGGTATACAAAGATATATTGCGGCATGCGAATGTGTCCTCAGCTTGAGCTCGAGAAAAGAAGTGGCTGATTTTAAAGTAATTTGGCGCGAAAATCAGGAGAAATATCCTTTCATAACAGGCAGCAGGCTGGGCAACTGCTACGTTCATAATTATGATTTATGTTTGGATATGTTTAATTAATAGGAATGCCTTGTTAATGATATTCGGCGCTGGAAATGCTGCTGTTTCAGGTAGATAAATAATCATTTATCGCGCCATAAAAAGTTCAAGCGGTACAGGGAGTTGCTGCCGACCTAACCCTTTCTGTTATACTTTGGCCTGCATTTACGAATTGTTTTGTCGTGAACGTTTTCAACTGCGAGTCCTTGCAGTGGCGGTCGCGGCAGCGAAGAAAAAGGTGACTTATGAGCGGACATGCTAGCACTAGACCGAAAGTTCCTGAGGGTAAATCCCGTTTTCTAACTACTACCCAAATGGAACCGAACGAAAAAGGTTTCGTAGGTTACAAAACTACCTGGGAAGCTTTCCAGAAAGAAGTACCGTACAGCACTCCCAAGCGTCCCTGATTTTTGCGGATGTGACGACCATATGGGGATAGTTCTTCATCCCCATATGGTTGTTTTCAATACCCCTCTCAAAACATTTCCTGCCTGATTGGGCGCGAGTCATTTCGTCTGAGCCCTTTCCGTTGATACAGGCTTTGCATTAATCTCCAGTAATGCAAACTTTCCAGTTCAAGACTATCGGTATCATCCACTCCCCTTATCGGGAGAAGTTCGGTATTCCACGTCAGCCCGGGCTGGTCGAGGCAGAAGCCACGCTGGAGCTGTTGTCGCCCTATAACCGTCCCGAGGCAGTGATAGGCCTGGAAGGTTTTTCGCATATCTGGATTAGTTTCGTTTTCCACGGTGTTAAGCGCAGTGAATGGAAGCCGATGGTGCGTCCGCCGCGGCTGGGTGGCAACGAACGGGTCGGCGTCTTTGCCAGCCGTTCTACCCATCGACCCAATCCCATCGGGCTTTCCGTGGTGGAACTGACGGGTATCGAGTGTCTTGAAGGCAAGGTCGAGCTGCGGATAAAGGGTGTAGATCTGCTGGATGGTACGCCGGTGCTCGACATCAAACCCTATGTTCCCTATGCCGACAGTATTTCTGATGCTCGCGGTGGCTTTGCCGATGCGGCGCCCGAGGAACAGCTGGAAGTGATCTTTACTGCGCAGGCAGATGCACACTGTAGGGAACTGGAAGGTAGTTACCCACGCTTACAGACATTGATCCGTGGCGTGTTGGCCCACGATCCGCGCCCTGCCTATCAGGTGGAAGAGGGGCGTGAGTACGGTGTTAATCTCTACGATTTTAACGTGCGCTTCCGTGTCCGCGACGGAGTCGCCGAAGTATTGGCTATTGAGGCGGTGGTGTAGTCGGTAACGGCGCCTCGCCCGCCTGAGTCAGATCCCCAAGCGTCACCACAATTTCCACGCGACGGTTTTTGGCCCGATTTGCGAGTGTGTCGTTGGGTACCAGCGGTACTGAATCGGCACGTCCTGAAGCGATGATGTGATTGGGCGGCAGCCTGCCGACCTTAATCATCCGCTGCACCACCGAGGCGGCACGAGCTGATGAAAGATCCCAGTTGGAACGGAAGCGAGCGGTGGTGATCGGGACATCGTCGGTATGGCCGACCACCAGAATGCTGCCGTCGATATCACTCAGGGTCTGGCTAACCCGATCCAGGATCGGCAGGAAATTCTCACGCAGCTGTGCACTGGCCACATCGAAGGAGATGGTCTCCTGAAAGCGGATGACGATCTTGTCTTCATATTTGTTCAGCTCGATCGATTCGGCAGTAATCTCTTTCTGCATTTCACCCTTGAGTGTCTGGTAGAGGTGATCGGTTGCGTCGACCACTTTCTGATTCGGTTTGGAGGGTTCAATCTTCGGCTCTTCTTTAGGCTCCTGTTCGATCTGTTCCGGCTGCGGAATAACCTCGGGAGTGGGTATCTCAATCACTCCTCTGTCACCGATAATTTTTCCCGAACCTGTCAGGTAACCGTTCATCGGATCAGAAAAGGCCTCTTTGATCGACATCAGGGCCTGTTTGTATTTCACTACGTCGGTGGTTGACATAGAAAGCAGCAGGACGAAAAAGGTCAGCATCAACGACATCAGGTCAGCAAAAGTGACCATCCATGCCGGGGCGCCTGCGGCGGCCTGTTCTTTACGCTTGGCCATTACTCTCGGTACCACCTGCGGCAGCAGCTTCTTCCGCTTCCTGTTGCAGGATGGCTCGTTTGCTGTGCGGTAGATAGGCCTCCAGTACCTCGTCCATCAGGCGTGGACTGTGGCCTTGTTGAATGCAGGTAATGATCTCGATGATCAGTTGTTGGTTGGCGACCTCCTGGTTGCTGCGTAGCTCCAGTTTGTCGGCGATAGGTAGGGCAATCAGGTTGGCGATGAGCGCGCCGTAAAGGGTGGTTAGCAGTGCCACCGCCATGGCCGGGCCGATGCTTTGCGGATCGGAAAGGGTGTTGAGCATCTGTACCAGACCGATCAGGGTACCGATCATACCGAAGGCGGGCGCCGACTCTCCCAGAGCACGGAAAATTTTCTGTCCCACCATGTGTCGTTCCAGACTCTGCTCCATATCCTCCTTCAGAGCCTTACTGATGAAGTCGGGTTTGTAGCCGTCGGCCAGCATCTGTACACCGCGGGATAGGAAGGGGTCAGGAGTTTCGTAACTGTCCAACGCCAGCACCCCCTTCTTGCGACTGATATCGGCCAGTTCATTGGCGGTCAGAATCAGTTCTTCGGGAGTCGAGGTTTTGAAGCGGAAAGCATGAAAGGCGACCTTGATACTGTTGATGAAGTGGCTGAGTGAAAATTTAATCAGGGTTGCAGCCGTTGCGCCGCCGACCACGATCATCAGGGAGGGAATGCTGACGAACATCAGTGCACTGCCACCGAGGATGATGGCCGAGGCCACCAGTGCCATGCCGCCGAGCAGGCCAATAAGTGTTGCGATATCCACTATGATTTCCCGTTACCCGTGTCTGCTATCAATAGATACTATAACCCGCGGAAATTGCAAAGAAAACTGGACAAAAAAACGCCCCTGTGGAAGGGGCGCGAATTACTCAGAGGGAGTAAATGAAGTCTGTTCGTGGTTGCCGTTCCGCTGTTGCGGATTTTGCCGCGATAGCGCGGCGTTCTCTCCAGTGTTAACTATAATTATTACCAGCAGTTGAATTTAGAAGAGATGGCAATCTTCCAAATTATGTTGTCATGAATGCAGGAAAATAATCGGTAAAGTTGACTATACGACTACGACTTTACCTGTCGTCCACACAGAAGACACGATACCCGTTAGCATCATGAATGCCCACAGCAACAACATCGAATTTTCCAATATGCAAATAGAATCCTTGTATGTTTTTGCCTGTGGCCCCCGAATCACAGTCAAGATCCCGCGCTCTCTGCCGTTAAAACAGTCTGGCGGGACTCACACCACCGTTTTTTCGCCCGAAAGCAGGAGTGTTTCCGGCTTTGCGATTGCACAGCATAGTGCGTGACAGGTCAGGGAGGCGGCATGGCTGCTGGCCAGACGCGTTATGGATACGCCACTAATCAGTTTTAACCAAGGAGTATCTTTGCATGAAAAATTTGTCCATCTCCTGGCGCTTCGGCCTCGCCACGGTCGCGTTAGTGGTGACTATCGTTGCGGTGATAGTCCTGGTGGCGAACATACGTATGGAGGAGACCCTGCGGGAGACTGAACAGCGTCAGCTCGATCAGTATCAGGAAATGCTCATGGGTCGGCTAAGCGCCGAAGGAAGCAGGGCACACTCTATGGCATTACTGGTTGCTTCCATTCCCAGGGTACAACAGGCTTTCGCTGCCGGGGACCGGGAGACACTGACACAGATGTTCGGCCCCGGTTTTAAGGATCTGAAAGAGGAACTCGCGGTTCGCCAGTTCCAATTTCACACTCCTCCCGCCACCTCATTCTTACGTGTACACAAACTGGCCAAGTATGGCGACGACCTGTCCTCCTTCCGTAAGACGGTGGTGGCGACCAATGACACTCGGGCACCGGTAAGCGGCCTCGAAGTCGGGGTGGCCGGTTTGGGTATTCGCGGTATCGTCCCGGTCTTCAACGAAGGTAAACATATCGGCTCGGTGGAGTTCGGTATGTCCTTCGGTCAGGCCTTTTTCGATGAGTTCAAAAAACAGTACGGCGTGGATGTGGCGCTGCACCTGGATCGTGAGGGCAAGTTCGATACCTTCGGTACCACCCTCAAAGAGAAGACACTGCTGAGCAAGGCGCAGATGGATAAGGCGATGCGTGGTGAGGTGGAATTCCTGCAGGGCGAGGCCAGTGGTGTACCGGTTGCGATCATGGCCCGTTCGATTGCCGACTACTCCGGCAACCCCATCGGTGTCGTAGAGATCGTTGCTAACCGCAGTTATTTCAGCGGTGCGATTAGCTCGATGCGGACTATTATGCTGGGCCTCGGTTTACTGGGTACGCTCATCGGTGTCGTGATGAGTATGCTGCTGGCACGTGGCATTGTCGCGCCGATCCGCCGTGTCACCCTCTCATTCGAGGATATCGCCGAGGGTGACGGTAATCTCGACGTCCATCTACCCGATGAAGGGTCGGACGAAACCGCCCGCCTGGGCCGCGCCTTTAATCGTTTCATTGAGCGCATCCGTGACACGGTGGAACAGGTGGCAGTAGCCGCGACCCGTCTGGCACCTGCGGTGGAGAATTTCTCTGCCGGTGCGGAAAAGACTCACCACGGTATGTTGCAGCAGCAGCGTGAGACCGAGCAGATAGCAGCGGCGGTCAACGAGATGTCGGCAACAGTGCATGAGGTGGCAAGCAATACCTCGCTGGCAGCTGAGGCGGCCAGCCAGGCGGATCAGGATACCGCCAAGGGCAAGCAGGTAGTTGGGCGCACAGTGCAGGCGATTAACGACGTGGCCTCAGAGATGGAACGTATTGCCGAGGTGATCGCCCGGGTTAACGATGACAGTCAACGCATCGGTAGCGTGCTGGACGTCATCGTCGGTATTGCCGAACAGACCAACCTGCTGGCGCTCAACGCCGCGATTGAGGCGGCGCGTGCCGGCGAGCAGGGGCGTGGTTTCGCTGTGGTCGCCGACGAAGTACGCACCCTGGCTCAACGCACCCAGAGTTCTACCGAAGAGATCCGCGCCATGATTGAAGGTCTGCAGGGCAGTGCCCGTGAGGCGGTCGGGGTTATCGAAGAAGGACGGCAGAGCACCGTGGTTTCCGTGGAACAGGCAGGCAATGCAGGTCAGGCACTGGATGCGATTCTCCAGGCGGTGGATACCATCAACGCCATGAACACCCAGATTGCCACAGCCTCTGAAGAGCAGAGTGCCGTAGCCGATGAGATCAACCGTAATATCAGCCGAATCAACGAAGTGACCATGCAAACCACAACTGAATCGGCGGTACTGTCTCAGGAAAGCGAAACCCTGGTTCAACTCTCGGAAGAACTGTTGGGTGTGGTCGGGCAGTTTAATCTGGGACACAAGCAGCTGATGATCGATCTGGAAAGAGCCAAGGTGGCGCACCTTTCCTGGAAGGTAAAATTGCGTGGGTTCCTTGATGGTCGCTCCGAACTGACACGGCAACAGGCCGTTTCCGATCACGAGTGTGCTTTCGGTAAGTGGTACTACAGTGAAGGCCTTGATTCCTTCGGCCACCTGCCTGAAATGGAGCAGGTACGGCAGCCTCATGCCGAGATCCACGCGCTGATTCAGCGGATTATCGAACTGAAAGAGAGCGGTAAGATCGAAGAGGCGGAAAATGAGTACATCAAGGTCGAACCGCTGTCCGACAGGATCGTGGCGCTGATCGACAGCATCAAAACACGGGTAAGTAACGGCTAGGCAACAGGCGAATAATAAAGGGATTTTTCTGTTTATTGCCGCTATAGTTTGTAAGGTGATGCCCCGCCGGGGAGGTGGGGCGTCAGCGTGGATTGAATTCTGACCCCGTGGTGTCGAGTTTATGAGCAGAGTAAGTCTATTCTTGCTGCGGTTTTTGCTGCCCCTCTTTCTGGGATTATCCTGGGGGGTACAGGCGGCAGAGACGGTTGCTATTGGTGTGCTGGCCAAGCGCGGCGAAGAGCGCACTCTGGATCGCTGGCAGCCAATGGCTGATTATCTTAGCCGTGAAATCCCCGGTTACCATTTCGTCCTCAAACCGCTCGACTTTGTGGAAATCAACAAGGCGGTGGAACAGGCGAGCGTCGATTTTGTTCTCGCCAATCCTGCCATCTACGTTGAACTGGAAAGCCGCTACGGCGCCGGGCGCATTGTCACCATGCGTAACCGTAATGGACATCGTGGCTACACGGTTTTTGGCGGCGTTATTTTTACTCGTGCCGACAACCAGTCAATCAACACCATTGAGGATATTAAGGGCAAGAATTTTGCCGCGGTGAAGGAGAACTCCTTTGGCGGCTACCTGATGGCCCGGCGTGAGATGGAGCGTGCTGGCGTTGTTCCCGGTGAGGATACCGGGCTGGTCTTTTCCGGTACTCACGATGCAGTGGTTTATTCCGTGCTGCGCGGTCTGACCGATGCAGGGACAGTGCGTACCGACACGCTTGAGCGAATGCAGGCGGAAGGCAAGATCAATATGGCGGAGTTGAAGGTGATCAACCCGCAATCCCTGCCCAGTTTCACCTATGTCTGCAGTACACGGTTATACCCTGAGTGGCCTTTCGCCAAGCTCAAACATACCTCCGATGAACTCAGTCATGCCGTCGCCAGCGCCCTGTTGCTGTTACCACCTGATGGTGCCGTTTCCCGAACCGCGATGATCGCGGGCTGGACCGTACCGGGTAACTACCAGCCGGTACACGATCTGATGCGCGAGCTCTATATCGGTCCTTACGCCGAGTTGGGGCATATCACTTTTGCCGATCTGATCCACCATTACTGGCACTGGGTGTTACTCACTATTCTGGTACTGACGCTGTCGTTAACAACAGCGGGCTACGTGACCCGGCTCAATCTTCGTTTGCGCGAGGCGGAGGGTGAATTGATCGGCGCTCGCGATCATCTGGCGGAAAAGGTGCGTGAGCGAACCGAGGAGCTGGAAGAGAGTCATCGTCGACTGGAGCGGATCAGCCGTGACTGGAATGATGCCTTCGATGCGATCAGCGATCCGATTTTTATTCACGATCGCGAAATGCGCATTGTTCAGGCTAACCCGGCCTACTGTGAGCGTGCCGGGCACACCCTCGAAGAGATGTTGGACCAACCCTATTACCACTTTTTCCCTTGTATGGAGTGGCCTTTATCGGGCTGTATCAACGAACCTGAAGAGTTCCAGAATGAGGGTACGGAACTGTGCCTGGAAAATGGCGAGGTTTTTGTCTCACGCTCATTCGGTATTCGGCGTGTCGACAACACTATCGAACACGCTATTCATATCCTTGAAGATGTGACTGCACAACGCCGGGCCGAGGCCGAAATGCAACGGCTCAACCGTGCGCTGCGCACGCTCAGTTTGTGCAATACCACTCTGGTGCACGCAGAACAGGAGCAGGCATTGATGGACGACATCTGCCGCGTGCTTACCGATCAGGGTGGTTATCGTTTTGCCTGGGTGGGTTATGCCGAGACAGGTGAAAAGCATGCCATTCGGCCTGTTGCCCATGCGGGTGCTGACGAAAAACTACTGGCAAGAATTAACGAGTGTGTCTCAGGCAAGGATCGGGATGCGCCTTCATTCTATGCGCTGCAACATTCCGAAGTGGTGGTGTTGCGTGATCTCACTGCCGACAGTGAACAATTCAAGGTATGGCGCGAGGCGGCCTATGCCGCAGGTTATTCTGCCGCGATCATCTTGCCGCTCGCCTCTCATGGCGAAGTGATCGGTGTCATCAGTATCTTCTCCCTTGAGAGCAATGCGTTTGATGAAGCGGAAATTAGACTGCTGAAAGAGATGGCGGGCGATCTGGCTTTCGGCATTCACACACTGCGTAGCCGTGCTGCTCGTCAGCAGGCTGAGGTCGCCCTGAAACATACCGAAGAGCGTTACGAAGAGCTGTATGAAAATGCCCCCAATGCCTATGCCTCTATCTCAATGGAGGATGGTCAATTAGTGCAATTCAACCAGGCACTCTGTGAAATGCTGGGTTACTCCAGAGAAGAGATGATGGGGCGTAGCGTGTTCGACCTCTATACTGATGGTGATGCCGGTCTCGACAGGGCAAAAGAGATTTTCTCCAAATTGAAAGAAGGTCACGGTGTGCGCGACGAAGAGTTACAGATGCGCAACGCTGCGGGAAAACCTGTGTGGGTCAGCCTCACCGTAGAAGCTGTACAGGATGAAGACGGTCACATCACTGAAAGTCGCGCGATGATGATCGATATCACTGAGCGCAAACACGCGGATGAGGAGCGCGGTAAATTTGCCGAGCATCTACAGCGCTCATTAATGCAGACGATTCGTGCGATTGCCCTGACTATCGAAAAACGCGATCCGTATACCTCCGGCCATCAGGAACGTGTTGCGGAACTGGCGGTGCGTATCGGTGGTGAGCTGGGTCTCAATGAAAAAGAGCTGGAGGGTATTCGGCTGGGCGCCCTGATCCACGATATCGGCAAAATATCGGTACCAGCGGAAATACTCAGTCGTCCGGGCAAGTTAGAGCCGGAAATGTATAGCATCATCAAAACGCACCCGCGCAGTGGTTACGAAATCATCGGTGGTATCGATTTTCCCTGGCCGTTGGCGGAGATGGTGTTGCAGCACCACGAACGCCTCGATGGTAGTGGCTATCCAGAGGGTAGAAAGGGCGATGACATTCTGTTCGATGCAAAGATTCTAATGGTTGCCGATGTGGTCGAGGCAATGGCTTCTCACCGTCCCTATCGTGCGGCGTTGGGTCTGGACAAAGCGTTGGAAGAGATCAAACTCAATCGCGGTAAACTCTACGATGAACAGGTAGTAGATGCCTGTCTCAAGATATTCGCCGATCCTCAAAGTATGGCGGCGTGGATCGAGGCGGTGCAGGTGCACTGAACCGTATCCATGAAAATAAAAAAGCGGCCACTGGCCGCTTTTTTATTACACAGCAAAGTGCGATCACAACATGCGTTGTAATACATCCCGTTCACTACCTCTTTCCTGCAGACGATGTTTGATCGCACCAGCAACATGTAGAAGTACCAGCAGCAGAATGACCCAGCCGCCAATCTCATGCATCTCGTGCACGATTTCGCCGAACTCCTTACTCTTGCCGACTACCGCAGGCAATTCGAACAGGCCGAAGAAAACGATCGGGTGTCCGCCCGCGTTGGACATCAGGTAACCGCTGAGCGGCACCAGCAGCATCATCAGGTAAAGCAGTTTCTTCACGCTTTCGATCAACAGGCGTTCACCGCCAGCGAAGACCGATGGCAGCGGTGGTAGGGGGCTGATGCGCAGCCACACCAGGCGAATGGCGATCAACAGCAGGGCGATCACGCCGAAGGATTTGTGCATACCGTAAAACTGGAAGGCATATTGTTTCTGCGCGTCGGTTTCTCTGGGCAGGTCCGCCATGTAGATACCCACGGCGATCAGGGTAATGATGATGGCAGCCATCAGCCAGTGCATTGTTTTGGAGAATCTTCCATATTCTGTTGCGCTGTTCTTGAGCATAGTGCCGTTCTCTTTGTAGTGGTGGGAAATAAAAGTATTTTTGTTTGTACCAACCATAGCATTCTGCCGTTGCTACTCACCACCTTCTGTGATCACGATCAAAGGGCACTGTTGGCAGGCAAAAAAAGCCGCCACCCCTTGCGGGTGTGGCGGCCAACGGGGGAGTATTCAGGCGGCGTAGGTTTCCTTCGCCTTGCGCGCCGCTTCGGCCTGCTCGGCACTGTAGGCGGCGCCCGACCAGAGCATCTCGTAGGCGATCTCCTCGTTACCGTTTTCGCACAGTTCCAGCACATCCTGGAACAGCGGCTGGAAGGTTTCCGAGCGGTGCGACTGCTCATGCTCCTCGAATGAGTCCCAGAAGGTGATAATCAACGCCTCCTTGCCCTTCAGCGGACTCTCGACTGCCTGGCCGATGGTCGAGCCCTCGTTGGAGATCGAGCCACTGTTGAGGGCAACGAAGCCGCCGACAAAGCCGGTGTCCGAGTGGTAGGTTTTGACGTTTTCGCAGAGCATCGCCACCCGCTCCTGCAGATCATCGACACTGTATTCGGGTTTAAGAATGACGCGGTTAACGGTGACCACGCCATCATGCTGGAAGTTGGGAATCAGGCCGCTCATGGCATTTCTCCTATCAACAAATGGGTTCAACATCCGACACCCAGTATTTCAGGGTTCGCTTATATACAGATATAGATTCCTGATAAAAATAATCAAGTATTCAGCAAGAAAAAATTATGAGAAAACCATGCTCGCAGCATGGAAAAAGGAGAGCGGCCCGAAGGCCGCTCTGTTTGGAGGGGGTTGGGGGATTAACGCAACAGCAGGAATAGTGCGCCGCCGCGACGCTGCAGATTGAGCAGCAGGGCGCCGTCCTTATCGACTGCCTTCTGCAGCGCACTGATATCGTCGACCGGTTTGCGGTTGGCCTGAACAATAATATCGCCCTTGCGTAGCCCGGAGATCATCGCCTGGCTGCTGGGCGCCACCTCGGCCACCACCACACCCTTAACCTGACCATTTACCGTCTCTTCGGCCATATTGGCCAGCATCGCGCCGTCCAGCCGCGGATGCAGCTTGCTCCCCTCAATGGCGACCAGTTGCGGCTCCTTGACTACCGCGTGCAGGGTGCGGTTTTTGCCGTCGCGCAGTATCTTCATCGTCACCTTCTCATCCACGCGCAGCAGTCCGATGCGGTTGCGTACATCGCCGGCGTCCTGCACCGGTCGCCCATTGACCTCGATAATCACATCGCCGGTCTTCAGTCCCGCCTTGTCCGCGGGAGAGCCGCTGGTCACCTGGGTGACCACCGCACCACGGCGCGATTCGATACCAAAGGCCTTGGCCAGTTCGGGGCTCAGATCCTGGGCCTGGGCACCGAGGGTGCCGCGTTGCACCGAGCCGTGCTCAATCAGCTGGCTCATGATTTCGTGGGCCATGTTGATCGGAATGGCGAAGCCGATGCCCACATTGCCGCCGCTCTTGGAGAGAATGGCGGTGTTAATGCCCACCAATTCCCCTTTCAGATTGACCAGCGCGCCACCGGAGTTACCGGGGTTGATCGAGGCGTCGGTTTGAATGAAATCCTCATAGCCTTCGATACCAAGCCCGGAACGGCCCATGGCCGAAACAATCCCTGAGGTCACGGTCTGGCCGAGGCCAAAGGGGTTGCCGATGGCCACCACAAAGTCGCCCACCTCAAGCCCGTCCGAGTCGCTGCGCGGCACTGCCGTCAGCTTGTCCGCCTGAACCTTGAGCACGGCCACGTCGGTCTCCGGATCGGAGCCCACCAGCTCTGCCTTGAGGGTGCGGCCATCGGAAAGGTTGACCGAGATCTCGTCGGCGCCATCGATTACGTGGTGGTTGGTCATGATGTAACCCTTGTCCGCGTCGATCACCACGCCGGAACCCAGGCTCTGCTGGGTACGTTCGGTCGGCTGGTTGGGAACATTAAAGAAACGGCGGAAGAAAGGGTCGGAGAGCAGAGGATTCTGGCGTACCTGTACGGTGGTGCGGGTAAAAACGTTTACCACTCCCGGCAGGGTCTTTTTCAGCATCGGCGCCAGGGTAGGGACCGGTTCGCCCTGGCTGTCGTAGGCGGGCAGGGCGGCCTGCAGAGGCAGGGAGACAATCAGCAATAAGGCGGCAAGGTATTTCATTTAGGTCGGTGTCCTTTCTATTTTTCTGTAACCAGTACGCGGGTAATGACCGTGAGGAGCGCCCGGGAGTTCAAAATTATCCACCGCTTTGTTTACGCCAGACGAAAAAAGCCCCGCCGGGGCGGGGCTTTGTTGTTGCAGCAGGGTATTGGAGCGACCTCAAAATGTGGGTCCGTGCCCGGAGACAAGGTGCCCCGCAGGTAATGCCCTTGGGTGCGCAAAGTCTTCGAGGAACGCAGTTTACCGGTAGTAAATGAGTACCGGAGAAGACTTTGTAACACCGGATCAGGGTGCGGGAGCCATTTTGAGAATCAGCCTTTTACCTCAATCTTCTTCGGCAACACCTTGGCATGCTTGGGAATGGTCACCGTTAGCACACCCTTATCCGTCTTGGCGGCGATTTTGTCGGTGTCGGCCGAATCGGGCAGGGTGAAGCGGCGGAAGAAACTGCCGTAGGAGCGCTCGATGCGCTTGTAACCCTCGCGCTCCTCCTTCTTCTCGTTCTCCCGCTCGCCGCGGATGGTCAGCAGGCCGTTTTCGGCATGCACCTCGATATCCTTGGCGTCTACCCCGGGGATGTCGGCGGTGATGATGAAGTTCTTCTCGTCTTCCTTAATATCGACTGCTGGCATCCAGTCGCTGGCGGCGGCGAAGTTTTCTTCACCCATGGCCCTGTCCATTTCGCGGCGCAGTTGGGCCAACATGCTCCACGGTTCATAACGTACCAGACTCATAACACTTACCTCCTTAAGATCACTGTAAATGCAGATGAACTGCGTTGCTTGGTGATCACCATATAGGAGCAGTTTTTTCAGAGATCAAGTCCCTGAACAAGACGCGGTTAATGGCGTCTAAATCCATGTTAGTAAGTGCTTGCATTAGCCCAAAACTGCACGATTTAAGGAATATTAGTAACACAAGATGTAGTGTTTAACAGAAAGGTAAAAAATCGCCGAAAAAGCCTTTAGTGTTATTGCTTTTTGTCAAATATATGCTTATTAAAACAATTGGTTATGATTTAAACAGTCAGAAAATTTTTTATGTTGACATGAGTGATCGTTCTGTTGATTATAGCGGCTCAACACAACATCTAGTGTTCGCCGGATCGAACAGCCACAAGCCGCGGGATGCGGTAAGTTGTTCAAAATAAATAACTAAAGGGAGAGAATTTAACGTGACAAAGAGCAGCGGCGCCCCCCGTCTAAAAGCAGTGTCCAAATCCGCAGTAACCGAAATTCCCTTCCAGCCCGCCTCGCTGGACATCTGGGAGAAAAAATATCGCCTCACCACCAAAAGTGGCGAAGTCATCGACCAGAACATCGACGACACCTACAGCCGTGTCGCCCGCGCCCTGGCCGAAGTCGAAACCACCGACGAGAAGCGTCAGGAGTGGGAGGAGAAATTCCTCAAGGCGTTGCGCCACGGCGCGATCCCGGCTGGCCGCATCACCTCCAATGCCGGTGCCTGGGCCTACAAACCGGCCACCTCCACCATTAACTGCACCGTCTCGGGCACCATTCGTGACTCGATGGACGACATCCTCGGCAAGGTGCACGAAGCGGGCCTGACCCTCAAAGCGGGTTGCGGCATCGGCTACGAATTCTCCACCCTGCGTCCCAAAGGGGCGTTTGTGGCGGGCGCGGGGGCTTACACCTCCGGGCCGCTCTCCTTTATGGATATCTTCGACAAGATGTGTTTCACCGTCTCCTCCGCTGGCGGTCGCCGCGGTGCGCAGATGGCCACCTTCGACGTCGGCCACCCGGACGTGATGGACTTCATCCGCGCCAAGCGCGAAAGCGGTCGCCTGCGCCAGTTCAACCTGTCGCTGCTGGTGACCAAGGAGTTCATGGAAGCGGTCATCGCCAACGACGACTGGAAACTGGCCTTCCCGGTCACCTCCAAAGAGGTGGAACTGGACAAGCTGGATATCGAAAACGAAGAGCAGGTGATCTGGCGCGACTGGCCGATCAAGGATGCCTACCTGACCAACGACGAAGGGCTGGTTGCCTGCCGTGTGTACAAAGTCATCAAGGCGCGCCGTCTGTGGGACATGATCATGGCCTCCACCTACGACTTCGCCGAGCCGGGCTTCATCCTCATCGATCAATATAATGAGATGAACAACAACTGGTTCTGCGAAAACGTCCGCGCCACCAACCCCTGCGGCGAACAGGGCCTGCCCGAATACGGCGCCTGCCTGCTCGGCTCGGTCAACCTGACCAAGTTTGTGCTCGACCCGTTCACCGACAAGGCCCGTTTCGACTGGGAAAGCTTCCGCGAAGTGATCGGCATCTTCACCCGCATGCTGGATAACGTGGTCGAGATCAACGGCCTGCCGCTGGAACAGCAGCGCGAAGAGATCATGAACAAGCGTCGTCACGGCATGGGTTATCTGGGCCTCGGCTCCACCCTGACCATGATGCGCATGCAGTACGGCGACAAAGAGTCGCTGGAGTTCACCGAGCGCGTTACCCGCGAACTGGCCCTCGAAGGCTGGCGCACCGCGCTGGAACTGGCGAAGGAGAAAGGTCCGGCGCCGATTCTGGAACAGGATTTCAGTGTCACCGCAGAAATGCTGCGCAAGCGCCCCGAGATGAAGCGCGACGGCATCAAGCTGGGCGACAAAATCAAGGGCAAGGTGCTGCACGCCAAATACAGCCGCTACATGCAGCGCATCGCCGAGGCCGACCCGACCTTGGTCAACGAACTGGCCGAAGTGGGCGCACGCTTCACCCACCACAGCTCCATCGCCCCCACCGGCACCATCTCCCTGTCGCTGGCCAACAACGCCAGTAACGGTATCGAGCCGAGCTTCGCCCACCACTACTCACGTAACGTGATCCGTGAAGGCAAGAAATCGAAAGAGAAAGTCGATGTCTTCAGCTTCGAGCTGCTGGCCTACCGCGAGCTGGTCAACAAGAAAGCGATGCCGTACTCCGACAAGGCCGACGAGCAACTGCCGGAATACTTCATCACCGCCGAGGACGTCACCCCCAAGCAGCACGTCGATATTCAGGCCGCTGCACAGAAGTGGATCGACTCTTCCATTTCCAAAACCGCCAATGTCCCCACCGACTACCCCTACGAGGAGTTCAAGGACATCTATCTCTACGCCTACGAAAACGACCTCAAAGGCTGCACCACCTTCCGCTTCAACCCCGAAGCGTTCCAGGGCGTGCTGGTCAAAGAGAGCGACCTGGAGAACACTACCTACCGCTTCGAGCTGGAGAACGGTGAAATCCTCGAGGTCAAAGGCAACGAAGAGATTGAATACGACGGCGAAACCCACACAGCCGCCAACCTGTACGATGCCCTCAAGGAAGGGTACTACGGCAAATTCTGAGCGGAGACAGAACCATGACAGTTAAAATCGAAAAGAAAATCGTCAACTACGGCGTAGTACGCGAAGACGAAGAGAAAAAAGCACTGGCCGCGGTTCCGGCAGCCGAGTGCAAACAGGAGGACAACGTCGTCCACCTGACCGAGAAGCTGGAACGTCCGGAGATGCTGCTGGGTTCGACCTACAAGATCAAAACCCCGCTGACCGAACACGCGCTCTACGTCACCATTAACGACGTGGTCCTGAATGAAGGCACCGAGCACGAACTGCGCCGCCCCTTCGAAGTGTTCATCAACTCCAAAAACATGGACCACTTCCAGTGGATCGTCGCCCTGACCCGAATCATCTCTGCGGTGTTCCGCAAAGGTGGCGACGTCACCTTCCTGGTGGAAGAGCTGCACTCCGTTTTCGACCCGCGTGGCGGCTACTTCAAGAAGGGCGGTAAATACATGCCCTCACTGGTAGCCGAGATCGGCGACGCCATCGAATGCCACCTGAAGTTCATCGGCATGCTCAAGAGCGATGGCCTGGATGAACACCAGAAAAAACTGATCGAGGAAAAACGCGCCCAGTTTGAAAACCAGAGCAAAGGCAAAGCCGAGGGTGAAGAAGCCAAGAGCGACTTCCCGGCGAGTGCGCAGCTTTGTGGTAAGTGTCATACCAAGGCGGTGATACAGATGGATGGGTGTATGACGTGCTTAAACTGCGGCGATTCCAAATGCGGGTAAATAGCTTCGCGAGGAATCCGTATACGGCGTTGCAGCACTCGTCGAAAATGCTCACGTACTATTTGTACGCTCCGCTTTTCGACAAGCACTGCGCCTTGTCTACGAATCCCTCGCTTGCTCTTTACTGGAGTAGTAACAAACTAAGACATTAACTTGCCAAATTCGCAGTGGATGCGGAGGCGGAAGAAATAAGAACCGGGCTTCGCAGAGATGTGAGTCCGGTTTTTTATTAAGGTGGATTGGTTAGTGGAAATTCCATTTATTAGCTGGTTTGATAAACCGATTAAGGATTCCGTTGCTTCAGTATTTGATGGTGTAAATGTTGCGGCAGAATCATTGGATTTATTAGGTAAATATCAAAAAGGGCATTTTGAAAGGATAAAGAGCAGTCTTGGCACGATAAAAATATTAGGTATGCAGTCTCCGATGCCTTTAACCCAAGTTTATTATACGACAAATGTATCAACCACCATTCATAGTCGCTTGTACCATGAGGACTGGAGGGAATTAAGCAATAATAGGCGTTATCGTGAAAAATTGAAAAACAGAACCACATTTAGAGGTGATACTTTCGTTAACAAAAAAAAGAGAGTGGTGTTGTTGGGTGGTCCGGGAGCAGGAAAAACAACATTCTTAAAGCATATAGCGATTGCTCACGTTGATAAAGATGTGTTTGCTCGAACAAGACTAACGCAAACACTGTTTCCAGTTTATTTGTCGCTACCTTTGTTAGCTAGTGAAGGTGAGAGTATCGAGGATGCAATTATTCGTGTAATTGCCACGACAGATGATGAGTATGTTCGCGCCTATGTTAGTAGATTGGTAAATAAAGGGAAGCTGTTGTTGCTTCTTGATTCGCTTGATGAGGTGCCGAAAAGTGAGAGAAAAAGAATAATAGAGAATATTAATGACTATGTTTATAGAAATCCGAAAGTTTCGATGGTGATTACTTGTCGGACTGCTGATTATGAAGAAGTGTTCCAGAACTTTGATGAGGTTGAAGTTACTCACCTTAGTAAAACTGCTACCGAAAAGATAATAAGAGGCTGGTTTCGCGGAGATCGAACGAAAGCAGAAAAATTAATTTGGGAGCTAAAATCTAACGACGATATTTCACAGTTAACTGAAAATCCGCTGTTGCTGAGTTTGTTATGTATTCAGTACGACCAAGACTTGAAGCTGCCCGCAAGAAAAGTGGAGTTGTATAAACGGTGCATTGATGCTCTGCTGATACGGTGGGATACAAGCAGGAACTTTCGGCGCGATACTGTTTTTAGTCAGCTTACTGATGATAGAAAGGAAAAACTATTCGAGTATATTGCCGGGGTTTTCTTTGATAGGCAAACAAAATATATCTTCCATGAAGATGAGGTTGAAATGAAAATTGCTGATTATTGTCAGCGCTTTCAGATTGATAGGGTTCAAGCAAAAAAAGTACTTCGTGAGATTGAGAGTCACCACGGAATTCTAGAAAAGTATTCGGTGGATAGTTATTGTTTTAGTCACCCATCCTTCCAAGAGTATTTTGTTGCAAGGCGATGCTTGGCGATAAATAAGGAAATGGATGCTTTAAAGAAACACTATGATGATGATAACTGGTCAAGCGTGATTGAGTTTGTTGTAGCAATAAAAGAGGAGCCAGAAAAACTTATCAGGTTTCTCCAGGAAAAATCGGAGATCGGGGCGATACGTCAATATCCTGCAATGACGCGAAGGATTAGGCATCTATGGCTGTTATATAAATGCTTGGCGGCCGGCCCATCATTAGCACCTCATTACTTACAAAGTGCAATTGGGCATATTTTTCGTGAGCAGGCAGAGATTTTTCGGGTTTTTAAAGAGGGAGGGGTTTTTCCAATGGCAAAATTGCTTCCAAGTGGCGGTGTTACACATGCTTATTATTATTACAATAAACGGCAAACGCTATCTGATGCTCTTCAGCAGTATCGAATCATATCGAATGAAATACTGGCTAATCCAAACAATGAATATGCTGAAATGGTTATACGTGAAGCGCCAAAAATAGATGTATCAGAAAGCCCTATCGAGATGACCGCTTTGTTATTGTGTTTGATTATCCCTATTGCGAGTCAGCGTCCGGGGGAGGTTAAGGTTATGTTGTCATCGGCTCTCGACAGGGTTGGTGATAGTTACTCATTTTTGAGGGATATTCTTATGGAGAATTTCTCAATAATTGAGAAAATGATGAGTGCTTGAAGAGTGTGTTTAGTGAGTTAGAGAATAAAAGTTGTTAAATCCTTCACTTGTTTGTTGATTTGTTGGTTAAAGGCTTTGGTGATGCCTAATATTTTTCTGATACAAAGAAATTGGGCTTCTTTTAATTTTGTGAGTGGTTGTTGAATGAGTGCAAATGATGCAATGGGTGCAAGATCAGATGATTTGGTTCTGTTGTTAGATCTGATCGAACGTCTTGTGCCTGGCGCTAAAGTTTACAAGTTTGTGCGTTTTCAGATTATTGTTGATGCAAATATCATCCTAAAAGATATTCGTTATCTCCTCACGCGAGATACTTCACAGGATTTGAGGACAGCGTTATTAGAAATACTTGAGGTTAAAAGCATTGAGTGCTATGCGCCAACATACTTGCAAGTTGAAATTAGTGAGAAAATACCAATTCTTGCAGGTAAGTATGGTTTTTCGATATCGGATGGAATGCAGCTTTGGGAGCGTTTTGCTGCGCATATATCTTTTATTGATGCAGGTGGCCCTGAAGATGCTCCTGCGGGGGCTAGGGACCCTAAAGACTGGCCTTACATCAACTTGCAAAAAGAGCTTGAGTATCCAATTGTAACGAACGATAAAGATATTGCAGGAATGGGTGGGGATACTGCAAAGTTTACTGTAATAGGATCGCTTCAGGCATACGCTAGAGAATCAGCGAATGCCTTGAGTATTTTAGTTTCTGGCGGAGCAATAGTTTCTATTCCTGTAATCGTGTTGATGAAAGCGGTTGCATTTGTATCGAGTTGGGTTGGCGTGAATGTGCCTAAACCTCCAAGATGGTTTTGGATCGTGGCAGTAGTGCTAGTGGCGCTATTACTTATATATCCACCTAGTAGAAGTTGGTTGAGAAATCGAGCATCTAAAATGTCGAGCGGTGTACAAGCTGCATTTACATCACTAAGTGCAGTGATCGATCCATTTATTGATAGCTATGAGAGTAGCAAGACGAGTGCAGATGAGGCTTTAGAAGGAGCTTACGCTGAATTTTTGGAATAGAAATTAAGGGGATTAGATTGAACCTCCCCAGTTTTGCGGAGACTTTAAATAGGAAAAACAGGACTTTTCTGGACCATGTTTAGCGAAAAATTTTATGTAATAATTCTTTGCAATTCCCCCGCATTTTTCCCTTGACTGCCCCTCCCGTTCTCCTTAGTTTGGACAGTGCAACACCGCTCAATGAGGAACCTCTGTAGGAGTATGCGAACGGGGTGAGGCGCAAGGCGTGCTGAGCGCAGCGGCCGAGATATGGCATGTAGGTATGGATAATTGTATTGAAAGTGCCATCACGTGAGTAACCAAAACACAGGGAGAGAATGTTATGCCACGGGAGATTTCTGAGAAAAATGGATATAAAGATAAATTGCTGAAACTTATTCCTAGCGAAATTGTTGCAGCATACATGACAATTGATGGGATGATACCTGAAGCAAGTGCGACGGACCCACTTCCAAAATGGGTGTCACTTGGAGTACTAATCTTGATGCTTGCGCTTATACCTCCATATTTGAAAAAGTTTTATAATGTTCAACAGAGTCGTCAGGTAATTTTTACGATGCTGGCATTTGCTATATGGGTGTATTGGTTAGGTCGTCCTTTTACTTTTTGGGTGCCTCATGTGACATGGCTTGCGTCAATACTTTTGATCGTATGGACGTTGCTCATTCCAATATTTATTAATGCTGCGCCTGCTTTATTACGTCAGGAACAGCAAGCAGGCACATGATGTCTAATCCGTGAGGTTTTCAACCTGCCTATACTGTAGAACGGCAGGTTGATAAACCAATTTATATAATCAGCTTAATGGTCACAAGGAGATATGATGGAAAAGAAGATTATACAAATCTCTATAACTGATATTCGCCTTGATCATAGGGGCCCTCTGGATGGAGCTGAAGACGTTAACCTATTACGATTCTCGCTAAGTTATCCCGCGGAAGGGGTTCCTAATATCGAGACGGTAAAGACAATCAGGGCCAATAAACCACTGCCGACGGATTGGTCTTCCGATTTCGATAAATCGATAGTTTTTAAAACGCCGATAAGAGGGCAAGCGAAACTCACAATAGAAATTGTATCGGTGGATAAAGAATCAGATGCGGAAAAGTTTTTTGGTTCTTTGTTTAAATCTATATTTGGGTCGGTCATGGGTATATGGGCTGGTGATTTTGTCAGTGTGTATGTCGGTGCAATCACTAAGTCTGTGGGGACATCACTCCTCGATCTGATTGAGCATGATGATGATGTCGATGTTATTGGCAAGGCTTCAATGATTCTTGATTCAGAGTCGCTGTCAGATAAGATTGAGCTTGATCTGGAGGTTGAGCAGGAGGTTGTTAGGAAGGAGTATGTTAATGCCGCTGGAGGTCCACCTTCTAGAAGAAGGCGGAGAGTTGTAGATACGGTAGTTATTCCTGCCGGGAACAATGGTCATATCTCATTAAAGGTGTTAGTTCTCTGATTATAAGCGTTAAAGGGGTCAGATTGAACCTTCTCCAGTTTAACGGAGGCTTTAAACCGAAAAACAGGACTTTCCTAAACCATTTTTCGCGAAGAATTTAATGTAATAATTCTTTGCAATTCCCCCGTATTTTTCCCTTGACTCGATCTCCCTTTCTCCATAATTTGGATAGTGCAACACCGCTCAATAAGGAACCTCTGAAGGAGTATGCGAGCGGGATGAGATGCAAGGCGCAGGAGCGCAGCGACCGAGACATACCAGGTAGGTAGGCGAGGAAGCGAGCACCGCGCAACACAGCAGATCGCCCGCGCAGCAACTCATTCATAGGTTCCGTAAAAGCACCGGGCGGAGGTGCTTGCAACACCATCCGCCCGGCTAACCCTAAGACTGTTCATGCCAGAACTTAGGGCTGCATGGAGTATACAACATACCTGGCGATGATCATTATCGTCCGTTGTGTGACTGGCGGCCCTTCTGTCTCAATGACGTCGGGGCCGCTTTGCGTTGAGCTTCCATCAACACGGTAATAACACCGGAACGACAAGGAGCATAAGCAATGTCACATGCAAACACTAATGTTATCTATCCCCAATCCACCGACCGTACCGCCGCCTGGCAAATCCGCGAAGACGGCGACGACTACGGCAAAGAAGACAACAGCAACGTCCGAACCACATCCCTGTCCGATATGCACAACCGCATCCACGAACGGCTCGACCGCGCCAGAGCCCTGATCCACCTGCTGAAAACCGCTGACACGCAGGCAGACGACGTCATACCGCTGACTGCAGTCGTCATCGAGGATCTTATTGAGAGTGCTCAGTTCACCAGTCGGAAGATGTGGGAGTTTATCCAGCGGGAGAAGAGATTAGGCAGCTAGTACCCATCCCTGACAGGATGACAAAGCTTTGCAGTCAGGCCGTTCGGCCTGACTGCCCCTATTCTGCGGAGATTTCCTACACAAAATCCTCAGCTATGCTGGTACACTCTCTGTTCTGACTGGATATGCGAACAGAGATAACCAACTGATGGACAAGGATTTATCCTGCCGTCCACAAAATAGGCACGACGACTGCAATGGGTTATGGAGATCGTGCGCTAGAACGCCGAATACCGGCCTTGCCGGATGCGTTGCTGAAACTCACTGAATGCGCTGTCAGGAGAAGATTGAAGTATTTCAGAGAATGCTGTTGCGGCATTAATATGCGTCAATGTCTTAGTTAACTTAATTACTGATTGGCTGCTCGCTCTTAAAGGGACTTTATATGAAATATGATGAACTCTACTCGCAATTCTATGAGGATGAAGCGGAAATCAGGATGGCGCTCAGGTCCGTCATACGAGACGAGCGTTTGCTTAGTGAGGCTGTCAGGCAATACCAGCTTGGCAGGGCGCAAGATCTTGCGTATGCAGAGACGATGCTTTCTAGTGGTTCCACATTTGGCATGGTGGATAAGGTTATTCAATCGAATATCAAAAGACGCTCAGCATCCAGGCCAAATTGGGATACGAAACTTCGTACAGCCCTCAAAAATAGCAAAGGACTTCCTGATCCAAAATACAGCTATGATGCACATCACATCGTAGCAAAAGGTGCGCAACGGGCAAAAATCGCTGCCGATGTACTCCTGGCCCTGGGTATAGATATTGATGATCCGGATAACGGCGTGTTTTTGCCGAAAGATGATGCAGCGAAAAAGAAAGGTGTATATAAGAATGCCTATATGCATGGAACCATACACACAAAAGCATATTACGCAAATATCAATTACCAGATCATTTCTGCATATGAAAATGGTGCGGACACAGATGAGATGAGGCGGGTGTTACGGGACATAGCTGAAGAAATACAGAGTGGTAGATATCCGATAAACAAATTCATTCCTGGTGCAGAGGTGTATGCATAATGGCAATTTACTTGGTATCAGTTGAGCCAGATGGTTATAAAGAACTCACTCTGCCGGATGGTGTGTCATTTGCACAGTGTGATTGTTTACGGTGGTCAGGGGAATCAAAAATAAATACATGGGCTACACTTGAGTTGGTTTGGCTGAATGACGACCTTTCACAAGATTCGGATGTTGATGCTGATTTTATCAAGTTTAGTGGTGCAATGGTTGTTTCAGCCAGAGCCTTCGAAGGACTGTCTCAGCATTTGGGTGGGCAAGTAGAGTTCTTGCCTGTTGTAATTGCAGGGGAGACCAGATATATCCTCAATGTTCTAAATGTTTTGGACATCATGGATAAAGAAAAGTCGATCTATAAAATATACAGTGATGGCAAGGTTGGGGCATGCGAGCACGCATATATAAACGAGCCTGATGAAGGGCAAGTGATTTATAAAGTAAAAGGGTTTCTTGGGAGAACCTTCTCGGGTGATTCATTTGTAGAGCTTGTAAATGATCTTGGATTGACCGGAGCCCTAATCAGACAATATAAAAATCCTTAGAGATATTATTTATTTGTCACACTGGATGAATAATACATTCTAATAATTAATGAGGGCAGAGCCCTTTAGCTGAAGCATACTTTTACTCCATAGTCGTTGGAACCTTGTCGCATGTTGGTTCATGGAGCTTTTTATCTCCAACCTTGACACTGCATTGCAAATCTACAGAGCCTCCTCCCTTACCCGAATAAACAAAATAAACACTAAATTTAACACTTGTCTTATCAGTTTTAATGTTCTCAATGAACACGCCAGCAGTATCATTGAAGTCTAAAACATGATCTCCAGCACTTAATTTTGTTATCACCAGCTTCTCAAGCACATGCGTGCTGGGTCTTGACAATCGCTCAATAACAAACTTTGGTGTGCTCTCAGTGTTGAATTGTATGATTCTTATTAAATTCTTATTTATGACGTGGCGTTCAACTCCAACCACATCCATTGGTACTTCTGGGTGGATGTTTTCTGCAATTGCATTACAACCTACCAAGGAGATAACAGTTATAAATACCAGTCTGAGATTAAGCATTGTTCAGCCCTTATTTTTTCTGTAACGGCGCTTTTTCAATATATAGCTTGCGCCGGTTAAATCGGTCCTCGGGAACATTAGTCCAATTGGCTTTTTTTACGATCTCTTTTTTGAACGCCTCAAGATCATTGTCAACAATGGAGCTTTGTAGGAATTTTCTCGTTGTGCCTGTGTAGTCGCCACGAAACTTTAGGTCGACTACCATATCTTTTATGTTTTTATTAAGTGCTTCCCAATCGGTTTCACCATATTCCTGTTTTACTAAAGTTGAGTTGCATATCCGTTTGACTTCTTTCGCTTCATCTTCATAGCTGATCTTAAAAAGATTTTTCTGCGCCACAACGGAGATTTCGGCATCGAGTAAATCGTTGTCAATAATGAATTGCTTTGCTGTATTGCCATGCAGCCCGCTCGCACTTTTAAGTGCCTGAACTAGCTTTGTGTTAATGCCTGCTTTAGTTAAATCGGAAGCTATTTTTGATTGTGATTTGAACTTCATGTCATACCCGCGCCCTATCGTTAAACCAGACCATAGGCCAGGCACGTGTAGTTTGCGACTGTGGTACATTCCGCCTTCTTTGCCCTCGGATTCCCAGGTAACGACACCATAGTCGGGATTGTTTACAGCTTGTGTGGTATATGACTCTTTCAGACTTTTAATGAGATTTTTGTAAGTATTACCGTTTTTATCGACTCGTCCGTCGACCTTGGTCATTTTGACATAGTTTTTTTGGAAGTCAGAGATGGCTGAAGTTGTTGGGTTGTCGATAGTTCCGGTTATAGACAGGGATGTCTTGCCTTCTCTTCTCAGATAAGGATTTAAGAGAGCCTGCACGATTTTAATATCACGCTTATTGTTTTTTGCGGGTGTAGAGCCTACTGAAGCAAAAAGAGTTAACCATCCCATAGTTCGATTTCCTTTGTATATATGTCTCGTCTTGTACTCTGTCTACATACTTCTATTTATAGCCCGTGGATTTAACCCATCAGCGCAGTCCATAGTGCCGCAATAGAGTGCAGGCAATAATGGTATTAAAACTATACGTCTATTAAAAAAGCGTGTTAGCGCGAATGCAAACATACACTACTTGAGTACAAAAATACCAGATTTACAAGTTCAGAAAAGCAAGTCTATTCGCATTTACGTCAACAGTGTTCTGAGGGGACACATTTTTGTTAAGTTCCCTGCACAGAACTAATATCTATGCTGGTGCACTATTGACCATAATTGGACGATCTTGAGTCGTAACTACTTGATGAGTAAGAGTTTATGCTGGTTTGCCCATTACGTACAATGACGTGAAACGGGCCATGGGTGTTCTATGCGGGCACTGACATCACAGGCTATGATGATCCTTTATGGTTTTTATACCTGTGTTCATTGGTAGGAATTGAAGGGGCTGGCTCAGGAGTGATAAGTGGGGGCAGATGAAACTTTTTAAGGATGTACGTAGCTAACGATGATTGGCGGACTGGGCGCAAAGCTCGCTATGATGAAGGCGCAAAGGCCGTTGCGCGAATGCGAACGGTGTGGTCTTTCTTTTGATGCCGAATTAGAGACTTGCCCCCATTGCGCAGAGTTAGATAATTCAGGTTTGCTTGAGTTGAAACGGAAGATCGAGCGGCAGCATCAAGCAAATAAAAATCTTGGGGTGCTGTTTTATTCTCTTGCCTTGATCATCGGGATAGGTTTGCTGTTGATGGCGATCTAGTTGGCCGATCGAGTTGAATAAATTTGGATGGACCAGAAATGGAATTTATCACAATAATCCAGAATGCATTTTTTGCGGTAAATAGAGTGAAAGGCACGCTATCGAAGGCGTTGCTGTTCCACTGTATTATCTTCATGATTCTTGAGGCCGTGACCCTTGCGGAATTGTCAAAGACTGCCCAGTACGGTATTGCGCTAATAAATAGCTTTGTTTACGTACTGGTTGCGATAACGACACATCGAATTATTTTGCTTGGTGAAGGCTCGGTTCCTTGGTGTGGAGTGTTTGAACTCTCAAAGAGCGAACTTAAGTATTTGATGTATTTGATTGGCCTTACGTTGGCAGTTCTTCCAGCGGCTCTCTTTGCCTATATCCCGATAGTCGGATTTGTATTCTATTTTGCATTCATGATCTGGGTTTGGGGGCGTTCATCATTAGTGTTTCCTGCAGTTGCGCTCAATGATGATTTTCCTCTGGATAGGGCCTGGGCGGTCACTAAAGGTTATAACTTCACCATGATAATGGTGGTTAGCATCTATCCACTTATCTTGAGTATACCGAGCTACTTTATTGAAGATATCCCGTATGGCTCATTTATCAATGTGCTGATATATATGATCACAACAGTATTCGCGGTTTCTGCGCTATCTATGGCGTACAACTATTTTGTGATTGAGCCAAAATCAATGGACAAGGCGCTAGAGCTATAAGTTGTCGGTTTAGAGAAGTTGAACGATGAAAAAGGAAAAAGAATGAAAAAAGATGGCTTTGTTTTTCTAATATTATGTTTTTTTCTAATGGCAACGGAGATTGTGCATGCCGAAACTTCCCGCGCAAGCAAGGAGGATATCAAGCAGTTCTGCGATAACATATGCAGTGAGGATGGGGTTATGTATTACGGCGCTGATTCGAAATATTCTTCGTCGGAACAGGGCTCTACTGAAAATTATGACAATAGAGTGCGCGTACATAAGTCCATGTTCGATCTCTCTTTTGTTTATTGGGTCTATTATCTTGCCTATTACGCAATTACATTGTTGCTTGCGGTTCTGATATATAAGCATGCAAAAACACGTAACGATCTGGCGCTTAATCTCAGTCCATTCATGTGGGGTGCGGTTGTTTTCGTCAATCCAGCGCTTGGCTTGCTTGCATATTGGGTAATGAATGTAATGGATGTGTCAAAGCTCCTGGGGCGAAATGATGTTCAAGCTTGACCCAAAGCGTGCAAAATTTTCCTTTGTTATAGAGCGCAGGATGAATGTTTAAAAAACTTAAAAATAAATACTAATATCAATGGGGGTAAGGAACGATATGAGCGCAAGGATGGTGGTTAGCTTACTGTTTGTGTCGATGCTTTTTGGTTGTGACGGGAAGGCATGGTTTGAGAGTTTTGTTCCTCAACAAGAGGCAGATTTTGCCAGGAATTATCTTGCGCTGCTCCATGCGCGCAATTTTGATGCCGTTGAGTCCGAGATTGACCCCGAGATTAAAAATGAGCAGTTGCGTGCGAATCTGGAACACATCGCCTCATTTTTTCCTTCGGGTAATCCTCAAGATGTACAGATAGTTGGCGCCCAGACCATATCAAATGCCGGCATAACACAGGTGAGCCTGACTTTTCAGTATGCATACCCTGATAAGTGGCTGCTGGCGAATGTGCTTTTACGTAAAGATGGGGAATCGACTGTTGTGGCAGGTATACATGTGAAGCCGTTACCCGATTCCTTACAAAACATTAACCGCTTTACCTTTAAAGACAAAGGGATTGCCCATTACGCAATCTTCCTGTTGGCGATTGCGGTGCCGCTATTTATTGTTGCTGTACTATTTCTTTGTATCAAAACGCCAATGCCAAAGCGAAAATGGCTTTGGGTACTTTTTATTTTGGCGGGGGTTGCACAGGTGACCTTAAATTGGACTGATGGCAGCTTCAATGTGAATCCGATTAGTTTCCAGCTCTTTGGGGCGGGTTTCTTGAGAGGGAGTCCGTATGCGCCATGGATGTTATCTATCTCTTTCCCGCTAGGCGCTCTAGTATTTTTGTTTAGGCGTAACTCGTATTTTGAGCAGAATGCGCGGAACTTAAATGGTTAGGACGAGAGTAGGAATCTCTTTTTGCCCCGGAATTGCGAGACGGTTTTTGGATATTTTGGCCAGATCATAAATAGATATGAATGTTTAAAACACTAGAAAAGACAAAGGCCAAACCATTTAAGAGTAAGCCTGTGACCTCAGAGGTTACCTGTGGCGCCTGTGGTTATGTTCGCAAAGATTCCGACACCAATCCTGCATGGCAATGTCCTTCTTGTGAGGTGGCCTACGTCAAGGCGGAGGAAGCGCACAAGGAATATTCGCAAGCAGAGTTAAAGCAACTCAACACTGAATATCAAAGCGAGAAAAAAAGAAAAAGTAAACTATCAGCAATAACGACGGGTCTGAAGGGAATATGGTTTGGTATCGCGGCATTCATTGGTGGTGCTGGATCGGCATGCAGCAATGCGGCTTCCAACCCTTTGTTGCAGGCTGCAGGGGCTGTGCTGGTAATCGGTTCCGTCGCTTATATACTATTAAAGACATTGGGTAGTTAATCAACCATTTTGTGGTGGCTAATAATTCTCACAGAATCATTAGTAGTATTCGATGATTTCACTGATTCCAAATATAAAAACCGTACCAGAGAGCAATTATTTCTAATATTAGAGAATGCTGCTCTCTGGCACCTATTTTTATTCAAGGGAAAGGATTACAGAAATCTATGTTACGGATTATTTATTTAGTTACTCTATTACTTGCTCTTTCTGCCTGCTCCTCAGTAAATGAAATGACCGAAGAGGAGGGGATGGCTCTCAGAGACAAACTGGATAATGATACATCTCGCTTGGTCAGTACGGCCGTAACTCCTATCTTTAATTTGATAGGTGCCTCGATAATTCACTACGAAGAAAAAGGGGAGTGGCCTGTATTCAGTGTTATACCCGGAAAAAAAAGTTACTTTCGTAACTATCAGGTGGTCGACGCCAGTAAGGATAAATTCACCAGTAAATTCCAGCTCAAGTCAACTAAGTTTGACTGGGAACTGGAGCTGGAGAGAACAGGTAGAAGAGAGGATGAAAAAAAACTTTATCTCGTAAACTTAACTGGAACTGGAAGCGGAAAGAGTGTTGTTGCTGATATAAAAGGACTCAAGGCTACAAGAAGTATGTCAGTGACAGCATATGAAAAGAAAAAGGCATTTGCCCGTATGCTTGCTGTGATGGTTGATTTTTCAGGTCGTTTACCGGAAAAAAAGAATGAGCTTGGTGATGGCATGGCTGTAATAAAAACAGTTCCTATTATGGCATTAGGTATGACATTTTGCGCCATATTTAATGTTGCGCCTGATCAGTGCAGTATGGGTGTGCGTTATAAAAGTGACAAAGGTGAGCGTCGAAGGATGCAGTCTAAACTGCTAGAAATGATTGATGGACATTCAAAATTGAAATTAAAGAGGATGGAGAATAGGGATTAAACGCAGGGGGGGGAGAGAGGGGAGGGGGAGTAAATGGGGTCTAACCAATTAAAGGGTTGGAAACCACTCATAAGCTGGATCGGATGTAAAAAAACGGGTTGGTTGCTTACAGACATCTTTTAAACAGTAATGTGTTTCTACACCGTCCTCTATATTTACAGCTATATTTATAATCATCAAGATGCCCCAATCGTTTGTATCCATGACTTCATTGTTTCCAAATAAACAACCGTTGTATTCCGTTCAGGGCCTCCTTGTCTGGCTAGCGCTGGCCTATGTGACCGCGACAGTGGGTGCTATCGCTTCGGTGGATGCGCGTGAGTTCTATGCACAGCTCACTCAGCCAGCGTGGGCACCACCCGGCTGGGTTTTTGCGCCTGTCTGGGCGAGCCTTTATACGATGATGGGTATCGCTGCCTGGTTGGTGTGGAAGCCGCGTGGTTTTGTTGGGGCCGCTACGGCGCTGACGCTGTTCTGCATTCAGCTGGCGATTAACGCGCTCTGGAGTTGGCTATTCTTTGCCTGGCACCTTGGGGTGGTGGCCTTTGTTGATGTACTGCTGCTGTGGGCCCTGATTGTCACTACTGTGGTGACTTTCTGGAGGGTAAGTCATCTCGCGGCGATACTATTGCTGCCCTATCTGGCCTGGGTGACGTTTGCTTCGGTGCTGACCTTTTCCGTCTGGCAGTTAAATCCCGATTTATTGTGATGTTTTGTGCCAGCCTGTTCAGGCTACTGTTTTCTGAATTGTCCCAATCTCGTTCTCCAGCGGTTTCTTATGCTAGTTTGTTTTCACGGTAGTGCTATCGTGTGGTAACAGCCGTTTCTGGAGCAAAACGTGGAATCACTCTTACTCTCCATTAACCCGCAGGACCCTTTGTGGATCGCCATTGCCTTTGCCTGTGGTCTGGCGGTCAAGCTATTAGGGTTGCCACCGCTGGTGGGTTTTCTCATCGCCGGTTTCGCGCTCAATGCCTACGGGGTGGAGAGCGGTGAGTTTTTGCAGGAGATCGCCGATCTGGGGGTAACCCTGCTGCTCTTTACCATCGGTCTCAAGCTGAAGTTCAAGTCTCTGGCACGCTCTGAGGTATGGGGCGTCGCGATTCTCCACATGCTCGCGGTAACCCTGCTGCTCACCGCGGTGGTGCTGCTCCTTGCCCGACTGGATTTACCGCTGTTTAGCCGTGTCGATATGACGACGGCGCTGCTGATCGGCTTTGCACTCTCTTTCTCGAGTACGGTGTTCGCGGTTAAGGTGCTGGAGTCGCTGGGTGCGACCGCTTCGCGCCACGGCAGTGTCTCGATTGGGGTACTGATCGTTCAGGATATTGCCGCGGTGGCCTTCCTTGCCATTTCCGCTGGTAAGGTGCCTTCCGTCTGGGCATTTGCCTTGCTGCTGCTGTTCCCCCTGCGACATCTGTTGCAACGGGTGCTGGATCATATCGGGCACGGTGAGTTACTGGTGCTGTACGGTATTGTGCTGGCGCTGGGGGGGGCCGATCTGTTCGAGTTGGTTGGCATGAAGGCCGACCTGGGAGCCTTGGTGTTCGGTATGTTGCTCAATAGCCATCCCAAGTCGGATGAGCTGTACAAGGATTTGCTGAGTTTCAAGAATATCTTCCTGGTGGGTTTCTTTCTCAGCGTGGGGATGTCGGCGATGCCCGGCTGGGCTGAGCTCATCGCGGCATTGCTCCTACTTGCTGTGTTGCCGTTCAAGGTCGCGCTCTATTTCGGCTTTTTCAGTCTGTTCCGTTTGCGCGCACGCCCCGCATGGCAGGCTTCGCTTAACCTGGCTAATTACAGTGAGTTTGGCCTGATCGTCGGTGCCATGGCGGTTGCATCGGGCTGGTTGCCCACGGAATGGCTGGCGGTCTTCTCCATTGCTCTGGCGATCTCGTTCACCCTGTCAGCGCCGTTGGCGACTATGGGTGACACCCTCTACTTACGCTGGCGCGAGCAGCTCAAGGTTTTCGAACGAGGGGTACGTCTGGCGGATGATACTGATCTGGATGCGGAAGGTGTCGAGGTTGTCATCATCGGTATGGGGCGGCTGGGTGTGCCCGCGTATGATGCTCTTTCCAGGGCATTTCCCGGCCGGGTAATGGGAGTCGATCTCGATGATGAGAATATTCGACGGCTCCAGCAAGAGGGCCGCTTTATCGTTAAGGCTGACGGGACCAACCCGGATCTCTGGTCACGAGCTCAGGGTTTACCACAGCGCCTGAAGTGGGCGGTACTCTGCCTGCCCAATCACCGGGCCAATATCGCCGCCGCCGATCGCCTGTTGGAGAACGATGCCAAGTGCCGTATCGCCGCCACCACAAAGTATGCCGATCAGGCCGAGGAGCTAAAGGCGCATGGCGTGGAGTTGGTGTTTAATATCTATTCTGAAGCGGGTAAGGGTTTTGCGAGTGATCTGGGGAAGCGCTTTGACACGCTTTAGCTTGAAAGCAACTTTTCTACAGACAAAATAATAGGGGCCTGATTTCAGGCCCCTATTACATCAAGCGTAGTCAAACTACTTAGCTTACTCTTCGCAGCAATACCGCCTTGAAGGGGCAAAAGGCCAGGGAAGCAGTGAACAGCATCGCGACGCCCAGACTCATGCTGATGGCGTGCCACAGATCCGGGATGGGTGCGGCAAAACCAGCTGCCATGAAGAGGACGCCGGCGGCGATGCGGACTTTACGTTCCTGTGAGCCAATATTGATGAACATTATAATAACCCCCTGATTTTTATGTGTTTTAATGGTGCAGTGCAAACAAACTCTACTAAAACGCTATGGAATGCGCAAGCTCGCCAGAGCGAATTAGTTTGATCTAATAGAAATCGGCTAGTTAGCCGTTAGTGCTGATACCTGAGGATCCTGTTCATTGCCTTGTTCCGTATGGTGTGCGCTGTTAGATGGATTACCTGTGCTGGTTCACGCTTTAAATTAACGAAATACCAGATAATCAATGTAGTCAGACCACATTTCCAAAAAGAAAATCACATAAAACTGGTGAGCTACTTACAGATATAGCGCCTGAAGTGCAGGCGGTCTGTGTGGAAGATTTTGCCAAAATATAAAGGGGGGAGTTACATGAATAATAAAGCATCATTTCTTTCGTTCATTATGGCATCAATTTTAGTGGCTGTTACGGGTTGTGAGACTTCATCTTCGGTCGACACAGCACCGTACTCATGCAGCTATCCATGTTTTAACTCTGCGCCGAGCGTATCTACGAATACAGTTTCCAGTGCGACGGGTGGCACGGTGGTAATTGATGTTGAGTTAAATGGTGATATCACCAATGTTGCCTCTGTATTTGTATATCTTGCGGATATCACATCAGGAAGTGGTGCCGCATTGACTGGTCGGGTTGATAATCCGACACAAAGCCTGAATTCGATTTCTGTAACTGTGCCTGCAGGTACTGCAGCTGGAACCTACTACCCGTGGTTCAGTGTTAGATATGTCAATCCGTCGTCTTCAGGAGGAGAGTACTACCTCAATTCATCTGTTTCTTCTACAAATTACACATACTATGAATGGACGCCATCTGGAAACACGTTGAATATGCTGTCGCCATTTGCAATCTCTTTTGTGCAAGTTCAATAGCCACAGGGAATTCGGGATAGAGACATTTCTGCTGAATTTTTTGTGTCATAGAAATAAATGGAATGGATGTGGCTTTGTTGTACGTCCAGTATGAGTGGTGTTGTAATTGATTCTGTTTTACGTGAGAACCATCTGGATAGGTAATACAGGGATATGAAAAAATACATAAACGTACTCTTTGTTCTCTTCGCTGTTTTGGTCAATGCCGTCGAGGCCTCAGATCCACAGGTCTATCATTGTCGAGGGAGTGACTATATCTATGATTCTGGCATTGAGGGAGGCGTGATTCGTCAAGTTGATGGCTGGCGCAATATGATTTTGAGGCGTGGGACCTGGGTCGCGGAGATATATAGTGACACCGGCTCCGCTATGACAGAACTTGATTTCTCACGTAATACAGTTGGGCCTTACTTTGAAGGCTTTATTCCTGCCTATAACGATGTGTTCGATACGCCAATACGAGGTGTCGTGGTCAAATATACACCCCTGTATAACCTTCTTGAGCTGAAATATGACCTCGAAGGCGGAAGACGTTTTCTTGCCTTCTCTGGTATTTGCAGTTAATACGAGGTCTCTGACCGGATTGGGTTATCGATGGATCAGGGGTATAGTTCACTGTCGATAATCCGGATGAGGGGGCTTGTAGATGCGTATTGGGGTAGCCAGTCGTGACGGTAAAACAGTATCCGGCCATATCGGTCGTTGTGCGGACTGGATTGTGTACGAAATCACTACCGATGTTGAACCGGCGCAGGTGGCAGAGGTGGAACGGGTGACGCTGCCTAAAGAGTTGGTGTTCCACCACTTTCAGGATGATAAGCCTCACCCGTTGCAATCCTGCAATGTCGTGATCGGCGGCAGTTGCGGCGAGAGCTTTGTCGATAAAATGAAAAACAAACGTGGTATTGAGGTTGTGTTAACGGCAGAGACCGACCCCGCCAGGGCAGTGGTGGATTATGTCAGCGATACTTTGCTCCCCGCAAAGCCGCGGCCCATTGGCGGTTTGTTGTGCAAGATCGTTGATGCGCTTTCTCCCGGACATTAAGGTGTAGCGGCGATTCCACTTTTTTCGGTTTTAAAATGAACAGGGTAGTTCTGTTATCTTTACCGTTGTTAAACGGGTTGACTGCAAGGAGTTTGATGTGAACCTCTCGAACGTGTCGCGCTGGTCTGGATTGTTTTCGTTATTCTTGGCGATGGGTGTGCAGGCAGAAATTGTGAATGTCGCACCAGACAAGGTGTTGGACTATCTCAATTCGCAGGAAAACCTAATTGTGCAGTTCACCAGCCCTGATAAAGGATGCAAGCCGTGTCTTGCTTCGTACAGGGATTTCGAACAGTTCGCTGAGAAAAATACGGGACGTTCTACTTTTGTGCGAGTGGAGTGGAAGCCCTATCACAAGATTCCCGTGGATATCAGGAAACGACTCCGTATTCTGGCGATGCCTGCACAGATGTGTTTCCATGCAGGGAAAAAGCTGGATACCCTGATGGGGCCTTTAGGGAAAATTAATCAGCGGAGACTTGATCAGTTCAAGGATGCCTGTTTCTAACACGTAGACTGTAGGTTGTGCATGAGCGGAGATGACAGAATTGCAAAAGCGATTGGAGCGTTATTCCTCATTACGATGATCCTGGGGATGATCGATGCCTATGCTGTCGCGCCGTTACTTCATTTACAACTCAGCGAGTACCGCTTACACGAATCTCAATTCTATATTGGGGCATTTGCAATATTGTTCATGTCTCTGGGTGTGGTCGGTATTGCGATTCTGTTTTATCCGGTCGTAGAACGCCACAATCGAATCATTGCGATTACCTACGTCTGTGCCAGAGTGATGGAGTGTCTGCTCCTCATTATTGGTGTGCTGGTCTATTTTATCCTGCTAAAACTGAGCCAGGAAATGATGTTGCAGGAGGCGCAAAATGGTGCCTACTTGCAGTCGTTGGCAAATCTGGCCATTGAGGCTAGATACAGCGGTTATCAAGTCGCTATGTTGATCCTGGGTATTGCCAGTATGCTGCTCTGTTATCTGCTCTATAGAACCCGATTAATTCCCAGGTGGATAGCCGCGACAGGATTCACTGGTTATGCGCTGGTATTCATTAGCGCGCCGCTGGATCTGATGGGGCTAATCGATACTACGGGTGCGGGAGGGATGCTGTATATCCCTGGCGGCCTGTTTGAGCTTCTACTGTTTCCCGCCTGGTTGATTGTCAGGGGATTTTCCCCACAAAGTCAGACGCTGTAGATTCCAGTCATTTACCTTGAGCTGTAGAGATCGGGCAGCACCATTTGCATGCTTTGCTAGACTTATCTTCGTGAGTGGCAAGTAATTGCCTGGTCACATCACCTGAAGTCCGTTTGATAGGGAGTGGTTTTCATATGGAGGTGCTTACGATGGAATCGATAGGATTGGGTCTGGCCATATTGGCGACGGTTATCGCGATAGGTGCCTTAATCGCCTATTACGTATGGAACTGGTATACAAAGCCTCCGACCCCGCCACCACCAAAACCGGAACACGTCGATCCACCAGAGCCTCCCCCGGTGGAGCCTGCCCCGGCACCGCCACCCAAGCCACCGCGCCCTGAACCTGCACCCGCACCAAAGCCGACTCCCGGTCCAGCGCCTGTGTCTGTTCCAGAACCGGCTCCGGAACCTGTACCAACTCCTGTACCAGAACCACCTCCAGTAGAGCCTCCAGTTAAGGAACCTGAATATCTGGGCAATGCCAATACGCTGGAAATTCACGATTTGAGTAATCTACAACCTGCCTGCCAGATTGATCGGATGAAGGAGGAAAATAAGGTATTCTTTAATGACCTTGATGAGGTGAAGAACGCAATAGACAATGGTGGCTATAATGGCTGTCGATGGTGCCTGACTCGGTATCATACTGATTAGTGCAGCACTGTCTCTGTTTCGACGCCGACCCACTGGGTCGGCGTTTTAGTGTTGTGACCGGATAACAACAGATTTTAAGTGTGCTATTGGAGGTGTTGGGTGAGTAGATTGTGTCAGGCAGTTTCGATCGTTGCAGTGATTTTGTTGGGGGTGTCGTATTATCTCTATTCAGCACTAACTGATTGCAGGAAAGTACCCGATTTTGTTCCTTCATTGTCACACGTAAAAAAATTTACTGGTTATACCAAGTCATTCAGATTTTATGTCGAGTGTACCGGCAAGAAGGTTTTTGGTGACTGTGATATCAGAACGCCAGAGGATGTGACTGGCAAGACAGTGATACTGAGAATGTTCCATGATGGTGGTGTCGGAACGAAGTCCTATGTGGTCGACTGGGTGGAAGAGGTTAATTATTATCTCGATTTATCTAATCCTGAACGCTGGGATATTAACGTCGAGAACAAGAAGGTGGTATTTCATGCCCCAGAGGTTCAGTTCTATCGTATTCTCAGAAACGACGCCTATCTTCCCTATGTTAAAGATCGGAAATGGCTTTCCGACGATGAGAACTATCTGCTGAAACTGACGATGCGAACACATGAGGTTTCAGAGAGTAAGTCCCGTGAATATCTGAAGGTACATCGTGCGGCAATTAACGATGAGATGGAAAAGTCAGTTAAGGGTTTCATTCGCGACATCCTCACCAAGCTAAAATATCCGCAAGGGTTCGATATCGAGGTGGCCTTCCCTGAAGAGGCACACAGTTGATCTAATCCAGTAAATTGGAGAAACGATGGACCAGTTCCTGCAGGCTGCGATAGAAGAGGCGAAGAAAGGTGCTGAGGAAGGGGGAATCCCCATTGGCTCAGTGCTGGTGATCGACGGCAAAATTGTCGGCCGTGGACACAACCGTCGCGTGCAAAACGGCAGTGCCGTGTTACACGCAGAGATGGACTGTCTGGAGAATGCCGGTCGTCTTTCTGCCGCCGATTATCGCCGCGCCATCCTCTATTCCACGCTTTCTCCCTGTGACATGTGCAGCGGTGCGGTGCTGCTGTATGGTATTCCACGAGTGATTGTGGGGGAGAATCGTACCTTCAAGGGACCAGAGGAGTATGTACGTTCTCGTGGCGTCGAAGTGGAGGTCGTTGATAATCCAGAATGTGTTGCCATGATGAGTACCTTTATCTCGGCCAGACCTGAATTGTGGAATGAAGATATTGGTGAATAATGGGAACAGAAAAACGTAGCAGAAGCTGGTTTCTGGCAATCTTCGGCTTGCCATTCTTTGTTTTCGGCGCCTATTTTCTCTTTACAACGGTAGTGTCGGTTTATGACGGGATGCGTATGGCCTCCTGGCCGCAGGTACAGGGCACCCTGACCTTTGCTGAACTACGTAGCAGTACTTCCGATAATTCCACCACCTACCATGCTACAGCCCGCTATCGTTATCGTGTCGGTGGTATCGAATATGCGAGTGACCGCGTGGCTATCCATGGCGGTGGCGACAATATTGGCGACTTTCAAAATAAGCTCGGTCATCGTCTTGAACTGTTACATCAAAATCGTCAACCAGTGCTGGTCTATTACAATCCTGCCGATCCCAGTGATGCGATCCTCAATCGCGACCTGCGCTGGGGAATGATTGGCTTCAAGGCGATCTTCATCGTCGTTTTTGGTGGTGCCGGTTTCGCAATGATCTTCTTCGGTCTGCGAGGCAAGCGGGCCATCGTTACGGCGGAAACCGGTACAAATCCGTGGCTGGCACGTCCTGAATGGGCTGATAATCGTATTCGTTCTGGTGCCCGTAGCGGGATGTACTTCATCTGGTTTTTCGCCATTATCTGGAATGCCATCAGCGCACCAGCGGCATTTGCCATTCCCGAGGTCTGGCGTAAGGAGGGGGCACTGGCACTGGCTATTCTGCTCTTTCCCATTGTCGGGATGGGATTATTGTTCTGGGCAATCAAAAAGACTCGCGAGTGGCGCCGCTTCGGTGTTACGCCGCTGACACTTGACCCATTCCCCGGTGCGATTGGCGGTGATGTCGGGGGTGAGATCGAACTCAATGTGCCCTATGTGCCCAATTTAAATTGTGAGGTGACGTTGAGTTGTCTCTACAGTTATGTCTCGGGCAGCGGTAAGAATCGATCACGGCATGAACGGGTGGAGTGGCAGGATAGTGGTTATGCCCAGGTAAATAGGACGGCGCGGGGGATGAAGTTACGTTTCCGTTTTGCCGTGCCTGAGGGGTTGCGTCCCAGCGAGGAGGAGAGCGGCGATTACTATTTCTGGCGACTCAGTATCAAGGCGGAGTTACCCGGGGCGGATCTGGATCGCTCATTCACTATTCCCGTCTATGCCACTGGAGAGCAATCCCGTTTGCAGCACCTCGATTCAGGTAAGGAAGTGCCAAACGGGGTGGCTGAGCTGAAGGCTGAGTCGCTGTTGCCTCTACGGCGTAACGGCACGCTGCACGAGCTCTATTTTCCAATGTTTCGTCAGCCGGGTTTCTCTCTGGGATTCAGCGCTATCGGAACCATCTTTGCCATCACGGGTGTTGTACTTTGGGGTAAGGCAGCACAGGAGGGGGGCGGTCTCTATTTTATGGGGGGCATTTTCACCTTCATAGGTAGTCTTGTCGCGCTGATCGGCTTCTACACCGCACTGAACACGCTCTATGTTGCATGGGACGGTAAACAGGTGGTTACGATTCGACGACTACTTGGAATTACCCTGCGCTGGAAGAGCGCCTCTTACCACGAGCTTAGCGGACTGGAGTTGAAAAAAGGTGCCACATCGAACCAGAAGGGAGGTTCGCATCAGATCAATTATCATGTGGTGGTGCAGACGCCGAAAGGAGAGATGGTATTGGCCGAGAATATCGATTCTCACAGCAAGGCAAAATTGGCGGTGGAGTTCTTCCGTGAACAATTCAAGTTGAAAGATGAACCGGAGTTTGTACTGGAGTAACAGCAAGGCCAATCCATTCGGATTGGCCTTTTGCTTTATCGATTAGGCGCCGCCGGGTTCGCCGGTGAACTGCACCAGCAGGTCTTCGTCGGTGACGATGGTCTGGCAGGCGAGGCGGAAGGTCGGCGGCAGGTCCTTGACGTTGGCACGCTCTTCTTCATGTTCGCTCAGCTTACCGATGGACTTGAGCACGTTGCGTTCCTTGTCGGTCAGCATCATACCCTTGACCCGCTCACCGTCCAGGTGAGTGATTTTAACCAGGCATGAACCGCACTCGCCATCCTCACACTCAAACGGGATTTTGATGTTGTTTTCCTTTGCCACGGCAAGCAGGGTGTCGCGTTTGCCCGCAACTGCCGTAACCTTTTTGTTTTTGCTCATAATGGGGGAAGAGAAGTAAATGGTAGCCATTGTTGCCTCCACTTGGTTGATGACGGGACATAGGGGAGCAAATTGGGTGCCATTACTAACCAGTTGATAACTAATAACTAATTCTTTTGCTTTTTGTGTGGTATCGTACATTTATCTGTAGGAGCCATACAAAACGACAAAATGGTGCCGGGGCTGAATTACCCAGCCCTTGCCTTAGGGATAAGGTATGAAATTTACGTTTTTCTCCCCATTCATTCGCTTTGCACTCATCGGCGCAGCGATCCTGTCTCTCTGCCCTGTCGCACAGGCTAGTGATGGGAGCGGCCAAAATATATTCACCTTGATAGACGGGCCGTTTGCCAACAAGCGTGATGCGTTCACTCTGCGTATGTCCAATGTGGCGTTAAGTAATCCAACCCAGGAGTACGACAAGGTCGTCGGACAAAGTTGTATTTTTTCCCTTTGTGGGGATGTGGTCGAAGCAGTTCCTGTGAAGTTCGACGATTCTTCGGCGACAGTGATCAGTATCGATTATGAACACTTTAACCGCGCTGGTTGGTACAGCTACGGTTTTGAATTGTATCGAATGGAGACTGACTACACTGCCTCGGCACTGAGTGAGACCAGGGGAAAACTGGAGACGACCTCCTTCCTCATCAACACCCGTTTTTATCTCGACCTCGGCGAGAAGATCATGCCTTATGCTGGTGTCGGACTTGGATATGTTGGTTCGAAGATGAGCGGGGCAATTAGCGCGAAGTCAGATGGTTTTGTCTGGAAGACGATGCTGGGTGTGCACTATCAGATCGATGATTTCTATTTACGCGCCGGTTATCAGCGCAGCGATATCGGTTTGGATGATCAGGGTGCTAGCGGAAATGACGGTGTGGATCGCGAAATCCACGTCAGCTCATTCCTGAGCTATGACGGTTACTTTGTCGCTGGTGGCATTCGTTTCTAAAGTTGATTTGTTGCCACATGGAGTACAAATAAAAAAGCCCCCAGTCGGGGGCTTTTTTATTTGCGTGCTAATTAGTACTCAGCGTCATGATAGATATTCTGTACATCGTCCACGTCGTTAAGCATGTCGAGGAACTTTTCCATCACTTCCACATCCTCACCGCTGATCGGTGTCGAGCCTTTGGGGACGTACTGGATCTCGTCCACTTCAAAGTCGATCTCGCCGAAGGCGTTGAGTAGTGCCTGCTTGGCTTTGTTGTATTCGGTGTGGGGGACGAATACCGTGAGTTTACCGTCCTCGTTTTCCACATCACTGACATCGACGTCTTCACCGAGTAAGGCTTCCAGTGCGGCATCCTCGTCGCCCTCGAAGACCAGAATCGCCGAGTGGTCGAACATGTGACTGACGTTGCCTGAGGTGCCGAGCTTGGCCTTGGCCTTGTTGAAGCAGGTACGCACGTCACCGATGGTACGGTTGGGGTTATCGGTGAGGCATTCGACCAGTACCATGCAACCACCGGGACCGAAACCTTCGTACAGCGCCGGGGAGTAGTCTTCGCCGCCGCCGCCCTTGGCCTTCTCCAGCGCCTTGTCGATGACGTGGGTTGGCACCTGATCCTTTTTTGCACGCTCGATCAGGCCGCGCAGGCTCAGGTTGCCGTTGGGATCGGTGCCGCCCGATTTGGCGCTGACATAAATCTCGCGGCCATACTTGCTGTAGACCTTGGTTTTCGCGGCGGCCGTTTTGGCCATGGATACTTTGCGGTTCTGGTAGGCTCTGCCCATTACGCTCTCTCCGAATCGTGTTCTGCGGCGGATTATAAGGGTAAAAGGGCGCGTCGGTAAGTGTGTGTTGTGCCCGTAAACTTGCGTCTGCGTGTTATTATCACCTCCCTGTCCCCCTATCCTGGTGTTTTCCCATGAAGCTATTGGTGCGCAACCTTTCCCGCAAGACGACTGAGGCGGAGCTACGTGAATTGTTCCAGGCCTACGGTCGAATCCAGTCCTGCAATCTGGTTTTGGATACCAAAACCGGGGTGTCCAAAGGCTTCGGTTTTGTCGAGATGCCCAAGCCCGGCGAGGCCAAGGCGGCGATGAAGAATCTCAATGGCACCGATGTTGGCGGCAATATCATTCGGGTGAAGAAGGCGGTCAACATGCCAGGTCGCCACCAAGACGAAGCGTAATGTTGAGTGCTGACCGTGGTCGCTAGCCGTTTTGCTCTATTCCTTCCGCTAATTGCCATACTGCTGCTGCCCCTTGCCGCCTGTGCCGGGCGGATTAGTGTACCTGACGAGGTGGAAGTGGTGCGTGATGTCGCCTATGGCAAAGACGCAGCGCAGAAAATGGATGTGTACCTTCCACAGGGCGTCAAGGGTGCGCCGGTCATCTTCATGGTCCATGGTGGTGCCTGGCGTATCGGCGATAAAACCAATGACCGGGTGGTAGAAAACAAGCTGGCGCGCTGGGCGCCTCGCGGTTTTGTTTTTATCTCCGCCAACTACCGCATGCTGCCCGATGCCGACCCGTTGACCCAGGCTGATGATGTCGCACGGGCCCTGGCCACGGCGCAAAAGCGGGCACAGGAGTGGGGCGCCGATGCGGACAAATTTATTCTCATGGGCCATTCCGCTGGGGCGCATCTGGTATCTGTGCTGAATGCGGCGCCTGATAGAGCGTTTGCTCAGGGTGCCCGTCCCTGGATTGGTACGGTGTCGCTGGATACCGCAGCGACCGATATGGTCAAGGTGATGCAGCGGGAGCACTACCGCTTTTACGATAAGGCCTTCGGTGACGATCCTGCCTATTGGAAAGCTGCTTCGCCGCAGCACATTCTTACCCCGCAGGCAAAACCGATCCTGCTGGTCTGTTCCAGTGAGCGCGAGGATAAACCCTGTCTTCAGACACGGGTGTTTGCCGCCAGTGCTAAAAAAGTGGGTGTCCGGGCCGAGGTGTTACCGCAGGCGAAATCCCATCGAGAGATTAACGAGGAACTCGGTCTGCCCGGTGAATACACGGATGCGGTCGAGGCCTTTCTGGCGTCTCTAGATCCATTACCGCGGCGACTGCTACGCGATAAACCGTAGCGTAGTTGACAGGTCATGACCGAGGTTTAAGATGGGTCTTTACCGAGAATAAAGAGAACAGCCCACGCCATGTCAGCCCTGATTGAAGTCGAAAACCTGGTTAAGGATTTCCAGGGTGTGCGTGCGGTGGACGGTATCAGTTTCCAGATCGAGAGCGGCACCTGCTTCGGCCTGCTCGGCCCCAACGGCGCAGGTAAGACCACCACGGTGGAGATCCTCGAGGGCATCAAGGAGCCCACCTCGGGCAAAATCCGCTACAAGGGTGAAGCGTTGGACGGTGCCTTCCGTCTTGAAGCGGGGATTATGTTTCAGTCCACCGCGCTCCAGGAATTCATCACCGTGCGCGAAACGCTGCAGATGTTTCAGCGCTTCTATCCCAAAACCACTTCCATCGATGAGCTGATCACCAGCTGCGCCCTTGAGTCGTTCCTCGACCGCGATACGCGCAAGCTCTCCGGCGGTCAGCGCCAGCGCCTGTTGCTGGCCATCGCCCTGATTAACGACCCCGAAGTGGTGTTCCTCGACGAACCGACCACCGGCCTCGACCCGCAGGCGCGGCGTAATCTGTGGGAGCTGGTGCGTAATATCAAGGCCCGTGGCAAGACCGTGCTGCTTACCACACACTACATGGAAGAGGCCTACGAGCTGTGCGACGAGATCATCATCATGGACCGTGGCAACATCATCGCTCAGGGCTCGCCTGACGCGCTGCTGGCGGCCCATTTTAGCGACGTGGTATTGCAGTTGCCACGAGTCGATTTCACCGAAGCGGCGGCAGCCCTGCCGCTGACGGTGCTCGATTGCGGCGACAGCCTCGAGGTGCTGACCAGTGCGGTCAACGATACGGTGCGTGAACTGCTCGATGCAGGGGTTTCGCTGGATCGGTTGCGGATTCGTTCCCGCACCCTGGACGACCTGTTCCTGCAACTGACCGGCAAGGAGATCCGCCCATGAAGCTACAGCGTTTGTTGGCGGTCTTTCTTGCCCGTAACAAGGAGTTCCTGCGCGACCGTGCGGCGATGGGCTGGAACCTGATCTTTCCGGTGATGATCGTCGCCGGATTTGCCTTCGCCTTTTCCGGCGAGCCTGCGCCGATGTACAAGGTTGGGGTCTATGGTGAGAATCCGGGCAACGGTGTCTACGCTACCGATTTTGTGCAATTTATCGAAATGCCTGAGCTCAAGGCTGCGATCACCAAAGTCGAGCGCCACCAGATCGATCTGTTGCTCGACAGCAGCGGCAAGCGCTACTGGATCAACGACAGCTCACCCCGCGGCTACATGCTGGAGCAGGTATTGCACGGTACGCCACAGGCCGATTTTACCAAGCAGGTAGTGAGCGGCCGCGAGATCCGTTACGTCGACTGGCTGATCCCGGGCCTTATTGGCATGAACATCATGTTCAGCGCCCTCTACGGCGTCGGCTATGTGATCGTGCGTTATCGCAAAAACGGTGTGCTCAAGCGGCTCAAGGCGACACCACTCTCCGCTATCGAGTTTCTTACTGCCCAGGTCTTCTCCCGTCTGTGGTTGATCCTGGCGGTGGCAATGGTGGTCTTTTTCGGTACCAACCTGTTTGTCGACTTTGCCATGTATGGCTCCTACCTGACCCTGTTTCTGGTATTCGCCATGGGCGCCTTCTGCATGATCAGTATGGGACTGGTGATCGCGGCACGTATCGCCAGCGAGGAGTTCGCCGAAGGGATGCTGAATATGATCAGCTGGCCGATGATGTTCCTCTCCGGAGTCTGGTTCTCGCTGGAGGGGACCAACCCGATGGTGCAACAGTTAGCAGCTATTTTTCCTCTGACCCACATGATTGACGCTGCCCGTGCGGTGATGTTCGATGGTGCCACCCTGGCAGGCGTTGCCCCCGAGTTACTGGTGCTGGCGGTGATGAGCGCGGTGTTCCTGAGTATTGGCGCGTTGTTGTTCCGCTGGGAGTAGAAAGCACCTCAGAGTAATCCTCGTACCAGGACACGATGTTGCAAAGCCTGTTGTCGGAAGCCGTCCCTGGCTTCCACCCAAGTATCTTTTAGCAGTTTTAATAGCCTTAAAATTTGTGTTAGTTTTCGTCAATTAAGTTGGCAAGGGTGGCCGGCGGATCGATGCTGGTCATGGCGACGATATCTACCAGGGAGGTATTCCACGGACACGACAACACAATCGGGAACTGTTTGCGGCGTATGCACAGGATTATGCGAGTTGGTCTGGGTTATCCCCTGCGGGATCGTTTCACGGTACTCCGATGTATCATCATCCCCCTGCTGATTTGCTCTGTGCTGTTCTATGCTGCGCCACTCAAGGCGCAGCCTCCCTCCATCGAAACGCTTTTACAACGTAGTTATCTCGACGATTATTTAAGCAACGTGGTTTTCGGCTATCGCATTGTGACCGAAACGGAAAAATACGGTGCCCGATATCAGGGTAATCACCTGCGTTGTTCTAATTGTCACCTTGATGCTGGACGTAAGCCCGATGCCATTCCGCTCAACGTCGCCGGGATGTATCCCAAATGGCGCAGTAAGAATGGCCAGCGCAATGGTATCGGCCTGCGTATCCGCGAGTGTTTTGTTTACAGTCTCGACGGCATCATGCCACCGGAGGATGCGCCTGAGGTATTGGCGATCGCCGCCTATATCAATTATCTCTCCTACGGCCAGGTGATCGGCGAAGCACCCGATGGTCGTGGGGTGCCGACCCTGCCCGACACCGGTTTCGATCCCAACCCGGCAAACGGCAAGGCGATCTACGCGACTCGTTGTGCCAGTTGTCACGGCGAGAATGGTGAGGGTGTTTCGAGCTTGCCACCGCTATGGGGGATGCATGCCTATAACCGTGGTGCCGGGATGGCACGGCTGGACAAGGCCTCCGGATTTATCTGGGCCAATATGCCTCTGGGACAGGAGCGTAGCCTGTCGTACCAGGAAGCCAAGGATGTGGCGGCCTATATCAATATGCAGATTCGCCCGGGTGACCCGCGTAACAGCAAACTGCTCAAGCTGTTTGAGCTGGTCGCGGAGTGGATTCATTGAGCGGTTGGCGTGCCATTGGTGCGGGTCTGGCGGCGGAGACATTGCCATGGCGTAGTGGCAGTCTGAGGCGCGAGGAGCTAAATACCGAATTGCTCGGTGCCCTGGCCGGGGCGATGCTGGTCATTCCCCAGGGAATCACCTTTGCCTACCTCGCGGGTCTTCCACCCGAGTACGGTATCTATACCTCGGTCTTCGTGACCCTGTTTGCCAGTCTGTTCGGTAGCAGTTCGATGCTCGGTGGGCCGAATACCGCAGTAGCGATTCTCATCGGTGTGGCAATAGCCCCGTTTGCCGGGCGTGGTAGTCCGCTTTACATCGATTATGTGTTGCTGCTCAGTTTGATGGTCGGCCTGATCCAGTTGGCGATCTGGCTGGCGCGTGGAGGCAAGTATTTCCAGTATCTCAGTCCCGCTGCGGTGACGGGAATTACCGTCGGCGTCGGTATGATTCTGATCTTCTCCTCCCTTGACGGCATGCTCGGTCTTTCGCTGTTTCGTACCGATTTCTTTTTTCAGAAGCTCTACGTTCTTTTCAGTGATAGTGGCGATCTGATCAATCCCTACAGTTTTGTCATCGGTGCCGTGACTGTAATCACCGGTCTGATCGCCAAACGCTTTACCGCACGTTATTCAATCCTTATCGCGATTAGTGTGGGCTATCTGGCTGGGCTGGGTATGATGAGTCTTTATACTCAGGTCACAACCGAGATCGAACTGCTGGGAAATGTCTCGATCAGGTTGTTACCGCTCTCCTATCCGAAACTGGATCTGGAATATCTTTTGGTAGGTGTAGCTATGCTGCCCAATGCGCTGGCGATCGCCCTGATCGGCCTGGCTCAGTCGATGGTGATCGTGAAGCATCTTCGCACTACCACCGATCAACCGATCAATATCGATAAGGAAGTTTACGCGCAGGGAATGTCCAATCTACTGGCACCGTTTTTCTCCAGCTTTGCTGGCTCTGGCAGTTTCAATCGTACCGCGATCAATCAATCCATAGGAGTGAAGACACCGTTGGCCGGTATTCTCTCCTCTTTCATCGTGCTGGCTTTGATGGTGACACTGGGACCATTATTAAGTCATCTGCCGATGGCGGTGATCTCCGGCACTCTGATGCTGGTTGGCATCGGCATGATCAAGTGGCCGGAAATCGTCCGCCTGATGCCGTGGAAAGGGGAGCTGGCCGTGTTCTCGGTGACTCTGTTCAGTATCGTTTTCCTCGGTCTGCAGGCAGGGTTGGCGGTGGCGCTGATCTTTTCTGTGGTGATGTTTATTGTTGCGGCCTCGAAACTGAAGATCGAGCTGGCGGCCATCGACGGCGCTTTCCGCATCCGTGTAGAAGGTCATCTGTTCTATGCCTCGATTGATCAGCTAAGCGAGCCACTAAAAGCACATCGTGAGGAAAATGTGGTGCTCGATCTGAGTATGGTGACCTACCTCGATCTTTCCGCCACCGAGGCGATTGTACGGGAGTTGCGTCATCGTAATACGGTGAAAACTAGCCTGAGAATTATTCTTAAATCACAAAAACTGCTGGAGCATCTGGAACCGGCCTTGCAGGATATGCCGGTGACCTTTATTCAGGATCGACGTGGCAAGACAGACGAAAGACGAAGCTAAATAATCCGTATTCATCGGCAATATACGCTGAAATTTACTGCTGATTGCTCTGCAATAGATACCGCCATTTAGCAGTAAGTTATTGGCAAATGACGTCAACAAGTCTAAATTGTGGAAGTGTGACAGACGTATCATTTCACTAATGAGGGTGGACGATGAGATTAGTCTGCGCGGTATTGCTACTGTTACCGTTTGTGGCCCTGGCTGGCGAGCCTGACGTTGTGAGCGTCAACATTGAAGCCAGCGGCCCGCGCCTGTACAAGTTAACCGTCACCGTTGCGCACAAGGATGAGGGCTGGGATCACTATGTGGATATGTGGGAAGTGCTCGCGCCGGATGGTACGGTGTTGGGTAAACGCACAATCTTTACTCCCCATGAAGGTGTCGCGTCATTCGACTCAACGCTGGTCGGGATAAAGGTCGCGCCTGAGATCAAGGAAGTGACGGTCAGGGCACACGACATTGTGCACGGTTACAAGGGTAAGGCGATGACAGTGGCCGTGCCATAACCAGGGAACGGCGATTCGGGAATTATTATGAGTGATGACGAACACAAGACTGACGACGACGATCTGGATCAACTGCTGGCAGACAGTGGCGCGGAACTGGATGCCCTGTTAGGCGAGATTGGTCCGGACGACGATGAGCCATTGCAGGACAGTGCTGAGCCATTGGCCGAAGATGATGGGGATGATGGCTTCGATGAACTGGTGACACTGCCTGAAGTGGACGACGAGCTGGATCTATCGAGTGACGACGAAGAGGCAGCGATCCCTGTGGTCGAAGAGGTTGAGGAGGCTGAGTCTCAGGCAGAGCCGACTGTTACTGAAGCCATGGAGGAAGTGATGAATAACGATCCACTCGCAGAAGTCGCGGCGATCGCCGCTGAGCGCAATGCTGAGGTGGCAAAGAAAGGCAGCATGGCCAACGGCAAAGGGATTTTAATCGGACTGGGTAGCGTTGCCCTGTTGGCGTTGCTGGCGGCTGTTTTTGCCGCCTGGCAGGCTTTCGATACTTCGTCGCGGCTGGAAGAGACGACGATGAAATTGCAGGCGTTGCAGCAGCGTAAAGCGCCGACTGGTAGTCCGGTGGCGACGGCAGATGGTGAATTGCGTGGCGATCTGGAGAAGCTGATGGCTCAGGTCAATGAAATGGCTGCCACGCTGGATGGTTCGCTGGTGGAGTTGCGCGAGCAGAACGAAAAGGCGCTGGCTGCTGTTAACGAGCGCCTGGAGACACTGGAAAAACAACCAGCGAAGCCCGCCGCGACGACACCTGTTCCCGCCGCCAGACAACTGGTGGAGATGATTCCCGCAGCGTCGACCGAAACAACGCAACCCACTACCAATGGTTGGTCGGTTAACCTGATCTCCCTGAGTAGCGAAAAGGATGCCGACGAGGAGTTGGCGCGTCTGCGCAACCTGGGGGTTCGTGCAGAAAAACATCGGGTGGAGCAGGACGGCCGGGTCTGGTTCCGTCTGCGGGTTTCCGGCTTCGCCAGCCGCGACGGTGCGATGGCCTATATCGAGACGGTCAAGGATAAGGCGGGTGTGGATAATACGTGGGTGGGGCGAGACTAACGGTTAAACCGAATCCCTTTGCTGTCCCTCCAGCACCGCGATCAATCCCAGTTGATAGTGCAATCCAGGTGCCGCCAGACTCGGTGCATGCCGTTCAGGCCTTCTTCCAGCATGATCTCCAGCGGTATTCCCTTTAATACCCGGTTACGGTTTTTCAGCCAGAAGCTCGGCATGTTGTAGTTGAGGGCAAACACCAGATGCAGCGCTTCCTGGATACCGAGGACATGGCGGGCATGCTCCAGCAGGTCCTCATCCTCGGGGAAGGGCTCGCCATTACGATAACGGCTGAGGTGGCGCGGCTTGAGCTTGTCCGGTGATCCGAGCAACCTGAGTTGCTCCTCGGGGTCGAGGTGCCAGTCCTCCAGGATATCCATGGTGAGCTGCGCCAGGCGGGAACGATCCGCCTCGCTAAGTGTGGTAGTCACGGTTACGGCCTTGTTTTTCGCTTCTCGTCCCCTCGGGTATGGGGCCGAAAATCCCTGATTTAAAGGTAATACGATGCAGGATATAGGTAGTCAGGAACAGTTTGATGCGTTTGTGCAGCAGTATCCGGCTACCGCTGTCTGGTTCTCCGCACCCGACTGTAATGTTTGTCATGCCCTGTTCCCTAAAGTCGTTGAGCTGTTACAGCAGGAATTTCCGCGGCTGCAGCTGGCACGGGTCGACTGTGCCGAGGCAAAGGCACTGGCGGCGGCGCAGAGCGTCTTCAGCATCCCTACGCTGGTGCTCTGCTTCGATGGCCGTGAGGGACAACGACTGGTGCGTAATTTCAGTTTGGGGCAGGTGCGCGATGCGCTGGCACGTCCCTATCAACTTTTATTCGAATAAAGCGCTTGACAGAAAACCGTGGTCGACGGAATGATAGAGCCATGATGAATTCAATGCCCACCCCGATGATTGTGCTCAAGCGTGTCGTGTTCTGGCGACATGTCGTCGGTGTGCGTGCCCCGGAGAATCATCGAAAAGCCTGATTTTTAAGCTGAAAACGAATTCACCATAAAAGGCCGCAGACCATAAAGTCTGCGGCCTTTTTGTTTTTTCACCTTGTAGATGGAGAAGGGAGATGTCGGTACCGGCAGCCTATCTGGGCATAGTCCTGATTTGGGCCACAACGCCTCTGGCGATTAAGTGGAGTGGAGAAGACGGCGGTTTTTTGCTGGGGGTCGCTTTGCGCATGACCATCGGCTATATCGTCTGCCTGATGCTGCTGTGGCTGGGACGTGTCGAGTTTCCATGGAATGCCGAGGCACGACGCTCCTATCTTATCGCAGGGATGGGGATGTTTAGCTCCATGCTCGGTGTCTACTGGGGCGCCCAGTACATTCCCTCCGGGCTGATATCGGTTGTCTATGGCCTGTCGCCAATCCTCATCGGCGTGTTCGCTTTCTATTGGCTGGAAGAGCGCAATATTACCTTCGGCAAGGTATTTGGCATTCTGCTCTCGCTGGGCGGTTTGGCGGTGATCTTCTTGCCGCACGATAACGTTGAGGCGATTGCACCGCAGGGAGTTATTGCCGTACTGATGTCGGTAACCATCCACTCACTTACTGCGGTGTGGATCAAGCGTCTTGGTGCCCAATTGCATCCCCTGGCGGTAAACGGTGGTTCGCTGACTGTGGCGGTACCGCTCTATCTATTGCTGTGGCTGTTGTTTGACGGTTCTATGCCCCAGCAACTGAGTGAACGAAGTCTGTGGGCAATCGTCTATCTGGCCGTGCTAGGTACCGTGGTTGGGTTCAATCTTTACTTCTATGTATTGAAGCGGGTCTCTGCGGCGGCGGTGGGACTGGTTACCCTGATCACCCCGGTGCTGGCGCTGTTCATCGGCCAGGGTCTGAACGGCGAACGCATCGAGCCGCAGGTCTGGCTGGGCACTGCTGCGATTCTCTCCGGGCTGGTGATCTACCAGTTGGGTGGACGCATCCTGCGCCTGATGCGGGTCGCCGCGTAGGCCTCAGAAACGGAGACCGTCGAGCCACTTACCGACGGTCTCCACCAACACCTCGTTGTGCCCGCCGTAGTAGTGATCGGCCCCTTTGACGACACGCTGGGCCGATTGCTTGTTGCCCGCTTTGTCGAGCATCGCCTTGCGCTCAGGGGCCATACGCAGCACTGCCGGGTAGTCCTGGCTGGCGTAGACATCGAGTAGCGGCACCTTCATTTGCGCCAGGGGAAAGGGGTTGCGCATCGGTTGTTTGTAGTCGGTGGCACCCATACCGATACCGACGTAGGCATCAATAGCACTATCGCCCACCTTGTCGATCCAGTTCATCGCCATATGTGCCCCACAGCTGTGGGCGATGAGCACGATCCGCTCTATGCCCTGTTCCCGTAGATACTGGATGGCCGCTTCGAGTCGTGGATAAGCCTCGGGGAAAATCGCTACGTAGTCGTAATACTTGGCTTCCTTGTCCAGCACAGGCATCTGCAACGCCAGGGTGTCCCAGCCCCGTTCGGTGAGACCGATTCGAAGGGGATGCACCACGTTGCTTTGATTCGGGTGCAGGCCACGTCCGTGGAGGATGATCGCTGCGCCCCGTTTTTCCTCAGCCTCGCTCTGCATGTGAATCGCGAGAAAGTTGTGGTCGGCGGTTTCGAGGGTGATCGGCTCACCGTCGAAGATCGCATCGACGATCTGTTCATGGATACGCTGTTCCCGCGCTAAATCGGAGGCGCTCACTGTGTGGCTGGTGGCCAGCAGGCACAAAAAGAACAGCTTAAACAGGGTGTGGTGTTTCATCGGGGGAGTCCTTTTCTATTTTTTTATCCCGGCACTCTAACCGATGAAGGCGATGGCGAAAAGGGCGGGTGTGGCTGTAAAAAAGGGGCCGTCAGGCCCCTTTTATTTTCAGCACGATAGCGCTTATTGCATCGGCTGAGTGATGGTGAAGGCACCACGAACCATACCGGGTTTATAGCCACGGGCCATATCCTGTGGATAGAGTACGTCCAGCTTGGCGGCGATCTTGGGATCGATATTCTCGCCATGGCACTTGAGACAGGGTGCCTTGTCCATCGGCGGCATGACAATGGCCTTCATAAAACGGAAAGCCTTTTTGCCATCCTGTTCGACGACTTCGGCATAGGCACCAACTTTCTTGCCAGCAGCGACACGCTGTTCGAATGTCTGCAGCACCTTGCGTTCCCAGTCGTCCGGGGCGTTGTTCGGATTACGGGTTTTGAGGCTGGTGCGGCCAACCTTCCAGCCGTGTTTGTCTGACTCCTTTTTGGCGATAGCGGGAGCGACGGTGTTGCAGACCTCGATCGCCTTGATCGGGCCACCGGATTTCATCGCCTTACCCAGTTCGCCCTTGAGCTGGCCGAAGAACTGTTTTACGACCGCCTTGCTCTCCGCGGTGCGTTTTTGTATTTCTGTCTTGTCTGCGGCGGTTGCCGTGGCCGATATGGCACAGAGCAGGGTCAGGGTTAGCAATTTTCTCATCGGTACTTACTCCGGGGTTGGTCGTTAAAGGGGGGGGGGTTAAGCTGTGTGGCAATTTATATAGGCGTCTTTGTCGCAGGACAAGCCCGGAAGAAGGTGCTTTTGTGAACCAGTGTTTCACAATCGCGTCAGAATGGTCGTATATATAGAGTCAGAAACCGGGCGGATGCAGTCAGCGCGGTTTACCGTTATTATGCACGGACCTTGCATTGGACCATCGTCCCATGAACCACAGATAAGAGGATGAAGTATGAAGAAACACGCCATTGGGTTAACGCTGCTTGCGGCCCTGTCCACCTCCGCGGTAGCCGACAATCTTGATATCGATCTGCGCGACAAGGCTTTTCGCGGCAGCTACTCCATGAATGTTTCCGGCAAGAGCGGTCTGAGCACCGAGCTCGGTGTGCTGACCAATGAGGATACCGATCAGCTCAACGACACACTCTACTATGTGGGTTTGCTGGTTACCGGCGAGAACTGGAGCAAGTCGGGTACCTTTAACATCAGTCTGGGTGGTAAGACCTTCTACACCTCGAAAAACAATGTCGATCTGAGTGCCATCGCCTTTGGCGGTGATATCCGCTTCTCACCGGTTCATCGTCTCGGCATCGGTGGTTCTTTCTACTATTCGCCCGAAATCACCTCGTTCATGGACTGCAAGAAGTACTATGAAACTAATGTGCGAGTGGACTATCAGGTTCTGCCGCAGGCCTTCGTCTACGCCAACTACCGTAATATCGAGGTGGATGTGGATGTAAATGGCGCAACTGCCACCGGGGTGGAACTGGATAAGGGCCTGAGCATCGGTATGAAGCTGCTGTTCTAATCCCTTTCTGTTCGTTGTGACATGAAAAAACCGGCAGCCTCACGGCTGCCGGTTTTTTTACGCCGCGGAGGGCGGCGCCTTTCAGGCGGTCAATGCCGCCTCAAGCTCGGCGAAGCTTTTCGCGATCCCTGTCGGTTCGATGGTGACCCCCAACTGGCGGCCAATCTGTGTAGTGGAGAAGAGCCCACGGACAACCTGATTCTTCTCTTCGTCCAGGTCGACCACCATGGCGTGTTGCCGTCCTACCTTTTTCAGGGTTTCGATAATGTCACCGACTTTGGCGTTCTCCACATCTACCATATAGAGCACCTGCATCTGATCGGATGAGGTCATGATGTCGCGCAGCTCGATATCCGCACGCTTGCCGCCAACTTCCTGCAGATATTTTACTGGCCGGTCGCCCAACAGGTCATTGGCGGTAATAACGCCAAGAATGCTATTGGCCTGATCGGTGACCAGTAGTAAACGTACACCACTGGCAATCATGCGTTGTTCTGCCTCGTCGAGGGAAGCAAACGGTGTCATGGTGATGGCGGTGACCTTGGTGAAGTCGGTCATGACGTCGATGGCGGGACTGTCTGCGGTGACCTTCTCTGGCAGGCGTTGCGGCGGTTGCGCGTAACTGGAGCCCGGCAAGAGGGTATGATGCGGTAGTGCTGAATAGGGCATTCGTTGTTCCTCCATCGTTTATAGCGCGCCGGATCAGCGGCGCTTAGATAAAGAAATAATGCATACCCTAGTGATTTGCAATGCCTTTGCCTTTGAATATTTTTTCCGTCCCATTAGAACGGTCAATGTGAGCAGTTGGTTATAAAGTGATTCTATGGAAGGAGCCGGTGTCAAAACGAACAAGGGGGCCGAAGCCCCCTTGCTGGAACGAGATCGTCGACAAACTTAGTTGTTAACGAAGTCTTTCAGTTTCTTCAGCGGGCGAACCTTAACCACGGTGCTGGCAGGCTTGGCCTTGAACATGGTCTCTTCACCAGTGAACGGGTTGATACCCTTGCGGGCTTTGCGGGCCGGCTTCTTCACGGTGGTGATCTTCAGCAGGCCAGGCAGGTTGAAGGTGCCAGCGCCACGCTTGCGGATGTGGCCGTCGATGAGGTTTTCCAGCTCGGCGAATACCGCAGCAACATCTTTACGGGCAACCTGGGTGTTTTCGGCAATGGCCGCGAACAGGGCAGACTTGCTCATCGGTTCCTTAATCGCAGTGATCTTTTTAGCAGCGGCTTTCGGTGCTGCTTTCTTGGCAACTGCCTTTTTGGCAGCAGGCTTTTTCTTGGCAGTAGCTTTTTTCTTCGCAACCATCTGGTTCTCTCCTCGAAGTGGACGTTAAAGCATCGGTAAAAATCAGCTAACCGCGCCGATTTTCCATCGCGTTAGAAAAAAAAACAAGTGACCAATAGTGAAATGTGCGCTTTTCTTCGCAGAAAGTTGGCATTCTTGTGGTTAAGGCCATAAAGAGAGGTATCGAAGTGGCTAAAAACAGCGTTATTCCAGATGGTTTTATTTCATTGACGTCTGCTGTGGACACTGTGCAGGTGGTGTTAGCATGTATGCCAGAGGATAATTTTTGAATGCAGCTGGAGGGTACGTGATTGGCGAGCTGAGAATCGCAACCCGTGGTAAAGGGTTGTATGAGGTGACAGCGGAGGTGGCGGCACTGGTCGCCAAAGCAAGTGTCGACGAGGGGCTGTGTACCGTATTTGTCCAGCACACTTCGGCCAGCCTCTGTATTCAGGAAAATGCTGATCCTTCTGCGCGACGTGATCTGGCAGGCTGGCTGGATCGCCTGGTGGATGAAAACGATCCGCACTTTACCCATACCCAGGAGGGGCCGGACGATATGCCTTCGCATATCAAGAATGCCCTGACGGCGACTTCAATGGGGATTCCCATCGTTGCCGGTCGACTGGCCCTGGGTACCTGGCAGGGGATTTACCTGTGGGAACACCGCACGCTACCGCAGCAGCGACGCCTGGTGGTACACATTGGCGGCTAACGGAGTGACGTTATGTATGAGGTGATCGCGCAGGCGGCGATTTTAATCCTGCTGGGGGTGTTGTGGCGTATCTTTACGCCTCAGGGCCTTGCTGCGGATACCCTGCGTCACAGCCTGACCACCCTGGTCTATGTATTGTTGTTGCCCGCGCTGGTCTTGCTGGTACTGTGGCGTGCCGAATTGACCCTGGATGCGGTGAAGGTAGCCGTTTTAGCGGCACTGGGTATCGGCGTCGGTATGGGGGCGGCCTGGCTCTGGTTCAGAATAAAGCGTCCGGCGCCTGCTGCGCTGGGTGCGCTGTTGCTCGCTGCGGCGTTTCCCAATGCGACCTATATGGGATTGCCGGTACTGGAAGCTTCTCTCGGGCCGTGGGCGCGTGCGATTGCGATTCAATATGATCTCTTTGCCTGTACACCGTTGTTATTGAGCGTGGGCATTATGCTGGCACAGCACTATGGCGGTAGTGGCGACGGTGTACACCCCCTGCGTAATCTGATGCGCGTGCCGCCGCTGTGGGCGGCGATCCTGGGGGTGACGCTTAATTTGCTCGAGGTTCCATTACCTTCAGTTCCGGCCCAGGTGATGAGCATGCTGGCTGCCGGGGTTGTACCGCTGATGCTGTTCTCCCTTGGACTGGGTTTGCGCTGGGATGGCGCTTGGGCCGAGCGACTCTCGCTGGTTCTTCCGGTGGTGTTGATTCAGTTAGTACTCACGCCATTAATTATTTGGGGTGCGGGTTCCGGGATTGGGTTGCAGGGCGCGGTGCGTACGGCGGTGGTGCTGGAAGCTGCAATGCCGAGTATGGTTTTGGGTATCGTCCTCTGTGATCGCTATCGACTCGACAGCTCGCTCTACGCAATGACGGTAACGGTGAGTACCGCTTTCAGTATTTTTACTCTGCCATTATGGTTTTCACTGGTTTCGTCGTGAGGCGCATGGATGAAGAATGGTTGTTTATGGACTATCGTCTTGGCAGTATCAAATGGCACGACTTGACCTCAGTCGGGGGCATCGTGCTGGATGGGGCGCGCAGACATGCTGAAAGCCCTTTAAAGTGGTAGGATTCGTGAATATTCGGAACAAAACGGAGACGACATTGAAAGGATCGGGAATTTGCCTGTTTCTGCTGATGACCCTCTCTACGGGCGCGATGGCCGAGACTATCTATGTACATGACTATCTTCGTCTGGGGATTCGCGCCAATCCCAACTCTACCGATGTTCCTATTGCGGTGGTAACAACCGGCGAAGCCCTGGAAGTGCTCGATGAGCAAGAGGGCTATTACAAGGTGCGTGCAGAAAGCGGTGTTGAGGGCTGGGTCAGCAAGTCCTACGTCAGCGACGAAATGCCGGCCCGCCTCAAGCTGGAAAAACTGCAGAAGGTTTACGATACCCAGCAGGGTGAATTGAAAACTCTGCGACAGCAGGTCGAAGAGAAAACCCAGGCCATCGATGAAGCGGATAAACGCGTAGCTGAACTCCTGGACGAGAACGGCAAGCTGCATCAGCAGGTCAGCGAGTATTACAGCGCCAACGCACGTGGGATGAAGTCCTACGCCTGGCTGTACAAATTTCTCGGCGTTGTGGCGTTATTCGCGCTGGGCATCTACCTCGGCGTACGCTGGGAGCGGCGCAGGGTAGCGGAACGTCTCGGCGGCCTGGAGATCTAGCCGCTACATCCCTTATTCGGCTGCGAAGCGGCTGGCGGCGTAACCACCGTTGGATGCAATCATGCCGCGATAGAGATCCGCCAGGTTTTCCACCACGGAATTTTTCACCGAGTCTCGCGCCAGCAGGGATTCCGACCACGTCTTTACCTTGGGCAGGTTGTCCAGAAGCCCCATCGGCTGCCACGTTTCCAGCATTGCCAGACGCATGAAGATCGGCGCAAAGGCGGCGTCGACCAGAGCAAACTCCTCGCCGTTAAACAGCGGCCCCTTCACCTGCTGCTCCAGTTGAGCCAGCTTGGTGCGTAACTCCTGCTCGGCAGCTTCGCTGGCTTCCTTCTCCTTGGCCATCAGCATATTGAACTGTGCCATGATCACGGTGGATGCAAATTCAATCCAGGCGCGATTCTTTGCCTTGAGCAGCGGATCGGCGGGATGCAGTGACGGTGGATTGACCTCGTCCAGGTACTCCATGATCACGGCGGATTCGAACAGCACTTCATCCCCAACCTTCAGCACCGGTACCTTGCCCAGCGGTGAGATCTGCTTGAACCAGTCAGGCGGATTTTTCAGATCGATATAGGTGATATCGAAATCGATACTCTTTTCCTTGAGGACGATCACTGAGCGTTGGACGAAGGGGCAGAGTTTGAAGCTGATCAGTTCCGGTTTCATGAGTTCTCCTTGAAGTCTTATCACAGCAGGGTGACGTCTCAGCGGACGAAATTCAACCCGGTGGCCAGCTGAAACTGCGTCCCGCCAGCAGATGTAGATGAATATGGTAGACGGTCTGGTTTGCATCGCGATTACAGTTCATCGCCAGACGGTAACCGTTTTCGGCAAAGCCCAGTTCCTTCGCCAGACGCGAAGCGGTGAGCATCATCTTGCCGATGAGTTGCTGATTCTCCTCGCTGAACTCATTGGCGGTAGCGATGTGCTGCTTGGGGATGATCAGGATATGAGTCGGCGCTACCGGATTGATATCACGAAAGGCCAGCACCTCTTCGTCCTGATAGACGATATCGGCGGGTAACTCACCCGCGATGATTTTACAAAAGATGCAGTCCAATGGCTTAACCTGAATGTTTGAAACCAGTCTCAGAATTTGCGAGCGAACTAACCTGAGATATTCCCTCAAAATGAGGTCTCGCACCTTGAGACAAGGCGCGAGAACCATTTTGAGTTAGTGGCGGAAATGCCGCATGCCGGTAAAGATCATCGCCATACCGTGTTCGTCAGCGGCTGCAATCACCTCTTCATCACGCATCGAACCACCCGGCTGGATCACCGCGGCGATACCCGCCTCGGCGGCATTATCGATACCGTCGCGGAAGGGGAAGAAGGCGTCGGAGGCCATTACCGAACCCTTGACGGTGAGACCGGCATGCTCTGCCTTGATTGCAGCGATGCGTGCAGAGTTGACCCGACTCATCTGCCCGGCACCGACACCGATGGTCATGTTCTCCTTGCCGTAGACGATGGCGTTCGATTTCACCATTCGCGCCACCTTCCAGGCGAACATCAGGTCTGCCATCTCAGACGGGGTAGGCTGGCGCTTGCTCACGACTTTAATCTCGTTATGCAGTGCGAGGTCGGCATCCTGTACCAGCAGGCCGTTGGTGACTTTTTTGAAGTCGAGACGCCAGCCCGGTTCCGTCGGCCATTCGCCGCATTCGAGCAGGCGCACGTTTTTCTTTTCCGCCACCACGTCGATGGCTTCCTGGGAGACTTTCGGTGCGATGATCACTTCGACGAACTGGCGCTCGACGATGGTACGTGCGGTATGGCCGTCCAGTTCGCGGTTAAAGGCGATAATGCCACCGAAGGCCGATTCCGGATCGGTGCTGTAGGCACGGTCATAGGCTGTGACCAGATCGTCGGCGATCGCCACACCGCAGGGGTTGGCGTGTTTAACGATGACGCAGGCCGGGCCGTCATTGAACTGTTTAACACATTCCAATGCTGCATCGGTGTCGGCGATATTGTTATAGGAGAGTTCCTTGCCCTGTAGTTGGCGGGCGCTGGCGATGCTCGCTTCGGCGAGGTTGTCGCCGACGTAGAAGGCGGCCTGTTGATGCGGATTCTCGCCGTAGCGCATCTCCTGAGCCTTCTGGTACTGGAAGTTGATGGTCCGCGGGAAGCCTTCCGGTTTGCCGTTCTCGACGATGGTGCCGAAGTAGTTGGCAATGGCGCCGTCGTAAGCGGCGGTGTGTTCGAAGGCTTTCACTGCGAGAGAGAAACGGGTCGTATCGCTGACCGCGCCGCTGTTCTGTTTCATCTCTTCCAGTACGACGGTGTAGTCGCCTGGGTCGGTAACGATAGTGACATAAGCGTGGTTCTTGGCTGAGGAGCGCACCATCGCCGGGCCGCCGATGTCGATATTTTCGATGGCGTCTTCCAGGGTGCAGCCAGGCTTGGCCACGGTTTCACGGAAGGGGTAGAGGTTCACGCAGACCAGATCGATGCCGCCGATGCCGTGTTCATTCATCACCGCGTCGTCGGTGCCGCGACGACCGAGAATGCCGCCGTGGATCTTCGGGTGCAGGGTTTTAACCCGACCGTCCATCATCTCCGGGAAACCGGTGTAGTCGGAGACCTCGATCACCGGAATGCCTTTTTCCGCCAGCAGTTTGGCCGTACCGCCGGTGGAGAGTAGTTCCACACCCTGGTCGGAAAGTGCCTGGGCGAATTCGACAATACCGTTTTTGTCGGAGACGCTGATGAGTGCACGTTGAATCTTGTTCATGTTATTTCCTTGAATTTACAAAAGCGATGGACAGCAAAGGCGCAAAGGGAATACGAGTGGAAAAGTAGCAAAGTCGCAGACAGATTCGTTCGCTCACTCTGCGTCTTTACGCTGAGTATCAGTTTTCCAGGCCGTACTGCTTGAGCTTCTTACGCAGGGTGCCGCGATTGATACCGAGAAGTTCGGAGGCGCGGGTCTGATTGCCGCAGGTGTATTCGATCACCTTTTCCAACATCGGCTTTTCCACTTCGCCCAGTATCAGTTGATAAAGGTTACCGGGTTCATGTCCGTCCAGGTCGGCGAAATATTTGTCCAGTGCCTTGCGCACGCAGCCGTTGAGTGGACGGGCTTTCGGTTCTTTCACGCAGCAATCCCCCGATTTTCAATCTGTTCCGCAAAGAAACGCTCGACCATTGCGAACTGCTTCTCCATGTTGTCTGTGTTGTTCACGGCCTGACGGAAGGTATTGCCGTGACGTAATCCCTTGCTGTACCAGCAAATATGTTTGCGCGCCATCAGTACACCTGTGTGTTCGCCGTAGAAGGCGTAGAGGTTTTCCAGGTGGCCGAGCAGGATGTCGCGTACCTCTTCCAGTTCCGGTTCCGGCAGTAGTTCGTCGGTTTCCAGATAGTGTCCAATCTCGCGGAAGATCCAGGGGCGTCCCTGGGCGGCGCGGCCGATCATGATGGCGTCGGCATTGCTGGCCTGCAATACCTCCTTGGCCTTAGCTGGCGAATCAATGTCACCATTGGCAATAACCGGAATGTTCAGGGCGGCTTTGATCGCGGCGATGGTCTCGTATTCGGCCTCGCCACGGTAGGCGTCGGCGCGGGTACGCCCATGCACTGCCAGGGCCTGAATCCCGGCGGACTCGGCGATACGGCCAATGGAGACGCCGTTGCGGCTGCTATGGTCCCAGCCGGTACGGATTTTCAGGGTAACCGGAATATCAGGCACCGCATTGACCACGGCGTCGAGGATCTGGCCCACCAGCACTTCATCGCGCAATAGCGCGGAGCCAGCCTGTACGTTGCAAACCTTTTTCGCCGGGCAACCCATATTGATATCGATGATCTGCGCGCCGTTGTCGGCGTTGTAGCGGGCGGCTTCGGCCATCATCTGCGGATCGGCACCCATGATCTGGACCGAACGGGGTTCCGGTTCGCCATTATGATCGGCGCGACGACGGGTCTTTTCACTGCCCCAGAGCAGGGAGTTGGAGGAGACCATCTCGGATACCGCCATACCTGCCCCCATCTTGCGGCAGAGCTGGCGAAAAGGCCGGTCCGTGATGCCTGCCATCGGGGCCAGGATCAGGTTGTTATTCAGGTTATAGGGTCCGATGCGCATGTGCGGTGGCATAGGCTAGTTTTCCAGGGGCCGGTGATCATACCGACTTATGTTTTGGCTATAAAGCGCCGTTTGTCAGTAAAAGTCGAATTTAAAGCCGACTGCGTTGTTGCCTGGGTCGGTCAGCTCCAGCATTAACGGCACTTCCACGTTGGGGGTAAAGCCCATTCTGGAAAAATCCCCTGCCAGATATTCTTCCGGGGTAAAGGTTCGCTGCGCCACTACCTTTTGTTGCAGATCGGTCATGGTGATTTCGACGATAGGGTAGGGCTGGGCGTAGTCGGCACGGTTAATCAGGGTGGCGGTGACCAGCAGGCTGTTCCGGTAGCGCGGGTGCGACTGCATCATGTTGTCGACCAGTTCGATTTTATCCGGGTCGCGTTTCGGCGGCATCGGGCAGTCTGTCAGTTTGCACATCGTGTCGAGCCAGGGGCGCAGGGTTTCGTTTTCCCGCAGCGGTACGCGGTGCTGATAGGCGTACTGCAATACCAGCGCGGCAATCAATATCAAATTACTGAGGCCGAGGAAGAGGGTGCGCAGGGTGGCGCGCACCGGGCGTGATTCCAGCTGCGGCGGCAAGGAATAGCTGCCCGGGGCATCGGTTTCCGGCTGCTCGGCTGTATTGCCCGCTTCGTCAGCCGGGCTCTCCGTCTCTTCGGTGCTGGCCGCCGCGTCGGCAGTGACATCGATGATCTCTTCCACCGCCGTCTGCTTTTCGGCTTCGTCTGCTTTGCTGCTCTCTTTGGTAACGGCGGGCGCAGGTTCGACAAATTCCGGCTCATCGAAAAGTTTAAATAGATCCTCGTTCAGATCCTCTTCGACCGAAATCGGCGCAGTTTCTTCGGCAGGCGGTTCGGTTGCAGGTGGCGCAGACTTTTTTGCCGTTGCCGGTTTCACTTTTGCTGCAGGTGATGGGGTGAGATCGAACCATTCGTCTGCAGGTGCTTCGCCTTCGATTTTCTGTTCTTTAGGGGGCGGTGGTGTCTCTGCGGCCGGTTTTTTTGCAGCTGGTGGGGTAACTTTTGTCGCAGGCTTGCTGGCTGATTGCTGTCTGGGCTTTTCCGTAACCGCTGCTGGAGGTTCGGCCTGTTTTAGCTGGGGTTTGGCTATGGGAGTCGGTTTTTCTACCGGCGCTTTGGTTGCCGGAGTCGATGTTTCCGGCGCTGTGTATTGATTTTCCCGAGCATTGAAGATGGAGTGGCAGCGACTGCAACGAACTTTGCCATGCGCCGCCTTGAGCTGCTCTGGCTTGACGTTAAAGACAGTCTTGCATGAAGGGCATTGGGTTAACATGAATCACTGCAGCCTGTTATTGCCGGGTTATGCCTGATTTCCGTACCAGGGAGCCGAGAACGTTAGCTCATTTTTTGTCCGGTTCCAAGTTGTTTACCATGCCATTAAGGTTTCGTTACCGTCTGCCGATAGCCTGTCTGGGTGTGTTCGACTTCAGCACAGGTTTGCACGCTTGTATATCTACACAAAAATAGTATGGTATTTGCTGGTGCTGCGGTGATGCGGCGTTGTAGTAAAAGAGTTGTGAGGGAAGGGCATTGAGGTGCTCTGTATGGGAGTAGTGCAACGGAACAAGCAGGGCGGAGACCACAATAATGAAGCGTATGTCGTTAATTAAAAAGTTTTACATCGTGGGAGGGGTCTTAATTGTCGTGGTACTGGCGATGCTGGTCGTGTTGATGCGTGGCGTCGGGGCAGTGAATGACAGTAATGCCTATCTTGCTGATACCAGTATCCCAACGCTGAATAGTGCCCATGAGCTGAAGCTGGCAGTGGTTCAGGTTCAACAGTGGTTGACTGATGTTAGTGCTACCCGTGGACAGGACGGTCTGGACGATGGTTTTGCTGAGGCGGAAAAAAATGCCAAGCGCTTTCGTGAACTGATTGCCGAGCTACAGCGACTGCATCCGGACAACAGCGCCCAGTATCGTAAGATGAGCACTGCCTTCGAGGATTATTACTCGGTCGGTAAACGTATGGCTCAGACCTACGTGGAGCAGGGACCTGCCGGTGGTAACAAGATGATGGACGATTTCGACAAGGTCGCCGAGGCCCTGGCGAAGCAGGTAGATCCAACCCTGAAAGCGATTCAGGAAGGCTCCAGTCGTCTGTTACAGCAGCAGGTTAAAGAAGTTGGGGGATTGCGCAATACGGTGCTGGGTTCCCTGTTGATTATGCTGGTGCTTGCTTCAATTACCTTCTACATCATGATCGGTGCGATTCGTATGCTGCCGCGGGTAGTTACAGAATTGCAGCACATTGCAGATGGCGATCTCTCCGAGCGCGCCTGTATTGAGCATAACGGTGACGAGATCGGTGATCTCTGTATTGGTCTGGAAAACATGAAGGAACGCCTGCGCGGTGTGATGACCATGATTGCCGCGACATCGGGTCAATTGGCCGGGGCGGCAGAGCAGATGACGGCGGTGTCAGAGCAAACGCTGCAAGCGATTAACCGTCAACAAAACGAGATCAATCAGGTTGCCACGGCGATGGCTGAGATGTCGGCGACCGCCCAGGAGGTTGCTGAAAATGCTTCACATACCTCCGATTCTGCGCGAGAAGCCGATAACGAAGCACAGCAGGGACAGGGTGTGGTGAAACAGTCAGTCAACGGGATTAACAATCTGGCGCAGAATGTTCTGGAGGCTTCCGAGGTGATTCATCGCCTGGATCAGGATAGCGAGCAGATCGGTTCAATCCTGGATGTCATTCGCGGCATCGCCGAGCAGACCAACCTGTTGGCGCTGAACGCAGCCATCGAGGCGGCGCGTGCGGGAGAGCAAGGGCGTGGATTTGCCGTGGTCGCCGACGAGGTGCGTACGCTGGCGCAGCGTACCCAGAAGTCGACCCAGGAGATCCAGAATATGATCGAGCAGCTGCAGGACGGTGCACGTAGTGCGGTGCAGGTGATGGAGCAGGGAAGGCAGCGAACCGATGAGAGTGTCGAGCAGACCAATCGAGCCGGTTCCAGCCTGGATATGATCACCAGCGCGGTCTCCAAAATCACCGATATGAACCTGCAGATCGCCAGTGCCGCGCATGAACAGAGCATGGTGGCCGAGGAGATGACCCGTAACGTCACCCAGATCAACCAGATGGCCGACGAGACCGCCGAAGGCGCAAGGCAGACAGAGCAGACCTCAAGAGAGCTCCATTCTTTGGCCGGTGAACTGCAGGGCTTGGTGCAACAGTTCAAAATGTGACTGCTGCCTGAGTTAGGGACTCCCCTTATCGCGGTTGGCGAAACTTGATTGCTATACTGGAATCCGTTTCTGAATGACCTGGAGTGATGAGCGGATGAAATGGCGTATCTGGTTTGCAGTGTTGGCAGTAATGTTGTCCTCTGGTTCGGCTGCAGCGGGTTTGGCCACCCCTGAGATCAGCGGGCTCGTTGAAATGGAGGCTGTCTCCGCCGACGATTTTAACGGAGATAAAACCACAGACTTCACTCTGGCAACGGTACAGCTAAACATCGATGCCACGCTGCAACAGCTGATTTCCGCCCATGTGTCGTTTCTCTATGAAGAAGACCTGACCGATTTCGGGTTGGATGAGGGAACCATTACTCTCGGCCCCAGCGGGGGAAAAAGTTTTGTCTTCGGTAAGATGTATCTGCCCTTCGGTCGCTACGACAGCTTCATGATTCGAGATCCCGAGACTCTGGTACTGGGCGAAACCACCGAAACGGTGATGATGCTGGCGGCGGACAATAAAGCGGGTTACGGTTCCATTTATCTATTTAACGGCGATTCCGAGGAGGCCTCGGTCGTGGCCGCAGGTAATAATGACACGATTTCCGGTGGTTTTAGCCTCGGTCGTCGTCAGGGCGATCAGTATGATGTTGGTATCAGTTACATCACCAATCTAGGTGACTCTAATACCCTGCAGCTCCTGGGTAGTGGTAGCGTTGGTGTGGTGAACAAGGGGGTTCCTGCAGCCAGCATCCATCTCAATCTCCATTCCGGTAACACTACCTTCCTTGCTGAGCAGGTTATGGCGCTGGAAAGTTTCGAAAATGGTGATCTCGGCGCTACGGTCCTCAATGGTGAAAAGCCGGTCGCGACCAATATGGAGCTCGGTTTTGTACGCCAGGGCGGCTCAGTGCTGGCAATTGGTTACCAAACCACTGAGCAGGCTCAATTTATCGGTTTACCGAAAACGGTGATGTCTGTTGTCATGCGCAAAGCGGTAATGCGTGGTGCTAGCTTCGCGGTAGAATATTCGCAGGTGGAGGATTACGGCGTCAGTGACGGCGGTACAGGTAAGAGTGCCGATGTGATAAGTCTGCAGGTGGCGATGGAGTTCTAGAAGCTGTCTCAAAATTGTTCTCGCCCCCATATGCGGTGTTGCAAAACCTCTTCCGGTGCTCATTTACTCTAGTAAACTGCGCGCCTCAGAGGTTCCGCGCACCCAAGGGCATTAGCTTCGCGGCACCTTGCCTCTGGCACGAGCCCTAATTTTGAGATGGCTTCTAGTTACCACCCATTTACTGAAAAGGCCGTCATCATGATGGCCTTTTTTATTGTGGTTTTTTTGTCCCGCCTAATCGTATCCAGCCGTCATGTTCGGCTACCGGTTGCATCTCGAACCAGGGGGCATAGGCTTCGGATACCGCTTCGGCCTGTTCTGGTAGGATGCCTGAAAGTACGATACTCCCTTCACTTATAACCAGTTTGGCAAGGTGTGGTGCCAGTTCCATCAGCGGTCCGGCCAGAATGTTGGCGAGCAGCAGCTCGGCGGGTTCTTCAGGCGCTTCCTTAGGCAGATAGCAGGTGATCTTTTCGTTAACCTCGTTGCGCCGGGCATTTTCCATGGTGGCGAGCAGGGCCTGGGGATCGTTATCCACACCGACGACCGCTTTCGCACCGAGGAGGGCGGCGGCAATGGCCAGGATACCGGAACCACAGCCGTAGTCGATCACGGTTTTCCCTGCGACATCATGGCTATCCAACCACTCCAGACAGAGTCGGGTGGTGGGATGGGTGCCTGTGCCGAAGGCGAGTCCCGGGTCGAGAAAGATATTGGTGGCATCTGGATCAGGTGGCTCGCTCCAACTGGGGATGATCCAGAGCCGCTGGCCGAAGCGCATCGGTTTGAAATCGTCCATCCAGGTCCGTTCCCATGCCTGGTCCTGCAGGATCTCGCTACGGTAATCGGGGAGCTCGCTGTCCCATTGGGCCGCAAGCTGTTGCACGACTGATTCGGCTTCATAACTATCTTCGAACAGACCAACCACATTGGTCAGTTGCCACAATGGTGTGGTGCCTCTGGGCGGTTCGTAAAGCGGCTGATCCGCCGCGTCCTGCAGGGTGACCGCGGCAGCGCCACATTCACTCAGCAGGTCACCAAGTTGTTCTGCATCATCCTTGGTGGAATAGAAGGTCAGTTGTAGCCAGGGCATTGAGTTTGTCCGATTGTTGCGCTGGACGGCAGTTTAGCATTTCTAACTAGCCAGGAGTGGTAGGGGGAAAAGCGATATTTTGTGATCTAACACCAGTATTGGTTATCAGGAGCACGCGAGAATATGCAGGCATTTGCCCGGGAGGCAATGGTTGTATCGTGTCTCCCGGACCGTATAATCCCCCCGCATGCAGGGTGTCGTTTGGGCGATACATCGGCATGTGAACTTTTAAATACGACAAAATAAGGAATGTCATGATGAAACTGTATGCAAAGATTCTTGCCGCCGCCGCGGTTATCGGTTTTTCCGCCACAGCCAATGCCGCCAACAGCCTCCAGGCTGGCAGCATGGCGCTGAATGTAACTGCTTTTGACGGAACCTCCGCTGCGGTTCAATCCAGTGTTGTAAATGGTGCTGCCGATGACCTGTATATCGTTAAAGGTAAGTACTTCCTGCAGAAGGATCTGGCGATCCTGGCGGGTATTGGTATCGGCATTAAAGGTGGTGACGCCAACGGTACCGACTTCGGTATTCTGGCCGGCGCACGCAAGTACATGAAGACCAGTGACTTTGCTCCGTTCTTTGGTGGCTATTTCTCGTATTCCAGCACCAACGACTCTAACTACAAAATCATGCAAATCATGGCTGAATTTGGCGCTGAATACTTCTTCAACAAACAGTTCAGCGTCGAAGGTGCTGCTCGTGCCGGATATATGTCTGGTGAAGATTCCACTGGTGCTACTACTGTGAAGGCGACCAATATCGGTACTGCTAGCGCAGGTGTCAGCTTTAACTTCTATTTCTAAGAGGTTTAGCTGGACGAAAAAAACACCGGCCATTGGCCGGTGTTTTTTTGTGCCCATTTTCCGTTGAACTACAGGCCGAGTTTCTTTTCCAGATAGTGGATATTGGTGCCACCTTCCTGGAATGCGGCGTCGTCGACCAGCTGTCGGTGCAGTGGGATATTGGTCTTAATGCCTTCGATGATGGTTTCATCCAGGGCGGTGCGCATGCGTGCCAGGGCAACTTCACGAGTAGCGCCGTGGGCGATTAGCTTACCGATCATTGAGTCGTAGTAGGGCGGTACGGTGTAGCCGCCGTAGATGTGCGAGTCGACTCGAATACCAGGACCGCCCGGCATGTGGACCCGTTCGATCTTGCCCGGTGAAGGCATGAAGTTTTCCGGGTTCTCGGCGTTGATGCGACACTCAATGGCGTGACCGGTGATTTTGATATCGTCCTGGGTAAAGCTCAGCTTCTCGCCAGCAGCGATCAGGATCTGCTCACGTACGATATCGACGCCGGTGATCATCTCAGTGACCGGATGTTCCACCTGAACGCGGGTGTTCATTTCAATGAAATAGAACTCACCGTTTTCATAGAGGAATTCGAAGGTACCGGCTCCCCGGTAACCGATCTCGACGCAGGCATCGGCGCAGCGGCGGCCGATCTGCTGGCGCATCTCTTCGGTAATTCCCGGTGCGGGCGCTTCCTCGATAACTTTCTGGTGACGGCGCTGCATTGAGCAGTCGCGCTCACCCAGGTGAATAGCATTACCGTGGGTGTCGGCCAGTACCTGGATCTCCACGTGACGTGGATTTTCCAGGTACTTTTCCATATAGACGGTGTCGTTGCCGAAGGCGGTACCCGCCTCGTTCTTGGTCAGGGAGATGGCGGAGAGCAGGTTGGCCTCGGAATGGACCACGCGCATACCGCGACCACCACCACCACCAGCGGCCTTGATGATAACCGGATAGCCGATGTCACGGGCGATGGCCAGATTGGTGTCCGGGTCCTCTCCCAGTGGGCCGCCGGAACCGGGCACGGTGGGGACGCCCGCCATTTTCATCGAATCGATGGCGGAAACCTTGTCGCCCATCAGGCGGATAGTTTCAGGACGCGGGCCGATGAAGGCGAAGCCGCTTTCCTCGACGCGTTCGGCGAAATCGGCGTTTTCCGAAAGGAAGCCGTAGCCAGGATGGATGGCCATAGCATCGGTGACCTCAGCCGCGCTGATCAGTGCGGGAACATTGAGGTAACTCTCCAGAGAGGAAGCCGGACCGATACAGACCGATTCGTCGGCCAGACGCACGTGCTTGAGATCGCGATCGGCGGAGGAGTGGACCGCGACGGTCTTGATCCCCAGTTCGCGGCAGGCGCGCAGGATACGCAGGGCGATCTCGCCCCGATTGGCGATAACTATTTTGTCAAACATGGCAGTAATGTTTTATCCAGGTTTGCATCATTCGATGATGAACAGCGGCTGACCATACTCGACCGGCTGACCGTTCTCCGCGAGGATAGCCTTGACCACCCCGGACTTGTCGGCCTCGATCTGGTTCATGATCTTCATTGCTTCAATGATGCACAGGGTGTCGCCTGCGTTCACGCTGTGGCCGACCTCAACAAACGCCTTGGCGCTGGGGGACGGTGAGCGATAGAAGGTGCCGACGATAGGCGAAGTGACTTGATGGCCACTGGGCAGGGCCGGTTCGCTGCTCTCTGCAGCGGCTGGCGCGGGCGCTGCTGCCGGCGCAACGGGAGCGGCAGCCATCGGGGCGGCCTGCATCATTTGCGGGGCAATCTGGCTGCTGCGGCTGATGCGTACCGACTCCTCGCCTTCGTGGATCTCGATTTCCGCGATGCCGGACTCTTCCAGCAGTTCGATCAGTTTTTTGACTTTGCGTATGTCCATAGTGCTTGAACCTGTCGTTGTTATGCCTGTTGTTCGTTAAGACGGCGCAGAATTGCCGTCAGGGCCAGCTCGTAACCGTGGGCACCAAGGCCGCTAATTACGCCGCTGGCGATGTCTGAAAAGTAGGAATGGCGCCTGAACTCCTCACGTGCGTGGACGTTGGAGAGGTGCACTTCGATAAAGGGGATGGAGACGCCGGCCAGGGCATCGCGCAGGGCAACACTGGTGTGAGTGAAAGCCGCCGGGTTGATAACGATCCAGGCGATGCCTTCGCTACCTGCGCGGTGGACGCGATCCACCAGTTCATGTTCGGCGTTGCTCTGGAAGGTTTCTAACTGATGGCCTGCGGCGTCGGCTTGCTCGACGAGACGCTGATTAATCTGGTCCAGCTTATCGGTACCGTAGTGGCCGGGCTCACGACTCCCAAGGAGGTTGAGATTCGGACCGTTGAGTACCAGCAATTTGGCCATTTTTACGTCCCGCCTTCTTTATTGCGCCAATTGCGCAAATATACCGAATGTTTGTCGCATTTCCCCGCATATTGCCGTTATTTTTGCTGCGAGGTCCCCCAAGACGGCCGCCATTGTGCACCATGGGGGGGCGAAAGTCTACAACTAAAGAGTTAGACGCTATTTCAGCGAAGATAATTGCAAGTTCTGTCCTGTTCGAGTTGTGACCTGGATCACGTTCGGGTTTATAACAGACCCGAGAGGGCCTTTTCTGCGGTCTCACGGGTCACTTCGGAGCGGTGGGTGGAAACCACCCGTCCATCCCGGTCGATAAAGGCGGTAAAGGGCAGGGCGCCGACCTTGTTGCCGTATTTTTCCGCCAGGGCGATGCCCTGCTCTTCGGCGATCAGGATCGGATAGTTGATACCCATGGTATCGGCGAAGACCTGGGCATTTTCCTGAGTGTCGACGGTGATGCCGACGATGGTGAAGCCTTTATCGGCGTATTTCTCCTGCAACTCGACAAAGGCGGGGACTTCCTTGCGGCAGGGTGGGCACCAGGGTGCCCAGAAATTGAGCATGACCACCTGGCCCTGCCACTGTTTCAGACTGTGTTTTTCCCCATCCAGATCGGGGAAGCTGAAATCGACCGCCTGAGGAAGTGCTTTGGCGGCACTACTGGACGGTGATTCACCGCAGGCACTGAGCAGTGTGGTAATTAGTAGCAGGGGCAGCAGGCGGCGCATGATTATTGTCCCAGGGCGCGGTTGATATGGGCGGCGAACTCATCCGCCTCCATAAAGCCGACTACCCGATGGGGTGTGAGCTCATTGCCCTGTACATCATAGAAGATAATGCCCGGCGGGCCGATCAGGCCGAAGCGTTTGAGCATCGCCTGTTGTGCATCGTTGTTGTCGGTGACGTCGGCCTGCAGCGCGACGCTGTTGCCCAACGCGGCGAGGACCTGCGGATTGGAGAAGGTGTACTTCTCGAACTCCTTGCAGGAGACACACCAGTCGGCATAGAAGTCGAGCATCACACTCTTGCCCTGAGCGGCGGCGGCGGCCACCTCACGCTCCAGCTCTTCGACACTGGTGACCTGTTTGAACACCAGATGGGCCGGTTTGGCGGCACTGCTGCTGCCGCTAAATCCGATACCCTTGAGCGGTTGCAGCGGATCGGTGTTGCCAGCGGAGAGGCCGATCAGTATCAGCGCCCCCTGTAGCAGCATCACCAGACCGAGCATTTTCCACAATTTACGCCAGCCACTAGCGCCTTCCTTGAGCGGTTCCAGCGCACCCATGTAGATGGCCGAGCCGAGCAGTAGCAGTGCCCACAGCAGCATGGCGATCTCGGCAGGCAGTACGCGCTCCAGCATCCACACCGCAACAGCCAGCAGCAGTACGCCAAAGACCGCCTTCACTGCGTCCATCCAGCCGCCGGCACGGGGCAGGAATTTGCCGCCAGCGGTACCGATGGCCACCAGTGGTGCGCCCATGCCCATGGAGAGGGCGAACAGTGCCAGGCCGCCAAGCCATGGGTCACCGGTCTGACCGATGTAGATCAGCGCGCCCATCAGCGGTGGGGCGACGCAGGGGCCGACGATCAGCGCCGAGAGCAGGCCCATGATGGCGACGCCAATCAGGCTGCCGCCCTGTTGGCGATTGCTCACTTCGGTCAGCTTACTTTGGATCGCAGATGGAAGTTGCAGCTCATAGAAGCCAAACATGGAGAAGGCGAGGGCCACGAATACTGCGGAGAAGGTGCCGAGGATCCAGGGGTTCTGGAACGCCGCCTGCAGGTTGGAGCCGAATACCCCAGCGATGATTCCGGCTACCGTATAGGTGAAGGCCATCGCCAGTACGTAGGTAACGGAGAGGACAAATGCCTTGCGGGTGGTCATCTCCCCGCCCTGACCGACGATGATGCTGGAGAGGATCGGGATCATCGGGAAGACGCAGGGGGTAAATGCCAGCAGCAGTCCGGCGACAAAGAACAGCAGAATAGTGCCGGTGGTGTTGTCACCGGCCAGCGCGGCGGCGAGGCGATCCTGTTCGCTCAGCGGCGCGGCGTTTGCAGCCGGTTTTGCTACAGCGGTGGCAGTCGCTGCACCGGCAGGCAGGTCCAGGCTGACGCTCTTCTTCTGCGGCGGATAGCAGATCCCCGCTTCGGCGCAGCCCTGGTAACCGACCTTGAGCTTGACGCTGGTGGCATCAAGATTGGTACGCTGCAGCGACAGACGTGCTTCGACCAGGTTGTGGTAAACCTCTATGCGGCCGAAGAACTCGTCGTCCTTCTCTTCACCCGGCGGCAGTTGTGCCTGACCCAGGGTGACGCCATCGGCATCCAGCAGTTCGAATTTGAATTTATCTTTATAGAGGTAGTGCTTCGGCGCGATCTCCCAACGTGCGATGACGGTATTGCCGTCCAGCACCAGGGTATCGAAGTGGAAGGCCTGATCTGGGTCCAGAATCTCATCATCGCCACTGTCCATCCCGCTGCCTGAGCCACTGATGAAGGCGGGTTTGGCGGCTGGTTTGGCGCTGACTGCAGCCAGCTTGATAGTGTTGCTCTGCTTCAGTGGTGGGTAGCAGACGCCGATATCGGCGCAGCCCTGTGAGGTGGTTTTCAGCACCAGGCTGTCGCCGGCCCCGGCGGCCCGCTCGACCGGGATCACCGCACTAACGCTGCCACGGTAGATCTCCACATCACCGAAAAATTCGTCGTGCTTGATCTTGCCGGCGGGCAGTTGCGCTTCGCCCAGGCTGATTCCTTCGCTGCCGCTGTCGAAGCGGAACTTGCTGCGATAGAGGTAGTAGCCGTCGGCAATGGTCCAGGTGGCCTTGACCGACTGGCCGTCGATGGCCTCGACCGACAGGGCGAACGCCTTGGCCGGTTCCAGTAGTTCCTCTTCTGCATGCAGTGGAACGTTGAGCAACAACAGGGCGAATAGTGTGGTGATGATTCTTTTCATTCTTTATTTATCCAGTTGTGTGTCTACCCAGGAAAGATAGGCCGCAGAACCCTTCTGGATAGGGACCGCGATCAACTCCGGGAGTTCGTATGGGTGTTCCGCCAGCAGGCGCTCCTCCAGCACCTTCAGGCGGTCTTCTCTACTTTTTATCAGCAGCACGCACTCCTGTTCTTTTTCCACCTGGCCCTGCCATTCATAGATGGAGAGGGCTCCCGGCAGGATGTTGACGCAGGCAGCCAGCTTCTCGCTCACCAGTATCTCCGCCAGGGTTTCGGCGACATCCATATTGGGACAGGTTGAGATGAACAGGTAGTGTTGCATGGGGGGTAAGCGTAGCTTCGGTTTGGTTAATTCCGGCTTAAGCCAGGACAGGCACGGTGGCCGCTGTGAATCATATGCTTGCGAGCGTTATACTACCCGCCCCCTGACACAAAAGGCCAGACTCTTGTTTCGACTCTTTTTTATCCTTTTCCTGCTGGTTCCCCTTATCGAAATCTATCTGCTGATCAAGGTCGGCGGCATTATCGGCGCCCTGCCGACAGTCTTTCTGGTGGTCTTCACCGCTGTGCTCGGTGCCCTGCTGCTGCGTCACCAGGGGCTCTATACCTACGCCCGGGTGCAACAATCCATGGCTCGTGGTGAGCTGCCCGCCATGCCGATGCTGGAGGGGATGGTACTACTGGTCTGTGGTGCGCTACTGCTGACCCCTGGATTCTTCACCGATACCATCGGTTTCCTCGGCCTGATTCCACCGTTACGCAAGTGGTTGATTTTAAAAGTACTTGAGCGTGGCGTGATTCACACCATGGGGCCTCGCCCCGGTTCACACCGGCGTGACGACGGCCCGCAGACCCTGGAAGGCGAATATCGTCGCGAAGACGAGCGCTGATTCTCCTCTCCGCCTATTGACTAATCCGATTTGGAAATTATTATTAGCACTCACGTGCGGGGAGTGCTAATAACCTCTCGCGCTCCCCAAGCGGCAAACCGCCAGCCCTGTGTCGGGCGGCGAAGTGGTGTCGTTTAATTATCAATATGAGGTCTGAAGGAGATAAGAATGAAGATTCGTCCACTGCATGATCGCGTGCTTGTCCGCCGCATGGAAGAAGAAACCACCACTGCTGGTGGTATCGTTCTGCCCGGTTCCGCAGCGGAGAAGCCCAACCAGGGTGAAATCCTGGCCGTCGGCAAGGGTCGTATCCTGGAAAACGGTGATGTCCGCCCGATGGATGTGAAGGTCGGTGACATGGTCCTTTTTGGCCAGTACTCCGGCAGCACCGTCAAGGTCGATGGCGAAGAACTGATGATGATGCGTGAAGAAGACATCATGGGCGTGCTGGAAAAGTAAGCACAGCCACGGTTTTAATCTGAAAGAATTCAAAGAGGACGGACACAAATGAGTGCAAAAGAAGTTAAATTTGCTGATGACGCCCGCCAGAGAATGCTCAAAGGCGTTAACACCCTGGCCAACGCGGTCAAGGTTACCCTCGGTCCCAAGGGCCGCAACGTGGTACTGGAGAAGAGCTTCGGTGCCCCGACCATCACCAAAGACGGTGTTTCCGTAGCCAAAGAGATCGAACTGGAAGACAAGTTCGAGAACATGGGTGCGCAGATGGTGAAAGAGGTCTCCTCGCAGACCGCTGACATCGCTGGTGACGGTACCACCACCGCAACTGTACTGGCGCAGGCCATTCTGCGTGAAGGCATGAAGGCTGTGACCGCGGGCATGAACCCGATGGACCTGAAGCGCGGTATCGATAAAGCAGTTATCGCCGCGGTCGAGGAGCTGAAGAAGCTTTCCAAGCCGTGCGAAGACAGCAAGGCGATCGCCCAGGTCGGTACCATCTCCGCCAACTCCGACGAAAACATTGGCCAGATCATTGCCGATGCGATGGACAAGGTGGGTAAGGACGGTGTTATCACCGTTGAAGAGGGTTCCTCGCTGACCGACGAACTGGATGTAGTGGAAGGTATGCAGTTCGACCGTGGTTACCTCTCTCCCTACTTCGTCAACAATCAGGACAAGATGGTCGCCGAACTGGAAGACCCCTTCATCCTGCTGCACGACAAGAAGATCTCCAACATTCGCGAACTGCTGCCGGTGCTGGAAGGCGTAGCCAAAGCCGGTAAGCCGCTGCTGATCATCTCCGAAGATGTGGAAGGTGAAGCGCTGGCGACCCTGGTAGTGAACTCCATTCGCGGTATCGTTAAGGTTGCCGCAGTGAAGGCACCGGGCTTCGGTGATCGTCGTAAGGCGATGCTGCAGGACATGGCGATCCTCACCGGTGGTCAGGTGATCTCCGAAGAGGTGGGCATGTCCCTGGAAAAGGCCACCCTGAACGAGCTGGGTCGTGCCAAGCGCGTCGTGGTCTCCAAGGAGAACACCGTGATTGTCGACGGTGCTGGTGAGAAGAGTGAGATCGAAGGCCGTGTTGCTCAAATCCGCGCCCAGATCGAAGAGACCTCTTCCGACTACGACAAAGAGAAACTGCAGGAACGCGTAGCCAAACTGGCTGGTGGTGTTGCGGTGATCAAGGTCGGTGCTGCCACTGAAGTCGAAATGAAAGAGAAGAAAGACCGCATCGACGACGCCCTGCACGCGACCCGTGCGGCGGTAGAAGAGGGTGTGGTACCTGGTGGTGGTGTTGCCCTGGTACGCGTTATCGGTGCCATCGAAAGTCTGGAAGGCGCCAACCACGACCAGAACATCGGTATCGATATCGCCCGCCGTGCGATGGAAGAGCCGCTGCGCCTGATCGTCGGCAACGCCGGTGACGAGCCCTCCGTGATCCTCAACAAGGTGAAGGAAGGTGAAGGTAACTACGGTTACAACGCTGCCACTGGCGAATACGGCGACATGATCGCAATGGGTATCCTCGACCCGACCAAGGTGACCCGTTCCGCACTGCAGAACGCCTCCTCCGTTGCTGGTCTGATGATCACTACCGAGGCGATGGTTGCCGAACTGCCGAAGAAAGATGCCCCGCCGCCGATGGGTGGTGATATGGGTGGTATGGGTGGCATGGGCATGATGTAAGCCAGGCCCTCAAGCCAACGAAAGCCCCGCTTAAGCGGGGCTTTTTCTTTTGAACCCACCTCAAAATGGTTCTCGCACACTGATACGGTGTTGCAAGGCCTACTGCGGTGCTCATTTACTATCTGTAAAATCCGCTCCTCGCAGGCCTTGCGCCTTGTCTCAATGCACGAGACCAAATTTTGAGATGGGTTCAAGTAGCCATCTGTTAGACTGTGGCCATGTCGTTATTAAGTACTCTATTCCCCCGCCACTCCCGCACTTTTCCCGGCAAACGCTGGCTCAATATCTCCCTGCGTACCTTGCATCTGATCGGCGTCGCTGGTCTGGGTGGCGCCTATCTCTACGCTGCGCCGCGTGAACTTTGGCAGCCCTATCTCTGGCTTAGCTTCGGTTCCGGTTTCGCCCTGGTGGTAACCTCGATTTACAGCAACGGGGTCTGGCTGTTGCAACTGCGTGGTTTGTTAATCCTGTTCAAATTGGTCTTGCTGGCGGTGATGTTGTGGTTGCCGGGATTCAGTCTGCAACTGGGGGTGGCGGTGATCGTGATTTCGTCGGTGATCGCCCACGCGCCGGGGAATGTTCGCTACTATTCCATTTTGCATAGACGACGAATTGAACATCTGTAGTTTTGATTCCATCGAGGTTTTGCGTGTCAGAAAACGTCCTTAGTACAGAAACGCTTTCATCAATTCCAGAATCTCTGCGTGGCCGAGTGGAACACCATTGGCAGCAGTTAGTCGAGAAGTGTGGCGAGTTTGTTATTCCGAGCGAGCGTCATGTTGAAGTGGCGACGGTGCTGGCGCTGAGCGATTTCGTTGCCCAGGCATTGATTCGCGATCCACAGTTATTGCCAGATTTAATGCAATCCGGTGATCTCTGGCGCAGTTACACAGAAGGGGAATACCCGCAGGCACTACAGCAACGTCTGGATGGCTGCCTGAATGAAAACCAGTTAGGTGAGTTGCTGCGTCGTTACCGTCGGCGCGAGATGGTGCGTATCGCCTGGCGCGATCTGGCGGGGCATGCCGAACTGCAGGAGGTTACGGGCGATCTTTCTGCGTTGGCCGATGCCTGCATCGATCAAGCACTGGAACATCTCTACCGTTGGCAATGTGAGCTGTGGGGGACGCCCCATAGTCTCGAAGGCGAGCCGCAGCGGATGGTGGTGCTGGGCATGGGTAAGCTCGGTGCCCGCGAACTTAACTTCTCTTCCGATGTGGATCTGATCTTCAGCTACGCCGAAGACGGCGAGACCCGTGGCGGTCGTGGCGTCACCAACCAGGAATTTTTCATCAAGCTGGGGCAGGTGTTGATCCGCAGTCTGGATGCCGCCACCGCCCACGGCTTTGTCTTTCGTGTCGATATGCGCCTGCGCCCCTTCGGCGAAGCCAGTGCCCTGGCGATCAGTTTCGATGCGATGGAGGACTACTATCAGGTGCACGGTCGTGAGTGGGAGCGCTACGCCATGATCAAGGCCAGGGTGGTGGCAGGCGACCAGCAGAGCGGGGCGGAGTTGATGACGCGGCTGAAGCCCTTCGTCTATCGCAAATATATCGATTTCGGCGCCTTTGAATCGCTGCGCGAAATGAAGGCGATGATCGCCCGCGAAGTTCAGCGTAAGGGGATGGACGACAACATCAAGCTGGGTGCTGGTGGCATCCGCGAAGTGGAGTTCGTCGGCCAGGCCTTCCAGCTGATCCGCGGTGGGCGCGAACCCTCACTGCAGATCCGCCCCATCCTGGCGGTGTTGCAACGGCTGCACGAACTGGGGCAATTACCCAAGTTTGTGGTCGATGAACTGACCGCTGCCTATATCTTCCTGCGTGATAGTGAGCACCGGTTGCAGGAGTTTGCCGAACAGCAGACTCATAAGTTGCCCGCGGACGATCTGGGGCAGTTGCGCCTTGCCTTCGCTATGGGCTTTGCCGATTGGGCGAGTTATGAAAAGACCCTGCGCGCTCACATGCGCCGGGTGCATGAACACTTTGAACAGGTCTTCGCGGCGCCGCAGACCGATCATGCGGAGAACGATGAACTGGATCTGCGCGGGGTCTGGTTGGGTGTGATGGAGGAAACCGTCTCACAGGCAACATTACAGCAGATCGGTTTCACCGATGCTGTCGAGGCACTGCGCCTGCTCCAGGCACAACATCGCAGTCGCGCCTATCTCAACATGAGCGCCCAGGGGCGTAGTCGCATGGATCAGTTGATGCCGCTGCTGCTCGGTGCCGTGGGCGCGACAGACGGGCCGGACGAAACCCTGCGCCGGGTACTGCAACTGGTGGAGGGGATTGGTCGTCGCAGTGCCTACATCGCCCTGCTGGTGGAGAACCCGATGGCGCTGTCGCAGCTGGTGCGTCTGTGTGCTGCCAGTCCCTGGATCGCCGCCCAGCTGGGACGCAATCCGCAACTGCTCGACGAACTGCTCGACCCACGTACTCTTTATGCACCGCCATCGGGCGCGGCGATCCGCGAGGATATTCGTCAGCGCCTGGCCCATCTCGACCCTGAGGATATGGAGGGACAGATGGAGGTGTTGCGGCGGATCAAGCAGGCGGCGGTACTGCGAGTGGCCGCGGCGGATATCGTCGAGGCGGTGCCGTTGATGGTGGTGAGCGATCACCTTACCGAGATCGCCGAGGCGATGGTCGAGGCCGCTTTCGATCTCGCTTGGCAGCATCTTACTGCCCGTCACGGTCGCCCCCAGTGCGGCGACAAGCGGGTTTGCGATCGCGGCTTTGCGGTGATCGCCTACGGCAAGATGGGTGGCATTGAACTGAGTTACGGTTCCGATCTCGATCTGGTGTTCCTGCATAGCGAAGAGAGCGGCGGTCGCAGCACCGACGGCGAAAAGCCGGTGGAGAACGGTGTCTTCTATGCCCGCTTGGCGCAGCGCATGATCCACATCCTCAATACCCCTACACCGGCAGGTATCCTCTACGAGATCGACACCCGGCTGCGTCCCAGCGGCGCCTCAGGTTTGATGGTTAGCAATGTAGACGCCTTCGCCGACTATCAGCGCAAGCATGCATGGACCTGGGAGCATCAGGCGCTGGTGCGGGCGCGCTTCATCTGTGGTGATGGCGGAATCACAGAAGCCTTCAGCGAGATCCGCGGCGAGATTCTGGGGCAACAACGTGATGTGGAAACCTTGCGTACCGAGGTGCGTGAGATGCGCGAAAAGATGCGTGCGCAACTTTCGAAGGCAGAAGCCGGAAAATTTGACCTGAAACAGGACCCTGGCGGTATCGCGGACATCGAATTTATGGTGCAATACGGTGTTCTGGCATGGGCTCACGAACACCCGGGCCTGCTGCAATTCAGCGATAATATCCGCCTGCTGGAGCTGTTCGCCGAATACGGCCTGATGGCCAGGGCCGATAGCGAGCTATTGTGTGATGCTTATCGTGCCTATCGCCGCCGGGTGCACCGACTGACCCTTCAGGAGCAGAAGGCGGTGGTGGATGCGGCGGAGTTCGCTGTAGAGAGTGAAGAGGTGTTACGCCTCTGGCGTGCACTGATGGAAGCTTAATTAGCTGATTGATTTCTGAGGAGAAATGATCGATGACGATGGATGACCGTGACGGTGTCATCTGGCTGGACGGCGAGATGGTCCCCTGGCGTGAAGCCAAGACCCATGTACTGACCCACACCCTGCACTACGGCATGGGCGTGTTTGAGGGCGTGCGCGCCTATAAGGCCGAGAAAGGCACTGCCATCTTCCGCTTGAATGAACACACCAAGCGGCTGTTTAACTCGGCGCACATCGTCAATATGGAGATCCCTTTCGATCAGGAGACCATTAACCAGGCACAGCTTGCCGCGGTGCGTGAGAACAACCTCGAGTCGGCCTATATCCGTCCGATGTGTTTCTACGGTTCCGAAGGCATGGGCCTGCGCGCCGACAACCTCAAGGTTCACGTGATGGTCGCGGCCTGGTCATGGGGCGCCTACCTCGGCGCCGAAGGGATGGAGAAGGGGATTCGTATCCGTACCTCCTCCTATACCCGTCATCACGTCAACATCACCATGTGCAAGGCCAAGGCTAACGGCAATTACATGAATTCCATGCTGGCGCTGCAGGAAGCGCTGGCCTGCGGTTACGACGAAGCGATGCTGCTGGATAACGAAGGCTACGTTGCAGAAGGTAGCGGTGAGAACATCTTCCTGGTGCGCGACGGCGTGATCTATACCCCGGACCTGACTTCGGCACTCGACGGCATCACCCGTAATACTATTTTCCGTCTCGCCTCTGAACTGGGGATCGAGGTACGGGAGAAACGGATCACCCGCGACGAAGTCTACATCGCCGACGAAGCCTTCTTCACCGGCACCGCTGCCGAGGTGACACCAATTCGCGAAGTGGATAACCGCAAGATCGGCATCGGTAAACGTGGTCCGATCACCGAGAAATTGCAGACCATGTACTTCGATGTGGTGCACGGCCGTCACCAGCTGCACCCGGAGTGGTTGAGTTACGTTTGAACAACGTACTGGAGGAGCAATGAGCGATAACGCAGAACAACTCAGAACCGCCAATGCTGCGCGTCATTACGAGGTCAGCCATGACGACCTGCCGCTACACTGCCCGATGCCGGACATGACCCTGTGGAACTCCCATCCGCGGGTGTTTCTGGATGTCGAGGCGACCGGCCATGCGGTGTGTCCATACTGTGGCGCAGAGTACTCACTGAAAAAATAAGGGGAGCTAAGCTCCCCTGCCTTTTTGGCTCAATTAAAAACTGTTGCGATGAAAATTACTCGACTACCCGATTTCGACAATGCCCGCGTACTGGTGGTGGGCGACCTGATGCTGGACCGTTACTGGCATGGCGATACTTCGCGTATCTCACCTGAAGCACCGGTGCCGGTGGTGAAAGTGGGCGGGATCGAAGAGCGTGCCGGCGGCGCCGGTAACGTTGCCCTAAACGTCGCCGCGCTGGGAGCGAAGTCTGCGGTGGTGGGTCTTACCGGTGAAGACGAAGCGGCCGATGCCCTCGCACGGACCCTGTCGCAGGATAATGTCGAGTGTCACTTCGAGCGCCTGCAGGGTTATCCCACGATTACCAAGCTGCGGGTATTGAGCCGTCACCAGCAACTGATTCGCCTCGACTTCGAGGATGGTTTCCCCGGCTACGATTCCGCTGGCCTGCTGGCTCGTTTTAAAGATGCGGTGAAGCAGTGCGATGTGGTGGTGCTTTCCGATTACCAGAAAGGCGCACTGCGTGCCGCACCGAAGATGATCGAGATCGCCCGTGCCGCGGGCAAACCGGTGCTGGTCGACCCCAAGGGTCACGACTTTACCTGTTACACCGGCGCTACCCTGATCACGCCTAATATGAGCGAATTTGAAGCGGTGGTTGGGCACTGTGCGGGTGATGCGGAGATCGTCGAGAAGGGCGAGCGTCTGCGCAAACAGTTGCAGTTAGATGCCTTGCTGATCACCCGCAGTGAAAAGGGGATGACCCTGCTGCAGAAAGATGCTGAGCCGTTGCACATCCCGACTAAGGCACGTGAGGTCTATGACGTCACCGGTGCCGGCGATACCGTGGTCTCCGTACTGGCTTCCGCACTGGCCGCTGGTCAGGCGCTGGATGAGGCTACCGTGCTGGCCAATCTGGCTGCCGGGGTCGTTGTCGGTAAGCTCGGTACCGCCACCGTCAGTGTTCCGGAAATTCGCCGCGCCATGCGCGAGCAGAACGAGATGGAACAGGGGATGGTCGACGAGGACAAACTGGTGGCACTGGTGCAGGAGGCCAAGGCCCACGGTGAGAGCGTGGTGATGACAAACGGCTGTTTCGACATTCTCCACGCCGGACACGTGACCTATCTGGAAGAGGCGGCACGCCTTGGCGATCGGCTGATCGTTGCGGTCAACGACGACGCCTCGGTTAAACGTCTCAAAGGCGAAGAGCGTCCGGTGAATACCCAGGCACGACGCATGCGCGTGTTGGCCGCCCTCGACTGCGTCGACTGGGTGGTCGGTTTTGACGAGGACACTCCGACACGGCTGATCTGCCGTACCCTGCCGGACATCCTGGTTAAGGGCGGCGACAACGATCCGAACAACATCCCCGGTGGCGACTGCGTACGCGAGGCGGGCGGTCGGGTCGAGGTGATGAGTTACGTAGAGAACGTCTCCACCACCAACATCATTGGCGCCATTCGCGCCTCGGAAAAGAAATCGGGTAAATGAGCGAAGCCCAGCCGGTCACACCGGTCGACATCGCGATCTTCGGCGGCGGCGTCGCCGGTCTATGGTTGCTGGCACGGCTGCGCCAACTCGGTTTCCAGGCAGTACTGTTTGAATCTCAGGCACTGGGAACGGGGCAGACCCGCTATGCCCAAGGCATCATCCACGGCGGCACCAAATATGCTCTTACCGGCAAGCTGACCGGTTCCTCCGAAGCCATCGTTGCCATGCCCTCCCTGTGGCGCGCCTGTCTCGATGGTGAGGGTGAACTGGATCTGCGTCAGGTCAAACGTCTCGCCACCAATCAATATCTCTGGTCCACCACCAGCCTCACCTCGCGCATGGCCGGCTTCTTCGCCAGCAAACTGATGCGCAGTCGTACCCGTCCCGTCGAGGGCGATGAGCGGCCGCAGGTTCTGCGTGACCCTGCTTTCAAAGGTCAGGTCTATCGCCTGGAGGAGCCAGTGCTCGATACCGCCTCGCTGGTACATGCCCTGGCTGAACCTCATCGTGAGGCGATCTACCAGATCAATGAAGAGAGCCGTCTGAATCGAAGTGACGACGACTGGCAGGTGACGCTTGCCGAAGAGGGCAAGACGCTCTCCTTCAGCGCTAAACGGCTGGTCCTCTCTGCGGGTAAGGGTAATGCGACCCTGTTGCAGCAGTGTGGCCTTGAGGCGCCGGTGATGCAGTTGCGGCCGCTGCTGATGGTGATGCTGCGTGGCGGTGACAAGTCGCTGCCGGGCGAGCTCTATGCTCACTGCCTCGGTGCCAGCGCCAATCCGCGTATTACCATCACTACTCATTACGACAGCGAAGGACGTACGGTCTGGTATCTGGGCGGTCAAATCGCCGAAGAGGGTGTGGGTCGCAGCGATGCAGAACAGATTAAAGCGGCGCAAAAGGAACTGCATGAGCTGTTCCCCTGGCTCGATTTGAGTGATGCACAGTGGGGTATCCTGCCGATCGACCGTGCCGAGCCGAAGATGCCAGGTGGTGCACGGCCGGACGATGTCTTCGCCGATGAACGCGATGGCGTGCTCACCGCATGGCCGACCAAGCTGGCGCTGGCGCCAAGACTGGCAGAAAAAATTATCGAAAAGATTCAGCTGGGCGGTGTGCAGCCGGGGACAACTTCGGTGCTACCTGAGTGGTCCCATCCGGGTTACGCGTTGTTGCCCTGGCAGGAGGAAGAACGATGGAGCTGAGAGCACTTGGCGATAGCGGCATCATGGTCAGTCCACTGGGATTGGGGACGGTCAAGATCGGCCGTGATCAACAGGTGAAATATCCGGCCGGGTTCACTATTCCCGACGACAAAGCGGTGCGTGAACTGCTGGCATTGGCCTGGGACCTCGGCATCAATACCCTCGACACTGCCCCCGCCTACGGCAACTCCGAGGAACGACTGGGGCAGCTGTTGCCGCACAAGAACGACTGGGTGATCGTTGGCAAGGTGGGTGAGATCTTCGAAGGTGGCGAATCAAGTTTCGACTTCTCTGCTGCGCACACCCGCATGAGTGTTGAACGCAGCCTGAAACGGCTGGGGCGCGATGTGATCGACGTGGTGCTGGTTCACTCCGACGGTGACGACATGAACATTATTCAAAACGAAGAGGTCTGCGATACCTTGCAGCAGCTCAAACGCGAAGGATTGATTCGCGCCGTGGGCCTGTCGACCAAGACCGTCGAGGGCGGGCTCTGGACGGTGGAGAACATGGACGTGGTGATGGCCACCTACAATCCGGGCTACACCGACGAATTGCCGGTGTTGCAACGGGCGGCAGAATTGAACAAGGGCGTGGTGATCAAGAAGGGTCTGCAGAGTGGCCATGCTGATGCTGCCGCTGGTGGCGGCGGGGTGGATGCAGCACTGCGTTTTGTGTTGGCGCAGCAGGCGGTTCACAGTGTGATCGTCGGCACCATCAACTCTGAACATTTAAAGCACAATGCCTCCGTCGCCGAGGCGGCCCTGCGAGGCTGAGATGAGCGACGCTCCACGCTATCTCATCGCCGGTCCCGCCTGGGTGGGCGATATGGTGATGGCGCAGAGCCTGTTTATGACCATCAAGCAGTGTGAGCCGCAGGCTCGCGTCGATGTGCTGGCGCCGGGTTGGTCGCTGCCGTTATTGGCGCGGATGCCCGAGATCGACGAGGCGATCAACGTGCCGGTCGGGCATGGTGAGCTGGGCCTGGCGAAACGCTGGCAGTTGGGGCGTAGTCTGCGTGGTCGTTGTTACGATTATGCCATCGTGATCCCACGCTCGATGAAGGCGGCGTTGATTCCGTTCTTTGCTGGTGCGAAGGTGCGCACCGGCTATCGCGGCGAGATGCGTTACGGCCTGCTTAACGATATCCGCCCGCTGGATAAAACGGTTTTGACTCAAACGGTGCAGCGCTATGTCGCTTTAGGTCTGCCTGCCGACAGTGAGTTACCGCCACCGATTCCTGCACCGAGATTGCTGGTGGATGTGGAAAACCAGCAGCGTCTGCTGGATGAACTGGGCTTGCACGGTGAGGGCCAAGTAATTGGCCTGATGCCCGGTGCAGAATACGGCCCAGCCAAACGCTGGCCATATTATGCAGAACTTGTTACCCAACTTGTTCGCGATGGTTTCAGGGTCTGGATCTTTGGTTCTGATAAAGAGCGAGCGGAGGCAGAGCCTATCGCTGCGATGGGGGCAGTGAACCTCTGCGGTCGGACCTCACTGGTCGAAGCGGTCGACCTTATTGCCGCCTGCGATGCGGTAGTGAGTAACGACTCCGGTCTGATGCATGTCGCGGCGGCGGTGGGAAAATCGTTGCTGGCTATTTACGGCTCGTCGACCCCGGATTACACGCCGCCTTTGAGTGAGCAGGCAGAGGTGCTGTATCGTCGTCTCGATTGTAGTCCCTGCTTCAAGCGTGACTGTCCTTACGGTCACACCGATTGTCTGAAGGGTATCGGTGTCGACGCGGTCTATACGGCCCTGTCGCCGATACTGGAGAAAGAGAACAAGTGAAAATCAGCGCCACCATCATCGCCTACAACGAGGCGGAGAACATCGTCGCCTGCGTCGAATCGGCGCAGCGTGTCTGCGACGAGGTACTGGTGGTGGTCGATACAAAAACCACTGATGATACTGCTCGACTGGCAGAGAATGCGGGGGCGCGGGTTTTCCATCAGGAGTATCTGGGTGACGGTCCGCAGAAGGCCTTCGCCGTGCCCCACGCTTCCCATGACTGGATATTGAGTCTCGATGCCGACGAGCGGCTAGATGATGATGCGGTAGCGGCCATTAAGGCGCTGGATCTGGAGAACAGCGAGATTGATGGCTACAGCCTGCGTCGGCGTAACTTCGTGGGTCAACACTGGATTCGCGCTGCCGGTTTTTATCCTGACTGTGTGGTGCGACTCTACCAGCGCAAGCGTGCCGCCTACCTGCCAAAGAAGGGCCACTCCAGTGTCGATGCCAAACGGGTTAGCGCATTGCACGCCCATTTAATCCATTACACCTATCGCGACTATGCCCACTGGATGGAACGGATCAATGCGCTGAGTTCACGCGATGCCTGGGCGATGTATGAGCGTGGCAAGCAACCTTCGAAACTGGCTCCCACGACACACGCGCTGGTTGCCCTGTTACGCAAGCTGGTATTTAAAGGTGGTTTGTTCCAGGGGATGGACGGCGCCACCGTTGCGATGACCACCGCCTTCCACGCCTACATGAAATACCTCAAGCTCAACGAGTTACACGAACAGAAGCGGCGCGAGGGGATGAAGTGAAAATTCTTGAACTTTGTCTCTCGCCCGATCTTGGAGGGCTCGAGCTCTACATGTATCGCTGCTGCCGTGAACTGGGCAAGAATGCTGAAGTCATTCCTCTGGTCAACCGAGAAGGGCATCTCTATCAACGACTACAGGATGAAGGATTACAGCCGAGAACACTGGAGCGAAAAAATCGCTCTTTACCGTTGTTTTCCGCACGCCGACTGGCCCAACTGATCGATGCCGAGCAGGTCGACATCGTGCATATTCACTGGACCAAGGACATTCCGCTGGCGGCGCTGGCCAAGGCATTCTCGCGACGCAAGCCTATGCTGGTATCGACTCGGCAGATGCAGATTACCCGGCCCAAGCGCGATTTCTACCACGAATTTCTCTATCGCCAGATCAATCTCAATATCACGATCACTAAGGCGCTGGCCGACGATATGCGCGGATTTCTTAATCCTGCATATAAAGACCGGGTTGTACCGCTCTATTATGGTGTGGCGCCGCCACGTGAATTTCTTGATGCCGAGGCACGCCAGGCTTTGCGTGCTGAGCTCGGTATCGGTGAGTCCACTTTCCTGGTCGGATTGTTTGGTCGGATCAAACACTACAAAGGCCAGCATCTACTGGTCGAAGCCATTGGTAAAGCGTTGCAGCAGGGTGAGAATGTTGCTGCGCTGATCGTTGGTCACGCAATGGAAGATGATTATCTTGCCAATCTGAAACAGCAGGTGCAGGAAAAGGGTTGGCAGGAACGTATTCTGTTCCGCGATTTTGTTGAACAGCCGCAACGCCTGATGCAGGCCTGCGATGTAATCGCCCTGACTACCGTAGAAGAGACCTTCGGCCTGGTGCTGGTTGAGGCGATGCGCGCCGGAGTGGCTGTAATTGGTAGCGACCGCGGTGGTGTGCCGGAGATTATCGACCACGAAAAAACGGGTTTGATGTTCCGCTCCACCGATGCGAGTGATCTGTACAAGCAATTGGAGCAACTTTGGCGCGATCGTGCATTTTGTGCAGAGTTGGCATCAGCAGGCAAGGAGAAGGCGGACAGGTTATTTGAAGAGGCAGATCATTTTACCTCGTTACGTCAGTTGTTAGCACAGAGGTTGTCGCAGTATCAGCAGAGCGAAGGCCAATGAGTCGTATTCTTGTTGTTACACGTTCATTGCAGATGGGCGGTATCGAACGCCACTCGGTGACCCTGGCGAATGCCTTTCATGCTCTCGGACATGAGGTCGATATTCTTTCGATCAAAAAGCGCTATGTAATCAAACCGAACGATGATGTGAAGGTCCATTTTTTCGATATAGACAAGGTCTTCCGTCGTACGATCATAGGTGCACTCTATATCTTTCTGGTTAATGCCTTTCTCAGTCGGCTGATACCACGTTCCGGCTTCGTTTGGCGTAGTCTTTTCTGGATGCCGCTATTCCGCTATTTTCTACGCCGCGAAGAAAAGCGTGGCGGACGTTATGATCATATTTTCTTTATGGCCCAGGGAGCATTTGAAAATCTCTGGTCGTTCAAGGAAGAGCGAGCTTGCCGGGTTATCGTGAGCCCTGTTCCTGCGCCGCACGATTCCAAACTGGATGCACTCTATACCCGTATGCTCTATGGTGGCACAAACATTATTGCCATCTCCACAGGGGTAAGGCAGTCGTTGGAAGATCGGTTTAGTGCCCACAGATGCAAACCAAAACAGCTGCGCCTGATTACCAATCCCATCCCAGTCGATGAGATACAGCAACTGGCCGAGGTCGATGATCCTGAAATACCCACGGAACCATACATTGTTCATGTGGCGCGTCTCACCTATCAGAAGAATCAACAGTTATTGATCAGGGCCTACCATAAGGCGGCAATCGAAGAAAAACTGGTTATCGTCGGCGATGGCCAGGATAGGCCGATACTGGATAAACTGGTTAACGAACTCGGGTTGGAACAAAAAGTAATCTTTGCAGGGCAGAAAGATAATCCATTTCCCTGGATGAAGCATGCGAAAGCATTTGTCCTCAGCTCAATTTACGAGGGATTTGGCCTGGTGTTGGCGGAGGCGATGGCTTGCGGTACTCAGGTGGTGGCTGCTGATTGCCCTGGTGGTATTAGAGATGTACTAATTGAAGAACAGGCTAAATTAATCGCAAAACCTACGGTAGATGACTTAGCGTTGAAGATAAGAGATGCGTTAGAGAGTCCTATAATGCCTCAAACTCAGTGGTACCTTCGGTTTGATTCAATTGGGATTGCAAAAGAATATCTCAAACTTTCTTGAGCTACTGTCCTTTTTTTCGTACCGCAAGTGGTATTTCACGTCTTCGTAGCAAACGTTTTATCTGTTTTTCGAACATCACCGCTTTTTTTATTCTGTTCAGAAAAGAGCGCTCATGCGGTATGGCATTCTTCCAGGGTGAGTGCGCGAGATAAGCCCAGTAATTTTCCTTGAGAGGGTGAAAGCTCATGAAGACCCATGGTTTATTTTTACCAATGTAGTGGACGATACCCGGGTTAGTAATTGCTTCATCATAGTCGCTTTGCGTTAAACCGGGCGCACATTCGCCTTTGTGACGCATACTGTAAGTCGCAGGCTGGAGATTCCAGCGTAAGGGAAGATGATGCCAGCGTCCCTGCAGCAGCCTGTTGAGACAATCCTGATCAGGAAACTGTAGTCCCTCACTGTGCTTCATTAATAATTGTAGTGCTTGTTCCTCAATATGGGCTGCGCGCCATAGATTGAGATCAATAAGTAGTATGCCTGAATTGAAATATTCACTTTTTGATATTCCATACTCGCTCAGACAACGGTCTCCCAGATTTGGAACTGCACCGATTACACAATTCCCAATATCTATGTCCCATAGCTCGGCGATATCGTCAAAGGCGAGTGTATCGCAGTCCATATAGATAACCCGCTCAACGTATTGGGGGAGGAGGCTTCCCAGAGACAATCTCAGGAGGGCGGCTATGCCAAACCGGCCCATCGGAATGTTACGATAGGATGTTAGTTCAGGCTGAATGAATTCACAGGTTCCTCCATACGCTAAAATGGATTCCTGAAGCCTCTCTTTATTATTTTCTGCGATCCCCGCGTCAAGAAAAAAGAAATGCAATCGTGCGCGGTTTTTTGCATTGTGGAGCAGAGATAGGGCAACTGCACCCATGTGTTGTGCGTAGTTGTCGTCTGCCGCGAGTGCGACATAAATGGGAGAAGTCATGTTTTTCTCAGAAAACCGTTTTCAGACAGAATGACACAACAGTGATAAGTGCGATGAGCATAGTATAACGTGCCTGTATGGTTAATCACAGAGCACCTATCGCTGGAGGTTGAGTTGCACATTGATTTCCTGGACAGCGTTGGAGATATCTACGCCTGAGACTTGCGTCGCATCCACATTGTCAGGGGGAACAAAGACCAAGCGCTTTTCCGGGGCATTGAGAGTCTGCCAGCGTAGTGGTGAACCTGAACGGTGTCTGGGATAAAAAGCCGCTGTAGGCCGATTCAGGGCTCCTGCAATATGCAGGGGGCCAGTTGAGCAACTTATGAAAAGGTCAGCTAGTTGGAGGTATTGGGCAAGCCCAACCAGGCCCCCATCCGGTTCCAGTACTGTAGTGGGATGGGCTGTGATCCCTGCGGCAATTTGGCGTGTGGATTCCTCTTCACCGGGGCCTGCGGTGAGAATAATCGACAAGGGTTCAGGACATCTGAGACCGTTAGCCAGTGTGATGTACTGCTGTTGGGAAAGATTATTGGCCGAGCCACCGCTACCTGGATGGATAAAGATCAGCTTTACTCCGGTCGATATTTGGAGCCGCTCCCGCAATTGTATCGAGTCAGTAGTAGGAAATGCTAATAAAGGGCGTCTGATGCTGGCAGGTAGATAGTCTCCAGGTGAAATGTTATCCGCAAAGCTTATCCCTCTGTTCTGCAGGAAGCGGTACACAATATCGATATTGTAGGCGTACTCAGGCTTTTCCGAACGGGAACGGCGTTGTATCAGACGATTATTATAGAGAAACTGAAAAATCTTGGTCGCGGGGGCGAGTCTGTAAGGGATACGGGCTAAATAGCCTGCCCAGGCTACCCGGCTTGTAGAGTAGAGAGTGAGCATGGCATCAAAGTGGTGTCGTGCGAGTGTTCTGCTAAGAGTAATTGCTCCTTTTCCTTCGTCGATAAGAGTCTCATCAATCCAGGGACAAATGCGTGCCATGTCGGCTGTATATCTGGGAACCAGGGCACAGACGGTTGCTTCTGGGTAGTACTGTTTCAAGGTGGCGAAAGCGGGCCAGGCTAGCATAAAATCGCCAAGCCGGTCATTTCGGACGACTAGTATTCTCATGTTGTAATGTGGGTATAATGTCGTTCATGTCAGTATACATGTCCTGGGTACTACCTAGCTATTACAACCATAACGCAGATTTACCCCATGATGTTGCCAAAAATCTTACCACTGAGTTGCTATGAGTACGGGATACGCAAAAATAATGGTCCCGTTGAAGAGGGCTTATACCTGCATTTAATGAGTGTGGTGCCGCCTGAGACCAAATATTGCATTGAATTCGGTGCCAGGGATGGAACTACTGCCCACACAAGAGGGCTGGTTGAGGAGTATGGTTTCTCTGCCCTTTATATTGAAGGGGATTCGGAAGCAGCAAAAAGACTGGAGAGGAATTTTGCTGAGTATCCGGGGGTAACGGCAATACAGTCCTTCATTACCGCAGAGAATATTGAATCGTTGTTTAAGCGGGCAGGTGTTCCGGAAAAGCCATATCTTCTTACCATTGATATCGATGGTAACGATTACTATGTGTGGAAGGCTATAACACACTACCGTCCGATATTCGTGTGTGTTGAATACAACGCAAGCTACGGGCCAGATAGTGATTTTATCATCGACTACGATCCGGAGTTTATGTGGAAAAAGGATGACTACTTTGGCGCGGCGATTACGCCTTTTGTCCAGTTGGCCAGAGAAAAGGGATATGAACTGATTCACGTCACATCAGGCGGGGACAACCTGTTTTTTGTTGATAAAGAATATTTCTCTTCATTTGGGATTGGTGATAACTCGCCCGAACGCATGTATCAACTCCCACAATATGGGAAAAATGGTCGTGCGATAAATGGTAAAGGGCATCCTGTATCTGTGCGAACTTCTGGGAGTTTGGCCAGAATAATTTACCGCATGAGGTACAGACTGCTTTCACCTGTAAGACGCATAATAAAGTACAAAATGAAGCGGAGAGTGGCGGGAAATCGGAAGTGTAAATTAGAGGGCTAATTGCTCAGTAATGGGAGCTAATCCCGTGTTTGCAGCGCGCATCTGTTGATTGAGTCGCTTTATCCAGGAGCACTTTGTTTTCATCTGATCCTCTCGCCCCCCGTGGATGGTGCAAATGGTACTGAATGGTAATAAGTTTGTTGCTAAGCAAACGGCAACCACTTTTCTCCAAACGGACCGCGATATCGCTATCTTCGCCAAATCCCGGCGATGTGTACTCTTCGTTAAAACCATTAATAGCGATCAGATCGCTACGGTGCAGTGAGAAATTACAGCCCATAATAGAGGTCTTTTTGCGAGAAAAGAACTGTAACCAGGGAGAATAGAACCCAAGTTCATAGTTCTTGGTATCGTCCTGTAATAATTTCGTTGCAGAGAATAGATAACGCCAGGGATTTGCAAGGCTAAGGATAGTTTCTTGCGGCTGTTTCCTGACAAGTGTTGAAAATTTTCGCCCCAGTTCTACTCTGCGTCCACAGTTCACAATTCTTTCTTTTGCGTATGCCAGGTGACCTTCAATAAAATGGGGATGAGGTATACAGTCTCCATCAATAAAGATCATATGTTCAGTTGGTGCAGCCAGAACAGCTCGATTAAGTGCCCTGTTTTTAAGGAATCCCTTATCTGGTTGGGTCAGGTGGATAATGTCGGGAAATAGAGTTTTTGCCGTGGATACTTCCTGCGCAACATCTTGAGATTCACCATCTTCTGAGACGATTATTGCGAATGACCGTTCGCTCTGCAATTTGAGTGCCGAGAAAATGGCGCGTAGAGCTTCTGTATCGTTGTATACAGAAATGATTATTGTCGTTTTCAGTGGCATGGGAAGATACAGTCTTAACCGTTATATCTCGAGCAAAGAAGCAAAGTATGGAATAGTCTTTTTAAGACCTTCATCGAGTCGGGTCGTCGGCTCCCAATTTAACAGTTCTCTGGCTTTTGTGATGTCTGGCTGGCGTTGCTGTGGGTCATCATGAGGTAACGGCAGTTGCTCGATCTTGGATTTTGACCCTGTTAGTGCAATGACCTTCTCTGCCAGTTCCAGAATGGTGAATTCTCCCGGATTTCCAGTATTGATCGGACCGGTAATCTCATCACTTGAATTCATTAGGCGAATGAGCACATCAACCAGATCATCGACATAGCAGAACGATCGAGTCTGACTTCCGTCACCATAAATTGTTATAGGTTTGTTTTGTAATGCCTGCATGATGAAGTTTGAAACAACACGACCATCGTTGGGATGCATACGAGGGCCATAGGTATTGAACAGTCGTGCGACCTTGATACGCAGATTGTGTTGACGGTGATAATCGAAGAAGAGAGTTTCTGCGCAACGCTTGCCTTCGTCGTAACACGATCGATAACCGATCGGATTGACATGCCCCCAGTACTCCTCTGTTTGAGGATGTACCTGTGGATCACCATATACTTCAGAGGTAGATGCCTGCAGGATTTTTGCTCTAGTACGCTTGGCTAAACCCAGCATATTGATCGCGCCATGTACTGAAGTCTTGGTGGTTTGTACCGGATCATGTTGATAATGAATCGGCGAGGCGGGGCAGGCCAGGTTGTATATCTCGTCAACCTCTACGTAGAGAGGGAAAGTGACGTCGTGTCGTACTAACTCAAAATGGTGATCGTCGAGAAGATGACTGATGTTATCCTTGGTTCCGGTAAAGAAGTTATCCAGACATATTACATCATGACCTTCGCCAATTAGGCGTTCACACAGATGCGAACCGAGAAAACCGGCGCCACCTGTAACCAAGATTCTTTTACGTAGGTGCATGATTTATCCTTTGTAGCTGCGGCCGATACCGGTGTAATCGAAACCCAGTTCGAACATTTCGCGTGGATTATACTGGTTACGACCATCGAAGATGATCTTGGACTTAAGAGCGTCAGCTATGCGCCCGAAATCGGGTTTACGGAATGGCTTCCATTCTGTCACCAACACCATTGCATCAGCGCCTTCGAGAACATCATATTGATGTTCGAAGAAACTGATTTTTCCTTCCTCCAGCCAGGATGCGTTCATTTCATGTCGCGCGGTTTCTAAAGCCACAGGGTCATGAGCTTGCACACGTGCTCCTGCTGCGATTAGTTCACGAATTAACACCAATGAAGGGGCTTCACGCATATCGTCGGTGCCCGGTTTGAATGCAAGTCCCCAGAGTGCGAAAGTCAGTCCTGAGAGGTCATTACCAAATTTGGCGGTGACCTTCTCGAACAGGCGGTGTTTCTGTAGATCGTTACGTCGCTCAACCGCATCCAGGACCATCGCATCCATATCATTTTCATCAGCCATACGGAGCAGCGCTTTGACATCCTTAGGGAAGCAGGAACCACCATAACCGCAGCCAGGATAGATGAAGTGGTAACCGATGCGTTCATCTGAGCCGATACCAAGGCGTACATTCTCGACGTCGACATTAAGTTTCTCGCACAAGACCGCGATCTCGTTCATGAAAGAGATTTTGGTGGCAAGCATAGCGTTGGCAGCGTACTTGGTCATCTCTGCATCACGAACCCCCATGATCAAGATACGATCATGGTTGCGGGTGAAGGGGGCGTAGAGGTCGTGCATGATTTTGCCTGAGCGATCATCGGATATGCCAACGACGACACGATCTGGACGCATGAAGTCATCTATGGCAGCACCTTCCTTGAGGAATTCAGGATTGCTGACCACATCGAACTGGATGTTGCTGCCACGGGCATCCAATTCGGCCTGAACGGCAGCACGAACCTTGTCAGCAGTACCAACCGGGACAGTGGACTTGTCTACTACCACGTTGTAGCTTGCCTGCATGTGCTGGCCCAGCTCCTTTGCTACAGCCAGCACATATTGCAGGTCTGCGGAACCGTCTTCGCCTGGTGGGGTACCAACGGCAATGAAGTGGACATCTGCATCGGCCACGGCCTCCTTGATTGAGGTGGTGAAGCGCAGGCGCCCTTCGCGGGCATTTTCCAGAACCATCTCCTCAAGACCAGGCTCGTAGATCGGCAATTTACCGTTCTTCAGGCCGTCGATCTTCGATTTATCAATATCGACGCAGGTGACCGTATTCCCCATTTCAGCAAAACAGGTGCCGGTGACCAGCCCTACATAGCCCGTTCCAACGACAGTAATCTTCATTGCAAATCCCCAGTGGGTTAGCCTCAAAACAGAGGCCCATTTTATGGATTGTTTGTGCCTATCTCAATGCAATTCTGCTACTATTCTCAGTGATTTTATGAGGCTCAGGACTAGCGTGCGCATCTTATTCATCAATAGTTTAAAGGCAGATTACGTTCAGGATCAGCTGTTTGCCGGATTAACCGAATTGCTCGGGTCGGATGCTGTATTGTCTTATCCAGTGAACTCACTGTACTACCTGCCTCGCAAGGGTTACCCCAGAAATATGGGATTAAGCCGAACGCCATGGGCATATGTACGTGACAAATGGCATGAGCGCAGGCGTTTGAGCCAATTTGCTCCAGAACTGGTAGTGCTGGGTTCGACCAAACACGATGCATTTGAAACATTTCTGCAAATTGAGCCACTGTTACCAAAAGGTATTCCGCTGGTTTATGTGGATGGCGGTGATTGGCCAGAGGTTGGTGGTGATGCGACGAGGATGCATTTCGAGCACCTTTATCAGGATGTCTTTAATGCTCGTCGGCCGGCACTCATTTTCAAGCGGGAGTATCTGGTCAATAAGGATTACCCGGAAAATGTTTTTCCTCTACCCATGGGATATAAACCCCAGCTTGGGGTCACTGCAGAAAAAAAGCGTTATCAGGTGACACTCTGGTGTGTGGAATCACATCCCATTCGTACTCAGGCATTAGAGCTTCTTCAAGGGCGTTATGACTGTGTGGAAAATGGATCTGTGCTCGGGCAGAAATTTCGTACATATCGCCGCAAAGGGCTTAACTATCTCAAAGAACTTTCAGCTAGCAAGATCGCCTGTAATTTTCGCGGTGGTGGTTGGGATACGCTGCGTTATTGGGAGATACCCGGGGTAAACGCATTCATGCTGAGTCAGCACCCTGGCATAGTTATTCCCAATAATTTTGCACATGGTGAACATGTTGCGTTTTGCAAAGATGATTTAAGTGATTTCATTCCCATGCTTGATTATTATCTGAAAAATGAGCAGGAGCGTGAGGAAATGGCAAAAGCGGCACACCAGCACCTGTTACGTTTCCACACTCATCTACATCGAGCCGAGTACTTCCTTCAAACTATACAGGAACGGAAAATAGTCCAGATGTAACTCAAGTCTATCGTTTCTTATCTTCAAGCCTGAACAGCCCAACCCAGGATACTGTTCTTCCAAAAGTCCTGAATGACAAGCGGTAGGCAAGGTGTGACAACCTGTTAACCAAACGTGGAAAGATATAAAGCGAGGTTCGCAGTGTCAGGGCACGGAAGTATTTAAGGGCAAAGGCCAGCTTGACATAATGGATGTCAACTAATGTCAGGCTTTGGTCAGCATAAAATTGGACCTGTGTTTCTATATTGCTGAATACCTGAAGCAATCCTCTGGTGCCATAGGGCTTTACGTGGTCGAAATCATCGAAAAAGTCGCTATTCATAACAGGTGTGAGAATTAGTATATGTCCACCCGGTTTGAGGAGTTTGAAATATGTTTCCAAAAAGCTTTTTAGATCCTGGTATTGGAAATGCTCGATGATATGGGAAAATAGCAACAGGTCGTACTGTTCGTTGCTGTGGTGTTCGTTGAATTGCTCAGGAGTATAGACGTTTAGTCCGCTTGCTACGCAGGCCTGGACGAGCTTTTCATTCTTTTCCACGCCTGTCAGGTTTCTGAAACCAAGTGCCTGGAAGAACCTTATCTTATTTCCAAGCCCACAACCGATATCCAGCACCTTGCTTTCTCGGTCCACGTGGCTAAGTATTTTTTTTATGGTTCGTTCTTCTTGAGAGGCCATAGTATTTTGTAGTTAGTTGATTTCTGATGTTTACTAAGTTCTGCTGTTATCATTCTACTTTCGGTAATAATTCACGGAATGTATCGATATTGCCATCAAACAAGAGTGTTTGATTGATGTGGGTAAAAGCCATAGCGCGCAGCCGCTGCTGTTCCTGTTTTTTGCCACACTCGGCGGTTTGTAGTTTAAACGGTGTTTTTGTTAGGGAGAAACAGTTCATCTTCTTCGGTTCTTCGATGCTGAATTCGATACCAGTTTGTCCCTCAATCCAGCCCAGTCTGCCGTTATGGTAGTAATCGGCTGCATGTATCCCGCCAGCATCCTGTAATGCCATGCCGGTAAACGGTGCCTTGCCGTCGATATTCATGGTGTAAAGCAGGGTTGGTGCAATGTCCCGCTGGCTACTGACCATATCAAGTTGGTGTGGTTTGATGATATTCGGTGCGTAGATCAGAAACGGGATCATATATTTGTTGAATGTCCCGTCCAGTGAGTTATCTGTCCGTGAGCGTCCCGCGTGGTCTGCAACTAATACGAAGACGGTGTTCCCCAGCTCAGGGTAGTTGGCGAAGCTTAGCATGAAGCTTTTCAATGCCTCGTCGGAGAAACGCAATACGTTCAGATAGGTTGACTCGGGATCGTTACCTTCGAACTGCGGATCGACAGCTGGTGGTAGTTCACTGGAATGGGTCGAATTGGTATTGATACCGACGAAGAATGGCTGCGGCATCTGCTTGATCTGCTTCAACACGTAGCGATACAGGTCGGGGTCCTGCAGTCCCCAGCTGTTGTGCGGGTATTGGTAGTCATCTACATCTTCCTTGCCATAGCTATGCTTGAAGCCGAGCAATTGGGCAAAGGCGCCTGTACCGCTGGTGTTGCGCAGAGTGCCCTGGAAGAAAGCAGTGTGATAGCCGCGCTCATTAAGGATCTGCGGCAGGCAACGGTAGGCATAATTCTGCAATTGGCTCTGTGCCACGGTCTGCCCCAGCGGATTCTGCCACGAGCACATGGTAGAGAAGATGCCTTCAGTGGTGCGATGCCCGCCTGCCATGGTGGCAAGTGTAGTCAGGGAACGTTTTCTCAGGTCGTCAAAGAACGGGGTGGTCGGCTTGTCGTAACCGTAGGATTGCATATAGGCGCCGGACCAGCTCTCCAGCATGATCATCACCACGTTGTAGTGAAATTCACGCCCCCAAATTTCCTCGGTCGGGTATCCTGTGTAGATCTGGCGTACCAGTTTTTTCCCTCCAGCAGTGGGTTTACCAGACAGGACCGGGGTGATCGAGTACGGGGTTACCACGGAGAAGATCGCATTGTAGGGTCCGTTGAGGGCGATACTGGCTTCTTGGCTGTCGCCGATCTCCTGTGCATGCAGCGGCTCAAGTGGGACACCAGCAATGCCGCCCCTGACCATGAGCACACAAATCGGCAACAGGATCAGCAGCGCCAGTTCAGTGTGTAGCGGATGGGTGGTTTTTTGCAGATACGGGGCATCGTCGTAGAGCGGGTTGCCGCGGTGAAACAGGAAGTTATTGAACAGCAGTACCGGGAGCAGCAGGAACAGCTGGAAGTAGAACATTTTGGCGTGCACAGTAGCCGCCATGACCACCAGTTCCGTTGCCGAACTCAATCCCTCTTTTACCTCATAGCCGAGATGCCGGCCCGCTTCATCGTAGTAAATGATGTCTGCTCCATGCAGAATAAGTAGCAGTACCGCGAAAAGAAAGGTGGCATGGCGCAGACCCGTAACCAGGCGGATACGCGCCAGACGGTGTAGCAGGTAGGCGATCAGACAGGCAAAGAAGGTGAATGCAGCGGCAATAGCCAGATCGAAACGAATCCCCCAAACCAGCGCATGAAAAATATCCCCCGCTGACAGGTTGGTAAAGTGGCTGTCGTGGTAGTAGACGACAAAGACAACTCGTTCAGTGACGGCGATGAGCAGCAACTGCAACATCGGCAGGAGGAAAAAACGCAGATTGGATAACATCATGGATACCTGAAAACTTAGTTCTTGGCTGTGGTGCGATCGAGCAAATGGTCTAGTACGTGGGTGACATCGCCTACCTGTATGAGCTCCATCGCAGCTGGGTCTTTGACTCGTGTCCCCCAGGGTAACTGCTCAGGGAGTTTAGCATAGGCACCCTGTATCGCTTCCGGGTAGCGGTTCACAATAAATTCGCTGCTTAGGTAAGGACCTGCGCGCTCCGGATTGGTGCAGGCATAAAGCCCGATGACGGGTGTGCCGACAGCGGTCGCCAGGTGCGCTGGGCCCGCATCGGGGCTGAGAAGACAAGCGCTACGTTGCAATACCGCGAGTAATTGCTTGATATCGGTCTCGCCGATCAGATTGAGCAGGCCATTGCTGCAACCTGCCCGATCGAGCATGGCGTGGATTTCAGCGCCATATTGCCTTTCCAGAACAGAGTGCCCTCCACACAGTACCACCTTCAGTCCGTGATGTTTAATCGCATACTCCGCCACGGCAGCGTAGCCTGAACTGTGCCAGTTGCGGTAGGCCATACTGGAACAGGGACTGATCGCCAGATAGCGGTGGCTACCCAGTTGTTGTGCGGCAAAGGTAACGGCGCTTTTGGGGATAGGGATATCCCAGTGCACTTCCCGTTGTGAGATCCCCAGCGCCTCGGTAAAACCGAAGAAACTGTCGATGACATGTTGATTTTGGCGCGCTGCAATCTTGTGATTGGTGAATAACCACTGCATATCGCCGGCCCGTGCCCGGTCGAAACCGAGGCGGATATCGGCCCTGATCAGCAGGCTGGCCAGACTGGCCCGTAACGACATCTGCATGTGCAGCAGGACGTCGAAACGCTTTCCCCGCAGCGCACGAAAGAGATCCTTATAGGCCGCCCATCGCCGCGACTTGTCAAAGATGATAAAGTCCACGCCCGGAATGTCACCGACCAGAGCATGTTCCCGTTTGCCGATAATCCAGGTGATGCGCGTCTCAGGCCATGCGGTCTGCAAAGTGCGCAGGATCGGCAGGGTATGGCTGATGTCGCCAAGGGCCGACAGACGCAGCAGGCACAGGTTTTTCGGTGGCGCGGTTAACGGCAGAGCCATGGTATGAATCCGAACAGTATCCAGACAGACAAGAGCGACATCCTATATGATGCCGATACCCTCGACCAGTTGGACGACGGTTTTTTCGACCCGTCCTGGTGGCAGGGGCAGGGTCTGGTGGTGAAGTCGGCACCGGGTCGCGGTACGACCATCTTCGTTAGTCATGGCGACGCTACCCTGGCGTTGCGTCATTACCACCGCGGCGGCGTACCGGCGCGATTTTCCCGCGATGCTTATCTCTGGCTGGGTCTGGAAAAGAGCCGCCCCTGGCAGGAATGGACGTTGCTGCAGACATTGTATGAGCGCGGTCTGCCTGTCCCTCAGCCTGTCGCAGCGCGGGTATCCCGTTCGGGCCTGCTTTATCGCGGTGACATCATCACCCGGGTGGTCGAGGCTGAACCGTTGGCCAACTGGCTGAGCAAGGGCCGTCTGTCGACGCAACTGCTGCAAAGTATCGGCGCCTGTTTGCGTCGTTTTCACGATGCCGGGGTCTATCATGCCGATCTCAATGCCTGCAATATTTTGCTGGATGATCAAGGCAAGGTGACCCTGATCGACTTCGATCGAGGCGAGTTGCGTAGCCCCGCACGCGGCTGGCAACAGGCCAACCTGTCTCGCTTGAAGCGTTCGTTGGAGAAATTCCGTCGCAGGGAATTGCGTTTTGCCTTCGATGACGAGGACTGGAAGAGTCTGCTCCGTGGTTACGACGAAGCGGGTTCACAGTAACGGCGAATCGCCACTGCATAGCGTTCAGCCATGTCGCGTCGTTGCTCCACCGCTTCTTTTGCCTTCTCCCCCATCTCCTGATAACGGGCAGGCTCTGCCAATAGCTCATTCATCGCTGCGGCTAGCTCAGCACTGTCTCCCACCTGTCGAGCACCTTCCGCATTGGTCAGGATCGCCGATTCGGTACGGAAATTATCCATGTACGGCCCGAACAGCGGCGCCTTGCCCAACGCGGCGGCCTCCAGGATATTCTGCCCACCCTTGTCTACCAGCGAACCGCCCATGAAGACCAGTTCGGCCCCCGCAATCAGCCCAGGTAGTTCACCGAAGGTATCGGCCAGGTAGATCCCGGTCTCCGCACTAATGGCATCGCCACGACTACGCACCGCGATGGTTTCGCCGCGCAGGGCGGTGAGAATTTTGTCGCGCCGTTGCGGATGACGCGGCGCGATCACCAATAGATGGTCATCGGCCCCTGAGCGGTGCCAGGCATCCACCAGCAGTGGCTCTTCGCCATTGCGGGTTGAAGCCGCTAACAGATAGGGGCGACCCAACTCGGTCGGGGTGACACGTTCCGCTTTAGGCGCAGAGGAGAATTTAATGTTGCCGATCACCTCGCAACGTTCTTTTTCAGCACCCAGCGTGATGAAGCTGGCGCGGTCCTGTTCCGAGCGGGCAAGGATGGCGGTGACCTGTTGCAGACAGAGGGTGTAGAGCCGACGTAGCCACGGCTTTACCCGCGAGGTGCGTGGCGAGAGGCGTCCATTGACGATCAATAGCGGGATATTGCGTTGGCGGCATTCGCTATAGAGATTGGGCCACAGCTCGGTTTCCATCATCAACGCGCAGCGCGGTCGATAGGTATCGAGGAAACTGCGAATGCCCCGTTGCCAGTCGATGGGGAAATAGGCGTGTTTTATGTTATCGGGGAGTTTGGCGCGGGCGGCACGGGCACCGCTCGGGGTGGTGGTGGTGAGGAGTAGCGGTTGCTCTGGCTGCTGCTGTTGTATCTGAAGGATCAGCGGCAGCACCGCATTGACCTCGCCGACCGAGGCGGCATGCAACCATAGCACTCTGCGTCGTTCGGCCTCGCGGTAGAATCCCAGCCGCTGTCGCAGATAGCCGCTCTCTTTCTGCCTGAGTGCCTGCCAGCCGGTGTACACGGTGATGGGCAGTGCCAACAGACGTAGTAGCCAGTTGTAGCGCCACAGGTCGCGCCGCTGTCGGTCAGTAAACACTGGACTCCCCCAGAGGCCGGGTTTTAAAGCGTTTGTGCAGCCACAGATACTGCTCGGGGACGCGCTGGATCTGCTGCTCGAGAATTTGATTGGTCAGGGTAGCGTCTGCCATGTCATCACCACTGGGGTAATTTTCAAGCGGTGGCAGTAGTTTTACCAAGAAACCGGCATTGCCGGGCAGTCGTTCCGAATAGTAGGGGACAAC
>JBNLAT010000004.1:0-109851 GCA_050302275.1 Thiohalomonadaceae bacterium | reverse complement strand
ATACGTGTCACAAGTGGCGAGCGTGTGGAAGAGAGTGACATGCTCCATGCACTCGCCCAGTCGAACACCAGCCTGGGGATTAACTGAACATGGCTCTCTTCCGCTACAAGGCGCGCAACAGCCGCGGTGATTCGGTTTCCGGTGAGATCGAGGCAGGTTCTGCGGATGCGGTAGCAACCCAGTTGGTTAGCAGCGGCGTCACCCCGGTTGATATTCGGCAGGTTCGTGAAAAACGCGACTTTATTTCCGAGCTGGAAGAGCTCCTCACCAACACCAAACCGAACCTCGACGACCTGATCCTCTTCTGTCGCCAGATGTATACTTTGAGCCGTTCCGGTGTACCGATTCTACGAGCGCTGACCGGCCTTTCAGAGACCACCAAGAATCGTGTCCTCTCCTCAGCCATTAACCGCATTCGCCGCAATATTGAAGGTGGCCACGAGCTCTCCGTTGCCATGGGCATGGAGGCTTCAATCTTCAATAACCTGATAATCAGTATTATCCGTGTTGGTGAGACCACCGGTCGGCTGGATGAAGCGTTTCTACAGCTCTCTGAGTACCTGGAGATGGAGCGGGATACCCGCAACCGAATCAAGATGGCGATCCGCTATCCCAGTTTCGTTATCATCGCGATCACAATCGCTATCGGCATTATCAATACCCTGGTGATTCCAGCTTTTGCCAAGGTTTTTGCCAAAATGAAAACAGAACTACCTTGGCAAACGCAATTACTAATTAATGTTTCCGATTTCACGGTGGCCTATTGGCCCTATATGGTCTCCGGTGCCATTTTACTGTTCTTTGGCATCCGTCAGTACGTTTCTCAAGGTCAGGGAAAATACAACTGGGACAAACTGAAACTACGGCTACCGATCATGGGTAGCCTAATCACCCGCAGCACCCTGGCACGCTTCTCCCGCTCCTTTGCCATGGCCTTCAAGAGCGGGGTACCACTGATCCAGGCACTCACCGTCACTGCTCGTGCGGTAGATAACGAATATGTCGCAGAACGGGTGTTGAGCATGCGTAATAACGTGGAAAGGGGGGAAAATTTGACCCGTACTGCCGCTGCAACCGGGCTCTTTCCCCCACTGGTATTACAGATGTTTGCTGTGGGTGAGGAGACCGGCGCCATTGATCAGATGATGGAAGACGTTGCCGATTTCTACGAAAGGGAGGTCGATTACGAACTGAAAAATCTCAGCTCCGCAATCGAGCCGGTGCTGATCATCGCTATCGGTATTATGGTCTTGATCATTGCACTTGGGGTATTCCTGCCGATGTGGGATATGACCAAATTCGCCCGTTAATACGGGCAATAATTTTTAACTCTGGCTACAATTGTGGGAACCAGAGGCGTTTAAACACCTGCGGGTGGGTAATCAGGGTGAGACGAAGTCCTCAACTTGGACATAAGCACCCATGCTGTTGCTGACGTAAGTATTCAGATTGTGTAGAGTTTTGCGGATCGCGTTTCCGCACGGAATTGGATTTGCCGACATGAATTCTCTGTTACAGACCCTCGGGCCATTATTGTTCGCCTTTGCGATTGGTGCCGCGATGATCGGCCTGGTTTCCGGCCTTTGGTTACTGATCTCGCCTAATGGTTTTGCCCGTTTCGAGGCCATGGCTGGCGCGCCATTTTCCTTACGCCGCGGCCTGCGTCCCTTTGATATATCACGTAATATCGATCGCTATTTCTATCGTCACCATCAAGCCATAGGCCTGATGGTGATCACTGCCAGCATATTCACCCTCTATCGGGCCATGTTCGATATCGTGCCGGGAAGAGTCGCTTCTTTACTAATCCTCCAATATCCACCCGCTGTAGCCGAGTGGCTAGTCGCGTCACTGCAGTACATGCTGCTTTTGGGTAACCTGTTCGCCATTATTATCGGCCTTGTGATCTATGTTCGCCCCAGCGCTCTCAAAGATTTTGAAGCGCGTGCCAATCGCTGGTTCACCGCACGGAAAAAGACCCTCTGGCTGAAAACCCATCTCGGCCCATCCACCGGATACCTGAGAAACCAGCCACGAGCGCTAGGAATTATTATTTTGGTATTGTCTACCTACTTAATATCAATGATATCAATCAGATAAGGGAAGTAGGTCGACTTTACCTCAATATGCCGCAATAACTTATTGAAGGCGTCGGAATAAAGTGCTAACTTTGTAACGGTATCTCCGTGCAATCGCGTCTAATCTTTAGGGACGGTCGGTGGTACCACAGTGATGTTGTTAAGCACAGGCCGCGGTCTGCAAACATTCGGAGAAAGAAAATGAAAAGTACCCAACAAGGTTTTACCCTGATCGAGTTGGTCATGGTAATTGTCATTCTAGGCATCCTAGCAGCAACAGCGATTCCACGTTTTGTGGACTTGACCGAAGACGCATCTAATGCCGCACTAAGTGGTGTGCAGGGTGGCCTAGCGAGCGCGAGCGCCATTAATTATGCAACACGCGCGGCGCGAGGAGCCGCTGGGCTTGGTGTTATCAACACCACCGCGGGCTGTAACTTTGCTACTGCGAGTGCGCTGGTGGAAACACTTGATCCAAACTATGTTATTGCCCAAAGCGCGTTGGGCGTTACTGCAAATGGTGCGGATGCTGCAGCCGTAGATGGCCTCGGTGATACTTGGACTTGTACTGTTAACCACCCAGATGCCACAAACGGGCCTCTGGCCTGGACACTACACTGGGCAGACTAATCAGCTAGAAAACTCAGATGACGCAGCAAAAGCCGCCTGCCTGCTAATAGGTTTGGCGGCTTTTGTTTGTAAACTGACAGCTAAGTCACGCCTGTTTTATTCTTTGGCCTTTGCCTGATTCTGGCGGTTGTTAAGGTACAAATGGCAACAATTTGCTACTATTTCGCGTCTAGGAAGAGAAAGATACCCGCCCAAAGTGGGATTTAGGGCAAATGACCAAAGAGTCACTCTGTGCCTACGGGCTACCTTACCGACATTGATGCCCCCTTTGCGGCATCTACAATAATAACGATATAGAGTGGAGTTTTGACATGATGCGCGTGTTGCGGACACCGTTGATCTCACTATTTGGCCTTGCGCTAATGGTCCTTTTTGGCCTGATGCAGAACGCTTTTGCTGCGCCTGGCGATATTCTCTTTAGTGACGATTTCGAACGCAACAACTTAAACCCGCTCTGGACCCGCAGCAACAATCAGCGCACAGGCATCAGCACCCAAACCGCAAACTCTGGTAGCCGCTCCCTATATACCTGTTGTGGTGCAGTAGATGTTACCAGCCGCAATATCGATCTTTCTGCCGTACCCGCAGCAGAAATCAGTATGTGGATACGAATCGGCGATGATATCAACGCCAATTTCAGCGAATGGCCGGATTCAGCTGGTGAAGATCTGGTTATCCAGTACTTCGATAGTGCCTCCGGCTGGGTTGCACTGGAGACCTTTATCGGCGGTGCTCATACAGCCGGCGCGATCTATAACCGTACTTACACCCTGCCGACTACCGCGATGCACACCAACTTCCAAATCCGTGTCAGTCAGACCGGCGGCTCAGGTAACAACTTCGATTACTATCATGTGGACGATGTCATTCTAACCGAGGTCGCGCCGCCTCTACCTATCGCCCTTGGAAGCTGTGATGATTTCGAAAGTGGTCTCTCCAACTGGAGCATTACTACTATTTCCGGCACGGCGGCCATTGCGGCTGGGGTGAATACCGTTAACTCACCGACCCATGCGCTCTATTTGGCAAACGGGCAGGTCTACGTCACCGGCGCCATCATCGATACCTCAAGTGCAACAACGCCTTATTTATCTTTGTGGGTTCGGCGTGGACAAGACAATCTCGACGGCTTTAGTGAATATCCGGAAAACGGCGAGAACCTGCAGATTCAGTACCTAGATAGCAGCAGTAACTGGGTCACCCTGGATACCCTGCCTGGCGGTGGCACTGCGGGTGAAATCCTTAACCTTTCCTATAACTTGCCAGCAACCGCCATCCATGCAAACTTCCAGGTACGTCTCTATATGACCAATGGTAGCGGCACCGGTTGGGATTACTGGCACGTGGACGATGTTTGTGTCGGCGATTCCAGCGCAGGTGCACTGGTCGCGTATTATGCCCAGGACGAAGCCTCGTGGAATGGCACTAGTAGTGAAGTAGCAGACGGTTCTGGCAACGGGCTTCACGGAACAGCCATGAATGGAGTTAGCACGGCAGCCGCCAAAGTCTGTCGTGGCGGCAATTTTAACGGTGTCAACGGACCGGTAGAAATCGCCGACAACGTTTTACTGGATATCACCGATGAACTCACTGCTTCGGCATGGGTTCAACCAAACGCCATACCCGGTTCAGGACTCAAGACCATTCTTTCCAAGGATGAAAACTACGAGTTCCACATTAACAGCGCTGGCGAGATTTACTGGTGGTGGAACGACAGCAACGGCAATGTACGTAGCCTGACGACATCCGGGGCCAACCTCACCCCGGGCAATTGGTATCACGTCGCCGTCACTTATCGCTCAGGTCAACAGAGAATCTATGTCAACGCCGTGCCACTAGCCAGCGGTACTTACAGTGGGACCCTGCTTACCAATGCTGACCCGCTGCAGATCGGTGGTGACCAGGGTTTTGCCGGGCGGCAATTTGACGGCCTGATCGACGAAGTGCGTGTCTATGCTGCCGCGCAAAGTCAGGCGGAAGTTAACGCCGACATGTTGGCTACTCACCCATGTCCAGTTACCCCTGTTGCCCTTTACCACCTTGATGAGAGTGCATGGGGCGTGGTTGTTGACAGCAGTGGCGGCGGCAATGACGGCAGTACCGCCGGCACCGTTACCGCTACTAACGCCAGTCCTGCGATCTTTGGTGATCCGGGCACCTGTGGATATGCCGATGTTCCCTACAACAACATTACAACACCCATGGATGCAATTGATTCGGGTGTCGACATCGATACCCAGGTCGGCAATCAGGGCACCATCAGTTTCTGGTACAAGAGCAATACTATATGGGACGGCGGTAACGACCGACAGTTATTCGATGCCTCGAACAGCATCACGCGAAAATATTTCCAGTTGGTGCTGGATAATCGTGGACGCCTGAATTTTGATCTGGAAGATAGTGCCGATGCCAACCATTCAGTGCGCACCAATCGACTCAATATCGCTGCAAATACCTGGACCCACATTGCCGTCACCTGGGATTTGACTGCGGACCAACTTGAAATATACGTCAACGGTGCACTATCGAATTCAAACAACATTAACTCCACAGGTACTATTGGCGATCTGGACACACTCTACATCGGCGATAACCGTTCCGATTATCTTGCCGGAAATGCCACCAGGCGCTCCGCTGACGGATCCTTTGACGAGATTCGCATATACAATCTTGTTCAAACGACCGCGCAGATCGCAGCAGACATGAATGCAACCCATGCCTGCATGGCCAATCAGGTACACCACTATCGAATTCTGCATGACGGTTCCGCCCTGACCTGCAATAGCGAAACTGTCACCGTACAGGCATGTATGGATGCTGGCTGTACCAGTTTCTATAACAGCACTGTCAGCGCCACCCTTGACCCGACTGGCGACACGCTAAGCATTACCGATGGCAGTGGCATCGCATCTGTTGCGATAAGAAATAATACTGCTGGGGCGGTTACTCTGGGGCTTAGCGGCGCAACGCCTGCCGCCACAAACCCAACCGTGTGTTTGAATACGAGCGACAACAGCAGTAGTTGCGTACTGACTTTCCACGATAGCGGTTTTGTTTTCGACGTACCCGACACAACCTCCTGCGCTGCCGAAACTAACATTACCATCAGCGCGGTACGCAAGGACCTGACCACACAGGCCTGCGTATCGGCCTTTAGTAATCGTACCGCTACAGTGAAATTCTGGTCAGACTATGTCAGCCCGGCAACAGGTACAAACACCGTTAACGTCAACGGCACCAACGTAGCAGCCTCGGCACCTGGCACGAATATCTCACTCAACTTCAATGCCAGCGGAGTGAGCACTATTGACGTCACCTATCCCGACGCCGGGCAAGTACAACTCAATGCCCGTTTTGATGGCGCAGTTGGTACGGAAGAGGAAGGGCTGATTATGATTGGCAACGACAACTTTGTAGCCGTCCCAGCAAAATTCAACGTTGCCAGCAGTGATGCCAATGCAGACTGTGCTACTGGTGATGCCACCTGTTCTACCTTCAAACAGGCAGGGGGAGCATTCAACCTCACCGTTAGTGCCACATGCGCCAATGACACCATTACCCCTAACTTCATAGCAAATGGCATTACCCTGGGGCATAACCTGATTGCTCCCGCAGCAGGGTCAGCGGGCACCCTTGGGAATGGTTCTATCGACATCGCCGCTGCTGACAGTGGCTCTGCGACTATCAATAACCAATCTATTGATGAGGTCGGTGTCTTTACCATCAACGCCACTTTGGATAGCTATCTCGGTGTTACCGCTACACCAGGTAACCATCTGATTGAAGGTGTTAGCAACAATATTGGACGCTTTATACCAGCACGCCTGTTTGTTACTGCCAATGCGCCGGTCTTTGATAATGCCTGCATCCTCGGCGCAAACCCTTATACCTATCTGGATCAGGATTTTGGCTATAGCGGTAATCCTGTAATTACAGTGACAGCACAAAACACTGCAGGCGGATTTACACGCAACTATGGTGGCCCGTTCTGGAAGCTCAATACAGCTCTCTCTAACCGCGCCTACACAAATAATGTTGCCGCTATCCCTGGCTTTGCCCGTACAACAGATGGCGGTAATGCGACACTGCTCGGTGACAATTTCGATCCTGTACCACCAACATTAACGATTAATGGCGACCGCTTTACCTATAACAGAACGGTTGCGCCAATAAGCGCTCGTAACGCCGATGTCGATCTCGACCTTACGGCAGCTGATCTGACTGACAGTGACGGCGTCTGCTTTGACCCAGCGAATGCGGTTTGTAATGCTGGAGGTGCCGGTACGGCGACAGGGATTACAATTAGTAGCATTAATGGTGCCGCACTACGCTATGGCATCGGTATCGCTACTGACGCACTGGAACCATCAACTGCCCTTGGTACAACCTTGACACTGCCGATTACCGCACAATATGTTGATGCTACTGGCACTGTTGTTACCAACACTGATGATGTCTGCAGCTCGGTCGGTTACAGCAAGGTCGATACAGGAATTAACACAAGTGTTACTCCAACTCCAAGCCCTGTTATCTTTAACAGCGGTTCAGGTGACTTGACTATTACACTGACAGCCGATACTGGTGGCGATACAGGTGGCTATAGCGTTTTCACACTCACATGGCCTGCCTGGTTACCGGGGACGCCCAACGCCACTGCTATCTTTGGTGCGATACCGTCTGACAATAACTATCTCTACTGGAATGAGAACAGGTAGAAACTCATCGGGTTTTACTATTGTCGAGTTGACGGTCACTTTAGTCATCGTCGGCATACTGTCAGTTTATGTTGTTCCTCGACTCAACCTACAGGGATATGAAGACACTCGTGCCAATTTAGAGCTGATACAGGGTATCCGTTATGCCCAATCTCAATCACTATATCAAACTGCAACACCTGGTTTTTATATCACCATCAACGCGGGAGCTTTTACGGTATTTGATCCTAACGGTATAGCACTGGCTGATCCTGCCGCTCCCACTGCTCCCTACGTGCGAATGTTTAGTGCTGGAACCTTCGGGGATACTGGCACCATTACCTTCGATGGGCGCGGTCAACCAACATGTACTGGCGGATTAGCATGTACCGCTGCCAATGAAACTATCGCCGTTGCGGATGATACCATTACCCTTGAACGCTTTACGGGGTTCGTTCATTAATGCGCAGACAATCCGGCTTCACCCTGATAGAAATCGTTATTTTTATTATCGTCATGGGGGTTTCCCTCTCTGGCATCATTGGTCTCTTTGTGCAAAGCGCCGTCGGCGGCAATTATCCGTTTGACCAGCAACGCGCCATTGCGATTGCTAACGCCTATATGGACGAGATTATGCGTAAGCGCTGGGATGAGAATGTTCCCTTTGGTGGGGGTTGCGTAGAAACTACCAGTGGCTATTGCAATACCTATTGTGCAGGTCGTGTTTATCCCAGTTGCGGAACATGCACGCTCGATACAGTTAACAGTATTTGCGTTGCGCCAACCGCAACCGTCCCACCGGCTCTTTCTGGACCAGAAGCTGGCGAAAACCGCGCATCATTCGACGACATCGATGACTATGATGGTGTTAACGACACCCCGCCACAGGATGCAACTGGCGCAGCTGTACCAGGTTATGGCGGTTACAATGTTCAAGTCGTCGTTACAAATACCGCACTCAATGGTATTCCAGCACTAGATAGTAAGCAGATAGTCGTGACCGTAACGAAAGGTGCTGACAGTTATGCGCTCACCGCATACAGAGTAAATTACTAATGGGCAGCCATCAGCAAAAGGGCTTTACCCTTATCGAACTAATCATGACCATCGTTCTACTCGGCATAATCGGAGCGGTGGTTGCTCCCGTTATTCAATACAGTGTGGAAATTTATGCCGCTGAACGTTCCCGCGCTGCCTTGGTACAAAAAGGACGGCTTGCTCTCGAAAGAATTGCCCGTGAGGTACGTGAAGCTGTACCAAACTCACTATCAATAGTCGCTGATGGCGCAGGTAACACAGGTATCGAATACTTACAGGCACGTAGCGGAGGACGCTACATCGACGGTATTGATAATTTCGGCGTCACTGCTTTTATCGATCCAGTGAAGCGCTTCAATAGTGGCGTAGCAACGACTCAGCTGTACAGTCTAGGTTTAGGCAAAGCTGCCCAGGCAAATGATCTTTTGATCGTGGCCAACACGGCACCAGCGGATTTGATTGCAGGCACTACTGTAGTGCCATTAACTGGTGTAACCGCAATCAATCCTGTTATTGACGGTGCAACAACCATCGGTCAGATCTTAAATTTCAACGCCTATGCGTTTCCTGGTGGCTCCGCTGGCAGACGCTATTTTATTGCCGATACCACCCATGAAGTCGGTCTTCTTGGTAATGCTATTTATTGGCACACTGCTCCCGGGTTGGCTGGGTACGACATTAATGGCGATTGGGGTGCTGCCGATCCAATGTTGGTAAACGGCGTTACAGGTCTGATTTTTGCCTACGATGCGGGAGCTGCCATTGGTGTGGCAGTATTAAGTATGACTCTCACACTGGCAGATGGCACTGAAGCCATCAATCTCTATCAGGAAATACAGATCAGGAACTCTATGTAGTGGCAATGCTACGACTAAACACTATCCGAAATCAGCGAGGTGTATCACTTGTCGCTGCTATTTTTTTGTTAACTGGAATGTCGATACTCGGTGCACTTTTATCACGACTATTGATTGTTGGCGTTGGCGAAACAATGCAGGAATGGTATGCATCTCAGGCACTTTACGCTGCAGAGAGTGGTGTTAGCTGGCGTATGTATAACAACCCGGCAATTAACGACGCCGTAAATCAAGTCGTCATTCCAGGCAGGGCTTGGTTTGATGTTGCTGTAGCTGACACCGTCGTTGGTGGACAAACCATGCGGGTTATTACCAGTACAGGTAAGGCAGGTAACGGGCTGGGGGACATAACCGCCTCACGCCAGATTACTGTAACAATAATGCTTCCCTGACGTGATGATTCCTTAGTCCTGCCCCATCTCAAGCTCTTTTATCTTGCGCGTAATGGTATTTCGCCCCCACCCCAATAGTTGTGCAGCTTCCTGACGATGACCACCGGTTTTCTTTAGTGCCACCTCGATCATCAGACGCTCGAACTGCGGCACGGCTTCATCGAGGATATTCGACGCGCCACCATTGAGCTTCTGCTCCGCCCAACGCTTTAACGGCGTAAGCCAGTCGCGGTCATCACTCTGTTGATCGCCGGTCGCCTTCAATTCCGGCGGCAGATCTTCCAGGTGAATCTCTTGGCTGGGTGACATCACCGTCAACCAACGACAGGTATTCTCCAGCTGCCGCACGTTACCCGGCCAATCCAGGCTAGAGAGATAATTTTCCGTTGCCTTGTCGAGCCATTTACTCTCCACACCGATCTCTTCGCTGGCCTTTTTGAGGAAGTGACGGATGAGCAGCGGTATGTCCTCGCGGCGCTCTCGCAGTGCCGGAATATGAATACGAATAACATTTAAACGATGGAACAAATCTTCGCGGAACAGTCCTTCACGTACCCGGCGCTCCAGATCCTGGTGGGTTGCAGCAATCACTCGCACATCGACTTTAATCGGCGAACGACCACCGACGCGATAGAACTCGCCATCGGCAAGTACCCGCAGCAGACGGGTTTGCAGTTCAGCGGGCATATCCCCTATCTCATCAAGAAACAGCGTGCCGCCATCGGCCTGCTCAAATCGACCTTCACGTGCCGACTGCGCACCGGTAAAGGCGCCACGCTCATGACCGAACAGTTCCGACTCCAGAAGATCACGGGGAATCGCCGCCGTATTCAGCGCGATAAACGGTTTTTCCTTGCGTGGGCTGTGTTTGTGCAGGGCGTGCGCCACCAACTCTTTACCGGTACCCGACTCACCATTAATCAGTACGGTGATATTGGAGGAGGAGAGGCGACCGATAGCACGAAACACCTCCTGCATCGAAGGCGCGGCACCGATGATCTCCATACTCTCAAGACGATTCTCTTCTGCGCCGCCACGACTCTGCTCCTGGCGGTGGGCCACAGCGCGACGTACCAGTTCGACCGCGTCGTCCACATCGAACGGCTTGGGCAGATATTCAAAGGCACCGCCCTGGTAGGCTGAGACAGCACTATCAAGGTCCGAGTGCGCAGTCATAATGATGACGGGAAGATCGGGGTGAGCCTCATTGATACTTTGCAGCAGATCCAGTCCGCTCATACCGGGCATGCGGATGTCGGTAATCAACGCGTCCGGCTCTTCCCGCTCCAGCAGCTTGAGTACTTTGTCTGCACTTTCGAAGCTCTGGATATTCATTCCGGCTTGTTTGAACGCCTTCTCCAGAACCCAACGTATTGAGCGATCATCATCAATAATCCACACCGTGATTTCGTTTGTCATACCACTACATCCTGATTGTTTTCCCGATCGACATCGATCGGTATCAATACTGTGAATATGGTCTGCCCCGGACGGCTCTCCCATTCAATTAAACCGCCATTGGCATTGATCAGTGATTGCGCAATTGGCAAACCCAAACCGGTACCATCGGCACGTCCGGTTACCATCGGCAGGAAAAGACTCTCTCGCATCTCGGGCGCGATGCCCGGACCGTTGTCGATCACATCGGCACGGGCAACCAGCTTGTGTAGCACCGAACCGATGGTGTACTGGCGTAAAGTACGTGTGCGCAGAGTGATTTCACCCTCTTCACCTACCGCCTGTGCAGCATTACGAACCAGATTCATCAAGGCTTGAATCAATTGATCCAGATCGACATAGACATAGGGGATACTGGGGTCATAATCTCGAATCAGTTTTATCCGATCACTCAATTCTGCGCCGACCACCTGTCGTACCCGCTCCATCGCCTCGTGTATGTTGATCTCACGCTTACGCGGCAGCGTGCTCGGACCGAGCATGCGATTCATCAGCTCCTGTAGGCGATCTGCCTCGCTGATAATGATATTGGTGTATTCCTTCAACTCTTCGTTGTTGAGCTCCCGCTCCAACAACTGCGCCGCACCGCGCAATCCACCCAGTGGATTTTTTATCTCGTGGGCCAGGCCGCGGACCAGCGCTCGGGTCGCGTTACTCTGCGCCATCAGCCCCTCTTCGCGAGTAATTCGCAGTTGCCGATCCACCTGCTTCATTTCCACTAGTAATTCGATCTTGCCGCCGGCGCCCTCGTAAAGAGGCAAGGCGGTGAGGTCCACGGTAACCTTGTTGCGATAGCCCAGATCCAGTACCAACTCTCGTTCGGTAAACGGCGTACCTGTCTGCAACACCTGCAACAGCGCCATGCTCACCTCTTTGTCGAAAAGAGTGTTCTGCACCGGCTGATCCAGAAAGCGCTGCGCACTCACCGCAAATAGCATCTCTCCCGCAGGGTTGATGAAACGCAGCCGCAGCGAACTATCGAGTAGTAGTACTGCTGAATGCAGATTTTCTAGCACCCGTAGCTGCAAGGCACAGGCTTTATCTATGGCCATTGTCATCCTCTGCTTTAAGCAAGATATACACCAAAATGGAGCCTTCACCCCGTGGGTTAATAAGCCACTGAATTTAAATAACTATTCAAAAAATACATGGAAATTGAATGACTGGCGCAACGCCTGTTGCGCACCATTCTGGTTCAACTAAGCATATGCACCGGCATGGTGCATTACAAGGCGGGGGACTAGTTACTATGCTGACGGAGATAGAAGGTCACAGAGGAAGAGTGGATCAGGGTTTGTCCGTTAGGCCCGGTGATGCTGGCTGATAGTGTATGCGTACCGCGATAGACCTGCCCGATATTGAAAATAGTCTTATTACCTTGGGCCACCACCGTCCCATCGAGTGTAAGTGTAACGCTATCCTTGGGATTCAGCTTTGGTTGAACAGAAACGGTCACCGTGACGCCGCTTTCTGTAAACCAGACTGTTTCAGCACTTTTCGGTTTGACGATCGCTAGCCCGGTGTAGCTTGTCGTCGCTTCTTCCTGCGTTTGTGGCTTACCTTTGTCAGCCGATTCCGATTTACGCCTGCTATCTTCCCCTTCATTATCAGGCTCTGAAACCGTCTGTACATCGCGCAGCTTTATCTCCTCACCACCACGAGTTGCGTCGTCGGTGAACTCCACCGTGCCGTCAGGATGAACAATACGGTAGCCAGTCGTCTCAGCGGCGATCAGCACCGAACAGAATAGCAGCAGGGCAAATGGAATAATCCGTTTCATTCACCAAGCATAATCCAGCCTCCCGCAGACAACAATCTTCTTCCAGGCAAAAAAAACGCCCCTTGCGGGGCGTTTTTTATTCGGCAATGACCGCTCCTTAGCAGGAGTAGTACATGTCGAACTCGACCGGATGGGTGGTCATACGGATGCGGGTAACTTCATCCATCTTCAGATTGATGAAAGCATCGATCATGTCATCGGTGAACACACCGCCCTGGGTCAGGAAGGTGCGATCCGCATCCAGTGCTTCCAGCGCCATATCGAAGCTGTGGCAAACAGTCGGGATCTGAGCTGCCTCTTCTGCCGGCAGGTCGTACAGGTCCTTGTCCATTGCTTCACCCGGGTGGATCTTGTTCTGGATACCATCCAGACCAGCCATCAGGTAGGCAGCGAAGCACAGGTACGGGTTGGCAGTCGGGTCACCGAAGCGAACTTCGATACGACGACCTTTGGCACTGGTAAACGGAATGCGGATGGAAGCGGAACGGTTGCGGGCAGAGTAGGCCAGCATAACCGGGGCTTCGAAGCCGGGTACCAGACGCTTGTAGGAGTTGGTGGAAGAGTTGGCAAAGGCGTTCAGGGCACGTGCGTGCTTGATGATACCGCCGATGTAGTAAAGAGCGGTTTCAGACAGACCGCCATACTCGTTACCGGCAAACAGGTTAGTACCGTCTTTAGCGATAGACATGTGCACGTGCATACCGGAACCGTTGTCACCTACCAGCGGCTTGGGCATGAAAGTAGCCGTCTTGCCGTAGCTGTGGGCAACATTGTGTACGCAGTACTTCAGGGTCTGTACTTCGTCAGCTTTCTTCACCAGAGTGTTGGCGCCAACGCCGATTTCGCACTGACCGGCGGTCGCTACTTCGTGGTGGTGAACCTCAACAACCAGGCCCATCTCTTCCATCGCCAGGCACATCGCGCCACGGATGTCGTGCAGGGAGTCAACCGGCGGAACCGGGAAGTAGCCACCTTTAACGCCCGGGCGGTGACCCATGTTGCCGTCGCCGTAGACTTTCTCGGAGTTCCACTCAGCTTCTTCGGAGTCGACTTTAACGAAGGAACCGCTCATGTCGGCACCCCAACGAACGTCGTCGAAGATGAAGAATTCCGGCTCAGGGCCGAACAGGGCGGAATCACCGATACCGGTGGACTTCAGATACTCTTCAGCGCGGCGAGCAACGGAACGCGGGTCGCGCTCGTAGCCCTGCATGGTGGACGGCTCAACGATATCGCAGGTGATGTTAACCATCGGCTCGTCAGAGAACGGGTCCAGCACAGCGGTGGACGGATCGGGCATCAGAATCATGTCGGATTCGTTGATACCTTTCCAGCCCTGGATGGAGGAACCATCGAACATCTTGCCGTCGGTGAATACATCTTCATCGATCTGGCTGACAGGCACGGTAACGTGCTGTTCCTTGCCGTGGGTATCGGTGAAACGGAAGTCGAAGAACTTCGCTCCGCTATCCTTAATCAGTTTCAGTACATCTTTAGCAGACATTCGGTGCCTCCAATCTGGGTTTTAACAATAATCAGCGCCCTATAGTGGGCATGAAACAATGCGCTGTATCAGTGCATGAAATATGCCATGATGTAACTACTTGAAGTTCATGGATATATTTTTTCTTTCCTGTACTTGAAGGGCTATTTAGGCACCATAATAGTGCGCGAATAGCCGTAAAGCCCTATTTTGGTGCGGAACGAAAATAGATACTCACTTCACGTACATTTTCAGCCTGGCTCGCCGCCTGACGTAAGGCTTCAACTTCGGCATGCTCAGCGGGTTCTGGCTCGGGCAAACACAACTCTACATCAAGTTTGCCATCCAGATAGTGCAAAACAATGCGCTCGATCTTGCTCGCCAGCGGGATTTCTGTCCAGCACTCTTCCAACTTTTTTACCACATGGCTGCGCCCGGGCAGGTTCAGGCTGGGCTTCAGCTTCTCGTCGTCCTCGGAATCGATGTGCACCATCACATCGGCCACCTCGTCAACCGCCTCGATCAGCCGTTTGCGTACGGTCTCACCGATGAAGTGTCCTTCCGAGACGCTTAATTTTGGATCGACAATCACATGCACATCCACCAATGCCTCACCGCCCATCATGCGGGTGCGCAGCATATGCAGTTTGCGGACCCCACCGACATTCATGATCTCATCGCGGATGATCTTTACCCGCTCCGGGTCCAGCGCGGTATCGACCAGCTCGTGCACACTCTGCCAGGCCAGATCCCACCCGATTTTGGCGATCATCGCACCAACCAGCACAGCTGCTACAGAGTCGAGATATTCCAGGCCGGCCATAGTCCCACCAACGCCGATCATGACCACTACCGATGAGATGGCGTCGGAACGGCTGTGCCAGGCATTTGCCTTGAGCATGTTGGACTTCAGCTTACGCGCCAGATGCATGGTGTAGTGGTAGGTCCACTCCTTGGCCAGCACCGAGATCCCGGCCACCATCAATGCCCAGATACCCGGCTGCAACAGCTCCTCCGGATTGAAAAGCCGCTCGATAGCATCCCAGGCGATTCCCCCAGCAACCACAATTAAAGCAATACCGAGCGCCACGGTTGCCAGGGTTTCGAAGCGGCCATGGCCGTAGGGATGCTCATCATCGGCATCGCGACTACCATGTTTGGCGGCAAGAAGAACCATAAAATCGGTAGCCAGATCGGATAGGGAGTGAACGCCGTCAGCAATCAGCGCCTGGGAGTTGGCTGTGAAACCGACGATCATTTTGACCACGCCCAGGGAGAGGTCCACCGCAGAACCGATCAAGGTTACCTTGCGGATTTCCCGATAGCGGTTATCGTCGGGACTCATCGTATTTTCAACAGCGTGGTGGTGTCCGCCCATGGCAAATTCTGCCTATTAACCCAATATATGTGAGAGGCGTCCGCTGCAGCGGACGACAGGGAAGAGCAAGTATACGTGCTCACCAAGGCCATGCACAGAGTGTGCTTTCCCAACCGCCTGTACCGGCGCAACACCTCACAACCATGACAGGGACTCGAACATGAGAAACCGACCTTCGACCATTGTTGGCCTTATTGGCATCGCTTTTATTGCCCTCGGCTCACTCAGTGCCTGCGGTTTCTGGCACAAAACACCGGAAGAGCGGGCGCAGTGGATCACGGAGGAGGTGAGTGACGAACTGGAACTAACCAGCGAGCAGCGACAAAAACTGGAGCAGCTGGTAGCCATCGTCATGCGGAGCCGGACCGAGTTTTATCAGGACCGTCAGCAGAATCGTGCCGCTGTTTTGGAGATGGTCGAGGCGGAGCGTTTCGATCAGCAACGTGCGTTGAAGATGATTCGGGAAAAGACCCGTTTTGTAGAACAAAAGGCCCCGGAGGTGATCCGCGCCTATGCTGCACTACACGATAGCCTGAACAAGGAGCAGCGACAGCAGATCCACGAGCGACTTACAGAGATGTTCGAACGCTACGACGACCGCCATAAGTAACGGTTTAATCGTGGGACTCGCCCACTTCGAGCGTCACTATCACCTCATCACCCTCCTGGCGCCGATCCAGTACTTTATGGCCATTGATCCTGGCCCAGGCAGGGATGTCGTTGAGCGCACCCGGATCGGTACAAAACACCTCGAGTACATCACCCGGTTGTAGTTCTTCGACCTTATTTTGTGCGCGGATCACCGGCATGGGACAGAGTAATCGGCGGGCATCCAGTTGATAATGCATGGGTAGTGGCCTCTTAATTGTTATCGGTAGTCGAGCCTTTAGTACTTACGAATAGTAAGTAATGTTAAATCATCCACTCTTCTTTCACTGCTTGCGGTGGTATAGGTTCAACCTGCAGTTCTCGGGTTTCTCCACCCGGCAGGTGGATCTCTACCGTCACTTGTTCGGCGGTTCGACCTTTACCGTAACGGGCAACTATCCGTGCCGCCTGCTCCAGATCCGCATCCGTAGGCTCGCCATCGATCAGCGCCAGCGGTCCCGTGTGCGAAGTAGCAAACAGATGGGTATAGATTTTTTTGTAACCGCTAAGGAAATTGTTCTCCCCCTCCTCGCGGCTAACGATGATCTTATAGTTCTCTGCCGGACGTATATGGCGGCCCACCTTGAGCAGCATAATATCGTCCATGGTGTACTCGCGGTTACCGCGCCCCTGCCACAGGTCGACCAGCTTGCGTGAATAGGCCTCGTCGGTGAGGAAGCAACATCCACCTGCAGGCGTTGCCCACTCATCAAAACCGAGTTGCCTCGCCAGCGCCATTTGCGGCTTACGGTTACGCCCGGAGAAGTCGTAAAGCTTTTCCCGATCCACCCAACCTTCACATTCTGGCAGTGTCGGCGGCAGATTCTTCGCACACAGGGGACGCAACAGGCGATCTTCGGCACCCGACTCACGCGCCACCACTGGCATGGTGTCCTTGCGCTGCGACATCGGTCGCTGGCCGATTACCTCACCGGTGACGATAAAATCGAAGCCCTTCTTCTCTGCCCACTCCAGCGCCTTGTGCACCATGAAGATCTTGCAGTCGAGGCAGGGATTCATGTTGGCGCCATAGCCGTGCTTCGGCTTGAGTAGCACATCCTTGTATTCATCAACGATGTCGATGATGTGCAGCTTGATCCCCAACTGCTCCGCCACCCACAGCGCATTGTTGCGCTTCGGCTTGGCCTGATCTTTCTTACGAATAGCGTGGGTATGCCCTTCCACGCAGAAACCGGTGAAGAAGTTTATCCCTTCAACATGGATGCCCTGTTCCTGCATCACTTTGACGGCAAGCATCGAATCGAGGCCGCCGGAAACCAGCGCCACGGCTTTTTTTGGTTGAGTCATATGGGAAAACACAGGTGCGAAAAACGGTCTGCGATTTTACCTCAAAGCGGAAACCGATGCAGGTATCGGGCAAAACCCTGTTATCGGGCGCGCCACGCACGTTATAATCCCACGCTTTGCAAATGACAGAAGAGCACCGATGAAACCGGTAGACGTCTCCACTTTTCAGGGCCTGATCTTCGCGCTGCAGCAATACTGGGCGGAACAGGGCTGCGTGATCCTGCAACCTCTCGATATGGAGGTCGGTGCAGGCACCTTCCATCCTGCCACTTTCCTGCGCGCCATCGGCCCGGAACCGTGGAGCACCGCCTATGTGCAGCCCTCGCGTCGTCCCACTGACGGCCGCTACGGCGAAAACCCCAATCGCCTGCAGCACTACTACCAGTTTCAGGTGATCCTCAAACCGTCGCCGCTGAATATTCAGGAGCTCTACCTCGGTTCTTTGAAGATGCTCGGCATCGATCCGCTGGAGCACGATATCCGCTTCGTCGAGGATAACTGGGAGTCACCGACCCTTGGCGCCTGGGGTCTCGGCTGGGAAGTCTGGCTCAACGGTATGGAAGTCACCCAGTTCACCTACTTCCAGCAGGTCGGTGGCCTCGATTGTAAACCGGTCACCGGTGAGATCACCTATGGCCTGGAACGCATCGCCATGTACCTGCAAGGGGTCGAAAGCGTCTTCGATCTGATCTGGACCAATGGCCCCGACGGCCCGATCACCTATGGCGATGTCTATCACCAGAATGAGGTGGAGCAGTCCACCTATAACTTCGAACACGCCGATGTCGATTTCCACTTCAGCCTGTTCGACCAGTGTGAAAAGCAGAGCCAGAAGTTGATTGAGGCGGGACTACCGCTGCCCGCCTATGAGCAGGTGCTCAAGGCATCCCACACCTTTAATCTACTGGACGCCCGCCACGCCATTTCGGTTACCGAACGCCAACGCTTCATCCTGCGCGTACGCGCCCTGGCCCGTGCCGTGGCCCAGGCCTACTACGACGCCCGCGAGACGCTGGGCTTCCCCATGCTGAAAAAGGAGGGCGAATAAGATGAGTAATAAACGCGACCTCCTGATCGAGATCGGCACCGAAGAGCTGCCACCCAAGGCATTGCTGAAACTCTCCAACGCCTTTACCGCGGGTATTGAAGAGGGGCTGAAAAAGGCCGAACTCGATTTCACTGCGATGGAATCCTTCGCCACCCCACGCCGTCTTGCCGTGCTGGTTAAGGGGCTCGACACTGCCCAGGCCGACAAAGAAGTGGAGCGCCGTGGCCCGGCCGTGGCCGCTGCTTTCGATGGCAATGGCAACCCGACCAAGGCGACCGAAGGTTTTGCCCGCTCCTGCGGCGTAACCCCAGATCAACTGGAAACCATCCAGACCGATAAGGGTGACTGGCTGGTTTTCCGTAGCAATCAGAAGGGTCAGGCAACCGCCGAACTGATTCCGGCGATCCTGAATGACTCTCTGGCCAAGCTGCCGATCCCCAAACGGATGCGCTGGGGTGATCTGGATTCTGAGTTCGTACGCCCGGTTCACTGGGTGGTACTGCTATTCGGTGACGACATCATCGACACCGAAATTCTCAGTGTTCGTTCTGGTCGTGATACCTGGGGCCACCGTTTCCACTATCCCGATCCGATCTGCCTCAGTGAACCGTCCGCCTATGCCGCCACCCTCAAGGAGACCGGCAAGGTGCTGGCCGATTTTGCCGAGCGTCGGGAGTTGATCCGTACACAGGTCATCGACGCCGCCAAAGCGGCGGGCGGCAATGCGGTCATTGACGAGGATCTGCTCGACGAAGTCACCGGCCTGGTCGAGTGGCCTTATCCGATCCTCGGCAGCTTCGAGGAGCGTTTCCTCGATGTGCCGCCTGAGTGTTTGATCTCGGCGATGAAGGGCCACCAAAAATATTTCCATATGGTCGATGGAGAAGGGAAATTGATGCCCAACTTCATCACCCTGAGCAATATCGACAGCCGTCACCCGGAATATGTGCGCGAAGGTAACGAGCGGGTGATTCGTCCACGCCTCACCGACGCCGACTTTTTCTGGAATCAGGACCGTAAGCAAAAACTGGAAGCCTTTGGCGAAAGCCTCAAAAGCGTGGTGTTTCAACAGAAACTCGGCACCGTTTACGACAAATCGCAGCGTGTTGCTGCCCTGGCAGCGAAAATCGCTACAGATATCGGCGGTGATGCCAAGCTGGCACAGCGTGCCGCCAACCTGGCCAAGTGCGATCTGATGAGTGAGATGGTCGGCGAGTTCCCGGAACTGCAGGGGATTATGGGTCGCTACTACGCGGTGAACGATGGTGAACATGCCGAAGTGGCTGCCGCCCTCGACGAACAGTACATGCCGCGCTTTGCCGGTGATGGCCTACCTACCAGCAAAACCGGTCAGGCTGTCGCAATTGCCGACAAACTCGACACCCTGATCGGTATCTTCGGTATCGGTCAGGTACCTAGTGGCGATAAAGATCCCTTCGCCCTGCGTCGTGCTGCACTCGGTGCGCTACGTATTATCATCGAACTGGGTTTGGACCTTGATCTGTTGGAAACACTCAACCAGGCCACTGAAGCCAATAAGCACCTGTTCGATAACGATAGCGTCACTATCCAGGTATTTGACTTCATGATGGGCCGTCTTAAAGCCTACTATCAGGAGCAGGGGATTGCTCCCGATACCTTCGAGGCAGTACTGGCCCAACGCCCGAGCCGCCCCCTCGACTTCGATTCACGGCTTAAGGCCGTTACCGCCTTCCGCCAGCTGGCAGAGGCGGAGTCTCTGGCTGCCGCCAACAAACGGATCGGTAACATCCTCAAGAAAACCGAAGAGGCGATTCCTGAGAAGGTCGACAGCAAGCTGCTGCAGGAGGCCGCAGAAAAGGCACTGCATAAGGAAGTCGAGGCCATGGCCAAGAAGGTCGCACCGCTGTTTGCCAAGCGTGACTACCAAGCGGCACTTAAACAGCTGGCTGGATTGCGAGAAGTAGTGGATAACTTCTTCGATCAGGTGATGGTTATGGCGGAAGATGCTTCGATCCGCGCCAATCGCCTGGCACTCCTCGGACAACTGCGCGGCCTGTTCCTGGAGGTCGCCGACCTGTCGCAACTGCAGGGCTAAACTGTGTCCGAGCGCAACCCTGACTCCTACCGGGCAATGCTTGATGCTGTGCAAGCCTTCCACGACAAGCACGACTTCAAAAACACCGGCGGGGAAGAACTGACCTATCGTATGGCGCTAATGGCCGAGGAGTTGGGGGAGATCGGTGCGGCGATCACCAAGGGCAAAGGGAAAGAGCAACTAGCCGAAGAGATTGCCGACCTGTTTATCCTGCTTATCGGCACTGCCATCTCCGCCGATTTCGATCTGAACGAAGCCTTCTGGCAGAAGATGGACAAAATCATGCAGCGCGAATCGAAGATGATAAATGGGCGAATTCGCGTCTCAGAATTCCGCGACTAACGCTAAAGGAGCGATCACGGCATCCGTGATCGCTCCCTGTTATCTGGTTATTGCTTAACCCAGGAACTGTAGTTACACCAATGCAAGCCCGTCGCGGGTGTTGTTCCAGACACACATGCATAACTGGCAGCGAACATTTTGTCAGGGGATATCCAGACTTTCATATCACCACCGGTTGTTACAGTGCTATCGAAGGTGCCCGTATAGGTGCCGTAGGTGGCATCCGATAACGACAGGTTTACAAGGCCGCTTTGAAATGCACCGGATGTACTATCTGTACCAGTGAATGAACCATCTGCAGCAACGGTAACGGACGAAGTACTGTAACCGGTGACATTTCCACCAACATCCAGACGGATCGTGTAGCCAGACCAGGTACCGACCTTGTCAGAATCCGCGTATGTTGTCGCGGCGCCACCCTTTTCAACAACGCCGAAGTCACCCTGTGAGGATAAGAACCCAGCATGTTGTGCTGCCGCATCAACGAGAAAACCTCCTTGATCGTACAGCGCAGTACCCTGGTAAAGAGTGTATCCGTAAAGACTATTCTGTATTAATGCTATGGAACCGGTAAGCCCAGCATCAACAGCGCCAATGCTCACAGAAGTGACGCTGTTACCACTACCCACAACCACACTTATTGTCGTCGCTGTTCCTAATAGATCGTAATTGCCATACCAGGTACCAGTTAGATTACTGGCCGTCGGTGCTGTGGTCCCACTACCACCACCACCGCAAGCAGCTAGTACAAATGCAAGTCCCACAGTTACCGCTATAGATAGAGATCTGTACTCCATTTTCACTCCCCCTCAATGTCATTTTTGTTTATTTTTGATATGCACCGATATTCCAACGCGCAAGCACGACCTGTGCGGCTAAACCAACACCGCCCTACTTAGATGCAAGACGTATTTTTTATCGTTTATGTTTCGCGCAGTGACTATTTGGTGCAGACAAGCACGCAGATCGGGGTGATGCCAGGCCTCAATAACGATAGAATCACAAGTCCCAATCTGCTTTAGGCATTTTATGCGATTAATTATTCTCGACCGTGATGGTGTCATCAACCAGGACTCCGACGACTACATTAAAAGTGTCGACGAATTTATTCCGCTGCCCGGCAGCCTGGAGGCTATCGCTCGCCTCAACCAGGCGGGTTATCGGATAGCCGTCGCCACCAACCAGTCCGGAATCGCCCGCGGCTTCTACGATGTCGCCACCCTCAACGCGATGCACGATAAACTGCGCCGTCTGCTGGCCGCGGTCGGCGGTGAAATAGAGATTATTCTCTTCTGTCCCCACGGGCCGGACGAAAACTGCGACTGCCGTAAGCCTAAAGCCGGTATGTATCGTGAAATTGCGGAGCGCCTCGATTTCCCCCTGGAAGAGACACCGGTCGTTGGTGATTCATTGCGTGACCTGCAGGCCGCACAAACTGTTGGCGCTCGACCGATCCTGGTTCGCACCGGCAAGGGAAAGCGCACCCTGGCCAAGGGCGAGGGGCTAGATGAAATTCCGGTATATGACGATCTGGCCGCAGCGGTCACCGCACTACTGGAGGATGAGAGTTAATGCTCTACCTACGCGCCACGCTTTTTTATATCGGGATCTACGCTTTTCTCGCCATCATCGTCGGAATTGGACCGCTACTCTATTTTGCCCCTTACAGGTGGCGCTATTTCCACATGACCCGTTGGGCCTGGTTCGTAGTGCGCTGGCTCAAGTGGACCTGCAATCTCGATATGCAGGTGGAGGGTCTGGAGAACCTGCCTAAAGATGGCGCTGCAATTGTGCTGGCCAAGCACCAATCCGCCTGGGAGACTATCGCCCTGCAGATGGTATTACCACCACAGACCTGGGTGTTGAAACGGGAACTGCTCTGGATTCCAGTTTTCGGTTGGGGTCTGGCAATGATGCTGCCTGTAGCAATTGATCGAAGTGCAGGGAAAAAGGCACTAAAACAGGTAATCCAGCAGGGAACTGACCGTTTAAAGCGCGGTTTGTGGTTGATCGTGTTTCCCGAAGGCACCCGCACCGCACCCGGTGAGCGCAAGCGCTACGCGATTGGCGGCGCCATGCTGGCAGAGAAGAGCGGCTATCCCGTTGTTCCGCTTTGCCACAATGCCGGTGAATTCTGGAGCAAGGGCGAGTTCGTCAAACGACCCGGCACGATTACCGTGGTCATCGGGCCGACTATCGATCCACATGGCAAGCGCTCTTCCGAGATCAATGAAGAGGTGGAGGAGTGGATCGAGACCACCTATCAGAAAATCACCACTCTAAAATCTTGAACATACACCCAGCCCTTATTCCATAAGGGTTTTGTGGTTTTCCAAAGAATTTTTAATACGGGCATTTGTGTTACAATGGCCGCCGTTTTGCCTCCGCTATAGCGCTAGCTGAGAAGCAACCGCCTGCATGCACTATCCGCAGGCCACTCCAGCAAATACAGAATTATTACCGGGCGCACCGTGCTCGGAACGGTTTTTTATTTATATTTCAGAGGGTTAATTAGATGCACAACCATCGTACAAGCGTTACGCAGTTCATCATCGAGGAGCAGCGCAAGCTGCAGGGCGCCACCGGTGACTTTACCTCCCTGCTCAACGACGTCGTTACCGCCTGCAAGGTGATCTCCAACCTGGTTAACCATGGCGAGCTGGTCGGCGTACTCGGCGCTGCCGATTCCGAGAACGTTCAGGGCGAACAACAGAAGAAGATGGATATCATCACCAACGAGGTCTTCCTGAAGACCAACGAGTGGGCTGGTCACCTGGCGGCAATGGCCTCGGAAGAGATGGAAGATATCTACCAGATCCCGGCGGGTAACCCGCGCGGTAAATACCTGCTGACCTTCGACCCGCTCGACGGCTCCTCCAACATGGACGTCAACGTCTCTGTCGGCACCATCTTCTCCATCCTGCGCTTCCACGGCGATGCGGAAAACCCGACCGCCGAGGATTTCCTGCAAGCTGGCACCGAGCAGGTCTGCGCCGGTTACACCCTTTACGGCCCCTCCACCATGCTGGTGCTGACCACCGGTAATGGCGTCAACGGCTTTACCCTGGATATGAATATCGGTGAGTTCGTCCTTACCCACCCCAACATGACCATTCCGGAAGATACCCGCGAATTCGCCATCAACGCCTCAAACATGCGCCACTGGGAAGCCCCGGTTAAACGCTATGTGGATGAGTGCCTGGCAGGTAAAGAGGGTACACGCGGCGAAGACTTCAACATGCGCTGGGTTGCCTCCATGGTTGCCGAAGTTCACCGCATCCTAACCCGTGGCGGCGTCTTCATGTATCCGCTGGACGAGAAGATGAAAGCCAAAGGCACCGAAGGCAAATTGCGCCTGATGTACGAAGCCAACCCGATGTCGTTCATCGTCGAACAGGCGGGTGGTGCCAGTTCCACTGGTCGAGAACGCATCATGGAGCTCGCGCCTAAACACCTGCACCAGCGTGTACCGGTGATCCTGGGTTCGAAAAACGAGGTGGAGCGCGTCGTCTCTTACCACAAGGAGTAAGTTATTACTCACTCCAAACAAAAAGGGAGGCACCGCCTCCCTTTTTTAACGCCTTGATAAATATAGAAATTTATACGTCGAGATTGGTAACCTGCAGCGCGTTCTGTTCGATAAAATCACGACGCGGCTCGACGTTGTCACCCATCAGGGTAGTGAAGATATCGTCGGCAGCAATGGCATCCTCGATGGTTACCTGCAACAGTCGGCGAGACTCCGGATTCATGGTGGTCTCCCACAGCTGTTCCGGGTTCATCTCACCCAAGCCTTTGTAGCGTTGAATATGCTGACCTCGCTTGGCCTCATCCAGTAGCCAGCTCAGGGCGCTGGTAAAGTCACTGATCTCACTCTGGCGCTCACCGCGTGAGACGAAGGCCCCTTCACCAATCAAACCATGCAACTCCTCACCCAGGCCGCGTATCGTCCGGTAATCAGATGATTCAAAGAAGTCAGCCTGATAGACGATCTCGCTGGGAACACTATGGCGCCACTCGCTCAGCACAACGCTTTCTATGGAGCCATCCGGGGTCTTGTTGAATTCAGCAGTATAACGACGCTCCGGCATATTCTCCCGATTCAACTCCTCCAGCAGTTGGTTAAACCAAATCTCGGCACTGCCATTGGCAAAGGCATCCTGACTAATACTGGGCTGGACAATCATCTGCTCAAGAACGGTACCGTTATAACGACGTGAGAGGCGCTTAATCGCTGCCATCACCTGCTGATAGTGCTGTGCCAGCTGCTCCAGCGCGGTACCAGCAATTGCTGGCGCATCCGGATTGACGTGCAGTTCGGCGCCTTCGAGGGCGATCTGCAGCAGATAGTTGTTCAGTTCGGAATCATCCTTAACGTAACGCTCCTGCTTACCCTTTTTCACCTTGTAGAGCGGTGGTTGGGCGATGTAGATATGGCCCCGTTCGATCAGCTCCGGCATCTGGCGATAGAAGAAGGTCAGTAGCAGAGTACGGATGTGCGAACCGTCCACGTCGGCGTCAGTCATGATGATGATGCGGTGGTAACGCAGCTTGTCCGGGTTGAACTCTTCCTTGCCAATCCCGCAACCGAGCGCGGTGATCAGGGTGCCGACCTCGGCAGAGGAGAGCATTTTGTCGAAACGGGCCTTCTCGACGTTGAGGATCTTACCCTTCAGCGGCAGGATCGCCTGATTCTTACGATCGCGCCCCTGTTTGGCAGAGCCGCCGGCGGAGTCACCCTCCACCAGGTAGAGTTCGGATTGGGCAGGATCCCGCTCCTGGCAATCGGCCAGCTTACCGGGCAGGCCAGCCACATCCAGAGCACCCTTGCGTCGAGTCATTTCACGCGCCTTACGCGCCGCCTCACGGGCTCTGGCCGCATCGACCACCTTACCGGCGATGGTTTTCGCCTCGGTGGGATTCTCCAGCATGAAATCCTGGAAACGTTCGGCCACCAGCGATTCGACAACCCCTTTCACCTCGGATGAGACTAGTTTGTCCTTGGTCTGGGAGGAGAATTTCGGGTCCGGCACCTTCACTGAGAGCACCGCGGTCAAACCTTCGCGGGCATCGTCACCGCTGGGGGAGATTTTCGCCTTCTTCGCTAACCCTTCCGACTCGATATAGCCATTCACGCTTCGGGTCAGGGCGCCACGCAGCCCCGCCAGGTGGGTGCCACCATCGCGCTGCGGGATATTGTTGGTAAAACAGAAGATATTTTCCTGATAGGCGTCGCTCCACTGCATCGCCACCTCGACGGTAATACCGTCGCGCTCGGCGGTGAAGTGCAAAACGGTCGGATGGAGCGGGGTTTTATTGCGATTCAGATGCTCGACAAAGGCGCTAATTCCGCCCTCATACTCAAAGGTATCCTCTTTATCGCTGCGCTCATCTACCAGATGAATGCGTACACCGGAGTTAAGAAAGGAGAGCTCGCGCAGGCGCTTGGCCAGAATATCGTAGTGGAATTCTGTCTGGGTAAAGATGGTGGAACTGGGCTTAAAGCGGATCTCGGTACCGGTTTCGTTACTTTCGCCGATCTCTTTTAGCGGGTATTGCGGCTCACCCAGAGCGTACTCCTGCTGGTATTTCTTCCCGCTACGGCGAATGGTCAGCTTCAAACTTTCAGAAAGGGCATTCACCACGGAAACACCTACCCCGTGCAGACCGCCGGAAACCTTGTAGGAGTTATCATCGAATTTACCGCCCGCATGGAGAACGGTCAGGATAACCTCAGCGGCAGAGCGATTCTCTTCTTCGTGCCAGTCGACCGGAATACCGCGCCCGTTGTCGCGCACGGAGACTGAATCATCGCTGTGGATGGTGACATCGATCTGGCTGCAGTGGCCGGCCAGGGCTTCATCGATGGAGTTATCCACCACTTCAAACACCATATGGTGCAGGCCGGTACCGTCATCGGTATCACCGATGTACATGCCGGGACGCTTGCGTACCGCGTCCAAACCTTTCAACACCTTGATACTGGATGAATTATATTCGCTCATGAATTACCCCCGGCCATATGACGGGCCATTATACCACTTCTTTGATTTGACCATGTTCCACGTGGAACACTTTTGTCTCTGGCCAGGCGGAAAAATTGAGCAGGGCGCTATCCGTTGTGGTGACGAATATTTGCGTACCCAACTCCTGTAACTGTGCCAGCAACAGGTTCCGGTGATTACTATCTAGTTCTGCCGGCAGGTCATCGATGAGCACAATCGCAGTCGTCCCCAATTTCTGACAGAACAGCGCCATCTGTGCCAGCTTCAATGCTGCCAGCATCAGCTTCAATTGACCGCGAGAGAAAACATCTACCACCTTATCTTCTCCAGTTCGAAAAACTAGATCGGCCCGATGGGGACCGGAGGTGGTGTATTTCATTTTGATATCTGCTTCTATTCCCTTCTGCAACGCCTCACTCAGTGAGATATCCTTTTTCCATCCCTGGCGGTAGGCGAGGTTGAATGGAATATCCGGAAGCAGGAGAGAGACATAGTGCTCGATGTGCGGCTTCAATTCTGCCAATAGTGACTGGCGCATCTGATTGATCGCTTCGCCAGCCTCAACCAATCCATTCGTCCATTGCTCAAGTGTCTGATGCTGCTCACTACGAAGCAGGGCATTACGCTGCTTTAGATATCTTTGGTAGTTACTCCAGTTGGAGTGGAAGGATTGTTCCACGTGGAACAACAACCAATCCAGATACTGCCGTCGCTCCGAAGGATTACCCAATAGCAGTGATATTGATTCAGGTGTGATGAGCTGAAATGGAAGGAGGGCGGCCAAACTGCTTCTGCCTTCAGACTTTGTGCCATCCAGATGGATTTCGAGTCGATTATCTCGATAACGCTGAAGACCGATGCGATGAGTGGCGCCTTTTTCGAGAACAGCAAATAGAGTCAAAGACTCTTCTTCGTGCTGAACCAGATGTTCGCTTTTGAGGGTACGGAAGGAACGGGCTAAACCCAGGAGGTGAATCGCTTCGAGAAAGCTGGTCTTGCCGCTGGCATTTTCGCCTTCAAGAACGTTTAAACCTGGCGAGGGGTGAAGAGAGACCCCTGCCAGGTTTCGTAGATTGCGGATATCGATCCGCGTGAGTTGCATACCCGTTCTATTACAACCGCATCGGCATCACGACATAACGGGAAGCGCTGTCATCAACACCACGCAGCAGGCAGCTGCTATTGGCATCGATAAGGGTCATCTCAACGCTTTCCTGTTTAATCGCATTCAGGGCATCAACCAGGTAGGCGACATTAAAACCGATCTCGATCTCATCGCCACCGTAGTTCACATCGATCTCTTCCAGTGCCTCTTCCTGCTCTGGGTTATTAACCGTTGCACGCAGAACATCCTTACCGAAACTCAGGCGGATACCGCGGTACTTTTCATTGGAAAGGATGGAAGCGCGTTGGAGGCCCTGACGCAGAACTTCGCGATCAGCAATCACGATCTTGTCGCCACCCTTTGGAATAACCCGGTCGTAATCGGGGAAACGGCCATCGATAAGTTTTGAGGTGAAAACCATGTCATCAAAACTGATACGCAGGAAATTGGCATTCAATTCCAGCTTACAAACCGCATCGCTTTCACTCAGAAGACGCGAAAGCTCCATCACACCCTTACGCGGCACGATGACCTGAGTGACATCTCCTGGTACCAGATCGCACTTCACTTCGCAGAGTGCCAGACGATGACCATCGGTAGCAACCGAGCGCAGCGCATCCTGTTTCAACTCCAGTAGCAGGCCGTTGAGGTAGTAACGCACGTCCTGGTTGGCCATGCAGAATGCGGTCTGATCGATGAGTTGTTTGAGTTGTGCCTGGGAGAGGGTGTACTCATTGGCCCCGGTGATCTTTTCCGTTGCAGGGAAATCAGTTGCTGCAATGGTCGCCAAAGTAAAACGACTTTTCCCTGATTTAATCTGGGCCCGCTGTGCATCGATGGTGATATCGATTTCAGCACCTTCCGGAAGACTTTTGCAGATATCCATAAACTTACGGGCGGGCAGTGTGCTCTCACCCTCTTCGGCATTCTGCAGATCGGTAGAGGCTGTCATCTCCACTTCGAGATCAGTACCGGTCAGCGTAAGACGGTTGCTGCTTACCGTCAGTAAAACGTTCGAGAGAATAGGTAACGTTTGCCGTTTCTCCACTACACCGCTGACGACCTGAAGGGGCTTAAGCAATGCTTCACGCGATATTCTGAATTTCATCCTTATATCCCGTTATCTATATTAATGAATAAAGATATATATAAACTGCTGTTATTATTAGCCACGCCTGTAAAGGTGGATAACAATAAATAAACCTTTATATACAGTAAGTTAGAACTAAAAACTGACTGTATAACTACCGCATCCAGACTCAAGATATGCTGTGGATAAATTGTCCACAGATGAGGATAACTTTTGCCGTTTTAGTTTATCCACAACTCTTACACATTATGTTGTCAGGATTCTCAACAGGTTTGCATAGTCCTCACCGATCATCGGTTCGCTCTCCTTGAGCTCCGCGACCCTTTTACACGCATGCATCACAGTGGTGTGGTCACGGCCGCCAAAGGCATCGCCAATTTCCGGCAGACTGTGATTGGTCAACTCCTTGGCCAGGGCCATGGCGATCTGCCGTGGGCGCGCGATGGATCGATTGCGCCGCTTCGATAATAGATCAGCCACTCGTATCTTGTAATACTCGGCGACCGTTTTCTGGATATTATCGATTGTAACCAGTTTGGCCTGCAGGGCGAGCAGGTCACGCAGAGCGTCCTTGGCAAAATCGAGGGTGATCGGTTGCCCGGTAAAGTGGGCGTTGGCGATCACCCGACGCAGAGCGCCTTCCAGTTCACGGATATTGGAACGGATGCGCTTGGCGATGAAGAAAGCGACCTCATGGGGTAATTCGATCCCGGACTGACTCGCCTTACTCATCAGGATCGCGACTCGGGTTTCCAGTTCCGGCGGTTCGATAGCTACGGTAAGCCCCCAACCAAAGCGGGACTTCAACCGCTCCTCCAATCCCTGCACCTCTTTCGGGTAGCGATCGCAGGTCAGAATAACCTGGCGCTGACCCTCGAGCAGGGAGTTGAAGGTGTGGAAAAACTCTTCCTGGGAGCGCTCTTTGCCGGCAAAAAACTGGATATCGTCGATCAGCAGGGCATCGACCGAGCGATAGTAACGTTTGAATTCGTTGATCGCGTTGTGCTGCAGTGCCTTAACCATGTCGGCAACGAAACGCTCCGAGTGGAGATAGATCACCTTAGCACCGGGCTGTTTTTCCAGGATCAGATTGCCCACCGCATGCATCAGGTGGGTTTTGCCCAGACCAACGCCGCCATAGATAAAAAGCGGGTTGTAGGCAGTACCGGGATTCTCCGCCACCTGCATCGACGCGGCGCGGGCCAGCTGGTTCGATTTACCTTCGACAAAATTGGCAAAGGTGAAATTGGGATTGGTGCGCGCCTGTTCCTTGCTCTTCTTCACCGCCGCCTGGATGTTGCTGCTGCTCTCGCGAACCTGCGGCGTAGCAATCTGGGGTTCAACCACGGGAGCTAGACTACCGACGGCCAGTTCGAGTCGCGGTGGTTCGCCTTCGCTCATTTGCATCAACATTTCGTTGATCCGCTCGCGAAAATGTTCGCTAACCCAGTCCTGGACAAAACGGTTGGGGGAGAGCAGGCGCAGGGTACCGTCGATCATCTCCGCCTGTAGCGGTCTGATCCATGTGTTGTATTGCTGCGGGGACAGTTCGTCTTCCAGGCGGGCAAGACACTGGCCCCAAAGCGCGACACTCATCGCCTAACCTCGAAATCGACGGAAGAATCCTGGGGAAAGGATCGGAGTCTACAGTCATTCACCCAAGTTATCCACAACCCCACAAAATCACCTTCAACTGCCCGTCGCTATTGACAAAAAGGGGGTCGAGGCAGTATCGTTGCCGACTTTTCCGCCCCGTGATTACGGGGTTTTGTTTCTGGAAACATTGAACCGGATTTACCGCCATGAAAAGAACATTTCAGCCCAGCCGTATCAAACGCGCCCGTACCCACGGTTTCCGTGCCCGCATGAGCACCGTCGGTGGTCGTAAGGTGATTAAAGCCCGCCGCGCTAAGGGCCGTGCCCGCCTGTCCGCCTGATTTTCGGAATCTTCAAGAAGTGGCGTCAGGCGTACCGTCCCGTAAGGGATCGGAATGCTTTGATCGCCACCTCAGGTTGCTGCTGTCGGCGGATTTCAAACACGTATTCGCCAACCCCTGCAAAATCGGCGGCAGATATCTGACACTGCTGGCCAAGCCTAACGAACACGATCATCCTCGCCTGGGTCTGGCGATATCACGCAGAAACGTCAAAACTGCCGTAGGGCGCAATCGTATCAAGCGCCAAACCAGAGAGAGTTTCCGTTTGCATCAGGATATAATCGGTAACTTTGATGTGGTAGTTATGGCAAAACCCGGCGCCGACAAAGTAGACCGGCGTCAGCTGAGAGCGCAGTTGGACAAGCACTGGCAAGAGTTGGCCGAAAAATGCAAAAAATCCTGATTCTGCTGATCAAGGGCTATCGCGCCATCCTCAGCCCGATCATGGGCAATCAGTGCCGTTTTTATCCCACCTGTTCCTGTTATACCGAAGAAGCTATCCGTCAGCACGGCGCCCTGCGTGGCAGCTGGCTCGGACTGCGCCGTATCGCCCGTTGTCACCCCTGGCACGAAGGGGGCATCGACCCGGTTCCCGGAACCGAACACCTATATAAAGAGTGAATCATGGATCTGCAACGACTTCTCCTTGCCGCCGCCCTCTCATTTACCCTGCTGATGCTTTGGCAAGCCTGGCAACAGGATTACGGCCAGCCAACAACTCCCGTACCCACCAGTCAGGCCACTGCGCCGAGCGCACCGAATGATGCGCCGCAGGCGCCGAGTCAGGCAGCGGGTAAGGACGTTCCTGCTAACCCCTCTGCTGGGCAGGTAGCGAATAAACCGGTGATGCAGGCGGTTCCCGGCGAACAACGCATCCATGTCAAAACCGACGTTTATAACGCCGTCATCGACAGTACCGGTGGTGATCTGCGGCAGGTCGACCTGGTGAAATATCCGGTCTCCGTAGACGAACCGGATCACCCGTTCCGCCTGATGGACGATGGCGATCTCTTCCATGTTGCCCAGTCCGCGTTGCTCGGTGCCGAGGGCAGTCCCGCACCCAACCATAAACAGCAGTTTCGTGCAGAGAAAACCGAATACAGCATGGCCGAGGGTAGCGACACCCTCGAAGTGCGACTTAACTGGCATGACCAGAGCGGTCTGAGCGTCGACAAGATCTACACCTTCCATCGCGGTAGCTACGTCATCGACGTTAACTTCGAAATCAAGAACGGTAGCAGCAAGGACTGGACCGGTTACGCCTATCGCCAGTTGCAGCGCACCGAGCCTGAGAGTCAGTCGCACTTCATCTACACCTATACCGGCGGCGTGATCTACAGCGAGGAAGAGAAGTACGAGAAGATCAAATTCGAGGAGATGAAAGATAATAACCTCGACCGCAGTATCAAAGGCGGATGGGCAGCGATGATCCAGCACTACTTCCTCTCCGCCTGGATCCCGCCCGCGGATGAAACCGATAACTATTACAGTAAGGCGCCTGGCAACACCTATCTGCTCGGGATGATGTCACCGGCAACCACTGTTGCCCCGGGTGCCAGTGAAACGCTGAAGTCTCGCCTCTATGTCGGGCCGAAGCTGCAGGATCACCTGGCTGAGGTTGCACCGGGTCTGGAGCTGACCGTCGACTACGGTATTCTTACCATCATCTCAAAACCGCTGTTTTTGGCCCTGGAGTTGATCCATAGCCTTCTCGGTAACTGGGGCTGGTCGATCATCGTCATTACGATTCTGCTTAAAGCGGCCTTCTACAAATTGTCGGAGACCAGCTACAAGTCGATGGCACACATGCGCAAGATGCAGCCGAAAATGGCGGCACTGAAAGAGCGCTATGGTGATGACAAGCAGGCCTACCAGGAAGCAATGATGAAGATCTACAAGGAGGAGAAGATCAATCCTCTTGGTGGCTGTCTACCAATCCTGGTACAGATCCCGGTTTTCATCGCCTTCTACTGGATGCTGCTGGAAACGGTTGAAATGCGTCAGGCACCGTTCATGCTCTGGATTCAGGATCTCTCCACTGCCGATCCCTATTACGTGTTGCCGCTGTTGATGGGCGCCACGATGTTGATTCAGCAGAAGCTCAACCCGACACCACTGGATCCGATCCAGGCTCGGGTGATGATGATCCTGCCGATCGCCTTTACCTTCTTCTTCCTCTTCTTCCCCTCTGGGCTGGTGCTCTACTGGGTGGTCAACAACACCCTCTCCATCGCCCAGCAGTACTACATTACCCGGGTGGTGATCGCGGACAAGTAGGGGCGAATGAGCCAAATAAAAAGCGCGTTGCAGCAGTGCATCGCGCTTTTTTTATGTGAATAATAGAGTGATATGAAACAGGCCGACGACACCATCGCAGCACAGGCAACGCCACCGGGTAGAGGGGGTGTCGGCATCGTGCGCATTTCAGGATCATTGAGTCGCAAGTGTGCGGAGAAGATTTTGGGACACTGTCCCAAACCGAGGCAGGCGGAATACCTCTCTTTTAAAGATCTCGAGGGTGAAATCATCGACGAAGGTATCGCGATCTTTTTCGCCGCACCCAACTCCTTCACTGGCGAAGATGTACTGGAATTGCAGGGCCACGGTGGACCCGTCGTCATGGATCGGTTGTTGGCGCTGGCACAACAATTCGGTGTGCGTCTTGCCCGTCCCGGTGAATTTTCCGAACGCGCTTTTCTGAACGACAAACTCGATCTGGCTCAGGCCGAAGCGATCGCCGATCTGATCGATGCCGGCAGCGAACAGGCGGCACGTTCCGCGTTGCGATCGTTGCGTGGTGAGTTTTCCGCACGGATTAACGAGCTGGTGGAAAAAGTAACCGAGCTACGCATGTATGTAGAATCGGCGATCGATTTTCCCGAAGAGGAGATCGACTTTCTCGCCGATGGCGAAGTGCAAAGAAGACTGGACGAAATCATTACCGCCCTTGCCTCGGTAATGGTAGCGGCACAACAGGGTGCGCTGCTGAAAGAGGGGATGACCGTGGTAATCGCCGGTCCGCCCAATGCAGGTAAATCGAGCCTGCACAACCAGCTCGCCGGACAGGAGTCAGCCATCGTTACCGATATCGCCGGAACCACCCGTGATGTACTGCGCGAGCAGATCAATCTCGACGGCATGCCGCTGCACATCATCGACACTGCTGGTCTGCGTGAAAGCGACGACGTGGTAGAGCAGGAAGGGATCCGTCGCGCCTGGCGCGAGATCGAACAGGCGGATCGACTTTTATTACTGGTAAACGATACCCAGGGCATTACCGCCGAAGAGAAAGCGATTCTTGAGAAACTACCCAAGGGCCTACCGATCACCGTGGTGCGTAACAAGATCGATGACAGCGGCAACGCAGCGGCGATCATCGACGGCGAACTGGGCAACGAGATCCGTCTTTCAGCAAAAAGCGGTGAGGGAGTTGAACTGCTGCGCGATCACCTGAAACAGAGCATCGGCTATCAGGGGACCGGCGAAGGTGCCTTCATGGCGCGCCGTCGTCACCTCGATGCGCTGGAGCGCGCCGCGGTCAATCTACAAACCGGTGATCAACTACTACAACAGGGCAGCGGCGAGTTGCTGGCGGAAGAGCTGCGTCGCGCGCAACAATCACTGGGAGAGATCACCGGTGAAGTCACCTCTGATGATTTACTAGGCAAAATTTTCTCCAGCTTCTGCATCGGCAAGTGAGCAGCGACCATCCGTACGGGATGGCCGCACCACGCGCTACCCAATCACCGCCTTAACCGAGTCGCTCATCGGCACTGTGGAACGTCCAATCAATTGGCTCAACTGATGGCTGTCATCGAACAGCCCACCCTTTGAAGCACCCACATCCGAATCGGCCAGCAGTGCGGCAAACGGCTCAGGAAAACCGGCTTCCATCAGTGCACCTTTGTAGGCCTCTTCCGGCAGGTTCTGGTATTGAACCGCCTTGCCGGAGTGTTCGGCGATCATTGCCGCCAGCTCGCTCAGGGTGTAACTGGTATCGCCAGCCAGTTCATAGATCCTGCCCGCCTGGTTTTCGGCCAGCAAAACGGCAGCCGCGGCGGCGGCGTAATCGGCACGTGGTGCTGAAGCGATGCGACCATCACCGGCACTACCGAGGACTACCCCATGTTCCAGTGCCACCGGAACCGCGGCGAGATAGTTTTCGCTGTACCAGCTGTTGCGCAGGATCACCGCGGGCAGGCCAGCGGCTTTGATTGCCGCTTCGGTTTGTTGATGCTCCGCGGCCAGACCGAGCGATGAAGTATCGGCATGGAGGATGCTGGTATAGGCCAGCAGTCTGACGTTGGCCTGCTTCGCCGCATCGATTACATTGCGATGCTGCGGTGCTCGCTGACCCACCTCACTGGATGAGATCAGCAGCAGTTTGTCGATTCCCGTCAAAGCGGTGTTCAAAGTTTCCGGTCGGTTATAGTCGGCCTCTCTTACCTGGACACCGCGAGCGGCCAGGTCCGATACCTTGGCCGGATCGCGTACCAGCGCCACTACCTGCTTTGGCGGAATTTTGCCCAGTAGTTCTTCAATGACCAAAAGGCCCAGTTGGCCAGATGCACCTGTGACTCCAATCATCGCTGTACCCCTTTCTTTGGTTGCGTAGAGGAGGCATACTAGCGCCAACACTAACTCAAAGTAAGTACACACATAAAGGTAAGTGTCATGGGTGAAATCAGCGAAACCACGGCGGCCATCATGGGGGGCCACTCACGGGGAAACCTGTTTGCGGAAAAATGCCCGTCACGTCAGGTGCTTAACCATGTGACCAGCCGCTGGGGCGTATTGATCCTGACCGCCTTGCTGGATGGTACCCACCGCTTTAGCGAGCTGCGACGCAAAATCGGTGGGGTCAGCGAACGGATGCTGGCGCAGACCCTGCAATGGCTGGAGCGTGATGGCATCGTGCTGCGCACCGCCTACCCGGTGGTGCCACCCCATGTGGAATACAGTCTTACGCCGATGGGGGAGGAGGTGGCCTATCGGATGAAACTGCTGGCCGACTGGATCGAGGAGAATATTCTGGAGATCGTCGAGATACAGCAGCAGAAGGAAGAAGAGAAGAACAACCAGAATTAAGCGCTGCCCGGGCGGAAGCCGGCAACCAGGCGGCGTAACTGCTCGAAGTGTTCGTTTCGCGCCCGGGGCGTGTAGCGTAGGCGGACATAGAGTTTGTTGATCTGATTTACCGCCGCGGCCAGATCAGGACGCGCCACGATCACCCGCTGGGCAAAATCGTCCGGCCCCTCGTTGGCCTCACGCACAAAACCTGCTTTTTCCAGTCGCGTACAGAATTGTTGATAAAGGCGTAACACCGGGTCGCGCTGCTGCGGTCGACGCAAAAAGGTCAACGCACCAATACCGGCCAACAGCGACATCATTACCGCCGCCAGTATCGCGATAATCCACTGCCAGTCGAGTCCGCCCAGCCCCAGTTTCTGCCACAGCTCCTGCTGGCGCTCCCGGTCAAAGCCGAGTACCCAGCGATTCCAGCTATGGTTGAGTGCATCCCAACCGTGGATCCACTTCCAGTAGAACTCACGCATCAGCGAGTTGCCCTGCACATCGGGCGCCGTGAGTTCGGTGGTACGAAAACGTGCCGCATCGGTGGTGTCGTCGATGCGTTCACTGGGAACTACAGCGGTCGGATCCACCCGTACCCAGCCGCGACCATCGAGCCACACTTCGGCCCAGGCATGGGCATTGGATTGGCGTACGATCAGGTAGTCACCCAACTCGTTCAACTCTCCCCCCTGATAACCGGTGACTACCCGTGCGGGAATATTTGCCGCACGCATCAGGGTCACAAAAGCGGTGGCGTAGTGTTCGCAAAAACCGCGACGGCTGGTGAAGAGAAATTCATCCACCGCATCCTCGCCTAACAACGGTGGCTGACGGGTGTAATAAAAGGGTTGTTCACGGAACATCGTCAATGCCCGCTGCACCATGGCGTTGCCTGCCAAACCTTCGCTGCGCCACTCCTCAGCCAACGCAAGTGTCTGCGGATTGCTGTTGCGTGGCAGTTGCGTGCCGAGTGAGCGCATCCACGGTGCCAGCTCCGTCAGCGCATAATTGGTGCTGGAGCTCAGGGTGTAGCGGAGTTTGTTACTCACCAGTTCGCGGCGCAGTAACTGAAAATCATCCTGCACGTAAATATCGCCAATGCCCTGCGGTAACGCCAGAGGTAGATCGAGGGCGAAGAGCCAGTGACGATTATTCGGTTCGATGGTGACGGTGTAACTGATGGGATCGCTGGCCGATGAAAATTCGGGCAGCTGTTTATTTGGACGCCGCACATACATGTTCCAGCTTTTGCCGTCGGTGCGCCAAAGCACCGGTCCGCGCCAGTAGAGCTGATTGGCTTCGGGGATGGTGCCGTCGAAGTCGACACGAAACGCTACTTCGGGTGAGTCGACCAGCTCACTAATACTGCCCATCTCGATGGAGTCAGAAAGACCGGTCTTTGCCGCACGACTTTCTGGCACTCCCCATAGTGGCGAAGAGAGTCGCGGAAAGAGCACGAACAGGACAACCATCAACGGCAACGCCTGCAACAACAGTTTGCCGCCCGCAGTGAAATAGAAACGATAGTGATGATTGCTTCCAGCAGGATGGTTAAGGGTGATCAGCGCGGCGGTCAGCGTCAGCACCACCAGGAAGAGATAAACCCCCATCAAAATCGATTGGCTGAAGAGAAAACCGCTAAAGACCATGAAGTAACCGATGAACAGCGCGATCAATGCATCGCGCATGGTGCGCAGTTCCAGCAGTTTGAGGCAGAGCATCAACAGTAACAGCGCCACCCCGGGATCCTGTCCGACAAAGGTGCGATAGGCCGCACCGACTGCGATCACCCCGAGCAAAACCAATAGATAACGAAGCGGTTTGTTCGGTAGATCATAGCCGCGCAGTTCATGCATCAGACGCCAGACAAAGATCGCGATACAGAGTGCCGAGAACCACCACGGCATGCGGATAAAGTGCGGCAGGCTAACCAGAAACAGCGCCCCCAGTAGCCAGTGGCGACCGACGATAGGCGGGACAAGACGACGTTCATAATCCGCCATCATCTTCCTCCGCTTCTTTCAGTCCGAATAGCGCCAATGCTTCAAGACAACGGTGGCGATGGCTATCTCCCCGCGCCGGTTGCAGGGTTCGATCTGGCAGGGCCAGACCGTAGGCCAAACCCATACCGTCCGCCTCCAGCACCTGACGGGTAAGTTTCGAAAGACGCGCTTCCACCCCGAGATTGCCCCACTGTTCCCAGTGCAGCCACAACCCCTCATCGCTGCCGCCGCCAAACAGTTTGGTCTGCATTCCCTGTTCCCGGGCCAGTGCCTTCCAGTGCACATGGCGCATTGAGTCGCCGAGGTGATAGGGGCGCAAGGAAGTGAAATCGTCGTTACCCCGTTGCACGGAATGGCTACTTCCCTCTGCCTGTGACGAGAGCGGCGGCAGCGCCCGTTCGATATCGGGTCGTGGATAGATCAAACAGCGCATCTGTAGATGGATGTAACTCCAGGCATGAAACAGGCCGAGGGGAAAACGTGAGTAGAGAGTGATCCGCCCCGGCGTGAGATGGCCGCGACGGGGAGCGGGAAAGGTCAGTTCTAGCCAGCGACCGCCGCTCTCCTCCAGATCGAAAACCAGCGGCGGTTGATCGGGCAGATATATCTTCAACGCAATGCGTTGTTGATCGCCCGCGTTCTCCACATAGATGGGAAAGCGTGCCTGATCGCCAACGAAGGTGGGACGTGAATGACCTGCATGAATACGCAACCCATACAGGTTGCGCACCGCATGCACCATCGATACCACCGCCAGTCCGGCAAGCAGGAAGGTGAGGGCGAAGGCGAGGCTGTTCTGGTAGTTAATCGCGCCGAGCAGCATCGCCAGCAACACCAGGGCGAAAACGAAACCGCTGCGGGTGGGGATGATGTAGACGCGGCGCTGATTGAGGGTGATGGTGCCACTTTCGGCGCGATCCTTTTTCAGCAGTCGCCACCAGAAGTCGATGACTTCTCTGCGCCAGTTGCGAAGTGCGGCGAGGGCCATAGCGCTAGGGGATGGGCACTTCCAGCAGCGGTCGCACAAGCGCTTCGACACTGCGTGCGCCCTGTTCATCCGCGGCCTGTAGACGGTGCGCGGCAACATAAGGCAGCAGCGCCTGTACATCTTCCGGCATCACATGATCGCGATTGTTGAGCAACGCCCAGGCACGTGCCGCACCCAGCAGTGCCAAACCGGCACGCGGCGAAAGCCCGGCCAGATAGAACGGCGACTGGCGGGAGAAGGCGAGCAGTGCCTGGATGTAATCGATCAACGCTTCCGAAGCATGAACACCTTTCACCTGCTCCTGCAGTTCAAGCAGTTGTTGCGGTGTGATCACCGGCTTAATGTCCGGCAACATATCGCGACGCTCTTTCCCCATGAGCAAGGCACGTTCGGCATTGTGTTCGGGATAGCCGAGGGAGAGCACCATCAGAAAACGATCCAGTTGCGACTCGGGCAGGGGAAAGGTGCCGATCTGGTGCGCCGGATTTTGCGTGGCGATAACGAAAAACGGTTGCGGCAGGGCGTAGGTCTGGCCCTCCACCGTCACCTGTTGCTCTTCCATTGCTTCGAGTAGTGCGCTTTGGGTTTTCGGGGTGGCGCGGTTGATCTCATCGGCAAGGATCACCTGGGAGAAGATCGGCCCCGGATGGAATTTGAACGCGCTGCTGTCACGCTCATACACGGAAACGCCGATGATGTCGGCGGGCAACAGATCGGAAGTAAACTGGATACGATTAAATTCCAGGCCGAGGGTACGCGCCAGCACATGGGAGAGAATGGTCTTGCCCACCCCCGGCACATCCTCGATCAACAGATGGCCGCGTGCCAGCAGGCAGGCGATGGCCAGTTTGATCTGATGCTCCTTGCCGAGAATGAACTGGCTGGTTTGATCGACGGCGTTTTGCAGTAGTGGATTCATTTCTTCTTCTTTATTGCACGGGTAAGTCGAGTCTAGCCTACACCAGATCGTTACTCTTTTTTCTCGAAGTCCAACGCCACCGAGTTGATACAGTAACGCTGCCCGGTCGGCTGCGGTCCGTCGGGGAAAAAATGTCCCAGATGTGAACCGCAGTTGGCGCAGGTAACCTCAACGCGGGTCATGCCGTGGGAGTGATCCACGTTGAGTTTCACCCGTTCCGGATCGAGGGCATCCCAGAAACTGGGCCAGCCGGTACCGGAATCGAATTTGGTTTTGGCGTCGAACAGCTCCGCTCCGCAGCAGGCGCAGCGGTAGATGCCGTCTTCCTTGTTGTGCAACAGCTTGCCGGTGAACGGTGCCTCGGTGCCTTTCTCGCGGCAGATGTGGTATTGCTCCGGGGTCAGCGACTCGCGCCAATCGGCGTCGGTTTTTACTTTGTCGTTCATGGTCGTGTACCGGGTTTGGTTAATCTATAGATAGATGGGGATGGTGCCGGGCGCCAACAATGGGCAGAAATAGCAGGGCCGCCATACGGCGGCCCGGTCGATTTATTGAAATCTATACCGCCGCCACAACGGTAGTAGCAACAATCCCAGCATCCAGCCCGCAAATGCTCCGCCACCTGAATAGCCTTCACGATACGCGATATTAATTTTTCCAGGATCGGATTTTAGCTTTTCCTTGAACTTGCTTAACTGAATATCCAGGTTAACGGTCATTTTTTCTGCCGCCTCTTTAAAGCCATTAATACTATCTATGCGAAGTTCTTCACTTAGATTAACCGGTGTCGATCTACCTTTGATATTGCTAGTACCAGGCGCCCGGAAAAGCATTTTCCTGCTTTCTATGTCATACACAGCGGTGTCGAGCATCGTACTCGTGTCGTTTTTATCACCCGAAAAGATATAGGCACCGACTAATGTCCAATATGTTAGTGATAGCGCTCCTTCGTCAGTAAACTGAACCTGATCGTATGAAACCAGGGCAATCACGTCCGTTCCATACATGGTCTTAATTTGGTCCAGATTCTGGAAGCTGCCTCCTGCCGTTAAATAGGCAGACGGGATAACCTCTATCTCACTAATAAATTTATATTTCCTGAAGCTGTCAGCTACCTTCTCAAGAAGTGCTGATTTTTCAACCTCAGTTATCGAGCCACCTCGCACAGAGCCAGACCACATATTCATCCCCCTGTGTCTGGACGACTGCTCCGGAACAAATGCTATTCCCACTTTTAGAGGGAGACGCAGTGTCGGCATTGAGGGCTGCACGGTGGCTTCCGATTTTTTTGGATATAGATAATCGACAACGCTGCTTTTGGAGTGGGTTTGCATCCCGGTACAGCCAGATAGCAGCATTACCAATGCTAAAAATAAAACACTGATGGGTCTTCCAGATATCGCTTTCATCGCTATTTCCTTCAATTAGTCGCGGGTGGGTTGTGGAAAACCCGCTCCACTGAGGCGGCCACTAGCCGGCTTCGATTACCAATTCGCCAATATTTCGCGCAGGTCCAGCGACGGCATACCGGCATCCATTGGGGATAACTGCTCTGCCCCTTGGCCGGGCAGGGCGTAAAAGCAGAGCAGTATGGCTGCGGCAAAGGCAATCACCTGCCAAAAGCCACTATCAGGGTTTCTTCCGTTCATGTCGATGTCCTCCTGTCGGTCATTAAATAAACGCTGTTTAATTAAATTCCCAAAGAAAGGAGGTCAGCCCTCCCGGAGTTATTGAACAGCGTTTATTAATTTGTAGCACAGTATTGAACATTGTTCAATTTTTTTCTATAGTCCCTCTCAGAGATGACGAAAAGGAGTCGAATGATGGCCAGACGCAGCGATCACAGTAGAGACGAAATCAAGGAAATGGCCCTGAAGGCCGCCCTCGATATATTGGAACACGAAGGGGGCAAGGGGCTCAGCGCGCGCAAGGTGGCCAGTGCCATTGGTTACACCGTGGGCACCCTTTACCTGGTTTTTGAAAACCAGCGCGACATGGTGCTCCACCTCAACGCCATGAGTCTGGAGGATCTCGACGCCTGGATTGAAAAGCGTACTGGCGGGTGCGCCACTCCGGCGGAATGCCTGCAACAACTGGCCGATGCCTACATCGGCTATGCCACGGCAAAAAGTGCCCGCTGGAATCTGCTGGTCGATCCCATGGTGGATGAGGGCAACGAGGTGCCTGGCTGGTACATGTCGCGGCTCTCCCGTCTCTTTGGTCGAGTGGAGGCGATCCTCGCGCCGCTTACCGCTGAACGCAGTGGACTGGAAGTACAGCAGGCGGCGCGGGTGTTGTGGGCCGGTGTCCACGGTATCTGCACCCTGAAGATCCGCCAGCGCCTCGATCTGGCGGGCGGTCAGACCACCAATGAAATGACCCAAATGCTGATTGAGAACTTTCTCAAGGGCTTTGCCAGCCAGTCTGGCGAATAGCGAACAACAAAAAGATAGGGAGAGGGAGTTATGGGGATCATCAAAAGCCTGTTACGGCTGATACTGAAAAGCCTCTATCGAGTCAGGGTGACCGGGCTCGAACATCTGGATAAGGCCGGAGATCGGGTGTTGGTGGTAGCCAACCACACCTCGTTTCTCGATGCGGTGTTATTGGCGCTCTTCATACCGGGCAAGCTGACCTTTGCGGTTAATACCTGGGTGGCAAAAAACAGACTGTTCAAGCCATTGTTTGCGCTGACACGCATTTTCCCCATGGACCCAACTAACCCGCTGTCGTCCAAGTCGCTGATCAAGTTTCTGAAACAGGGCAATCGCGCGGTGATCTTCCCTGAGGGGCGCATCACCGTGACCGGATCATTGATGAAGATCTACGACGGTACCGGCATGGTGGCTGATCGTGCCGATGCCCAGGTCCTGCCGATTCGTATCGATGGCGCCCAGTTCACCCCCTTCTCCCGTATGCGTGGCCGTTTGCGTTTACGCTGGTTTCCGCAGATCACGCTAACCGTACTGGAACCTCGCACAGTGAAACCAGCGGAGGAGGTGCGCGGTCGTGCCCGCCGCAAGATGGCTGGCAAGGCACTCTCCGGCATCATGACTGAAATGATGTTTGCGACCAGCAACATCGATCGCACGCTGTTTACCGCGTTACTCGACGCACGGCGTATCCACGGTGGAAAGCATCTCGTTATTGACGACATCCAGCGCAAACCGCAAAGCTACAATCGTCTGATCACTGGCAGCTTCGTGCTGGGTAAGCGGTTGGCACAACGTACCGCGCAAGGTGAGAATGTCGGCGTATTGCTGCCCAGCATGGCGAGCACGGTGACGACCATCATGGCACTGCAGGCATACGCGCGCGTACCAGCGATGCTCAACTTTACCGTCGGTGCCCAGGGCATGATCGCTGCCTGCCATACCGCGCAAATAAAATCGGTGATCACCTCACGCCGCTTTATCAGCCAGGCAAAACTCGATGAGGTTGCGGAAAAACTCGCTGCACAGGTCGAGCTGATCTATCTGGAAGATATCGTTGAAACAATAAGTTTGTTTGAAAAACTTCGCGGCGCAGTCGCAACACGTTTTGCTGCGTTTAATTACCGGCGCTTGAGCGGTAATCCCTCGCCTGAGAGTGCCGCGATGATCCTCTTTACTTCTGGTTCGGAAGGCACGCCCAAAGGCGTCGTGCTTTCACACCGCAACTTCCTGGCAAACCGTGAACAGCTTGCCGCGCGGATCGATTTCAGTGCGCAGGACACCATTCTCAATGCACTGCCGTTGTTCCACTCCTTCGGACTGACCGCGGGAACCTTGCTGCCGCTCTTCTCCGGGATGAAGACTTTCTTTTATCCTTCGCCGCTTCACTATCGCATTGTCCCCGAGATGGCATACGACGTTAATGCCACGGTGCTCTTTGGTACCAACACCTTTCTTGCCGGTTATGCGCGTTTCGCCCATCCCTACGATTTCTACTCCGTGCGTTATGTCTTCGCTGGTGCGGAGAAATTACAGGAGGAGACCCGTCGTATCTGGGCGGAGCGTTTCGGCGTACGCATTTTCGAAGGCTACGGTGCAACCGAAACGGCGCCGGTGCTGGCGGCCAACACGCCGATGGAAAACTGCGTCGGTTCAGTCGGCTGCTTTATGCCCGGTATCGATCATCGCCTGGAGCCGGTGCCAGGTGTCGAAGAGGGTGGCCGACTCTACGTGCGAGGCCCCAATGTCATGCTCGGTTACCTGCTGCACGACAATCCAGGTGTACTGGTACCACCACAAACTGAGCATGGCGAAGGCTGGTACGACACGGGCGACATCGTCACCATCGACGATAGCGGTTTCATCCGCATTCAGGGTCGGGCAAAGCGTTTTGCCAAAGTGGGCGGCGAAATGGTTTCGCTGGCGGCGGCGGAAGATCTGGCCGCAGCCACCTGGCCCGATGCACTGCACGCCGTGACCACACTGCCCGATGCCGTCAAAGGGGAAATGTTGATCCTGGTAACCGCACAAAAAGATGCGCAGAGAGCCGAGTTGCTACAGCAGGCAAAACAGCTGGGAATTGGTGAAATCAACGTACCGAAAAAGATCCATGCCGTCGCGAAGATGCCGCTGCTGGGCACAGGGAAGATCGACTACGCCGGGGTAAAAATCCTCGCCGAAGAACAATGGGGAGAGGCATCATGAATCGCCACGTCTATACACTGTTAGCCGCACAGTTTCTTACCGCGTTCGCCGATAACGCGATCCTCTTTGCAGCCTTTGCCCGTATTACCCAGGAGCTATCTCGGGGCGATTGGTATCAACCGGCGTTGCAGGCCTGTTTCCTGCTGGCCTTTGTTTTTCTCGCGCCATGGGTGGGACGGCTTGCCGATAGCCGCAGCAAACGCACGGTGTTGATGTTGGGCAATGGCGTCAAAGGGCTGGGTGCGATCCTGATGTGGATGCAACTGGAACCACTCGTTGCCTATGCGGTGGTCGGTATCGGTGCGGCAATTTACGGCCCGGCCAAGTACGGCATCCTGCCGGAACTGGTCGACGAAAAATCGCTGGTGAAGGCGAATGGATTGATTGAGGGATCGACCATCGTCGCCATTGTGCTGGGCGCAGTGGTCGGTGCCGGCGTGGCGGATCAAAGTGTCGCCATGGCGCTGATGATAATCACCGCAACCTATCTGCTGTCACTGCTCATCGCGCTGCTCATTCCTAAGGTGCGCCCCGAAGTGGTGGCCACATCGGCAGCGCTGCCACAGTTCGTCAAGATGATGCGCCGCTTCTTTACCACCAGCCACGCACGTTTCTCCATGTTGGGGGCGAGCATCTTCTGGGCGGCGGCAGTGGTGCTGCGGGTGATGATGGTGGCGTGGGCACCGGCGGTGCTCTTTACCACCACCACATCAGACATTGCCAATCTCACCGTCTTCATCGCCATCGGAATCGCCATCGGCGCGGTTATCGTGCCGTGGTTTATCCCTATTGAGCGCTTGCGCCGTGCGCGGCTTGCCGCCTACGCAATGGGGATGTTTATCATCCTGCTGGCGGTGAGCAGTGATCCGTTGCTCAGTAAAGCACTACTCTTCTGTATTGGTTTGTGCGGCGGCATTTTCGTTGTGCCGATCAATGCAGCGCTACAGGAACTCGGGCACCGCTCCATCGGTGCGGGTGGTGCGGTGGCGATCCAGAACTTCTTTGAAAATCTGGCGATGTTGGTCGGTACCGGACTCTACACTCTCGCACTGGGCGGCGGGATCGATCCGGTCGCGGCGGTGGGCACACTGGGTATTCTGGTCATTGTGGCGACAACGGTGATCGCATGGCATCTGCCGAAAGTGGCTGAGCCGTGGCCGGCAGCGGTTAGCAGAGAGGAGAGCGCGCAGGCCGCCGAGGCGTAATCCGATACTTACTTAAGGTAAGTGAACCGCGATGCGAGCGCCGCCCAACTCCGAGCGGTCGATCTGCAATGTTCCCTCATAGGCCTCGACGATGTCGCGCACCATCGGCAGGCCGATGCCGTGGCCGGGGGTGGCTTCATCCAGGCGCACGCCGCGGGTGAGTACTTGCTCCGTTTTCTCCTGCTCGATGCCGGGGCCGTCATCTTCCACGCTGATCGACAGCGCATCGCTGTCCTTTTGCAGGCGCAGGGCGATCCGTCCTTCGGCCCACTTCCAGGCGTTATCAAGCAGGTTGCCCAGCAGTTCCATCAGGTCGCCCTCGTCGCCACGAAAGCTGGCGGCGGGATCGAGATGCTTTTCCACGCTGATCGGTTTGTCGTGATAGACCTTCTCCAACGTCGCCAGCAAACGCTCTGCAACCGGCGCGGCGGCGATCGGCGCGGCCAGGGCGGAGCGCCCGGCGGTGGCGGCCCGTTGCAGTTGGTACTGCACGATATTGTCCATCCGCTCCACCTGCTCGTCGATTTGAGGTGAGCGTTCACTCTCACTCAAACCCCTCAACACCGCCAAGGGTGTCTTGAGCGAATGGGCCAGATCGGCGAGGGCGTTTTTGTAGCGCGCCTGCTGCGAGCGCTCGTGTTGCAGCAGGGTATTGATGTTGTCGGTGAGGCGGCAGATCTCCTTGGGGTACTCCTGGTGCAACTGCTCCTGTCCGCCCGATTCGATGGCGCGTACCTCGCGGGCCACGGTGCGCAGCGGGCGCAGCCCCCAGATCAGCGCCCCGGCCAGAACCAGTAACAGCAGCACAGCCATCGCCCCGAGCCAGCCCCACAAGCTGGTGCGGTAGCGCTGCATCTGCTCACGGAACACCGCCGGGTTTTCCATCACGCTAAAGCGCAGCGGCACGCTGCCCTCCACCGTTTCCCATTCGATGTCGACGCTAACAAGAAAGTAGTCCTGACCATCGAAAGGTACCCGAAGTATGCCATCACTTTGCCTTGAGGGCGCGGGCAGTTGCAGGCCGACCGCGGAGGGGGATTGCCATTTGCTGTTGCCTTTGGTGTCGCCGATGCGGGCATAAAGCCCGGAGCCGGGTTGCTCCAGTCGCGCCTCTGCCAGGTGGCCGGGCATCGCCAGCATGCCGCTGTCACTCACTTCGGCGGCGGACATCACCACATAGAGCTGGCCGTAAAGTCGCTCGCGGATCGCCGAGGTGGCGCTCTCCTCGAAGGCGCGCTCCAGTGCCAGTGCGGTGAGCACGATGAAGATCGTCAGTACCGCGGCGGCGCTCAAATTGACGCGGGCGGAGAGGGAGATCATGACGGCTCCGGATTAAAGCGGTAGCCGCGACCGCGCAGGGTTTCGATGGGATTTAGGCGGTTATCGGCGTCGATCTTGCGCCGAACGCGCCCGATCAGCACCTCGATCACATTGCTGTCGCGGTCGTCGTCGTGGGGGTAGAGGTAGTCGGCCAGCTCCGCCTTGGGCACCACCTTGCCGTGGCGGCGGGCCAGGTATTCGAGCAGGCGGTATTCGAAGGCGGTGAGTTCGACGGGTTTGTCGTCGAGGGTGACTGACTGGCTGGTGGTATCCAGCTGCAGCGTGTCGAAGGCGATTACCTCGCGGGCGGTGCCGACGGCGCGGCGCAGCAATGCCTTAATCCGCGCCAGCAGCTCTTCCATGTGAAAGGGTTTCACCAGGTAGTCGTCGGCCCCTGCCTCCAGGCCGGTGACCTTCTCTTCCCACTTGCCGCGGGCGGTGAGGATCAGAATCGGCAGGTCATGGCCGTCGGCACGCAGGGTGCGGATCACATCAAGGCCCGACATGCCGGGCAGGCCAATATCCACAATCGCGAGATCCAGCGGATATTCGCTGGCGAAGAACAGCCCCTCCTTGCCGTCACCGCTCGCATCGACGCTGTAACCTTCGTCGGCCAGGCGCAGGCGCAACTGTTCGCGGAGCGGCGCCTCGTCTTCGATCACCAGAATACGCACCGGGTGTTACTCCGCCGGTACGGTAATGATGCGCACCTTGCGCTCCTGGGTGAGCACCTTGATGCGGTGCACCAGGCGGTTCTGCTCGCGCACCGTCTCGGCGGAGAGCACGCGCCCGCCGGTCTGCTTGCGCACCTGCGCCACTGCCTGGTCGAGGGATAGGCTCCGCGACTTCTTGCTCATCGGTCCGTCGCCCTGTTTTGCCCAGGCGGGCGCGGCGACAGCGGCGTTAGCGCCCAGGGCCAGGAGTAGCAGCAGTGTGGTGGCGAGTCGTTTCATCGCAGGCATTCCGTTTTGGCGGTCATTACTGCGCAGAATACACGCAGCGCCCCGGCTCAATCTACTGGCGTGGCTTCAACACGCAGGCGGACGAATTTGCCCGGATCGCGGTCCATGCGGGTGGTGTAGTCGTGGCCGCGATAACGGTAGGTCACGCGGTAACCGACCATCCGCTCTTCCTGAACGTAATCGGTGCGCACGGTGCAGCGACGTTCGTCGCGGCTGTAAGGCACTTCGTGACGACTGTTGTTGCTGCCAATGGTCGCGCCGACCAGGGTACCGAAGGCGGTGGCGCCGCGGTCGCCGTGGCTGATGTTATGACCGATCACCCCGCCGATAATGCCGCCCACCAGGGTGGCGCCCGGGTCGCTGTAGCTACGGCTGCCGTAGACCTCTTCGGTCCAGCAGTCGCGGCGCGGCTGTTCGTGTTCGATCACGTTATAGATCGGCGAGACCTGAACCACCTTGGCCCGCTCGTATTCCACGGGCGGATCGAAGGGCTCGGCGGCCAGCGGCGCGGAGGCCATGGCCAGCATCAGGGGGATAAGGATTCGCTTGTTCATGATGGCTTCTCCTGCAGTGTGCGTTACAGGTGAGTCTCGATATGGAGAATCACACGCGGGTCGAAATAGCCGCCGTCGTTATGCATCTGGTAGACGCGTTGCTTGGGCTGGTATTTCGGGATGTACGGCGCCCAGTGAATCTGGCCATAGTGGTGGCCGTTGTCATGGCGGTTGCGCTGGTGTTGCTGGTGCTGACGACCATTGTCGTGACGGCGGTACTCACCACGGTCGGTGTCAAGGTCACGGCTCTGCTGGTAGCGGTCACCATCGCGCTCGTAATCACGCGCCGCGGCGGTGCCCGGCAGGGCCAGTGTGCCCAGCGCCAAAGTCAGGGCCAGGGTGGAAATCAGGGTCTTGGTATTCATGGCAGTCTCCTTTTCGTGAGCGTTTTTGCCTTGTACGCCTTCAGGCTACGCGTCGGTGACTGAACCGGAACTGAACGAAACTGAATAGTTTCAGGGGGAAGATTTTTACTAGAAATTACAGATAGTTAAGGGGGGGGGTAATAGAAACCGACTGGTTTTCCGCTACTGAAAAAGTTTTTTGCTGCTGGGCAGTCCCACTGATGCCATAGCACAAGCCCGGCAGACTACTTGATGTTGTCGAACCAGAGCTTGCAGATATTGCCGGATGGGATGACAGCAGTAACAGGACAACAAGAAAATACTGGGTCTTAGTCATAACTCCCGGGTATACAGAAACTTCTACGGCATGATTAACCGAGTTATATGCCCGTTGTACTTTGGGTGCCACTCAAATTCCTGATACGGCGATTCTTCACCGACGAAGATAGTAACGACCAGATCATCATCAAGCTCGTTATCCAATTCATCTGGCATGACGCGCTTATCTTTTGTTTTGTTGAAAACACGGTAGCCATAGTTAACGTTTGTTTGGCGCGCAATAGTCAACAGCTTACCCAAAGCCTGCTCTTCATCATCGGCGTTAGAGGTCTGGGTCAGGTTTTTTACGCTATCAATAAACATACTGGTTTCCTTTGACTCGTTGCCACATGCGCTTAGCATCATGGCAAACAAACACGTGGCAATAAAAAAGCTGAACTTATTCATTTTATATTGTGCTTCGCAAGCGTACTGTTCAGCCACTTCATCAAATACATGGTGTGGCGTTTACGTACATCCGAACCGATGTTCATGAGGCTTGCATAATCGTTGTTATGTGGGCCTGATGCACCACCAAATAGCGGACCGTATTCGTCGTCCAAACCTATCATATGACCAAATTCATGCACGGAAGTGATTTGTTGAAAACTGCCCGCCTTCCTGACTTTACGAACACTAACCCCGTTATCATTTTCAGTAAGCGTAACGTCTTTCATTCCTGGCCGCACAAAACTTCTAAATGTAGAACCGGGTGGCACTTTCTTCACCGTGATTTCCCAGTGGTCAAACATAATGCCGTCAATTTGTGTCTCGAATGCGAGACCAAGCTTGACCTGCTTATTACCACTGAGCACCCTCAGGACGTGTCCATCCCAGATTTGCCGAACCCGGCTTTCCCAGGATGCAATGAAATTCTTCTTACCCGTTGGGGACCATTTGTAAATACCATCATCCTTAAAGAAGAACTGCACCTTCATGAACAGGCGAAGCTCATAGTCGCCGCTCGGCTTCTGGATCAGGAACAGATCGTACGCATCGTTAATCTGTAAAGCGCCACCAGTGACATCACGCTCTTTAGCGATCAGCTTTTCACCGGGGTTCAGGCTAGGGGCAGAATTGAACATGTGACGAGAGCTCCATCTCCGATAGGGTAGGTATCCAGGTTGGCTATACTACTCAGCCTGAAAATACCATGTCAAACCTAAGTGAATCCGGAGCATACTTTACATAATGTTGGTATGTATCAAGGCGGTGATGCGGAGCTAATAGGACGGAAATGAAGGCCGGGAGACGAACTCCCGGCCGACCGATCACCAACGGGTTTCGATATGGATGATGGGCAGCGGGTCCATCAGGAAATAGCCATTGTTCCAATGGCGGTGGTGCCGGTACTGCACATAGGGATACCCATAGTAACGATGGTGCCCATAGTGACGGCCATTGTCATGGCGACGATGGTCGTTGCGGTCACGACGCTGGTCGCGGCGCTCGTGACGACCACGGTCATTATCATGGCGATCGCGGCTGTGCTCCTGGCGGTCGCCACCACGGTCGTAGTCACGAGCAGCGGCAGTGTCCGGCAGGGCCAGGGAACCCAGGCCAAGGGTCAGAACCAGGGCGGAAATCAGCGTTTTGGTATTCATGGCGAGCCTCCTTTTGCGTAAGCGTTATTGCCTTGTACGCTTGCAGGCTACGCGGGAGGGGCTGAACCGGAACTGAACGAAAGTGAACTGGCAAAATGGTCGGAAAGCCGCATCAGCTCGGCTTTCGCCGGGGAACCGCTTAAGGGTAGAATCGATGGGCACAATAAACGGCTGAGATTGCGGTCTCACGGAAATAAGAGGAAACAGGATGTCGATCCTTTGTTTATGTCTTTTGAGCTCATTGGTTTCTCAACCATATGGTTCATTTCCCGAATTCGAAACAGAACAACAGAAAGCGAATAGATGAATTCCGAACAACTCAAAGAACTTGAAAATGACCTCTGGGCAGCGGCAGACAACCTGCGCGCCAATACCGACCTTAAATCGAGCGAATACGCCACTCCCGTACTGGGGCTGATTTTCCTCAAATTCGCCGACAATAAATACAGCCGCGCTGAAAAAGCCATTACTCAGGAGTACAACAAGCTTTCCGGTACTCGGCGCGAAAAGCCTATTTCTGAGATTGCTATTGAGAAGTGCGGCTTCTATCTCCCTGACCATGCTCGTTACGACTACCTCCTCAATCTGCCGGAAAAAGCAGATGTAGCCAAAGCAATCAAAAGAGCGATGCAAGAAATTGAGGGATACAAGTCAGAGCTGGAAGGCGTATTGCCCAAGGATGAATATGTCCCTCTCACCCGTACCGACAAAACCATTCCGGCGCAGCTGCTGAAGAACTTCTCCAACATCCCCCGTGACGCCAACGGTGATGTCTTCGGCAAGATCTACGAATACTTTCTTGGCAACTTCGCCCTCTCTGAGGGACAAAAGGGCGGCGAGTTTTTCACCCCCACCTCCGTGGTTCAGCTCATGGTGGAGATCATCGAGCCCCACAAGGGTACCGTCTTTGACCCCGCCTGTGGTTCCGGTGGCATGTTCGTGCAGTCGCAACACTTCGTCGATGAGCACCGCAAACGGCTTAAAGCTCTGGGCGAAAAGCACGACGAAGACCAGCTCTACGTCTATGGTCAGGAGAAGACCCTCGACACCGTCAAGCTGGCCAAGATGAACCTGGCGGTCAACGGCCTGCGCGGCGAGGTTGCCCAGGCCAACAGCTACGCTGAAAACCCCTTCGACGCCTTCGGTAAGTTCGACTATGTCATGGCCAATCCCCCCTTCAACGTGGACGATGTGCCACTGGCTACGGTGGAGAAAGATCCGCGCTTCAATACCTACGGTATCCCGCGCAAGAAGACAAAGGCGAAAAAGAGTGAACAGGGAAAAGAGACCGTTCCCAATGCCAACTATCTCTGGATCAACCTCTTTGCTACTTCGCTGAAAAAGAAAGGCCGCGCCGGACTGGTCATGGCAAACTCCGCCTCCGACGCCCGCCACTCCGAGGCCGACATCCGCCAGACCCTGATCGAGAATAACCTCATCTACGGCATGCTCACCCTGCCGTCGAACATGTTCTACACCGTCACCCTCCCGGCGACCCTCTGGTTCTTCGACAAGGCGAAGCAGGACGACCGCATCCTCTTCATCGACGCCCGCAACGTCTATACCCAGATCGACCGCGCCCACCGCGAGTTCAGCCCCGAGCAGATCCAGAACATCGCCATCATCAGCAAGCTGCACAAGGGCAACCGCCAGGCCTTCGTCCGCCTCATCGACAGCTACTTCGAACAGGGCATGGCGCAGCTCATCGAAAACGAAAAACAGGTCAAGCCGGTCAGCGAACAACTGCTGGAGGTGCTGGACGACAACGCGGGCAAGCTCGCCGTCGGCGATCTGGTCAAGCAGTGGAAAGCGCTGGGCAAGTTGCAAACCCGCTACGACAAATACCGGGAAGGTGCCGACGCCAAGCTCAAGACCGACGCCGACATCAACAAAAAGAACAAGGCCCAACACACCCTGCGCCAAGCCTTCGCTCCCTTCTTTGTGAGCCTGCACGAAGGCCTCAAACAGCTCGACAAGATCATCCGTAAGCACGAAAAGGCCAAGGCCGCCAAGAAGGCGGGCAAGCGCACTACCACCGACCGCGAGACCAAATGCCTCAAGGAGGCACTGGAAGCTCTGCACAAGGAGGTCAAGGTCGCCGAGAGCTACTACAAGCACATCCACTGGCTGCAGGAGCGTTTCCCCAAGGCGGAATACGAGGATGTCACCGGCCTGTGCAAACTGGCGACGCCGGAGGAGGTGAAGGAACAGGACTACTCGCTCAATCCGGGGCGTTATGTGGGGGTAGTGATTGAGGAGGATGGTAAGACGGAAGAAGAGTTTCTTTCACTCATCGCAGAGCAATGTGAAGAACTGGGTCTGTTGGAAGGCAAAGCTAGAGAATTAATGGGGATAATTTCATCCAACTGCGAGCAGATACTGGGTGAAGCCGAATGAGCTACCAAATTTCTTCATTCCCACTAGAGAAACTCGGGAAATATGTAGATATCCAACCCGGGTTTGCGTTTAAAAGTGAACGGTTCCTTGATAATCCTTCCCAGATTCCATTGGTTAAGGGAGAGAATGTTCAGCAGGGTTATATCGACTGGCAGGCATCTAAGTACTGGCGTTCTGATGAATATGACCTCTTTTCGAAATATCACCTGTTGCCGGGTGATATCGTATTAGCGATGGATCGCCCATGGGTTACTGCGGGCTTGAAATGGTCGTATATTAAAAGACACGATCCGAAGTCACTTCTGGTTCAACGTGTGGCTAGGCTAAGAGCGAAAGATAAACTCGACCAAACTTATCTTCGCTGTTTGATATCAAGCGCTTACTTTTCTGCTTACGTCCAGCCAATTGTCACAGGTGTGAATGTCCCGCACATTAGCGGTAAGCAAATAGGAGATTTTCGTATCCCCATCCCTGAACTAAAGATACAAAGGAAAATCGCCGCAATCCTTTCCGCCCACGACGACCTAATAGAAAACAACAAACGCCATATCGACTTGTTGGAGAAAATGGCTGAAGAGATCTATCGCGAATGGTTTGTCCGTTTCCGCTTTCCTGGTTACCAAACTACTGAGTTTGAGAAAGGGGTTCCGAAGGGTTGGGTTTACGAAAAACTTGATGACCTATGCAGCACTATAAAGCGGGGAATCTCGCCTAAGTATGATGAAGAATCAGAAAGGTTGGTTATCAATCAGAAATGTATCAGAAATGGCCGGATTGACCTTTCAGAAGCGAGAACACACGATACCAAAACACCCAATGAGAAGTATATTCGATTTGCCGACGCTCTAATTAATTCCACGGGTGTGGGGACGCTCGGTCGAGTTTCAGTTGTAGAGTATAAACCTGAACAAGTAACTGTCGATTCACACGTAACCATATGTCGAGCAAATCCGAAGGTGATTAACTCACAGTATTTGGCTGTCACCGTATCGCAACTACAACACTACTTTGAATTTATGGCATCGGGTTCTACCGGGCAAGTCGAATTGAATAGAACACTGATTGCCGGGATTAAAATATGGGTTCCAGATAGAGAAATTCAGGAAAAGTTCGCCAACTTCATCACTGATATATGGAAACAAAAGCAGAATCTGTTTCACTCAAATGAAAATTTGAAACGAACAAAGGAAATGCTGCTACCTCGGCTTATTTCAGGAAAACTCTCGGTGGCAGATCTCGATATCCAGTTTCCACCCAGCATGAGTGAAAACAAAGCGGCATAGGCAAATAAATTAAGGAAAGGGTATGGCAAGGAACTTCATTTCTGAAGATGATATTGAGCAGGCACTACTGAAGAAGTTGAACAGTCAGTACGGCTTCAATCTGCTCAACTGCCATACCGCCCAACCCGAGGCGTTGAACGACGGTTCCAATCGCAAGGACAAGCGCGATGTGATCCTGGCCGACCGCCTCAAGGCCGCATGCATCCGCCTCAATCCGGAGATCCCTGAGTCTGTTATCGACGGCGTGGTGGAGCAGGTAACGGACCGCCGTGCTGCTATGTCCGCCATTGCAGCTAACCGTGAACTCTACGACCTGATCCGCGACGGTGTGCCGGTCACTTTCGAAGACGAGCAAGGGATAAAACAGAACGAATACGTTCAGTTGGTCGATTTCGATCATCCAGGCCCGGAAGGGCCGAACGAATACCTGGCTGTCTCCCAGCTCTGGATCAAGGCTATGGGTCAGACCCCCAAGGCTGCCTACCGTCGCCCCGATGTGATCCTCTACGTCAACGGCCTTCCACTGGTTTTCATTGAGCTGAAGAACTCCAATGTCAAATTATGGAATGCATACGATAGCAACCTCAGCGATTACAAGAACGACGTTCCCCAGCTCTTCCATGCTAACGCCTTGTGTATCCTCTCCAACGCTATCGAAACCAAGGTGGGTAGTTTTACTGCCGATTGGGGACACTTCTTCAATTGGTTGCGGGTGGAAGACGAGAAGGAGAAGGTAGACCGCAAGCGAATAGAGGAAGAGGGCACCAGCCTGGAGTACGCCGCCGCCGGCCTCTGCCAGCCGACCAAGCTATTGGACTATGTGGAGAACTTCATCCTTTTCCACAATGAAAATAAAAAGATCATCGCCCAGAACCACCAGTTTATCGGCGTCAATAACGCCTACGCTCGCTTCCGGCAGCGGCATGAGCTGGACGGCAAGCTGGGGGTTTTCTGGCATACCCAAGGTTCGGGCAAAAGTTTCTCCATGATCTTCTATGCCCGAAAGATCTTCCGTAAGGAGTCCGGTAATTTCAGTTTCGTCGTGGTGACCGATCGCCAGGACCTGGACGGGCAGATTTACCGCAACTTCCTCAATACCGGCACCATCCACGAAAAGGATGCCGCCCAGCCCGCCAACTCCGAGGAGATGCGCAAGTTCCTCGGGCAGAACAAGAAGGTCGTCTTCACCCTCATTCAGAAATTCCGCTACGACAAGGGCAAGCAGTACCCGCGCCTACTACAAGACGATGGCCGAGAGGTTATCGTCATGGTGGATGAGGCGCACCGTACCCAGTACAAGGATCTGGCGGAGAATATGCGTGCCGGGCTCAAGGGCGCAAACTTTATTGCCTTTACCGGAACTCCACTATTGGGGAAAAGTGGCAAAGAAGGGCAAAACAGAAAACCCGGCAAAACGGAAAGTTGGTTTGGTGGGTATGTTTCAGAATATAACTTCCAGCAGGCGATGGATGATGGTGCGACGGTGCCGCTCTACTATGAAAAGCGTGTACCGGAAGTATTAATCCAGAACGAGGATCTAGGCGAAGAATTCTACCAGCTTTTGGAAGATGAAAACCTCGACGATGCCCAGCAGGAAAAGCTGGAGAAGCACTTTTCTAAAGAGCTGGAAGTTATCAAGCGCGATGATCGTTTGGACACCATCGCTAAGGACATCGTTTATCACTTCCCCCGTCGTGGATATCTAGGTAAGGGACTCTTTGTCGCGGTGGACAAGTTCACCGCCGTGAAGATGTACGACAAGGTTCAGGCCTACTGGAAGGCGGAAATTAAACGCCTTACCGGACTGAAGAATCAAGCCAATGAGGTGGAGAAGGCCCGCTACAAGAAACTCATCGCCTATATGAAGAGTGTGGAGATGGCGGTGGTGATTAGCGACCCACGGGCCGATGAGGAGAGGTTCGAGAAGGCAGGCCTCGACATCAAGCCACACATCAAGCGCTTGGAGCAGCTTGACGAACACGGCCACGACATCGAATACAACTTCAAGGACGAGAAGGACCCGTTGCAGTTGGTCTTTGTCTGCGCCATGTGGCTCACTGGCTTCGATGCCCCCACTGTGTCGACTCTCTATCTAGACAAGCCAATGAAAGACCACTCCCTGATGCAGACTATCGCCAGGGCCAATCGCGTGACGCCCTATGTTATCAATGGGGTAGTCAAGGAAAACGGCGAGATCGTCGATTACTACAATGTCTTCCGTAACATGCGCAAGGCACTAAGGGACTATGCGCTGGGGGACGATGACGAGCACCAGCCAGTGGAGGATAAAGAGCAGCTATTCACTCTACTGGATGATGCTATCGAACAGGCCCGTCTCTTCTGCCAGGAGCGGGAGATTAATCTCAATGCCGTCCTGGTACAGAATGACGTGTTTGGCAATATTAGCCTCTTTAATAAGTATGTCGACCTGTTACTGAGTAATGATGCCTGGCGAAAGAACTTTTACGTTTACGAAAATACTGTCTCGTCACTCTATGAAGCATGTAAGCCGGAGGCCTTTGAACAGCCTCCACGCCCGCTGATTCCCGTTATCCAATATCTGCGTGGTGTTGTCGATACCTGTATCCATCAGGCCGATATCGACGACGTGACGAAGAAAATAGCCGAACTCCTCGATGAGAGTGTGGTTGTGGATAATGCTGAGAAGTTCGTTCACGAAGACCACAAAGCCTCATATGAAATTATCCAGAAGGGAAAGAGTTGGGATCTGAGTAAAATCGACTTCGATAAACTCAGGAAGGAATTCAAACAAGCCACGTACAAAAATATCGAAATAGCCGACATGCGCGCATTCATCGAAGAGAAGTTGCGCCAAATGATCGAGCAAAACCATACACGCACAGATTTCTACCAGAAATTCCAGGAAATTATCGATCGTTATAACTCCGGTGCCTCATCAACCGAGAACTACCATGAGGAAATGGTGAAGTTCATGGAGGGTATGACTGAGGAAATAGAACGTCATATTCGTAAAGGTCTGACGGAAGACGAGCTTGAGATATTCGATACGATAAAAAAAGAGAAGCTGACAAAAGCAGAAGAGCAAAAGGTAAAGCTGGCTGCAAAGCATCTGATTAAGCGTCTGCTTGAAGGACATCCAAAAGTCTTGGTACAGGACTGGTGGAAAGATGGGCAAACTTTGCTGCGAGTAAAGAGGGCGGTTGAGGAGGTCCTGGATCAGGATCTTCCTGATAGTTATGACCGGGTAACATTCAAGGAAAAGTGCGATAACGTTGTTGAGTTAATGGTTGGTTTTGCCGTGAACCATAAAAAGTGGGTAGCTTGAGGAGTCCTATATGAAAATTCCTCATGTCGATTTCGTAAAAGAGAAACTTGGGGAGGAGGCACTTAATGCATTGGGAGCGATTTATAATGCTGTTAAAGGGAAGCCGCCTTCCGTACCAGCGGAAAGGTTTAGGGCAGATAATCACAAGTGGCTAGATTTGCTTGACAGTTTAGAGCAGCGATATTCGCTAATTAAACGTGGAGATAAAGGAAAGGATTATCTGTTAAAAAGCCATGCCTTGCCAGTGATTGATGCAGCATATCCTATTTTGACAAAGATGCAGCGTCTGTATGAGCGAATGACAGAATTGTATCCGATACATCTTAGTCAGCGTATTGATATTGACACTTTGCTCGGTGGTTTTGAAGGTGATAGAAATGAGTGGATTGAAGCGCTGTACTATCTGACTGACATGTCTGGTGTGTGGTCACATAAAAGCTTGGGTTTTCCATATGCCGATGACAGTTCAATGTCAATTTCAGAAAGCGTGCTAAAGAAAGATAGTGTTGCCGCGTTGTTATCACAGTTTTACAAATGGCATTATGTGGAACCAAGAAATAACTTACATGAATGGGATCGTGGAATTGATGATGAACAAAGCGTCACTTTCTTTCCACAAAATCCAAAAAACTCCTTTCCGTCATGGTATGACAATTTAGATGGGGATAAAAAAGATCTTATAAATGAAATTGAAGCGGCACTAACGAATAAACTAAGTGCGCTACCTGCTATGGGTCTAAGGACACTTTTGGATGTCCTGATGGTTGAAACGATAGGGGATATTGGTGGGTTTGAGAAAAAATTAAGAAAATTTTCTGATGATGGACATATCACCAAAAAGCAATCCGATTTAATTCAAGGGGTATTGAATGTTGGTCATGCTGCTTCACATAGAGCGTATTTCCCTGATAATGATGCTCTAAAAACATGTGTGGATATAGTTATTCACTTAATGGAAAGTATGTACTCATTGAGTCCAAGAATGCAAAGGCTGGAAGAGAATACGCCTAAAAGGAAATGTGATGAATAACGATTTATCGCATCTTCCACAAAACGATCTGCACAACGAATTATTCCGTTCTAAATCACTACCACAAGAGGATCAGCGCGCATAAGGAAATGGCTGGTTAGTAACGGCCTTTACGCCACACTTTTTCCGAAATTTTATTTAATAATTCTTTGCATTTCCCCCGCATTTTTCCCTTGACTCCCCCTCCCTTTCTCCATAAGTTGGACAGTGCAACACCGCTCAAAACAAAGCGCCGGACGGCGATGCTACCAACATCATCCGCCCGGCTAACCCTAAGACTGAGTGCCCAGACCTTAGGGCTGCATGGAGTATACAACATCGTTGTGTGACTGGCGGCCCTTCTGTCTTAATAACGTCGGGGCCGCTTTGCGTTGAGCTTCCATCAACCCGGCAATAACGCCGGAACGACAAGGAGCTAAAAGCTATGTCACACGCAAATACCAATGTTATCTATCCCCAATCCACCGACCGTACTGCCTCCTGGCAGGTCCGTGAAGACGGCGACGACTATGGCAAAGGCAACAACAGCAATGTCCAGCGCGTTTCCCTCTCCGACCTGCATGACCGTGTCATCGAACAGCTCGACCGAGCCAAGGCCCTTACCCACCTGCTGAAAACCGCCGAGACTCAGGCGGATGACGTTACCCAGCATACGCTGGGCGCCATTGAGGAACACATTGAGCAGGCTCAAACCACCAGTAACCGGATGTGGGGTTATATACAGCGAGAGAGGAGAGGCGAATAGAAGCCATCTCAAAATAATCTTCGCACCCTGATCCGGTGTTGCAAAGCCTGCTACGGTGCTCATTTACTACCGGTAAACGGCTCTCCTCGCAGGCTTTGCGCACCCAAGGGCATTACCTTCGGGGCACCGTGGCTCCGGGCGCGAATCCTCATTTTGAGACCACTTCTAATCTCCCGTCACCTTTTACTAGATTCATGGAGCGAAACTCATGCCACACGCAAAGGCTAATGTTATCTATCCCCAATCCACCGACCGCGACCTCTCCCGCTGGCAGGTCTGCGAGGATGACGAGGACTACGGCGAGCTGAGCCGCAAACTCCTCGAACTACACGACCTCATTACCGATCGACTCGTGCGTGCCGATGCCCTCACCTACCTGATGCAAACCGCAGAGAATCCGCCGGAGCACGCCACGCGGATCACCGCGATGCTGCTTCAGGATCTGATTCAGGAGGCACAGAAGGCAAACGAGAAGCTGTGGGAAGAGGTCCACCGCCTCACCCGCCAGCTTGGCGATAACGCAACCCGTCACTGATGAGGCACTAAAAGCTGTGGGGAGCATGTTGCTCTCCACAGGTTTTGCTTATCATTTTCGTGGCGTTACGAAAATGGTCGGCATCCGGCACGGTTTGATAAGACCCAATTTAGGGCCGATAATACCCAAATTGGGTCCTCTCTTTTGCAAAGGAATGCATGTCAATCATGATTGTGTACTTGGATGAATCCGGCGATTTGGGGTTTGACTTTGTCAGCAAGAGACCGTCTCAGAAATTTGTAATTACACTTCTAGTGTGTAAGAACAAAAGAGCCGTCGATTCGTTTAAACGTGCTGTGCGTCGGACACTAAAAAATAAATTAAATCGTAGAAAAAATAACAAGCGCGTTGTTGAAGAGTTGCATGCAACCAACTTGGGTTATCCGATTAAACAGTATTTCTATAAACAGATTAAGAACAGGGATTGGGATATCTATACAGTGGCCTTGAATAAAAGCCGTGTGTATGACCATTTAACAAGTAAGCCGGGACGAAAGAAACTTTATAATTACCTGGCCAATTTCTTATTAGACAAGGTTGATTTGAGTACAGCTAATCCAGCGGTTACGTTGATAGTGGATAAGTGTAAGAACAAGGAAGAGATCGCGGATTTCAATCAGTATTTGGGGAATCAACTGGAGGCAAGATTGCCCTTGAATATCCCACTAAATATTTATCACGAAGACTCTAGAGCGAATGCTGGATTACAAGCTGTGGATTTGTTTTGTTGGGGTATATACCGAAAATATGAGCACGGAGACCAGGAATGGTACAGGAACTATCGTTCGAGGATTTGTTTTGAAACGGAATATTTAGGAAGTGAGCAGGCATAAAAAAGACGGCCCCTATTACGCCAATATTCCAAGCACTCTTGCCAACCGATGGAAGGGAACATGCGAGGCACGTAATAGGATTTACCCGTCTGGTGTGAACTATTGTTCCTCTGGGGCAAAAAATCAAGTGAAAAATTGTTATATGCTCTATGCGGAATCAGCAATAAACCATTAGAAACATATGTTTAGGTGAGTGAGGCTGGTTTCAGTCATTTCCCCTCGCAATAAGCAAGGTAGGCCATTTACACCATGAAACTCCACCTCCTCAGCGATCTCCACAACGAATTCTTCCGTTCCCAATCGGTGCCGTCCATCGTGGAGACCGGTGTGGATTTGATCGTGCTGGCCGGTGATATTGATACGGGCTTACATGGTTTGGAGTGGGCTGCAAGTGAAGCGAAGCGGTTGGGTAAGCCGGTGATCTACGTTTCCGGCAATCATGAGTATTACCGTTACGATATTTCACTGACCGCAGCCATGCGTGCCTTTGCCGTGCAACATGAGTTGCTGTATTTCCTGGAGAATGATGAGTTGATGATCGGCGGGGTGCGCTTTCTCGGTTGTACTCTGTGGACCGATTACCGGGCGGTGGGTGATCCGGCGGAAGCGATGCCGGTGGTAATGCAGCGATTGAATGACCACCGTTTGATCAGTAATGGTGATCGCTCTTTCCTGCCCGAGGATGCGCTGGCGTTGCATCGTGAATCACGCGCCTGGTTGGAGGAGCAGTTAGCGCAGCCGTTTGACGGCAAGACGGTGGTGGTGACGCACCACGGGCCGTCGCTGCTGTGCAAACATCCCCGTTTTCCTATGGATGAATTTGGCACCGCGTTTCTTAGTGATCTTCCCGAGTTGATCGAGCAGGCCGATCTCTGGTGCTTCGGTCATACCCACGCCAATCTTGATACGCAGGTCGGCAAGTGCCGCCTGGTTTCCAATCAGCGCGGTTACGAGAATGAGGAGATGTGGGGTTACGACCTGGAGAAGTTGCTGGAGATTTGAAGGTGGGCATGATTGCCCAGCCTGCTTCTACATCACGACAAGATTCCACAAACCCAGCGCGCTGACCACGAACAGCCCGGCGCCGATCCAGCGTTTGAACTGTTGATCGTTGCGCAGGATCGCTTCATGCACCTTGAGCCCGGCGAAGTGGCCGATGCCTGCGACCGGCAGCAATGCCAGGGCGGTGAGCAGGTTGAGGTTGACGCCGAAGGTGACGAAGGTGCTCATCTTGATCACAACCAGAATAAACCAGAGCACGAACAGGGTGTCGCGCAGCTGCTCGGGGCGGACGTTGCGCATGAACACCGCCACCATCAGCGGCGCGCCGGAGAGGGTGGTGCCAGCGATGTAACCGCCGACAATCAGCAGAAAGCGATCGACCCAGCGGTTGTGGCTGTGGATGGCGCGGTTGAGCATCCAGATCACTGAGTAGAACATCGACACGCCGTAGATGAATGCTAGCACCCACAGCGTCGGCAGGTTGAGCAGGCCGAGTACGCCGACGATGGCGGCGGGGATGATGATTCGCGAGGTGCGCCAGAGGTAGCCCCAGTCGACGTTATGCAACCGGGTGCGCAGGGTGATGCCGGAGAAGAACAGCAGGTGCGCGCCGATCATCGGCAGCCACAGCAGCGGGTCGGGATTGACGAACAACAGGATCGGCAGGCCGAGCGCGGCACCGCCGAAACCGAGGCCGCTACGGACGAAGCCGGTCCAAATAAAAATCAGCCCGGTAAGCAGGATCTGCCCGGTGGTGAAATCAGGGAACATCGGTGCAACGTGATTGGTGGTGCAGGGATGTTCAGGTTAACACCGATTGCTTTAAAAAGGCTTTAATCTTTTCCCCAATGCGGCGTGGCGATGCCTTCGCCGAGGTCCGCTTCAATCAGGCGGCGGCGTACTTCCAGCAGTTTTTCGATCAATGCCGGTTCGGCTTTTTCGTAGGCCTCTGCATCGGGGGTGCGATTAACCACCACACCAAGTAGTTCGGTGATCGCGTTGCCGATGGAGTTCTGGCTGATGGTAACCACCAGCTTGCCGTCGTCGTTGCGGTAGATGAGTTGTTTGAACGCCGGTTGCCAGCGGATGGCGTTGGCGTAGGCCGGGTCGGAGATGCAGTGGTCGCGCACCATCTTGGCGGTCTTGAGGAAGTCGTTGTCGAACAGCAGCACGCTCTCCACCTGCTCCGGGAAATATAGATCCGGCAGCTTCGGCGCGTTGCGGCTGGAGACCTGGCTAAAGAAGGTGCGGTAGAAATCGATGAAGCCTTTCAGTACCAGTTCGTATTCGTGCCAGAAGCGGATGTCTTCCAGAGTCGCCGCGCCGCCGGGGATCTCCCAGCTCGGCAGGCCGTGGGGATAGCCGGTGAGAGTGAGTCGTGCCGAGTCGTCGCTGATCGGACGCAGCACTTCCAGATGCAGCGCCTTGCAGATGAATTCGCGGTAGACGTCGTGCATGTGTTGTTCGAACAGCGAGTGCTGGCCGCCGTCGGTGAGGTTGGGGTTTTTCGGATCGGCCAGTTTGGCGTTGCGCAGCTCTTCCATCGGGAAGACGATGAAGTGGTTGTGCAGCATGCGAATGCTCGGCACGCCCGGCGAGGTGAGTGGCCAGGTGGCGTCGAGACTTGCTTCGCCCGCCAGTACCAGATGTTTCTCAGGATCAGGATATTTTTCCAGCATGTACTGGATCATGATCTGGTTCATGCGGTTCCAGACATGACGCACGTTTTCCGGCACCTGGGTGCGGCGCACCGGGCGACCCAACGGGTTGAGAATGGTTTTTGAGGTGTTATAGATGATAGAGGCGTCGAACTCGTTGGAGTGGCCGAGCGCTTTGCGATAGAGCAGCAGGTTTTCCGGGTTGAGCAGCAGGCCGTTGTTGTTGACCAGATCGTCGAGGTTTTCGGTGCTGTTGAAAAACTCGTTCGGTTTCATCCCCTCGGGGACGTCGAGCGGGATGGGACGGAAGGGGGTGAGAATCTCCCTGGGGCCTGTCTGCATGGCGAACCTCTATAACTCCAATTCCAAACCCACAGAGATACACCGGTCATCTATGCATTGCACACAAAAACTCTTAATAGGACTATAGAGGCAGTAAAACTCACAACATCTAGACTCTAATTCTGGCCTTTGGAGATCACGATGGACCTGCTGTATGTCTTGCTGGTGTTATTAACGGTAACCCGCATTTTCGGTGAGATCGCCGAACGTCTGGGCCAGCCGTTGATCCTCGGTGAGCTGGTGGCGGGGATCGCCCTCGGTCAGGTCGCGCAGAACTACTCCCATCTTTTCCCGACCCTCAACCATCTACCGCATAACGAGATTTTCATCGGTATTACCGATCTGGCGGTGTTCTTCCTGATGCTGTTGGCGGGGTTGGAGCTGCACCCGCGGCACATGGCGCGTGGTTCGAGTAAAACCTTCACCATCGCCGTCGGCGGCATGCTGTTGCCATTGGTCTCCGGCTTTGCCCTCGCCTGGTGGTTTATCCCCGACTCCAATATCCATCTGGCCCAGTCGCTGTTTCTTGGTACCGCGCTGGCGATCACCGCGGTGCCGGTGTCGGTGCGAGTGATGTCGGACCTGCACCAGATGGAGAGTCGGGTCGGCCAGACGATTATCTCCGCCGCGGTGGTGGACGACATGCTCAGTTTGGCGTTACTGGCTATCCTCACTGCACTGATCGAAACCGGCACCATGCCCGGTTTCCTGGATATCGCGCTGATCTTCGCCAAAGTGGGCGTCTTCTTTATTCTTGCCACCCTGATCGGTTTTTACGTGTTGCCGTTGTTTGGCCATGCGCTGAAGGCGATGGTGGCCTCAGAATTCGATTTCAGCGGTCTGCTGATCGCAGCGCTAGCCTATTCGTGGCTGGCCCACGCGCTGGGGATGCACTTTATCCTCGGTGCCTTCTTTGCCGGGCTGTTCTTCATGCGCCACACCCTCGCGCCCGGGGTTTACGACAACATGAAGGGTAAGCTCACCACCTTCGTCAACGGTTTCTTTGCGCCGCTGTTTTTCGCCTTTATCGGCATGAATCTGGATCTGAAGGCGGCGCTCAGCGTGCCCGGTTTTGTGCTGACCCTGATCGCCATCGCCTTTTTCGGCAAGCTGCTCGGTGCCGGGTTGCCCGCCTGGTTGATGGGTTACAGTCGACGCGAGGCGACGGCGGTGGGGATCGGGATGAGTGCGCGGGGTGCGGTGGAGTTGATTATCGCCGACATCGCCCTGCGCGCTGGGCTGTTTGACCAGCCGCAGCCGGTGCCGGAGATCGTGCAGAATCTCTTCTCCGCGGTGGTCATTATGGCGGTGGTGACGACGGTGCTGGCGCCACTGCTTTTGCGGCCGCTGCTCTCCCGCTGTACCAAAGAGGATTGCCCGCCGGCGCAGAAGTAGCGGGTTCAGGCAGTACGTAGGCGACGGCCTGGACGGAAGTAATCGGTGTTGTCGTAGTAGTGTTCGTCGGCGTTGGCCGGGTCCCAGCCGGGCATGCCGAGGATGGGGAAGGGTTGCAGATCTTGCGGTTGCTGGTAGCGATCGCCCCGTTCGAAGATCTCCGCCAGCTGCTCATCGATCCACGCCAGCCGTCCTTCGCGATCACGGCCAAAATATTCGTCGCCCGCATGCAGCAGAATGGTGTTGGCGGTCATCCCCAGATAGGGCGCCATCGCCTTTTCAAACATGGCGTGACCGAAGACCACACAGTCGAAATGCTCGGCCAGTTTGGCGCGTCGCTGCCAGAACAGCTCCTTCCAGCGAAACTCACGCACCAGTTGCAGCAACGAGTCGTCACTCGCCACCAGCACCGCGCCGCCTTCATCGAACAGGGAGAGGGTGTTCTCCAGGGGGGTGCGCCGCCCCGGCTCGTGATCCACCTCTAGCCGACGTTTTGCCTTCGGTACGTGCAGTGCATTGATCACCGCCTTGGTGCGGGGGAAGACAAACCAGCTCAGCAGTTGAAACAGGTCGTGCCAGTTGCGGGTGCGGGTCTGGATCTCGCCGCTAAGGTAGATACGCGGGGCATAGTGCTGCTCGAAGTGGTCCGGGCGGCCCGCCTGCGCGACCACTTTGAGCGCGGCGCCGTGCAGGGTACGCAGTGGTTCGGCGCGTTGATCCAGAAGGCTTTGCATGGCATCCAGCCTCGGCCACTCCTGATAGCCTGAAAAAGTGTCGAGCAGCGGACGCAGTGGATCGAACAGCGGCACGCCGACGTGGAAGTTGGGTCGCCACGGTACTAATGCATCAATTCTGGTATTCGTTTTCACCGAAGCAGGACTCGGCAGGTGTGGGGAGGCAAACATAGCCGATCCGCTAGCGCGCCGCCAGCAGCAGATTGAGGCACAATAGCGCCCATGTCTGAGCAACAGGAAATCGTGATCTGCGGCCTCGATGGGGTATTGGCCCTGATCGAGCACCGTTTGCACCACCTTTACAACGAAGAGGGGGTGAAGCACTGGGACCGTTTCCTTGAAGCCTGCGACGACGATATGCCCAATCTCCCCCTGATCGACCGCCTCAATCAGGCTCGGGACGAGGGGATTCCGGTGGTGATCATCAGTGGTCGCAGCAGTGCGGTGAAGCAGAAGACCGAGCAGTGGCTGGCCCGCTGGCATATCGGTTACGACGCGTTGTGGCTGCGCCCGGCCCGTGACTTCAGCAAGGCAGCCGAGCTCAAGGCGTCAATCATCGAGCAGCACTACTACGACAAAACCATCCGCCGTTTCTACGAAACCGCACAGCATCTGGATGTGGCGCGCTGGTGCGAACAGCACACCATCCCCTGCACCCTGGTGGGCCACAATCAGGGCAATGGCGCCGACCGGGAACAGCTCGATCTGCGGGTGATTCCGCACGCCTGCGGCCATACGGTGCTGCATCCATTCTATGGCGATGACGATTACACCTGGGACGAACGGGCCAGCCAGTTGGCCGATGCACCGTGTCGGGTTTGCCAGGCCGATGAGCAACAACGGGAGCGGGAACGGCAGGCGGATATGGCACGGCTACATGCCGCTGAGCGTGGGCTGCCGCCGTTGGAGGGCTCGCCGAAACAGGTCGCCTGGGCCGAGACGGTTCGCCTTAGTGCCTTCGGCGCGGTGGATAAGGTGCTTAAGTGGATCGACGAAGTTGACGATAAAGCCTCGGAGGAGGATCCGGATCACTGGCATGAAGTGAAGCGGGGGGTTGAAAAAGCGATCAGTTACCTCGAAGAACAGATAGAAGCCAAATGGTGGATCGATCATCGCCACGGGATTATGAACAATCTCGATGGCGGTAGAGCCTTGCTTTCATCTATCGCGCAAGAATTAGGATTTATCTGATTGATTTTATTGCAAGATCGATTGGAAGAATTCGCATGCGTGGTCTATGGTAATAACTCCCAACTATAAAAAGGGGTTGTAGTACACATGGCAAAATCTGCAGTGAGTGAACTTAAGGGGCAATTCGAAGTTACCAAAGTGGCAAGGGTAACCGCCCCGGAAGGAATGGAAGGCAAGGACTGGCACAGTTACGTTATCAAGCGTGGAACCACTGAAATCATGGGTCACAAGCCCGGTTCCAAGCAGATCGTTACAGAACACGCGCTGCAAGTCGCTGCTGACCTGAATGCCCGCAGTGGCCTCACCGCCGGCTCACCCTACGCCGCGCGGAATCGACGGGTTTAGCGACAACCCGCATAAAAAGGCCAGCTTATTAGCTGGCCTTTTTTATCAAACCTGCCCTCGCACTCGGAGACAGGGCGCACAAGTCCTAGCTTTGATTCGATTTCAGCGTTGCTATCAGCTGAGCCAGCAATAACACCCCACTCAGCAACAACATTCCCCACGAAAATACCGTTAACCCTTCGGCCATGGTGATACCGAAGAGCAGCTCCGGGGTTTCGCCGCACGGCTCCCACACAGCAAAGACGCTAGGGAACCAACTATCCAGGGCAAACCAGGAAGGCAGTCCCAGTACCATGTCGCAGCTGCCAAAGATGGTGTGGCGTTCGGTGGCGAGGAGTTGTTGCGAGGTGTGCAGCAGGCCGAACATTAGTCCGGTGATGAGTGCATGCAAGAGGATGTTGGCGATGGCAAAGCGATACAGCCCGAGGCCCAGCAGCGCGACCACTACCATCCCCAAAACCCAGATGCGGGAATAGATGCAATGGAAGCAGGGGCCCAGATCAAGGCCGTATTGAAAGTAAAGCGCCACCGCTTCCATGGAGAGACCCATGACGATCAGGGCGGCCCAGTACCAGGGGCTGCGGGCGAAGGTGATAATTTTATTCAGCATGTTGGATTGCGGTAATGGTTTCCGCTGGAGGTTACTGGAAACGGCGGCGCTTTCCTATAGATCGAGTCGTTTGACCGGCGCTTCCATCCAGTCTTCGCTTTCGTTCCAGTCGTAGTTGGGGTCGTCGACGAACAGTTCGACCTCGTTGCCGTCGGGATCGCGGAGATAAAGGCTTTGGCTGACGGTGTGGTCGGAAAGGCCGTCGATCTCGCAGCCGAAGTTTTCTGCCCGTTGCAGGGCGCCGCGCAGGTCGTCGAGGGTGTCGCCCACTTTCCAGCCGACGTGGTAGAGGCCGAGGCGGTGCCCATGCAGCGGGCCGGGCGCTTCGCGGACTTCGATCAGGAGCAGTTCGTGATGGCTGCGGCCGCCGGTGAAGAGGGCGCCGCGGTCGTTGAAGATGCGGCCAATCTGCTGCAGGCCGACTACATCTCGGTAGAAGGCGCTGCTCTTTTCCAGATCGCGCACATAGAAAACCACGTGTCCCAACTCGGCCATGATGTTCTCCTTACAGGCGGTGGCTACATAGTTCTCTAAGTGTAGCTGCGCTGTCAGGAATTAAAGGGCTTCACCCTTGAGTGGTTTGAGCAGTCCTTCCAGGCCACCCCTGCGGATCTCCAGCGCCAGCTCCAGCAGTTCGCCGAGCTTGCCGTCGGGAAAACCCTCTTTGGAAAACCAGAGCAGATACTCTTCAGGAAGGTCGATGAGGACTTTGCCCTTGTACTTACCGAAGGGCATCGGTTGATTGGCGAGTTTAATCAGGTCTTTTTTATCCAGCATCACTCTCTTATTTTTGCCAGGCCATTGTCGAGGCGGGGAAGACCAGCCTTGTGCCAGTGAACAGAAAGCGCTGATCGGGCAGGGCGTGGAAGCGGTAACTGCTGCGGCGCTGGATACGCTGGGTATGCATGCTGCCGCCACGTAACGAGAAATGGCCTGCGTCGAAACTCTGGGTTGCCGCTTCCGGGTCTTCCGGTTCCAGGTAGCCAGTATAACGATGGAACGGATTGTTGCACCACTCCCAGGCGCGACCGATGTGGTTGACCGCCTTGCTGCGTACCGCGACCTCCCACTGGTATTCATGTTGTAGCGCCGCGCCTTCGAACTGGCCGCCGAGGCTGGAAACCCAGTTGGCGTAGGCAATTGCCTCGTGACGACTGATGCCTGTGACCGCATCGCCGGAGAGTAATTCGAATGGGCCGTTGAGGCCGACACCGTACCAGTGGCCCATCTCGTCCTGACGCCAGTGGTGCGGGTGGTTGGCGTGCTGCTGTTTCCACTCCCAGCCGTCGATATCCCACAGGCTCTGGTCGCTGTAACCGCCCGCCTTCATGAAGCCGAGCCAGGCGCTGTTGCTAACCGGGTAGTGGTCGATGCGGAAGGCTTCGAGTTCAACCACATTGGCGGGGAGTTCGTTGTCGGTGGCGGTGGAGATCTGTTTGTTGCCGATGCGGTAGTGGCTTTTATGTACATCGGCGTGATCGGCGGCGGGTTTGCCGACATACAGCGGCGTGGTGACGTGGAAGGTCTGCGGCCGTAGCAGTTGTCGCTCGGTAAGCTGGGCCAGCATCTGTTCCAGCAGTTCCGCCTGGGCCTGCAGGATGCGCGGTAACAGACGCTCCGAGGCGACCAGCGAGTGCTGCGGTAACTGGGATGGATCGGAGAGCAGTCGATTATTACGCTCCTGCTGGGCCATGACCCAGTTGAGCAGGTGTTCCCGCGGCGGCAGCTGCGCGATGATGTCGCTGTCCGGCGCGACGTGGATATCGAACAGGTGGCGCACCCGACCGGTAAGGCGGTCGTCGCCCATCACCACTTTGCGTATCCAGTAACTCTCGACATAGGCACAGCGGCCATAGAGCCAGGCCAGCGGCGGCAGGTCGGGGTGGAAACGGCGGTAGCAATCTTCTTCCGGTACGGAGTTAAACAGGTGGGCCAGCATCTGGTGCAGAGAGCTGAGTTGGCCGAGCAATTGCGGGATTTCGATTTGCATGGCGCCTGCCTCGATAATGTCCGTTTACGGAGTACCGCACAGCTGTCGCAGTAGGCGCGCCGAGGAGGTTGAAGCAGGGTCTTGCTAGGGGCGCGTCACGGCTTATTGGAATTCCCGTACCTTGCCACGCAACGACTTCTGTTTACTGTGACGGGTTTTGCTTTCCAGTCTTTTTTGCTGAGAGGAACGGGTCGGCTTGGTTGGTTTACGTGCCTTGCGGGTGACCGCTACGCCGCGGATTAGCGCGGCCAGGCGGGCCAACGCATCCTCGCGATTTTTCTCCTGGGTGCGGTAGCGCTGGGCCTTGATCACGATCACCCCATCGGCGGTGATGCGCGAGTCGCGCAGGGCCAGTAGCCGTTCTTTGTAAAACTCGGGCAGCGACGAGGCGCGGATATCGAAACGCAGATGGATGGCACTGGAGACCTTGTTGACGTTCTGCCCGCCTGCGCCCTGGGCGCGGATCGCGGTCAATTCGATTTCGCTATCGTCGAGGCTGACATTGTTGGAGATGGTAAGCATGGCTATTTACTGTGCGGTGTAACGTATCTCAACGATGACATAGATTTTGCTGCCCTTGGGTGTTTCGACCGTGATTTCGTCATCCAGCTGCTTTTTCAGCAGGGCTTGGGCCATCGGCGAGTCCATGCTGATCCAGCCCTTCTCCGGATCGAATTCATCGGGGCCGACGATACGATGAGTGAACTCTTCCCCGGCTTCGTTCTCCAAAGTGACCCAGGCACCGAAGAAGACCTGATCGGTGTTGCTGGGAAGGTCGCGGACCACGGTGAGATCCGGCAGGCGCTTTTGCAGATAGCGGATGCGTCGGTCGATCCCGGCGAGCTCTTTTTTACGATAAATATATTCGGCGTTCTCCGAACGGTCGCCTTCGGCGGCGGCAGCGGAGAGGGCCTTGGTGACCTCCTTGCGCCGTTGCCACAGGCCATTCAATTCCCGTTGCAAGGTGTCGTAACCATCGCCGGTAATGTAAGGAGACTGTTTCGGTTGTGGTGGTCGCCAGCGTGACATGGGGATTGCGCGTAAGAAAAGGGGGTATCAGTATAACAATATGCCGAATGTGGTACTGGACTAAGGTTAATGGATGGTGGTTCGATAGGTACTGCCAATGATGTAACGGTACAGGGAGTGAAGGCAGTGAAAAAACCAATCACGACAGGCTGTCTGGTTTTGTGTATGACAGTGGCCGCGCAGCTTGCAGGATGCAGCAGCGAGGCCGGAGGCGGGCGCACCCTTTCGGGGACGGTCGAGGCCCATGAGGCGGCGTTGGCGTTTCAGGTCGGCGGGCGGATCGAGCAGCTGCTGGTCGACGAGGGGCAGTCGGTCAAGCGCGATCAGCTGATGGTGAAATTGGCCGCCAAAGATTATGAACTGGCGGTGGCGCGTGCCAAAGCCAATGTCGCCGCCGCCGAGGCGGCGCTTGCGGCACTGGAGTCGGGCACCCGCAAGCAGGAGTTAAAGGTTGCCGAAGCGACGCTGGATCAGGCGAAAGCGGAACAGCGTTTTGCGGAACAGGATGTTAAACGGGTTCAGAGTCTGATCGGCAAGCACCTCGCCTCGCAGGAGCAGTTGGATCAGGCAAAGCTCAAACGCGATGTGGCCAGAAGTACGGTGCACAAGGCGCAACAGCAACTGTTGCTGCTACGCGAAGGACCCCGTCAGGAAGAGATCGATCAGGCGCGTGCCGCGTTGGAAGCCAATCAAAGTGCCTTACAGAGTGCCGAGCAGCAGTTGGGCTATACCCAGTTGTTAAGTCCGGTCGACGGTACAGTGACATTGCGCCAAGCGGAGGCCGGGGAAGTGGTCGCTGCAGGCCAGCCGGTGTTCAAGGTGGCGGAACTGACTCGGCCCTGGGTCCGCGCCTATCTCAATGAAACCGATCTGGCGCAGGTCAAACTGGGTCAGGCAGCGACGGTCAGTGTCGATGGCCTGCCAGGTAAAATCTTCCACGGCAGACTCACCTTTATCTCTCCCAAAGCCGAGTTCACACCCAAGGCGGTAGAGACCCGCGAGTTGCGGGTCGATCTGGTCTATCGGGTCAAGGTCGAGGTGGAGGACCCCGAGGGATTGCTCAAGCTGGGCATGCCCGCCGACGTGGTGTTCGACGCCGGGTCCTGAAGATGGATGCGGTCATTCGTGCCGAAAGCCTCCGCTTCGATTACGGCGGTGAATCGGTTTTGCATGGTATCGATCTCTCGGTTCAGGCAGGCGAGATCGTCGGCCTGGTCGGCGCCGATGGCGCCGGCAAAAGTACCCTGCTGCAATTGATGGTCGGCCAGCTGATTCCTGCGGGCGGTGTACTACGGGTACTCGGCCGAATGCCGACCGATCCTGCATTGCGTGAAGACATTGCCTACATGCCCCAGGGCTTTGGTCTCTATCTCGATCTCTCTATTCAGGAAAATCTGGAATTCTTTGCCGACCTGCACGGCATGGCGCCGCAGGCGGCAGCGGAGAAAATCACCGATCTATTACAGCGTACCGGCCTGAAAGGGTTCGAATCTCGGCGTGCCGGGCAGCTTTCTGGCGGCATGATGCAGAAGCTGGCACTGGCCTGTGCGCTGGTCACCGAACCGCGGGTGATGTTTCTAGATGAGCCGACTACCGGTGTCGACCCGGTATCGCGGCGCGCCTTCTGGCGTTTGCTGGAGGCGGTGCGTGGCGAGGGAGTGGCGATCCTCTATGCCACCGCCAATATGGACGAGGCGGAACGTTGCGATCGGGTAGCGATGCTGGAAGCGGGTGAGCTGACCCGCCAGGGCACGCCGCTGGAACTGGTCACGGCGGGCGGCGGCACTTTGGTGTCGGTGAGCGGTAGCGGCGTGCGTGGTTATCGCGAAGCGCTGCGAAAGCTGGATGAAACTCGTTTTGTCTTTCCGGTTGGGCCGCGTCTTAATGTCTGGCTTGCCGATGGGGTTTCACTGCAAGCCTTTCGTCAGCGATTGGCCGAGGGTTTTGATTCGCTGACAGCGGAACCGCTGTTGCCGACGCTGCACGATGCGGCGGTTCGTGATCTGGCGTTGGCGGAGGCGGGCGATGGCTGAGGCGTTGGCGCAACAGAAGCGGTCATTGATCGAGGCGCGGGAGCTCACTCGGCGCTTCGGCAGTTTCGTCGCGGTAAACAGTATCGACATTACCGTCGATGCGGGCGAGGTGTTTGGTTTGCTGGGCGCCAATGGCGCGGGTAAGACCACGGCGATCCGTATGCTTTGCGGCACCCTGCCGCCCAGTGGCGGTTCCATCTGTGTGGCGGGACGCGACATGGCACGCCATGCGCGTCAGGCCCGTGGCCGTATCGGTTATGTGGCACAGCGCTTTGCCCTCTATGGTGATCTGAGTGTGAGGGAAAATCTGCAACTACAGGCCGGGCTCTACGGACTGGATCGCAAACAGAGCCGGGAACGTATCGACTGGGCACTGCAACATCTCTCCCTACAGGAGATCGCCACACGGATGGCGGGCAACTTGCCGCTCGGTTTTCAGCGGCGCATGGCACTGGCCGCCGCGTTGTTGCATCAACCTGAAGTGCTGTTTCTCGACGAACCGACTTCCGGTGTCGATCCCATTGCCCGGCAACAGTTCTGGGAGTTGATTTACGACCTCGCCGATGCGGGTATCGCCATTCTGGTGACGACGCACTATATGGATGAGGCGCTGTTTTGCGATCGCATTGCGCTGATGGATGCGGGCAGGATTATCGCTGAGGACACTCCGGCGGATTTAATGAAACGTCCATTGCTGACGCCTTTGCTCGCACTACACAGCGCCAATGGCGCGCAACTTTCGGCGGCGCTACGGGAGTGGCCAGAGGTGCTGGAGATCATTCCCCATTCAGGTCAACTGCGTATCCGTCTGCAGCCGAATAGCGATAGCGAGGCGGTGATAAAACATATCCGCGGGCTCGCAACATCACAGAATGTCACTATCGATGAGCTGGGTCCCACCGGTGCGGAGCTGGAAGATGTCTTCGTCGCACTGCTGGAGGAGAGTCAACGTCAGCGGGGTGTGTCGCGATGAAGCTGCAACATGTTCGCGCCGTGGCACGCAAGGAGTGGTGGCATCTGATGCGCGATCCGCGTTCACTGGCGCTGATTCTTTTGATGCCTTCGATGCTGCTGTTCCTTTTCGGTTATGCGCTGCGCCTCGATATCATCAATTTGCCTCTGGGTGTATTGCAGGAGTCGCGCGATGCGACCGCTAATGCCATCGTTGCCCGTTTCGATGGTAGTCAGGCATTCAATGTGGTGACCTATTACACCACTCGTAACGAACTGCAGGCATCGCTGCAAAAGGGTGAAGTGGCGGCGGTGTTAGTGGTGCCACGTGACTTTACCCGCGACCTTGCACGTGGTGAGGCGACCTTGCAGTTTATTCTCGATGGGGTCGATGCCAATAATGCACGCCTGGCGCAGAATTATGCGCGGGCGATCATCAATGATTATCTGCAGCAGGAAGGTTTGGTGAAGTTGCCGATCCAGCTGGAGGATCGTACCTGGTTTAACGAGGCGAAAGAGAGCCGCATGGCGATCGTGCCCGGAGTAATCGCAGTGGTGATGGCAGTCATCGGTGCGCTGATGACTTCGCTGACTATTGCCCGCGAAATGGAAGCGGGTAATCTGGTGATGCTGCGCACTACCGCGTTACGCAAAAACGAATTTCTAATGGGCAAAATGTTGCCCTACTTTGTCATCGGTATGGCCGATCTATTGGCGGCGACATTGGCGGCCGTGTATATGTTTGACGTACCACTTCGTGGTTCGGCAGTGGCACTAACGCTGGTTTCAGCACTGTTCCTGATCGTGGTGATGCTGCAAGGGGCAATGCTTTCCATTATCGCCGGTGGACAGATGCTGGCGGCACAGATGTCTCTGGTTAGTACCTTTCTACCGGCGTTTCTACTTTCCGGATTTATCTTCGCCATCGAGAATATGCCGCAGGCGTTGCAGTATCTTTCCGTGATTGTGCCGGCACGTTACTACGTGGCGCTCTCCAAATTGATCTTTCTTAAAGGGGTGTCGCCACTCCTGTTATGGAGTGAGGTACTGGCGCTGTTTGTCATCCTGTTGGTGTTGCTCCGTGTGGTGACCTTGCGTGCGCGCAAACTGGGGTTGCAATAATGATCCTGAAAACCGCAGTTGACCGTTACGTGCTTTCTGTAGCCGCCGAGAAACACGATGATTTATGTCTTTAACAGACTTTTCCATGTGGTTGCGAACACTACGCACCCAATGGCACAACTGGCGCGCCCGCTAGCGGTGTTGCTCCTTCTTGCAGGGGGTGGCCCTGCCGCGTCGTCGCGCCTTGCCAGCGAACACGCCAGGAGCACCCTTGGGCGTGCTCAACTACGGTTTCCAGGATGATCGATCGCATTCAACACAGTTTCATTCGACTACGCGCGATGCTGAAAAAAGAGTTTCGGCAAATACTGCGCGATCCGCGCATGCGCTTTTTCGTTATCGTGCCGCCATTGGTTCAACTGGTGATCTTCGGTTACGCCGCTACCTTCGATGTGCGTCAGGCCGAAGTGGCCATCGTCGATGAGGCGAGTATCAGCGCCAGCCGTGAATTGATTGATGCGGTGCGTGCCACGGGGCACTTCAATCTGCATCCTGCTGCAGATATGCAGGCGGCAGCGGACATGCTGGAGCGTGGTGAGGTGCGGGCGATTTTGCGTTTCCCCTGGGATTTTGATGGTGGCGGCACACTGCAATTGATCGCCGATGGTTCCGATTCCAACAGTGCGCAACTGGTGGTAGGGCAGCTCGGTGCGACTCTGCGTGAACACATGCTGCAAAACGCCCACCCCCCGATCGATCTGGTGACCCGTGCATGGTTCAATCCCAATCTGGATGACCGCGACTATTTTGTGCCCGGTATTATGGCCAATGTGGTGTTAATCGCGACCATGCTGCTTACCGCCATGAGCGTGGTGCGTGAGCGCGAACTGGGCACGCTGGAAAGATTGATGGTGACACCGCTGGCACGGATCGAATTCATTATCGGTAAGTTGTTGCCGGTGGCATTGCTGGGTCTGTTCGATGTGCTGTTGGTCACTTCGATTGCAGTGGTCTGGTTCGGCGTGCCGTTTCGTGGTGATCCATTGGCGTTGCTGTTCGCCAGTATGCTCTACCTGATGAGTACCCTCGGCATGGGATTGCTGATCTCCAGCTTTGCCTCGACCCAGCAACAGGCAATGCTCACCGCGTTTTTCTTTTTAATGCCGATGATCATCCTTTCCGGCTTTGCCTTTCCTATTCGCAATATGCCCGACTGGATCCAGATGGTGACTTATCTCGATCCGCTGCGTTACTACCTGGTCGTGATCCGCGATCTCTTCCTCAAGGGAGGCGGTATCACTTCGCATCCGTTCCAGTATCAGATGATGGCGTTACTTGGGAGCGGGGCGCTGGGTCTGAGTATGCTCAGGGTACGTTGAACCAATGTTTGCTCCGTAGCTCTGCTTTTTGTTACCTCGCGCACGTAAACCACGTTTGCGCATCATGAATAATCGGCGGACAATTGCTGTAGATGTTGTACCTATCTGCCGCCCGGAAAGGGGGTCTGTATGTATCCATGTCGTGTCGAAAAGCGTATCTGGAGTAAGACGGATCACGATTCGGACTACACCCACCTGATCTACGATATCGAATTGGAAGAAGCGCCCCTAGTGGGCCTTGAGTTGAGCGAAGGGCGCTGGGACTCCGGGCCACTCAATTTCATTATCTGGGATGAAGATGAAGAACGCTTTGTCTGTCGAACCGAGGATGAGTATCCGGTCGACGATCAGGATAACGAATATTCCTACGAGTGGATGGTCGATAACTATCTTCTGCAGGGTTGGCAAAAAGCTTAAATAAAAAGCCGGGCATTTGCCCGGCTTTTTGTTTCTTTAATGATTCGCTTAGTGGAACAGCACCTTGGCTGCAGACCAGGGGTGTCCGGCGCTGTGGATCTTGGCGCGGATACCGGCCTCTTTGAAGCGATCAAAACCACGTGACTTGTCGCCCCAAAGCTCCAGCAGGTTCTGGTTCTTATCCAGACGGAAGTGGCCGCTGCCGGTCACGCCCACTTCACGCGGATCGACATAAAGGGTTTTATCATCAATCCAGCGATGGGGAACACCGTGGTCGGCAAGGAAGTAGGCCAGCATCTGGTTATGCAGGCGGTGCATCGCCTTGGCGGAAAAGAGCAGGTACTCCTTACCTTGCCACAGCAGTTGCACGAATTTGCCCTGAACCTCTTCCTGGCTGTCCAGCTGTTTAACTGGTGGGTAACTCTCAATGATGCATGCGCACATGACTAGACTCCTCTCTTACACCTTACTGCAGGGGGTGGTCGCTTATCTCTCGACCTTAAGTGTGAAGATAGAGGCTGAAGGGAAAATTAAACGGGCACTGGTTGGCAAAAAACCTTGTGCTAAGCTGGGAAAAGCGTGGACTGGTTAGCAAAAGTGGCTGAAAGGCGCGTTCTAAAGCCCTTGTCAGAGGAGGAAAAGTGGCCGCTCAGCAGGCAAGTTTGGGGGGAGGTTAGCCCACCTCGCGGCCGGGGGTGAAACGTTACAGCGCTTTGGCTTGTGGTTGGCCGAACAGCAGGGCGATCAATTCCCGCCCAGATTTGCCGCTGTCGCTGGCGATGGTTTGCAGGCTGGTATTGTTATCGGCAACCTGAAACCCCTCCGTCTCAAGCAGCATATGCAGTTCGTCGGCGTCGCGGGATTGAAGTTGGGCGACCATGCTCAGCGGTGCTTTTTCCAGGGTTTTGATCGCGGCGATCATCGGGTTTCCGCCCTCTTCATGACCTGTAGCGACGGTAAAGACCAGGCTGCCAGCCAGTACCGAGGCCATCACCGCGCGCGGCCAACTGAGGGTGAAATAGCGTTTGAATGGCGCCCAGTTGCTAGTGACGTGCAGCAGGGCGCCAAGGATGAAGGCCATACCGATCCACTCATGGGCCTCTTTGACCAGCCCTTCACCCGTATGGAAGAAGAGCAGTCCGCCAGAAACGGCGGTAAAGAGGAAGGTGCCGATGGTTAGCGGTGTCGCCCAGTGGCGTGTTTTTGCAGGATTGCGGGGTGTCATGTCGTCTCTCCGGGGGTTGCTCAGGACATGACTTATGATGCTCCAGCGCCAGGTAAACTTGGGTGTGGCGTGGGCAAAGAAATGCAAAGAACAGGCGCTTTCGTCGCCTACAATCTATAAACCTTGATATTGTGTGGTTAATAGGTAATTCTTATTGTCTTGTCGTTCTTGATAGAAAAAAGAAAAGAGTTTGGCCATGGAGTAGATGGATGACTGGCCTGGTCTATGGACAGAGATCCCTGTGGTAGGGGCTGAAAGGAACGTACTGCTCTTTATCACCTCTCCTATGGTCGCGGCGGCGCCGTATCACTTCGGCGCGAAGAATAACGGCTAACAAAGCGCGGCGAACAATGAAAAAGTATGATCATCCGATCCTGATCGTCAGTGATAACGAAACTGAGCTGGAGGAGATCAAGCTCCACCTGAGTAGCAGTTTCTCTCGACTGTACGATCTCCTTGATGAAGATCTCGCCATCCAGCTCTTCGAAACCAAGCGTGCTGCGGTGCTGTTACTCGCCTTCAAGAGTCTCCATCGTGCCGAGTCGTTCTACCTCAAGCTTTTTCACCGCTGCGAGAATATTTACGAAATCCCGCATCAGGTCGTTGTGTTCGTCACCCGTAGCGAGCTTGCACGTGCCTATGAGTTGTGTCGCCGGGATATCTTCCACAGTTTTGTCATCATTCGCCCGCTGTTGAGCGAACATTTTCTTCGCCTTGCCGTGTTCCAGGCACTGGAAAAGCGTGCCGCACACCTGACCATTCATCGTGGTCGCGGTTTATTAAAAAGGTTGGCAGGGCACTTTGAGCAAATACGAAAAGAGTTCGACACGTTGATGTCGGATACTCAGTTATTGCAACAGAATCAGCGCACTGCGCAACGCGATCTGGCGTCCTCGATTAACTACCGGCTTAGCGTTTTCCGCGATAGTCTGACCGGGGGTGGCATGAAAAATGTTGTGACCGTGCACGATAAGGCGGCACTGCATAAAGAGTTCGATCACTTACGCGAGGAGGAGATCACCTCTCAGCTTGAGCACTATCACGGCAAAATGAACGATGCATTAGGTGGCTGGACACAAAATCTGGAAAACAAACTGACCATGCTAGAGCAGGTTTCCACAGACGTTGTGCGGGCAGAAAAAGTGGAAGCGCCGCGGATTTTGATTATTGATGACGATGATATTCAGCGTCACATGTTAACCAGTGTGCTGGAAGAGAGAGGTTATGCGGTGCACCAGGCAGCGAATGGCAATGAAGGTATGAGTATGTTGCTAGCTCGTACGCCGGATCTGGTGTTGCTCGACTATGAGATGCCTGAGCTGGATGGGGTAGAGTTACTACGCAAGGCGAGGTTGAGTCCAGAGTTGCGGGAATTGCCTGTCATTATGTTGACCGGGCACAACGAAAAAGAGGTGGTAAAACTTTGTGTACAGAACGGTGCCAACGATTATCTGGTAAAACCGGTGAGCATTAAAACGCTTGATGAACGATTGAGTCACTACTTCCCTCGCTTCCATCAAGCAGCCCAACAGCCAGTTTGATACTCAGGATGTGTTGTTCCGGTGTCTTTGTTGACGACGCTTTCCGATGTTCGGATTTTTTTCTTCGTTGCTGGAACGATTTAATATGGGAGAGCCCTTCAGGTTGTTATGGGAAAAATCGCTTTCCAGCGCGGTAGCGACATCGGCAGGAGCAATCCCGGGTAACTCACTCATTCCCTGATAAAGTAGATTAAATAGTCGCGGCAGATGGATCTGGTGGGTTTGGCCTGTCTGCTGATAGAGCCAGTCGCACAGTTGCAGAAAGCGGGTAAAAGGATTATCGCCAAGAATCAATGGCAGGCTGGCGGGGAAACGCCCTGCGTTGGCGATCATGTCCCAGTAACGGGCAAAACGACTGAGCCGCTGCATCTCGTGAAAATCGATGCGATCCGTTTGCAGGATGTTGTAGGGCGGTAGTGGCTGAAAGCGCAGGGCGAAATTCTTTGTATGGCGGGCGATGGGCGCACCGCGCAGTCGTTTGAGAATACCGACCTGAATCTCATGGGGTTGCAGTGCCACCAGCCGATCGAATCCTTTGCCGAAGCCCTGCATATCCTCGCCGGGCAGACCGATGATCAGATCCGCATGCAGGTGGGCGCGACTCTCTTCCCGCAGCCAGCGCAGGTTCGCCTCGGTTTTTTCGTTGTCCTGTTTGCGGCTGATCAGCGTCTGCACGTCAGGATCGAAGGTCTGTACGCCGATTTCGAATTGCAGGGTGCCGGGTGGAAAACGTTGAATGGTTTGTTTGAGTGATTCCGGCAGGTGATCCGGGATCAGTTCGAAATGCAGGAATAGATCCTCGTCCAGCCGCCCGAGAAAAAATTCCAGGATGCGCAGGCACTGGTCCGGTTTGAGATTAAAACTGCGGTCGACGAATTTAAATTGGCGCAGTCCGCGTTGATAGAGTCCATCCATCTCCTCGAGAAAACGATCCTGATCGAAGGGCACCGCGGTTTTATCCAGCGCCGAAAGACAGAACTCACACTTGAAGGGGCAACCGCGTGAGGCTTCGACATAAATAGTGCGTTGCTGCAGATCCTCATCGCTGAAGTAACGATAAGGCAGTTGCAGCTGGTCCAGTTTGAACGGTTTTGGGGTGAAGATTTTTTCTGCAGGGGCGTCGTTATCGAGCAGTCGCTGACACAGCTCGGCAAAGGCGAGATCGCCCTGACCGGGAATCACATAGTCGGCCAGGGTGACGATGGGCTGCGCATCCTGTTCATAACTGACCTCGGGTCCACCAAGAATAATCGTGATATCGGGTCGCAGCGCCTTGAGCAGGGCGACCAGTTCCTCACTCTCTTTTACATTCCAGATGTAGACGCCAAGACCGATGATTTGCGGTGCTTCCACCAACAGCTGCTCGGCGATCTCGATAGGGCGCTGCTTGATAGTGAATTCCAGCAGTTTCGTCTCTGCCTGCAACGGGCCCATGTTGGCCAGCAGATAGCGCATCCCCAGCGAGGCGTGGATGTAACGGGCATTCAGTGTGGCGAGAAGAATACGGCTCATGGGCAAAGGGTATCAGAATCGAGCGGGGCGGCGCTTGACAACCTGACGTGGTCAGGCGAGGGTGCGCCCTTTATTCAAAGGGGCTAAACGGTGGCAGTGATCTGGCAGAAGGTGGAGGGAGATACTCGCTACGAGGTACGTCAGGCGGGTAACAGCCTGCGGCTCTACACCAATGGCGTCTTTCACAGCCAGTACAACCCAAAGCAGCCGGTGACCGGCAACGTTTGGGATCTGTTGATGCTCCCCGCCTTTTTTCATCCGCAGCGGATTCGGCGGGTGCTGGTACTGGGGGTCGGTGGCGGCGCGGTGATTCGTCAGCTCAATCACTTCCTCAAGCCGGAGTTGATCGTCGGGGTGGAACTTAATCCGGTTCATCTGGAAGTGGCACGGGAACACTTTGGCGTTGAGGCGGATAACATTGAACTGCACCAGGCCGACGCTATCTGGTGGTTGCGCCAGTATCGTGGCGAACGCTTCGATCTGATCATTGAAGACCTCTTTGCCGATAGCGACGGCGATCCGCAACGGGTGATCGCCGCCGATGCGCCGTGGATGCGGCGCCTGCTCAAACAGCTCACGCCGAAGGGGGCCCTGGTGATCAATTTCGGTTCGGCAAAGGAGCTAAAGCAATCCGCCTGGTTCAGCGAGCCGGGGCTGAACCAGAAGTTTCCCGCCGCCTTCAAGCTGACGACCCCGCTCTACGAAAACGCCATTGGTGCATTTCTGCGTGAGGCGGCGGACAGCATCACGCTGCGGCACAATCTGGCGGCCTGGCCCGAACTGGATGCGGCGAAACGAGGCTGCCGTCTCAACTATGCCATTCGCCGACTGAAGAACGACTAGGCTTGCTTGTGCTTGCAACAATTAGCCCCTATCTTTGGCTTTGCTGATGTAACCGATATCCCCCCATGTCTGTGGCAAAAGAATCCCTGAACAAGAGTATCGCCGAGCAGCGCAAGTCGCTGGTGGCGATGATGAAAGAGCCGCTGTTGCAACTGGCGCAGCAGGCGATCCCTGTGTGGCAGGAGCGAGAGCAGCTGGATGCCCTGCTGCTGCAGTCTCTCGCCAACATCCCCTACTGCAAATACCTTTATGCGCTGGACCCCCATGGGGTGCAGATTAGCAGCAACATTTGCGCGGAAGGTTTGATCGAATCCGATCTTGGTCGCGACCGTTCCCAGCGTCCCTACATGCAGCAGATCAAGGTAGGTACGCACTTCATGCTCTCCGAGGCCTATATCAGTATGCGTGCCCGGCGTCCCTCGTTGACCGCGCTGACCACGGTATTCGATGAGGATAACCTGCTGGGGTATGTGGGCGCCGACTTCGATCTGCGCGATCTGCCCTTAACCCGGCAGCTTTACGATGAGCCGACTGCCTGGCGGCAGATCAAGGGTGACCCGGCGATCCGTGGCACGGTATTCCATCAGACCCGTAGTGAAAGCCGCATGGATCGGCATATCGATGAGGTGCTGGGTCTGTTGGAAGAGCTGATCCTCGAGCACGGCATCTTCCACGCCAAACTCCACTTCTCCAGTAGTCGCGCCACCATCTGGCTGACCGACGATCCCTATCGCTATCGCCTGCTCGATATCGATATGTTGATCGACCCGGATATCTGCCTCGCCTATCCCCGTCGCTCCTGGCCGGAAGGGGCGGTGATCCCGCCGGAACGGGTGCGTGAGGTGCTGGATGGGTTGCGCGAACTGCGTTTTATGGACGATATGTTCTACCTGCGTGCCGGGGCGCTGAACATCTTCAACGGCATGGTCAGCCTGACCTTCTCCTGCGACGGTTCCCACTACATTCCGTGGGAGGAGTTTCTCAATCGGGAACACGCCTTCTGGTCTGCTCAGGTGACCAGCGCAGAATAAAAAAGCCGGGGTTACCCGGCTTTTTTGTTTCAGTTGCCGCTGTCGGGCTCGAAGCCAACCGGCCAGAGCTGGGGCGCGCTGGCCATGCAGTTGGCATGGAAGGCTTCACGCGCCTGATTCTGTAACTGACTCTCGTCGGTCCACTGCGCGCAGCGCTGGTTATAGAAAGCGATTACCCGGGGGTCCTGTTCATCCACGGCATCCTGCGGCCACTGGGGCTCGGCCGCCACGGCTGCAGAAAGACCCAGCAGACTTAGTGCAACCACGATTTTGTTGTTCATTGACTCCTCCTGACGAAATTATCGTTATTGCGGCGATCACCGCGAAACGAGTGTGCATCAGGCGTAGCGCAAGTAAATCAATATAAATACGTGGTGAAGATGAAAAAATATGATGGAAAAACGGGGGTGATTCCGGTGGTGTAACGCTGTTTATTACTACACAACGTAGGGGATTTTTCCTACAGCGCAAAAACCATGAGAGGACTAAGCTTTCCCCAGTGCTACAGGGAGTAGCACGAAGGAGTACCCCGAGGGGGCGAGATAAAGGACTATCGGGGCCATGGATGGCCTATTCTTTCATACCCCACGAAGACAGGCCCTGCGCCTGTCTTTTTTTATGTCCATGGATGGACGGTATGCCGCGGACGCATGGACGCGCAGGAGCGGCGCATGTCCAGGGAAGGACGGGTCGTTCAATCACGTCCCAGTGACCGCGACACTAGTGCATCCCTGCATGTCGTATGCTGCGGCGCATGTTCAGGATAGACCTTCATTCCTTCTTACTGAGCACTTAGCCATTCCGGCCCTATCCAGTGTATCCTCGCTGAAACCCAACAAGCAGGAGACACATCCATGAGCGAGGGCAACGATCCCCGTCCCGCGATTCCACCGCAACTGTTCTGGCGTATGCTGGTCGCTGGCAATCTCACCACCCTGGTGGTGCTGACGATGGTGGCGCATTACGCCATCCCGGTTGTCTCCATGCCCGAGGCTGGGGTCTGGTTGTTTCTTGCCGGACTCGCGGCGATGGCGCCGCCGCTACTCTATCAACGCCGTGTGGCCCGATTGGAGCAGCAGCGTATCGATGCCGGGATGAGTGTTAATGCCCGGGCGCTGGAGCAGCTCAAGCAGGTGGTGGTCGGTCTCGCCCTGGCTGAATTGCCGGGTCTGTTAGGTATCGCCTACTACCTTTTCAGTCATGACAAAGCCGGTATCGCCCTGCTGTTTGTCGCCTGTGCGGCGTTGACCTGGCAGAGCAAACCCCGTCCCTGATCCCCATTACATCGACTACGCTTGTTGATCAAAGCCGGAGTGCCCCGCATCTAAAGGCACAACCCGATCAACAGGGAGGAGTCGAGATGAAGAGCATACTGATTACCCTGATGGCGCTGTTTAGCTTCAGCGCTGCAGAGGCGGCGGTGGTGGGTAAAGAGGTCGACTACCGCTCGGGCGATACCACCCTCAAGGGCTATATCGCCTACGACGACAGCATCAAGGGCAAGCGCCCCGGCATTTTGGTGGTACACGAATGGTGGGGGCATAACGCCTACGCCCGTCACCGCGCCGATATGCTGGCCAAATTGGGTTACACCGCCCTGGCGGTGGATATGTACGGCGACGGCAAGCAGGCCAAACACCCTGACGATGCAGGCAAGTTTGCCGGGGCCGTGCGCAAGAATATGCCTGAGGCCGAAGCGCGCTTCCGTGCAGCGATGAAGTTGCTGCATAAACATCCCACTGTTGATAAACACAAAACTGCGGCGATCGGCTACTGCTTCGGCGGCGGCATCGTGCTGGAGATGGCGCGACGCGGCGTGCCGCTGGATGGCGTAGTCAGCTTCCACGGCAGCCTGCCTACCGCCAATCCGGCACAGAAAGGCCAGGTCAAAGCGAAGATCCTGGTACTTAACGGCGCCGACGATCCCTTCACCAAGCCCGAGCAGATCGCCGCCTTCAAACAGGAGATGGAGAGCGCCGGGGTCGATTACCGCTTCATCGACTATCCCGGTGCGAAGCACGCCTTTACCAATCCTCAGGCCGATGAGTACGGCAAGCGTTTTAACCTGCCGCTGGCCTATAACGCCGAGGCGGACAAGGCCTCCTGGGCGGAGATGCAGGGTTTTCTCAAAAAGATCTTCGGCAAGTAACGATGGGCCGGTTTTGCCCATTACTCCTGCTGTTGTTGTTTGTGCCGTTATCGCTGTCGGCACAAACCGGGTTGCGGCCGATGTTCGGCGACGAGCGTTTCGAGCAGCCGGTGTTTATGCTGCCTCTGCCGGGACAAAACGATCAGTGGGTGGTGATCGAGCGGCGTGGTCTGGTCGTCGGCTTTAACTCGGATGGGAGCGACCGACATACCCTGCTCGATCTTCGCGACCGGATCGAGTCGGGGCCGATGGAGGCGGGTCTGCTGGGTATCGCCTTTCATCCGCGGTTTAGCGATAACGGCCGACTGTTTCTCTCCTATACCCGCGAGGGCTCGCCCTTAACCTCGGTACTGGCTGAATACCAGAGTCGCGATGGCGGCCGCAGTATCGATAGCCGTAGCGAGCGGGTCATTCTGGAGGTGGCCCAGCCCTACCGTAACCACAACGGTGGTCACATCGCCTTCGGCCCCGATGGGTATCTCTATTACGGTCTCGGCGATGGCGGTTCAGGCGGTGATCCGAAAGACAACGGCCAGAATCCAGACACCCTGCTGGGGGCGATGTTGCGTCTCGATGTGGATGGCAAAAAGCCCTATGCGATCCCGGCGGATAATCCCTTCGCCAAAGGCGGCGGGCGCGCTGAGATCTATGCCTGGGGACTACGTAACCCCTGGCGCTGGAGCTTCGACCGGCAGGAAGGCACATTGTGGGTCGGCGATGTGGGGCAGGATCAGTGGGAAGAGGTCGACCGGGTAGGTAAGGGCGATAATCTGGGCTGGAACCGCTGGGAGGGTTTGCACTGTTATCGCCGTGGCTGCACCGTTGAAGGGGTGGTGATGCCCGTCGCCGAGTATGGCCACGACCAGGGCTGTTCCATCACCGGTGGCTACGTCTATCGCGGTAAGGCGTTACCGCAACTCGTTGGTCATTACCTCTATGGCGATTTCTGCAGTGGCACGGTGTGGTCGCTGGATAGCGGTAATTCACGCGCCAAACCTCGGGAATTGCTGCGTAGCGGCAAGCGTATATCGTCATTCGCAGAGGGAAGTGATGGTGAGCTGTACTTGCTCGATTTAGCGTCGGGGCGTATTTTCAAGCTTGAAGCTATCTCAAAATAGTCTTCGCGCCCGGATACTGTGTTGCAAGGTCTTCTCCGGTGCTCATTTACTACCGGTAAACTGTGCTCCTCAATGCCCTTGCGCCGTATCTCCATACACGAATCCAAATTTTGAGACGGCTTCACAAAAAATCTAATGAGAAAGGCTACTCATGAGTGAGAAAAAGTACGACGTGCTGTTCACCGGCAAGCTGGTCGACGGCGCCGTAGAAGATCAGGTCAAGGCTAACGTCGCCAAGCTATTCAAAACCGATGTGGCGAAGATCCAGCGCCTGTTCATCGGTATGCCGGTGATGATCAAGAAAGGGGTGGATGAAGAGACTGCGCTGAAATATATGATGGCGCTGAAAAAGGCCGGCGCGATCTGTGAAGCCAAAGAGCAGGCCGCATCGGCAGAGAGCGCCGCCCCGCCGCCCGCCGCTGCATCAGTACCTCCTCCTCAACCTGCCGCCGCGCCATCACAGCCCGCATCCGTAGCTGACGCATCGACATCAGCACCTGCGCACACGGGCAAGAGCGAAGCGGAGATCGCCGCTGGTGAAGATGGTGATATGCGCTTTGTGATGAAAGAGGCGCCAAAGGGTTTGGGTGAACTGGAGAGTGCCTCGCTGGAAGCGCCGGGCGCCACACTGGGCGTGCATGAAGAGGTGGCGCCGCCGCAGATCGATACCAGTGGTCTTAGTGTCGATGAAAGCGAAAAAGATCTGGTCGAGCACGAAGAGGCGCCGCCACTGGAAGTCGATGTGAGTGGCATGAGCCTGAGTGAGCCGGGTGTGAGAATTGTCGAAGAGACGGAAGCCCCTGAGCTGGAAGTCGATACCAGCGGCCTGACCCTGGATGAACCCGGCGTGACTTTGGTTGAGCCAGAGGAAGCGGAAGAGCCGGATATCGATACCAGCGAACTGAAGCTCTCTGGGGATTAAGACTTGTTATAAACGGGTGGTGCCGCAATTGACTATAATCGCCATCCAGTCCCTATAAAGAACTCCCGGAAAGATTGTGCCCTATTCAGTAAAACAACAGGTCGCTCGTATTGAGGCGGCGAATCTTGCACCGCTGCTCAAGGGAGGCATGCTGGGCCTGGAAAAAGAGAGCCTGCGGGTCAATCCGGAAGGCAAGATCTCCCAGACCAGCCATCCTGGTATTCTCGGCTCGCCACTGACACATCCCTACATCACCACTGACTATTCCGAAGCACTGCTGGAATTCATTACCCCGCCGTTCCATAGTGCCAGCGATGCGCTGACCTATCTGCGCGACCTGCAACAGTTTGTCTACAATCGCATGCACGATGAGTTTCTCTGGGCGGCCAGTATGCCCTGCGTGGTGGCGGGTGAGTCGAGTATTCCGGTGGCGCGTTACGGTGAGTCGAATGCGGGCAAGATGAAGACTATCTATCGTGTCGGGCTCGGCTATCGCTACGGTCGGGTGATGCAGGTGATCGCCGGAATGCACTTCAATTACTCTTTCAGTGACGCCTTCTGGTTGGCGCTGCAACAATTGGAAGGAGATGATCGCGATCTGCAGGACTATAAATCGGATCGCTATTTCGATCTGCTGCGTAATCTGCAACGACTAGGCTGGTTGATTCCCTATCTGTTCGGCGCTTCGCCCGCAGTGTGTAAATCCTTTCTCAATGGTCAGCAGACCAAGCTTGAACAGTTCGATGATTACACCTACTACGAACCCTATGCCACCTCGTTGCGCATGGGTGATATCGGGTATCAGAACAACAAGGAAAACGAGAGTGGGATCAAAGCCAATTACGATAACCTGCAGAGCTACATCGATAGTCTGAGTTGTGCGATCAATAAACCCTATCCAGCGTATGAAAAGATCGGCGTTAAGGTCGATGGTGAGTATCGACAGCTGAATGCCAACATTCTGCAAATCGAAAACGAGTACTACAGTACCGTTCGGCCCAAGCAATTATTGAAAGGCTACGAAAAGCCGACCATCGCCCTGCAGAAGCGTGGCGTGCTTTACATTGAACTGCGCTCTCTAGACGTTAATCCCTTCGAGCCGATGGGCATCAATGAAGCGCAGCTTCATTTCCTCGAAGCGCTCATGCTTTACTGTCTGTTACGGGAAAGTCCTAAGATATCTTCTCAGGAACGCAAAGAGATAGACCAGAATGAGATGCTCGCCGCTCATCGTGGACGCGAACCGGGACTGGAACTAAGTCGTTGCGGTAACGCGATCACTCTGCGCGAATGGGCGCTGGAGATCTGCGATGCAATGAGCGAGGTCTGCGAACTGCTCGACAGTAATACCAGCAAGCATCCCTATAGGCAGGCTTTGGCACGTCAGCGTCGTCTGATAGAGAACCCGGATCTCACACCCTCGGCCCGTGTCCTGGCCGAAATGCGTAACAGTAAGGAGAGCTTCTTCGAGTTTGCCCGGCGCAAATCACTGGAACAGCAGTGGTACTTTGCCGAATTGCCCGTGGACTTCGAACGTGAACAGACCCTGGTCGAACTGGCGGCACGCTCTCAGCAGAAACAGAAAGAGATCGAAGCAGCGGACAAAGTCGACTTCGATCAATTTCTGCAGGAGTACTTCAACCAAACTTGAGTGTGCTATTTCAACGGCAGGTAGACATCAGTAAGCAACTCATGTTCCGGTGTTTCGGGGATCAGGTTGAGGTAGTGGAAGAAAAGCGGAAAATCCCGTAGCTCTTCACCACTTTCAGGTAGCCAGTCGCGATAGAGAAAATAAGCCGCCTCTCCGATGCGTTCATGTGATCCATGATGGCGAACCCGTGCGCAGCGTCCTCCCGGAATGACCTTATTGATTATTCCCTGTGGGTTTTCAGGTACCGCTTTCTCAATTTCACCGCATATATCGAAGCGAAATTGCGATGCTTCAGTGGTGTTCGGATCGTCGTAGGCCACACCAAAGGTGTCGCTGTGTTTTACCGGTGAAAGTCCAGTGGATTTGCGCCAGTCGATAAAAATCTTTGCGCTGTCATTGACCAAAGCCGGATTGCCACGGTGTTCTTTGACCGCCACCATGGTCTCCTCGAAATCTACAATCTCAACATTCATCGTTTGTTGCCTCTCTCGTTTCGTAAATTGGTACTGCTCATTCCACGGCTCCCAGGCCGGGTGTTTGCGAAATTGAGAGGGGGTTTGGCCAAAGGCCTTCTTGAACGCACGGGAAAAGGATTCCGGATTTTCAAAACCCGATTCCAGGGCAATATCGGTGATGCGTCGTTTTTCCTCAAAGGCCAGTTGGTACGAGGCGTGCCGCAACCTCATCAACTGGATATAGCGGAATACATTGATCCCGGCATAACCCGCAAACTGCCGATGAAAATGGAACTTGGAAAAATTCGCTACCTGGCTGAGTAACTCGACACTCAACTCGTCTGCGAGGTGATGATCGATATAATCAAATACCCTGTCAAAGCGTCTTTGGTAGTTACTTGCTGCGCTGTTGTTCACGTGTACCCCTTCTCAATCAGGGGTAAGTATGTTGCAGTGTAGAAGAAGTTACCTGACAGGGATTGCTAGCTTGTCTCAGCAAAATGGTCATTACGCTTCGAGTTGATAGTCTTTCTCGCGGAATAACCGTAGCGTAGTATCGACGATTTCGGCGTCGAATTTGGTACCACGGTGTTTTTCGACCTCGGCAAAAGCTGTTTCGAGACCGAGGCCGGGACGGTATGGGCGGTGTGATGCCATGGCTTCAATTACGTCTGCGACAGCCAGAATGCGTGCCTCGAGTATGATCTCGTCGCCTTTCTTACCGTCTGGATAGCCGGAACCGTCCAGGCGTTCGTGGTGTTGATAAACGATATCTGCAACCGGCCAGGGGAAATCGATTCCTTTCAGAATCTCATAACCCGCGCGCGGGTGTTGTTTAATCAGACCGAACTCGGTATCAGTAAGGTGGCCAGGTTTGCTGAGGATTTCTGACGGGACATTAATCTTGCCCAGGTCATGCACTACTGCGGCGAGATGAAGTCCCTGGATCTGCATTTCGGGCAAGCCCATTTCCTGAGCGATGGCATCGACAAGTTGTGCCACACGCCGTTGATGGCCAGCAGTGTACGGGTCGCGTAGCTCAACCATGGCAGCGACTGCCGTGACCGTCTCCAGCATGTTATTCATCAGTCGTTTTTCACTTTCCAGCAGCGAACGGCTACGTTCTTCGACCATCTCTTCCAGATGGTTCTGCAGGCGAAATAGTTCGAGGTGGGTACGAACACGCGCAAGCAGTTCATCGCGCTGGAAGGGCTTGGTAACGTAATCCACACCACCGATATCGAAGCCGGTCAATTTATCCTGCATATCCGAAAGCGCACTGACGAAAATTACAGGTACATCACGTAACCGTTGATCCTGTTTTAAGCGTTTGCATACCTCAAAGCCATCCATTCCAGGCATGCTGACATCAAGCAGGATCAGCTGGGGTGGTTGTGCCTGTGCCGCACGCAAAGCCAGCTCGCCGTTAATGGCCGAGCGTACCTGATACCCTTCACCGTTCAATATGTCGGTGAGCAGGCGCAGTGAGGCTGGTGTGTCGTCGACAGCGAGGATATAGCCGTTATCTACAGTAGTCATCGTTGTTCTCTTTTTAATACAGCATGGTGTCAGCTATTTCTTTGCCACTGCCGCGAGGGCAGACAGAATAGTAGGATAATCGAACTCGTCGGCGATATGTGAAAGTGTGCGGCCCAGCGTTCTATCAGTTACGGTAATCAACTGGATTGTAGTACGAATGCGTTCGCGATCGAGAGACTCTAGTGCCTGTTGAAGTTCTGCACGAAGTTCAGGTGCGAGCGCAGATAATTTTTGTGGATCAAGTGATTCGATTTTGGCATCAGTATCCTGTGTGTCGGTGTTGTAGGTGAATTCAATACCAAGTTGCTGTGCCATGCTGTCGTAGATTTCACTGAATTGATAGGGCTTGCTGACAAAACCATCCATGCCTGCCTCCAGCAGTTCACCCTGCTGCTCTTTGAAAGCGGAAGCAGTGACAGCGACAATCTTCACTTCCTTGCCATTACGTAATTTGCGGATATGCCGGGTGGCCTCCACACCATCCATCACCGGCATACGGTGGTCCATCCAGATTAAATCCGGTTTCCATTTCTTGAAGATTTCAACGCACTCTTTACCGTTGTCGGCAGTTTTTACTTCCATGCCGATGTCGGTCATCAGTTTGGCAAGTAGCAATTGGTTGTCGTGTTGATCTTCGGTAACGAGGATGCGGTAGACAGGTTGCCCTGGTGCCAGCCCGATTACCTCGCCGTGTTGTTCTTCGCTGAGACGTTCGACATCTATCTGTTCGGCTTCATCGAGTGGTAGCTCCACGCGGAATATTGAGCCTTTTCCAGGTGTGCTATCGACAGCAATCTTCCCCTTCATTAACTGCACAAACTGGTGCACGATGGAGAGCCCCAGTCCCGAGCCGATTTGTGTTTTGCCTTCTGACAATTGCACAAAGGGTTTGAACAGCCGCTGCTGATCCTGTTTGCTGATGCCAGGTCCGGTATCCTCGATTTCAATCAGCAGATGATGCCGTGCATTGTGTTTAATGTTCAGTCGAATGATTACCCTGCCTTTATCGGTAAACTTGATTGCGTTGCTTATCAGGTTAACCAGTATCTGACGCAGGCGCGCCTCATCACCTTTGATGTAGCGTGGGAACTCGGATGACTGGTCGAGTTCCAGTTGCAATCCCTTTTGCTCCGCCCGTAGCCGCATCATATCGCTGACTTCGCGCACCAGAGCGTGCAGATCGAAGGTGGCGCTTTCGAGTTGTAGTTTACCCGCTTCGATCTTGGCGATTTCAAGTACGTCGTTGATCAGTTTCAGCAGATGCTCGCCGCTATTGTTGATAATGTCGAGGGTCTCATGCTGAGCTGCATTCAAATGAGAATCTTGTTGCATCATCTGGGAAAAGCCAAGAATGGCGTTAAGCGGTGTACGTAGTTCGTGACTCATGTTGGCAAGGAAAGCACTCTTTGCCTTGTTGGCAGCATCCGCTGCATCGCGAGCCAGGCGAAGTTCCTCGGTGCGCTGTTGTACGGTCTCTTCGAGATGGTCGCGATAACGGCTTAGCTCAGCCTCTCTGCGCTTCTGCTCAGTGATATCCTGTACCGTGCCGACGGAACGCACCGGTTTGTCAACAGCATCATAGAAGGTTTCACACCGCTCGTTGACGTACTTAATTCGCCCGTCCTTCATCAACAGGCGGTGTACGATGTTGTAAGGTTCACGGTTCTTGACCGACTCGTTGTAGGCGGTGTTAACCATCTCACGGTCTTCGGGATGGATGCCATCAAGGAAGGCTTCGTAGGAGGCGCCGAATTGTTCCTTGTCTATCTCGAATATACGGTAAATTTCGTCTGACCAGGTTAATACGTCGTTGATCAGATCGAGTTCCCAGTTGCCTGTATGGGCAAGGCGCTGTGCTTCTATAAGTTTGCGTTCGCTATCTCGCATATTGCGTAGCATCAGCAGGCTGGTGAGGCCATCGGTGAGCCGTCGGCCGATCTCTTCCAGCATCTGCTCTTCCGCAGCTGTCCAGACACGGTCGTAAGAGCACTGGTGAATACCGAATTGCCATGCCTTGCCCACTTTTGGGTATATGGCCATGGACATGAATGATTTAAAACCGTAGCGTTCGGAGACATCTTTCGGCAGAGGGTGATCGGTTTCCGGACCGAACTTCACTATACCGGGACTGTTCAACAGCAGTTCCAATGTTGCGGAGACTTCCTTATCCATCGGTATCTCTGCATTCAGAATTCCGGCCCCTGGGTATTCGGGGTGGGTGCGCTCCATCGGTACGGACCAGGATTTGGCGCCTGGGTCACAGGGGTAGATCAGGAAGGCACGATCGCAGGTAAAAATGCTCAACACTTCATCAAGCACGTTTCGCATCATGGTTTCAAGATCGTTGGTGCTCTGGATGGCACGATTGATCCGATCCATGTTGGCAAGAAGTTCAGCACGAAGCTGGCGCTCCTGTTCGGCACGTTTACGCTCGGTGATATCGTGCGAGACAACCATTAAGGTGGCGACATCTCCCGCAGGATCAAACTCCGGGATGAAGCGCGAGCTGGTCCAGCGCGTTTCTCCATCAGGGGTTCGGAAGATTTGTTCATCGTAGCACTCTGAAGCGGTTTCAATCGCCTGTTTGATGCGAGCCATATAGCGCTCGGGATCTGTCAACGGCGATGCGTCGGTTGGCGGTTTTCCAAGTACCTGTCCATTCGGTATTGCAAACTGCTTTTGCAGTGCAGGATTGATATAAATGCGCTTCAGATCCCGGTCATAGCGCGCGATGTAGTCAGGTGAATGCTCGACCAGGGTGCGGAACAGTTGCTCGCTGGAGGCAAGCTGCATTTCCGCATTTTTTCGCGCGGTGATATCGGTGAGCATGGCAAAGGAGCCACGGAATCGACCATTTTCAAATACTGGTGTGGCGGATATCAGTAGCCAGACATCGCTGCCATCCTTGTGGCGCATACGCCGCTCGTAAATATCGGAAATATTATTACTGCGCTCATCCATCTTGTGCGCATGATCAATCGCATCCTCTTCGGTCATGAAATCGGTGACCTTCAGTCCCTGTAATTCGTCGGCGCTATAGCCCAACATATTGGCCATATGTTCGTTGACGAAGGTGGTGACGAAATTTTCGTCCTGAATCCAGATGCCTTCATTGGCCGTATCGAACAGCCGCTGGTATCTCGTTTCACTCTCACGCAGATCACGCAATATCAGCAGGCTGCTTAGCCCGTCGGCAAGACGATGTCCGATCTCCTGTAACAATTTTTCTTCTTCATGAGTCCAGATGTGCATATCCGAGCATTGTTGAATGCCGAATTCCCATGCATTACCGCTTTTAGGAAAGAGTGCGGTAGACATGAATGATTTGAAACCAAAGCGTTCAGAGGTTGAGGTCGGAATGGGATGGTCTGTTCCGGGGCCGAACTGTATTGCGCCGGGAGCGCTCAGCAGCGCCGCCATAGTGTCCGATACCTCCGAATCCAGCGGTATGTCTTTACCTATGACACTTGCCCCCGGAAACTCTGGTCGAGTACGTTCCATCGGTATAGAAAATGTTGCTGCGGACGGGTCGCAGGGGTAGAGCAGATAGGCACGATCGCAGTTGAAGATGTCCAGAACTTCGTCGAGCACATCGCGCATCATGGTTTCGAGATCATCCGCACCCTGAATCGCACGATTGACCCGATCCATGTTGGTAAGGAACTCGGCATAAAGCTGGCGCTCCCTTTCCGCCTGCTTGAGCTGGGTAACATCCTGAATGACTCCGGTGACCCTCAGCGGATTACCGTGCTCATCGCGTTGCAATTCGGCGACAGAGGTGATGATTCTCGGTGCCGAGCCATCCCTGGGGTGGATTTCAAACTCGAGGTTATACGGCTTCTCTTTTTCGATCAGGTCTATCAATGCCTGGTGCACCCGCTCCCTCTCAGTGATGCAGCGTTCGACTTCATCGGTAGAAAAATCATCTTTTGCCGGATCGAATCCGTAGATGCGCTTGGCTTCATCCGATCCCCAAAAATGGGTTGTCTGCAGGTTGTATTCCCAGTTGCCGACATGTCCCATGGCCTGGGCGATGCGGTAGCGATTTTCGCTGGTACGTAGCGCATCCTCGGTTTGTTTAAGCTTGGTGATGTCGCGGCCGATGGCAAGTACGCCAGTTATCTGGCCCTGATCGTTGTACTCCGGGGCAAAACGTATGAGATGGATACCCAGACGTCCATCGGACTCGGGTCCAACTAACTCCATGTCACTTGACTCGCCCGTTTCAAGCACATGCCGAATGTGACCCTCGTAGATAGCACTGTTTTCGGGGCCGCTGAAACCAAGCTCAGTGGGTGTCTTGCCGAGTATCCATTCAGGATCAATGTCGATAACTTGTCGCATCTTGTTGTTGAGATAGCTGGCGCGACATTCCCGATCGTAACGGACGATATTGTCAGGGGAGTTTTCCGCCAGGCTACGGAATTGCTGCTCACTTGCGGCTAGTGCCGCGGCAGCTTGTTTGCGCTCGGTGATATCTCTTCCTTCGGGGATTAGCTGGATAACCCTGCCATCGGCATCAAAGACTGGTTTGAGTGAGAAGTCGATGTAGTGTGTGCTGCCATCCTGATCCAGATGGGCCGCTTCAAAGCGCACGAATTTTCCGTCCGCGGCCTCACGGACGGCATCACGTAGCTGTTGCTGCAGTTCGGCGGAGTGACTCCACCAGGGTGTCTCCCAGAATGGTTTGCCCAATACTTCGCTTTCATCGATACCCGCTAACTCCAGAGAGGCCTGATTGGCTTCCAGTAGGGTGCCATCGGTTGACAACAGGCCGTTAAGCTGGAAGCTCTGGTCGAAGATTGCACGGAAGCGCTGTTCGCTGGTGCGCAATTTCTCTTCCATGAGTTTTTGCTCGGTGATGTCCTCAATCGAGGAAATCATCCCATCAAACTGTCCGGCTTTATCGAATAATGGTGCCGCGTTGATCGATAGAAATACGCGCCGCCCATCCGGCCATTGAATGGCATGCTGAACATCTTTTACCGCTTGTCCGGTTGCTTTTACACGCGTGAAGGGTAGTTGGTCATCAGGAAAAGGGGAGCCATCAAGTCTGGTAATTTTCCAGGCAGGGGTATTGTATTGAAGCTGCAGTATCGCTTCCCTTTCCAGACCAAGTACCTTTTCTGCCTGGGGATTGGCATCAATAATCTGCCCGTTACGATCGACCATGGTGATCCCTACCGGACTGGTGGCATAGATGCTACTTAACTGATCATGCTTATTACGCAGCACCTCTTCTGCCAGTACACGTTCGTGTAGCAGGCGGAGGCGATCCAGGGTTACCGCCAGGCTGCTTGCCAGTGAGGTGAGGTAATCCCTTTCGGCTGGTGAAGGCACACGGATGCCTTCATCACCGAAGGTGCCCATGCCGATGGAACCCAGGTGTCTGTCGAGGAACAGGATCGGGACGTTGATAATGGTGCGGTTGCCGAGATGGGCGACAATCTCCTTGTCGGTGCGTGGGTCGGTACGGGCGTCTTCCACGACGACGATATCCCGGGTGTTGGCGATCTCCTCCAGCATCGCATCGCCGGTAATGGTGAGACGTGCAGCCTTGTCATCATGCAGGATGGTTTCGGAGGCGGTGCCATCAGCTGCCAGCGGATAGGCATATTGGCCGTCCTGGGAAAACAGATAGACCCAGATGGTGGGGTAGCCGAGGGTTTGCTGCACTTCCTGCCGGGCCGCCAGGAGCACGTCGTTGTAATCTTCAGCTTGTTCAAGCGCACGGGAGAGACGCAGCAACGACTGGCTGTGTCGATAGAGTTCTTGCAGTGCGGTTTCCTGCCCGCCGCCACTTTCTTTCTTTTTTGCCATGGGCGGCAACCCTCGTACGGAGTAGGTTATGCGGTGTTAACCTGATCTTAGCAGTGTTTCCATGTTGTCACTGCACAACAAATCTGCGTAGTTTCGTCGGGTATTACGACGGATTTTGCTCCAGCCACCGTTTCCGCTCTTCGGTATAGGCCCACCATGATTGGGCCTTGCCGCCGTTCATAAAGTCGACGATAGAAAGGAAAACATCGATCACGCAAGGGTCGTGGCGAACGCCAGTTTTGCGGCACAAGGCGCTATAGAGTTCGTAGCCATTACAACCTTTCAGCTGTTCCGGTGAGTGGATGCCGATCAGGCGCAGATCTGCCGCCATCGCCTTGCCGATGTTGGGCAGATCTTCCAGCTTTTGCACTTTGCTGCGTTCTACTCTGGCGGGATTCATGGCCCATAGTGCCGCGCCACTGGCGATTCGCGCAAGCCGGGCATGTTCTACACTTTGTGGGCTGGTGGCCGACACAGGTCATAGAAGAATAGAGGCGGCGCAGAGGCGTTGCCCGGCCAGAGGGATGCGGCAAGAATGAAAAATTGGGGAATAGCACTTTTCTGCCTGTTGGGATGCCTGCTCGGGGGAGTCGGCAGGGCGGAAACCACACTACCACTAAGTGATACCGAGCAGGCCTGGTTAGCCGATCATCCACGCATTGAGGTGGGAGTGATGGATGCCTGGCCGCCGATGGATTTCGTCGACGACAAGGGGCGTTCCGTCGGAATAGGCGCCGATTTCGTCCGCGCCATGAACCGGCGCCTGGGAGGTGTATTGCAACTGCATCCGGGCAGTTGGGACGACATCTATGCGGCAGTACAGGCGAGGCGTCTGCCCGCCCTGATCGGTATCACTCCCCATCCGGCACGAGAGAAGGATTTTCTTTTTACCGACCCCTACCTCACCATCCCCTACGTCATTATTAAACGCCGCGGCAGCCCCTATGCTGAGCAGATCGCTGATCTTGAAGGGCAGCATGTCGCCGTGGAAAAGGGTTTCGTGATTACCCGTATCCTGGCGGAGAAGTATCCCAGTGTCCCGATGCAGGAGTATCCCAGCACCAGCGACGCCCTCGATGCAGTGGCCAGGGGGGAAGCCGACGCCTATATCGGTAACCGGGCGGTAGCACTCTATCTCATCGAACATGAGCTGATCTCCAACCTGCAGATTCAGGGGAAGATCGACGACATCGCTTCGGTCAACGCGGTCGGTGTGCGCAGGGACTGGACGATTCTGCGGGATATCATGCAAAAGGCACTGGCGGATATCAGTGAGCAGGAGCGCAGTGCCATTCTCGGCAAATGGGTCAATGCTGAGCGGCGCAAAACGGTGAGCGAGCCGCTGACATTGAGCAAGCAGGAGCAGACGTGGCTTGCGGCACATCCAAACATACGGCTTGGGCTCGATCCGGCCTGGGAACCGATCGAATACATTGATGCCGACGGCGTTTATCAGGGCATTTCCTCAGCTTTTATGCAACGACTCGCCGGGGCGCTGGGACTTTCCCTTGAATACGATCCAAAGCAAACCTGGGCCGAGGCGGTGGAGCGTGCACGCAAAGGTGAGATTGATCTCCTTCCGGCCCTGACCCCGTCACCACAGCGGACAAAGTTTCTCAATTTTTCCGAACCGTACCTGCACTTCCCCTTCATGATCTTCACCCGCCGGGACGCGCCGATGATCACCGGTATGAATGATCTGAGCGGCTGGAAGATCGCGGTGGAGCGCAGCTATGTCACCCAGGAGTATCTGGAACGTGATCACCCGGATCTGCAGTTGTTGTTAACCGCGGATACTGCCGAAGCGTTGGCGGCGGTGGCGAGCGGTAAAGCAGAGGCCTATGTGGGTAATCTCACCCTCGCCAGCTATCTCATCGACAAACTGGGCCTGGGTAATCTCAAGGTGGCCGCACCGGCCCCGTACAGTAACGATCTGGCTATCGGGGTGCGCAAGGATTGGCCGGAGTTGATCCCGATCCTGAATAAGGCGCTGGCCACCATCGGTGATGCGGAACGCCGTGCGATCCGTCAGCAGTCGCTGGCGATTCGTTATGACGTCAAGGTTAATTACGCCCTGGTATGGAAAGTGGTGGCGGGGGCAGCGGTGTTGTTGCTGTTAACCCTGTTGTGGTTAGCACAAATGCGGCGGCAGAAAGATGCGCTGGCGAAGGCTAAGGCCGAGGCGGAGCAGGCCAATCGGTTTAAAAGTTATTTCCTCGCCAACATGAGCCACGAAATACGCACACCGATGAACGCCATTATGGGGTTCAGTTACCTGGCACTGCAGACCGAACTGAATACCCGCCAGTATCACTACATGGACAAGATCCACGCCTCGGCTCAGGCGCTGCTTGGGGTGATTAACGACATTCTCGATTTTTCTCGTATCGAGGCGGGCAAACTGGAGGTCGAAGCCGTTCCATTTTCTCTGGATGAGGTTTACGAAAATCTGGCCGATATCACCATGATTCGGGCGGAAGAGAAGGGGCTGGAGCTTAACTTCCATCACGACCCTGCAGTGACCGACAATCTGCTCGGTGATCCGATGCGTCTGGGACAGGTGCTGGCCAATCTTGTAGGTAATGCGATCAAATTTACCGAACAGGGTGGTGTGACGGTCAGCGTGGAGAAGGAACGCCAGGAGGGCGAGCAGGTATGGTTGCGTTTTAGCGTCACTGATACAGGGATCGGCATTCCCCCTGAGCAGATCCCGCGCCTGTTTGATGCCTTCACCCAGCTGGATGACTCCACCACCCGACGCTATGGCGGTAGCGGGCTCGGTCTTAGTATCTGTCACCATCTGGTAAAACTGATGGGGGGCGAAATTGAGGCAAGCAGTGTGCCGAATCAGGGAAGCCGCTTTGTCTTTCACCTGCCCTTTACGCCAGTTAAAAGTGCCGTGCAGAAACTTACGCCCGATCCGGATCTACGCGGTCTACGCGCACTGGTGGTCGATGACAATCCTTCGGCGCGGGAGATACTCGCCGAGCGACTCACCTCTTTCACCTTCGATACCAGCACGGCACAAAATGCCGAGCAGGCGTTTGCACAGCTGAAAGCCGCGGAGAACGAAGGCAAACCGTTCCAACTGGTACTGATGGACTGGCGTATGCCGGGGATGAACGGCGTCGAAGCGGGAAGGCAGATCAAACAGGGGGGCGAAGTGGCTCAGGTGCCAGCGGTGATTCTGGTGACTGGGTATGGGCGGGAAGAAGTGATGCGTCAGGCGGAATCTGCCGGGATGGACGGTTTCCTGATCAAGCCGGTTAGCCCATCGACCCTGTTCGATACGGTGATTCGGGTACTGGGCGGTTCACGTATGTCGGGTGGCGGCGGCTCGCACAGTGAAGTCCGTGGTTATCTACAGGGCAAGGTCTTGCTGGTGGAGGACAATTCGGTCAACCAGCAGGTAGCGCGAGAAATCCTGGAGGGAATGGGGTTGGAGGTGGTGATTGCGGCGAATGGCCGCGAGGCGGTCGACGCAGTCAAAACCGACGACTACGATTTGGTATTAATGGATATCCAGATGCCGGAGATGGATGGTTATGAGGCAACCCGACATATCCGTGCTCAACCGCACAGGAAAACCCTGCCGATAGTCGCCATGACAGCCCATGCGATGAGCGGTGAAAGGGAACGATGCCTGGCGGCAGGGATGAATGAGCACGTTCCCAAGCCGATCGATCCTGCACGTCTGTTTGCCACGCTGAGTCGCTGGCTAAAGCCAAATGATAAGGCGCCTGAAAAAGTGGTTAAAGAGGACGAGGTGTCATTACCGGATAGCTTGCCGGGTATCGATCTGCAGTGGGGACTGGAACGTATTGGTGGCAATCGGCGCCTGTTCCGCAAACTCCTCGGCGAGTTTGTCGCTCATCATGGTGAAGCACCACAGCTAATTTTGCAGCGTCTGGGTGAAGGTGATGAAGAGGGTGCGCGGCGTGAACTACATACATTAAAAGGTGTTGCCGGGAACATGGGGGCCAGGGCATTGCAGCGGGAAGCGGAGCAACTGGAGCAGATTTTAATTGCCGGGCAATTGAGTAAAGCTGAATTGCCAGCGCCATTTCTTGAAGCATTTGAAATATTACTCAATGGACTTGCAGAACTGCAGCAGGAGAAGGTACAGGATGAAAAACAGGCCGAAGCCATTGAGGGTCAGATCGATCTCCAGCAAAGTTTAAACGAGCTGCGGCAGATGCTGATGGAAGGAGATTCAGGTGCAGTGAAAGTTGTTACTACGATTGGTAGATTAATTTCCAATAAAAAGCAGCAACAACAATTAGAACAGCTAACAAGGCAAATCGAAAACTACGATTTCGATACAGCACAACACACACTGGACGATTTGTCCGCAAGTTTAGTGGGAAAAAGAAATGGATAACGATAGAGCTAAAATTCTGGTCGTCGACGACGAGAAGTTTTATGTGGATGTCGTGGTAGAACTGCTCAACGGCGACTACAAAGTGGCGGTGGCGATGGATGGTGAACAGGCATTGCGACGTGCCGAAACCGATCCGATCCCCGATCTTATACTGCTCGATATCATGCTGCCGGACATGGATGGTTATGAAGTGTGCCGACGGCTCAAGGAGAATTCGCTGACACGCGATATTCCGGTGATCTTTCTGACCGTCAAGAGCGAAGTCGCCGATGAGGTAAAGGGTTTTGACCTGGGCGCGGTAGACTATATCCTCAAGCCGGTCAGTCCACCGATTGTCAGGGCACGTGTTGCTACTCATCTGGCACTTAATCAGGCACGACGCGCCCTTGCCGATCAGAATTACCTGTTGGAAGCAAAGGTACGGGAACGTACCGCTGAACTGAATCGCACCAAGGACGTGGCCATATATTGCATGGCGTCATTGGCTGAAACCCGCGATGCGGAAACGGGTAAACACATCCTGCGTACCCAGAACTACGTCAGGGTTCTGGCGCAGAGTCTGAAATCGCATCCGCGTTTTGCAGATTACCTTACGGATGAAATTATCGAGTTACTCTATAAAACCTCACCATTGCACGATATCGGCAAGGTGGGCGTGCCCGATCAAATCCTGCTCAAGCCAGGAAAGCTGACGCCTGACGAATGGCAGGAGATGAAAAAGCATACCCTCTATGGTCATGATGCACTGCTACGTGCAGAGGAGGAGTTAGGTACCACCGATTTTGTACAGATGGCACGTGAGATTGCCATCAGTCACCACGAGCGTTGGGATGGGACCGGCTATCCCTATGCGATGAAAGGTGACGAAATTCCGGTCTCAGGCAGATTGATGGCGGTGGCCGATGTTTATGATGCGCTAATCAGTCGCCGTGTGTATAAAAAACCCTATCCCCATGAGGAAGCGGTAGAGACTATTATCAATGGTGCGGGTTATCACTTTGATCCGGATATTGTCGAAGAATTTATTAAATGTCAGGATGAGTTTCATAAAATTGCGATCCGCTATTCCGATGAAACATGAGTGTCTCAACCATTCAAGCTGGTTTACGGCGTATTCAGGTGAGTAAATGGATACCTTGATTATCGCAGCAATCGTGGCAGTGACCGGATTCATCCTGTTCTGGCAGTGGCGGGTAATAAAACAGGCCAAGCGTAGCGAAGGCAGTGTCGCGCCTGATACTTCGGCGGTAGATAATGGTATTGCCGCTAACCGACGGATTTACTATTTCTATGCGCTGCACTGCGGACCGTGCAAGTCGATGGCACCCATGGTCGATCAGATGCGCGAAGAGTTTCCCAACTTAATCAAGGTTGATGTGGCGAAAAATATCGATCTGGCTCGGGGATTTGGTATCGCTGCCACCCCCAGTTTTATCCTGGTTCAGGATAAGGTTATCAAAGAAGTAAAGCTCGGTGGTGTCAGCGCATCCTGGTTACGGGAAAGACTCTCAGCTTAAATAACCTGTAAGGAATGTCTCGTTGCTGCGACAGACTCTTTGGCTGTCGCACTGAAACGCAATGGAGAGGCATCACTTTGCTGTTGGGGAATAACGATGTCCGATTCTACCGACGCCAATGAGATTGCCGCACTACGCCACGATATGTTGCGTTTTGCGCGGCTGCAATTGCGCGATGAGCAGGCCGCGGAAGACGCGGTGCAGGAGGCTCTTGCCGCGGCACTGGCGGCACAGCAGAGCTATGCCGGTCGGTCGAAACTGAAGACCTGGGTTTTTTCCATCCTGCGCCACAAAATTATCGATCTTATTCGTGAGCGGCAGCGCCACCCGCTACAGAGTTTCGACGAAGCGCTGGATAGTGAACTTGAGCCGCTGTTTGATGAACGTGGTCACTGGCGCAAGGAAACACAACCGACGAATTGGAAAAAACCGGAACAGGATCTGGAAGATGAACAGTTCTGGCGCATATTCGATGCCTGTTTGAACTACCTGCCGGAAAATACGGCAAGGGTTTTCATGATGCGTGAAATGCTGGGGCTGGATACGGAAGAGATATGCACCGAGCTGTCGATCAGTGAAAGCAACTGCTGGGTGATTTTGCATCGGGCGCGTTCGCGATTACGATTGTGTCTGACAGAGAACTGGTTTGAGGAGGGAGCGTAATGTTGAACTGTAAACAGGCGACCCATTTAATGTCTCAGTCACAGGATCGAAAGCTCGCACCACGCGAACAGCTCGGACTAAGACTGCACCTGCTGATTTGCAGCGGCTGCACGCAATTTAACAAACAGCTCGATTTTATCCGTCTTGCCTGTCGGCGGATGAGTGGAAATTAATGACCGGCGCTGAGCGCCTGTAGATGATAGATATACCGCTGCAGGTAAAGATTGGTCTGCATGGAAACATTAAGGAACGCAACACCGATGCGCGGAATTGCCTCATTCTTGCCGGTGAAGAAAACACCCTTGTTGCGGACCTCGACATCGACACGAAACTCGCCGAATTCCGGCAGCTGAATCAGACAATCCCGATAGATCGAGAACATCTCCGGCTTGAAGATCTCTTCATGGGCGATGAAGCAGAGCCCGCCTGCGCTGATGTCGACGATCTGCAGGGTGAGCGGGTCGGACTTCTTGTCTGGTCGGATGGTGCAGAGCGGGGCATTAATCCGCGGAACCTGTACGCGGAAGAATTCGCGTCGCTGCTTGCGGAACAGGGTTTCCGGCATGTTGGCGGCGATCGCCGAACGGTTCTGATATTTGGCGCTTTGCAGCCCCTCAACGGAAAATTTGATCGGTACGCCCATGCTGCGAGCGGTGCAGACCAGGCGGTTGGATTTGATCGCCTTTTCCGTAATTTCGTCGTCCGGGCCGATGTCCAGCACCACCAGATTGCGATCCTTTAACACGCCCAACACCGCAGTAAGGAAAAAGTGCTTACCACCGCCGAAGTAGGCGGTGATGATGTCCGGTTTTTTTGCCAGGGATAACAGCTGGTTACGGATCTCTCCCTCGCTATGCAGGACATAGCGGTCATGATCCTCGACAGAGTCGATAGCTGTCTTTTCGGCGTTCAGATAGTCAGGCATGGCTGTCCGTGGTTTGTACCAGGGGTGCGGCGCCGCAGCGTCGCTGAAAGCACCGTAGTGTATATCCTCAGTAAAACTAACACCAATGTACTAGGAAGCGGTCCCAAAATTAAAATTCGTATCCGCAGGCCTTGCAAGACAGGACTCGGGCGCGAAGATCATTTTGAGGCCAATTTAAATGTATCGGTCAGGAGGAATTGGCCTGAAGAGTGCGCAGACGTACAATGTGCGGCCCTTTTTGGTGAATGCAGATGATTTATCCCGAATCTTTCGATGTCATTGTAGTCGGCGGCGGACACGCCGGAACCGAAGCGGCCATGGCCGCGGCGCGGATGGGCGTGCGTACCCTGTTGCTGAGCCACAACATCGAAACCCTGGGGCAGATGTCCTGCAACCCGGCCATCGGCGGTATCGGCAAGGGTCATCTGGTGAAAGAGGTGGATGCCCTCGGTGGGCTGATGGGCCGCGCTATCGATAAAGGCGGCATTCAGTTCCGTATCCTCAATGCTTCCAAGGGGCCGGCGGTGCGCGCCACCCGCGCCCAGGCGGATCGCCAGCTCTACAAGGCGGCGGTGCGTTATGCGCTGGAAAACCAGCCCAACCTAAGTCTCTACCAGCAGGCGGTGGAAGATCTGATCGTCGAAGGCGACCGGGTCACCGGCGTGGTCACCCAGATGGGACTGGAGTTCAAGGCGCCCACCGTGGTGCTGACCGTCGGCACCTTCCTCGCTGGCCTGATCCACATCGGTCAGGTGAACTACCAGGGCGGCCGTGCCGGCGACCCGCCGTCCAATGCCCTCTCCCATCGCCTGCGCGAATTGCCGCTGCGGGTCTCCCGACTCAAAACCGGTACCCCGCCGCGCCTCGATGGGCGCAGCCTCGATTATTCGGTGATGCAGGAGCAACCGGGTGACGATCCGGCGCCGGTTTTCTCCTTCCTCGGTCACCGCGAGGAGCATCCGCCGCAGATCTCCTGTTTCATTACCCACACCAGCGAAAAGACCCACGAGATCATTCGCGGCGGGCTGGATCGCTCGCCCATGTACAGCGGTGTAATCGAAGGGGTGGGGCCACGTTACTGTCCATCTATTGAAGATAAGGTGGTGCGTTTCTCAGAGCGTAATGCCCACCAGATCTTCGTCGAGCCGGAAGGGCTCTCCACCCACGAGGTCTACCCTAACGGCATCTCCACCTCGCTACCGTTTGATGTGCAACTGGATCTGGTGCGCTCAATCCGTGGTTTCGAGAATGCCCACATCGTCCGTCCCGGCTACGCTATCGAATACGACTTCTTCGACCCGCGGGATCTCAAGCCGACTCTGGAAACCAAGGTGATCGAAGGGCTCTACTTTGCCGGGCAGATCAACGGCACTACCGGTTATGAAGAGGCGGCGGCGCAGGGGCTGTTGGCCGGACTTAACGCCGCCCGCCGGGTGCAGGAAAAAGAGCCCTGGTCGCCGCGTCGCGACGAGGCCTACCTCGGTGTGCTGGTGGATGACCTGATCACCCGCGGCACCGCCGAGCCCTACCGTATGTTTACCTCCCGCGCCGAATACCGTCTGCTGCTGCGCGAGGACAACGCCGATCTGCGCCTCACCCCCATCGGCCGCGAACTGGGGCTGGTGGACGACCAGCGCTGGGCCGCATTCGAGACCAAGCGCGAGGCGATTGAACAGGAACAGCAGCGGTTGCACGAAACCTTCGCCCATCCCGGCAAAATCGCCGATGCAGAGGCGGTACTGGGCGGCGAGTTGAGTCGCGAATACCGTCTCGACGAACTGCTGCGCCGACCCGATGTGGGTTATCAGGATCTCTTTAAACTGCTGCCGGAACTGACGCCGGTGAACGACCCGGTGGTGGCCGAGCAGGTGGAGATCCAGGCCAAGTACGCCGGTTACATCGAGCGTCAGCGCGACGAGATCGAACGCAGCCTGCGCCACGAATCGACCGTCTTGCCCGAAGATTTCGACTACGCTGCGGTGCGCGGCCTCTCCGCCGAGGTGCGGGAGAAGCTGGAACGTAATCGTCCTGCCACCCTCGGTCACGCCTCACGTATTCCCGGGGTGACCCCGGCGGCCATTTCACTGCTGCTGGTCTACCTGAAAAAACGCAACCACTCCAAGGCGCTCGGCTCTTGAGCGAGTTACGTCACAAGCTCGATGCCGGTCTGGCGAAGCTGGAACTGGATCTGCCCGAAGCGGTACGCGAGCAGCTGATCGCCTACGTCGAACTGCTGGCGAAATGGAACAAGGCCTATAACCTCACCGCGGTGCGCGACCCGGCGGAGATGGTCACCCGCCACCTGCTCGACTCGCTGGCGGTAGTGCCCCATTTCCACGGCCAGCGGACCATCGATGTCGGCACCGGCGGCGGCCTGCCGGGTATCCCGCTGGCGCTGGTCTTTCCCGAGCGACAGTTCGTGCTGCTGGACTCCAACAGCAAGAAAACCCGCTTCCTGATCCAGGCCAAGGCGACGCTCGGACTGGAAAATGTGACCGTGGTGCACGAAAGGATCGAGGCGTTTCAAGATGATGTCGGCTTCGACTGTATTATCACTCGCGCTTTTGCCCCGGTTGCTGATATCCTGACAGGCTCCCGCCACCTGCTGACCCCGAAGGGGGAATTCCTGGCAATGAAGGGCGCCGTTCCTGAACAGGAGCTGGCAGCCATGCCGCAGGGCTATCAGCTTATCGAGGTGATACCGCTCAGGGTGCCGGGTCTGGAACAGGAGCAACGACACCTGTTACGTATCGGGCAACAGTAGTGACCGGCAAGGATTTGGAGGGGAAACCATAATGGGCAAGATCATCGCAGTGGCGAATCAGAAGGGCGGGGTGGCCAAGACCACCACCTGCATCAACCTGGGCGCCTCCTTTGTCGCGACCAAGCGAAAGGTGCTGGTGGTCGACTTCGATCCGCAGGGTAACGCCACCGTCGGTAGCGGCGTCGACAAGGGTAGCTACGAATACAGCAGCTATCACGTGCTGATGGGCCAGGTTCCCGCTGAGCAGGCGATTATCCACGTTGAATCCGCCAATTTTGATGTACTGCCGAGCAACGGTGACCTGACCGCTGCCGAGGTCGAGCTGATGGACATGACCGAGGGTCGTGCCCAGCGTCTGCGCGATGCCTTGACACCGATTCGCAATAATTACGATTACATTCTGGTCGACTGCCCGCCCTCGTTGAACATGTTGACCCTGAACGCCCTGGTGGCGGCCGACTCGGTGATGATCCCGATGCAGTGCGAGTACTACGCTCTCGAAGGTTTGAGCGCGCTGCTCAAGACCATCGAGGAGATCAAATCCTCGGTCAATCCGGGGCTGGAGGTCGAAGGTCTGCTGCGTACCATGTACGACCCGCGCAACAACCTCGCCAATGATGTCTCCGGTCAGTTGATCATGCACTTCGGTGACAAGGTATACCGTACCGTGATTCCGCGTAACGTCCGTCTGGCCGAGGCCCCCAGCCACGGCATTCCGGCGCTACAGTACGACCGCAGCTCCCGTGGGGCGATGGCCTATCTGGCGCTGGCCGGTGAGATCCTGCGCCGCGGCGAAGACCACAAACAGGCGGTCTAAGTACCGTTTCTGCAAACGAAGTAAGAACAGCAAAAGAAGATGGCAGCGAAAAAACGAGGACTGGGTAAAGGGCTTGAGGCCCTGTTGGGCAGCAATGGCGGCTCATACGATGCGGCGCCTGCCACGGTAGAAGAGGCGGCGGCCGACGGCCTGCTGAAAAATCTGCCGGTCGACATCCTGCAGCGCGGTGTCTATCAGCCGCGGGTCGACATGCACCCGGATACCCTCGAAGAGTTGGCCAACTCCATCCGCGCCCAGGGCGTGGTGCAGCCTATCGTGGTTCGCCCGGTAGCGGGCGGTCGCTACGAGATCATCGCCGGTGAACGCCGCTGGCGCGCTTCGCAACTGGCCGGTCTGCACGAAATCCCCGCAGTCGTTCGCGACGTACCGGATCAGGCCGCCATGGCGATGGCGCTGATCGAGAACATCCAGCGCGAAGGCCTCAACCCGATGGAAGAGGCGACGGCACTGCACCGTCTGATCGAAGAATTCGGTCTGACCCACCAGCAGACCGCCGATGCAGTAGGCCGCTCCCGCGCCGCTGTGTCCAACCTGTTGCGCCTGCTCAGTCTGGCGGAAACGGTCAAGCGTCTGGTGGAGACCGGCGAATTGGAGATGGGCCATGCCCGCGCCCTGCTGGCGCTGGAAGGGGAGCAGCAGGTCAAGGTTGCGCAACACGTGGCGGCCAAAGGGCTGTCGGTGCGCGAGACCGAGCGGCTGGTTAAACACACCCTGCAAGGGGAACCCAAAGGCAAGGCCAAGGCCGCCAAGCAGGAAGATCCGGATATCCGTCGTCTGGAGTTGGACCTCGGCGACAAGCTGGGTGCCAAGGTGGCGATTCAGCATGGCAACCAGGGCAAAGGTAAGCTGGTGATCGCCTATAACAGCCTGGATGAATTGGACGGCATCCTCGACCATATAAAGTAACTGTAAAAAACCTACCTCAACGCTCGTAAATATCTGTTCGAGCTAATATAAACCTTTTTTATTGTGCCATCATTGACCCTAGCGGCTAGGCTGGATATACTTTCGCGCCGCTGAGAGCTTCGTTTTGGCCCCGCGTTACGTTGCTGAAACATGCGTTTCGTACCCTCTTTTGAACGGTGCGGGGACAATCCAGGTAAACACATGAGCGATGCCCGGGCACAGCTAAGAAGAATCGTTGTTTGGTACCTTCTTCCCTCTGGCGCCCTGGCCGGGCTTTTCTACGTCCTGCAGGGTTGGTTTGCCGCCCTGTCGGTCTTCTACGGCACGCTCATTATTGTGTTGAACCACCTGCAGCAGGTCAGGCAGCTAGCACGCGCCGACCGCATCGCGGGTCTCAGCCCGGAACGTAACATGCGTTATCTCTATCGCTGTGCGTTCGAGCGTTTTGTTGCAACAGTGGCCCTGCTCGCCATCGGTATAGGCCTGATTCGGCTTGAGCCCCTGCCAC